>JAPPJO010000153.1 GCA_028820325.1 Gammaproteobacteria bacterium | reverse complement strand
GACCACGAGCGCGGCCCCGATGTAGAACAGGGGATGGGCCATCAGCGGAGGATAGCCCATTGGGCCGTCGTCGGGTCAATGGATCGGGGACGTCCGCGCGCCGCGTCCCGAATTCACATGCGCGTGTCCCGTTCTGCCATTGACGGGCGGTCGCACGCCATTGGCGGTGTTGTTCGCCAGGGGTCGGAGGCCGGCCCGCGCCGTGTCCCGAATTGGGCGTCAAGGGTCGGCGATGCCCGCCCGCGCCGCGTCCCGAAATCACATGCGCGTGTCTCGTTCTGCCATTGACACGCCCGGATATCGCAACTCCCCGCTGGCCGAAGCCAGGAAGGCCCGAAGTCACATTCAGCTGTCCCGTTTTGCCATTGACGAATCTGGGTTCCGCGATGTGGCGAACTCCGAGACGCCATCCGCCTTGGCCCGCCAGAGGCGCTGCAGGACTCGCTGACGGCATTCGCAGGCGGCTTCCTCCTTCGAAGGTCTCCCAACCCCGCTTCGGCCACTACAGGGCATCCTGAAAGGCCGATTTCGGCAGCGTTATATTTGTACGTAAGTCACTGTCCAATTTCACGTTGGGAGGACCGATGATCGCATCGGCGAACTCCTTCTGCGACGCTCGCCGAAGGTCTTTTCCGGGGCCCGCGATGGTGCGGGAACCGACGGGTGTCCGGCTCGACGCCAACCCTGCGCCGTCCGGTCCCGAGCCCTCGGGAGACGACGACGAACTCCGCAAGCTGGGCGAGCGCATCGCCGAATTGGCGGCCCGCATCAACTCCGCCGAGGCGCGCATGATGACCCTCATCGCCGAGTTCGACCGGCGGGGCGGGTGGAAGGACGGCGGCTACTCCTCCTGCGCCGAATGGCTGGCCTGGAGGACCGGCACGAAGATCGGGACGGCCCGCGAACGGGTGCGGACCGCCCGCGCGCTCGAGCGCCTGCCTCAAACCGCGGACGCTCTGAAACACGGCACCATCTCGTACGCCAAGGTGCGGGCGCTCACCCGGGTTGCGACCCCCGAGCGCGAGGCGGAGCTGCTCGAGTTCGCGCGCGCGGGCTCGGCGGCGAAGCTGGAGCGGACGGTGCGCATGTGGAAGAAGTTGTCGCGCGATGCCGAGCTGACGGCCGAGCAGGCCCGGCGCCGCGGTCGCACCTTTTCGGTCTTCGTGGACGGCGACGGGATGTACGTGGTGAAGGGCCGGCTCGAGCCGGAGGTCGGGGCGATGCTGATGCGGGCGGTGGAGGCGGCGTCGGATGCGCTGTTCCGGCGGGTGCAGGCAGGTTGGGATCTTGTTGTAACAGTTGAACTTGGAAGTTCGGTCGACCGGATTCCCGCTGTTTGACTCCCGCTAGAGGGATTCTCAGGCCTGAACCCTCCGGCGGCTTTCCAAAGCCTCCCTGAGTTGTCCCTCGTCGGCCTGCTGATAGCAGCGCAGAACCGTGCTCGCGTTCTTCCAGCCGCCAAGCTGGCACAGGACCTTGAGGGGGAGGTCCATGAGGTCGGACGCGAACTTGCGGCGCAGCGAGTGCCAGCCTCTGCCCCGCTTGAACTCCAGACCGGCGAGCCTCTCGGCCTGCTGCCATCTGTAGCCGAGCATCCAGCGCGTGACGAACACCGAGGGATCCTGCGTTGAGGGCAGCACCGGAGCGTTGCCTCTGGCGGAGTTCCGCTCCCGCGCCTCCTCGATGACGGCGATCGCCTCGTCGGTCAGCGGCGTGGTGTGCTCGTACCCGGTCTTCTCGTGCTCCGCACGCCACCGGATGGTTCTGCCCCCGACGTCGATGTCTGACCACCTCAGCTTGCGGATCGCGCCGATCCTGTGTCCGGTCTCGTGCGCGACCACGAGCGCGACGTGGAACCGCCAGTCCACCTCGCGGGACACCTCCAGAAGCGCCCGGTACTCCTCGTCGGAAAGCACGACCCGGAGCGGGTTCTTCTCGACGGGCGTCTTCAGGCCCCTCAGCGGGTTCGACTCAAGAAGCAGGCGGCCCCGCTCGTCCCGGGATCTGGCAGCCCAGTTGAGGACCGCGATCAGAAACCTCAGGTCGCATTCGATCATCCGGTTCGACACGGGCTTCCCGCTCGGGCCGACCCTGCCCGCTCGCCGTTCGCGGATGAAGCGGTCCCAGTCGCGCCGGGAGAGTGTCTCAGGCCTTCGCTGCGATCCAAAGAAGTCGAGGAACATCCGCGTGGCGACCCTGTCGTGCTCCCGCGTCCGCTTCGCCTTGGTGGGCGTCACCTCCTCACCGTAGATTTCAAAAAGCGCTCCCAGCGTGAGCGGCTCGGGCTCGGCGTCCTTCCGACCATTCAGCCCCAGCCCCGCAAGGCCAGCGGCGGCCTCGTCGGCCTGGCGCTTGGCCCGCGCCCAGTCACGGTGCTTGAGGGACCGGGTGAGCCTGCGCCCGTTCTCTCGCCACTCTATCTGGAAGAAGCCGGTCTTCGGGTCAGGGAAGACCCTCACCCGGTTCCGGCCCCATTCGCCGGCGCTGTATGCGCGCCGGTCACGTTTCGTGCGTGCCATCATTCGATTCCTCTCGCGATGGACCGCACGATCTGCGCGTCCGAAACCTCGCGGAGCGGCATCGCCCGCGCCAGATCCAGCCCTGCCGGAAGCCATCAGCGGCTCGGACCAAGATCGCGATCCCGAGCGCGCCGACTCAGCGCCGCCACCATCCTCACAAGGTCGCGGCGAGCGTTCCGTAGCACTCGGCCAAGCGTTCCACTTGCCCGTCCAGCCACTCGATCCGCGTCCGCAAGGCTTCGCTCTCCCCGCTCTGCCGCTCGGCGTGCTGCCTCAAGGCTTCGACGTATTCTCGCAAGACTTCGGCGTACTCGTGCAAGGCTTCGATCTGCCCGGAGTGCCGCCGCTGTTCCCGCTCGTACTGCTCGGACAACCTCTTCAAGGCCTCCGTCAACTGCCGTTCCAACTCGCTCATAAAGCTCCTTTACCTGTTCGACAGCTTCACGGCCGGACGGTCGCGCACCTCCCAGCCCGGGTCCGCCCGTGTCCCGAATGGCAGCACCACGTATCGTTCCCCCTCGATCTCCCGGAGCGCGATCCCCCAGGTGTCCGCCTCCAGTTCCGCCAGTGTCTCGTGCGCCTCCTCGATTCGCGCGTTCGCCGTCGCCAACGTCTCGATCCGGTTCTGGATGCTCCCCGCCAACCAGCGCATCGTCGCCCAGCTTCCGCCGAAGAAACCGAGCCAAAGGCTCAGGCCGACGATCAGGGGCCGGAGCCACGCCTTGGCCAGCAACTCGCGCACGTTCCCGACCGCCACCTCCGTATCGCGCTCGATTGTACTGAGCGCGTTCCTCGCGGCGCGCCGCGAGTTCTCGCCGAGCCGCTTCAGCTCGCTCGCGGTCAGCTCCTCGATCTCCCTGCGTTCGTTCTCCAGCCTCCTCCGCAGCCGGTCGGTCAAATCGTTCGCGGTCGAAGTTCTCTCCATACAGTCCTCCTTTCAGCCGCCAACGGTCCCCGGTCTCGGGGTCGAGCGCGGTGAGGTAGTGTTCGCCCTGGCGCGGCACTTCGAGACCCGCCTCCCGCAGCGCGGAGACGACATCGGGGCGATTTCGCACGATGCCGTGCTCGACGCGCTGGAGCAGGTAGTCCCGGATCAGGTCGCGCGGTGATGCTTCGAGCCGGAGCCCGGCCCTCAGCCGCGCCGCCTCGATGTAGGCGCGGTGGCCGGGTTGCTCCACCCTGGCCCGCGCCGGGTCGTCCGGGCGAGCCCAGCCGTGTTCGTGGTTGAAGGCATCCCGGAGCGGGCCGAAGGTCTTCTCCCAGCCCGGCGGCGCAATGTTGAGGCTGCGGCCGGTCTCCAGGTCGCACCGCGCGGCGAGCACATGGACGTGAGCGCCTCTGCCCTTCTCGCGGTGCAGCACGGCCGCCCAAGCGTAGCGGTCGGGTTCGAGCCCGGCCCAGGCCGTGTGCTCGAAAGCGTCCAGCACCGCGCCGATCTGCTCGTCGGTGGGTTGGTCCTCCGGCGCCCACGCAATCAGGCCGGAGGTGTACCTGTGCTCGAACTCCAGCGTGTCGGCCAAGGCGGCCACTTCGTTCGGATCTCCCCTCAGAACCTCGACGCCTTCGCGCGGCTTCCCAGCCGCGTCCCGCTCCCCGAGGAGGTAGTTGGCCGCGCCCCGCGCCGATCCGGTCCCGTGGGCGAGGAACCTAACCAGCATCCGCGTCCGTGCGCTCCGTGAGAGTCAGCGACGCGACCTCCCGCTTGATGGCGATGAGGTGGCCGATCACCTCGACGGCCTCGACCGCCCCCTTGTGGGTGTTCGCCCACCGTGCGATCTGGTTGAGGTTGTTCCCGATGCGGGACACCTGCCGCGTGCGCTCGCGCTCGACCTCGGCGGCGGGGACCGTCCAAGTCCGCGTGCGCGCCATCGCCCGGCGTATCAGCGCCGAGAGCGGCACGCCGGCGGCCTTCGCCTTGGCCCGCCAGTCGGCGGACTCGTCCGGCGTGAGGCGGACGGCGACGAGGACCGGGCGGCGCCTAGCCATCGGGCTGCGCCGTCACGGGGGGAAGGGGGGCGACGCCCCCGCCCGCGCAATCCACCGGAGCGCGGGTCTGTTGGGGATCGAAGGGGCGGAGTCCCTCGCCAGCCCCCGGGTTATACCCGGGGTATGCTGGCTTCCCGGCCTTAGCCGCGCCAAACACCCCCGTGGGCGCCGGGTCTGGAACCCGGTGACCGCGGTCGCCGACGCGGTGCCGGAGCACCTCCGCGAGGGCTTCGGGAAACCCGTTCAGACGCACCTCGCGAGGCGCGGCTGGCGGTCGGACGAAGGCCGACGGTGCCGAGCCGTCCATGCACTCCGGAATCCGGAGCGGCGAACGATCTCGCCAGCGCCCATGGCGCTGGGCACCGGCACCGGTTCCGCCTTGGGGTGGATCAACCTGACTACTTGCGACTCCTCCGGTTCTTCGCCTCGATGCTTGGTCGTGCCGCCCTTCACCCTCCAGTGACCCGAAGGGCGGCATCTTACGAGTCTCATCCGCCGTGGGTTTCAATCCAGCCCCGGAGCCGAAGGCAGCGGAGGCCGATCCTTGCCCATGTCGAGAGCCTCCGGGGGCCGAACCGTCCACACGGTTCGGATCGGGAGCTTCACCGCGAATGCCGTGGAAGACGGTGCGGAGGTGTCCCCGCGTGTCGAACTGGTGCTTCGGCGTCTCCATGCCCGAACGCTGGAGAACCGCTCGCCAGCAAGTCAACCCGCCGGAAATTACCTACTGTTCCAGAACGTTCCAGGTTGTGCCAAGAGGTCTCAACCCCTGCGGACACCGCCGCCAGCGGCACGGAAAAACACCCCCGCAAGTTCTCGGGAATCCGCCTCGCTAGTCATTCCGTCACTCCGAATGCGAGCCGGAATGCCGTGTCTGTCAGTCCACGGTCCTCAGCGGCTGCGCACATCGACTTCACCGAACAGCCCGTGGAACTCCTCGATGATTGCCGACGGCCAATCGTTCTCGATCAGAGGGAGAGGTCCCCTTCGTACCATCACATCGGTTCTACCGGCTACCGGCTCCGACTTCCCGTCTCGCCCGTTCCAGGTCCCCCGGGCGATAGCGAAAGTTGCTACAGCGCGAATTGTAGTTGTCCACGCGGCTGTTGAAACGGTCGACATCCGCCTGAGAGGTCGCGGGCACGAGACGCTCGCGCTCGATTCGCCGATCCTCCCGTACGCACCACCGTAGTTCGGGCATGGAAAGCACGCGTCCTTCCGCGACCGGTGGGACCCGGAAGTCCAAAGGACTGGTCCCGGCCGCAGCACCTGGGCTACTAGCTGAGGGTCCGCTGCCCGCATCGACGGCCAGAGAAAGGACAACCAAGGTGACTATCCCGCCGAGCGCTGTCAGGGCACACCCGCGTCCCGATCCGCTCGCAGTACTCGCAGTGGAGGTGGCAATGGCAGTCGTCCTGCTGAGTTGGACGTTTTCCATCAGGCGCCGGAAGCACTCGTCACTTACGAGGAACTGGGATGGGTGGACGGCACCATCACTGTCGGCAACGTAGTGGCGGACACGGGCATTGGCTGATCGGTTCGAGGGTCCGGAAACGGCTTGGAAGTGTGTCGGGAGGCCCTGAAGGATCCGTGCTGCGCTGATTCTCTCCGATTGCTGGGAAGAGTCGTTGTGGGCTGATATCACACAACCCATCAGGACCTGACAAACCAGCGAACCTAGACCGACCATCTCTTCGCTTCGTGGGAAGCTCGGTCCAAACGCCTTGATGCCCTGAAGCCGCACCGCCTCCATCAAGTCGAGCGCGGACGTTGGCACTCCAGCGGATCTCTTGAGGGCAATTTCCGCAAATGCTATTCGGTGGCGGGGGATGGGCTTCTTCCGCGCCATCTCGTTGGCACGCTCAAGCCACCTTCCCATCCCTTCTCGGACGCCCGACATCGCCTCCACCTGCTCGCGCTCAGTGACGAAGCGCCTAGTAGTTTCGACGTTTTCCCGCGCCCGTTGTCGAAGCGCAGCTCCGCAGGCGATTTCGGCGGCGTACTCAGCCAATAGCAGCGACGCCTTGAGCGCATCCTGCGACATTTCCCCAGTCTTGGAGCGCCAGTTGAAGTAAGTGACATCCGCGTCCAGAATCGCCGCCGCAGTCTGGTCGGCGATCGACGTATACCTGATGTCGGTCTTGGAAACCAGCGCAGCGAACTCCGGGAGCTTATCGTGAGTCACGGCCATCAGTTGCTCAGCGGCTGCCGCAGCCTGTGACGGGTCGTGTTCGTACGCCGTGGCACAGGTATTGATCGCACGTTGGACGGCCTCCCGGCCTTCCAACACCAGCTTTTCCGTCAACTCGGCCGTTCGAGGACCACCGGACTCCAGGATCTGAACGATCGCCGCCGCGCCAACCTCAATCCCATACTTCTCGGCCTCGGCAATCGTCTCGAAAAAGGACCGCCCGAAAGCCGTGACAATCGCTTGCGAGTCACGGACTACAAGGCCGTCGCTGAAGGTGCGGCAGAAATCCGCCAACTCCGGTTCGCCGAGCATTCCAACCAGGCGCGCCTTTAGCCGCATCCCGCGTTCAAGATACGCGACACGTTCCTTCGAGGCGTGCGGCCAGCGCTCGCCGGACCCAGGTCCGCTCAGGGCCATCAGGAGGTACAGTGTCCCGAGGTTGTTCAGGCAGGAAGCGTAATTGCGGGTCGGGAGACGGTCTTCAATGCGTTGCCATGCGGCGAGCGCGCCTTGCAGATTGCCCTGCCTGAGTTTCGGCAATGCATGGCCGTCGAGGACACCGCCTTCGGTAAACCAAAACAGACCGTACCCGATGCGGTCTCGCGCATCATTCAACTGCGACAGCGCCCGCTCGACGGTGGCCTGATTACGTCGGCAACCCTGAAAATAGAGGTCGTCCTGAAAGACTAGCGGCTGCCCAATCGTCAGATACGCCTTGGTCCGGGCTTCCCGCCGTGCCTTCTCGCGGGCGCCACAGTCGGCCAACAGGCCGAGGACGTGAAACGGGTTGTCGAGGATCACTTGGACGGCTTCTCCAAAGTGATCTCGGGCAATTCGCCGAAGTCATCGGCCAGGGCCTTTGCCCAGCTCGGATCGGGGCCGGGGCGAAGTACTTCGGCGAGATAGGGACGCCACTCAGGATGCTCCTGACGGAGCTTCGCCAGGTCGAGCGCGAGCGCGTGTACCAAGTCGCGGACGAACTGGGTCTCGTTGGGACGAATCTCTCCGTCGGCTTCGACCAACTGGACCAGCATGTCGAGAAGCAGGAGGGCGTCGCCGTGCTGCAGCCCTGTGGCCTGGAGTCGGTTCCACGCCTGTTCCACCATGCCACGAGGGTCTTTGGAGAACTCCTCGCGGATAGATGCGAGCGTCGCGTCCACTTCGGCGACAGGTTGGCCCATTTGAACCGCGATGGAACGCAGGCAGGAGACCTCGGACGGATCGATGTCGCCGTCGCAGGCCATGCAGCCGTAGGCGACTCGCAGGTAGTAGGCAAGCAAGGGGTGGGCGCTCATCGCTGTAGAACCTCCAGTCAAAACCCGATTCGTTTTGGCTTCTCCCCCGCTCGCCCCCTCTCGAACTTGCGGTGCATCCGCTCGTACCGAGCCAAGTCTTCCTCCCCGACAGATGGCCCGTTTCGCCGAATCGCGCTCCGGAGGTGCTCCATGTGGATCTCGTCGTCTCCGGTCCTCAACACTTCGCGAGCGGCCTCGTCCGCCAGGAACTTGATGTCGCTCCCGACCCGCCCTTTGGTGAGACGGGCGAGTTCGTCGTAATCGACGGCCGGGTCCAAGGGACGTCCATTCAGGTGGATCGCGAAGATCGCCGCGCGCGCGTCTTGGTCCGGGGGGCCGACATAGGCAATCTTGTCGAACCGTCCAGAGCGCCGGATGGCGGCGTCAATGCGGTCGGGCTGGTTGCTGGCCGCGAGTACGAAAACCCCGGTTCTGCCGCACTCGTCCATCTGCGCCAACCACTCGTTGACCTCGCTAGCGTATCCATGGTGGATCGATTGCTCACGAGACGGGATCATCGCGTCGACCTCGTCAAGGAAAAGTACGCAGGGCGCGTCCTTCCGGGCCCGGTCGAACAGACTGGCGATCCTCTCCTGCGTGCCATGGATGTAGATGCTTGCCACGTCGGCGGGCGTGACCTTGCGGAACGCGTACCCGAGTTCCTCTCCGAATCGCTCCGCAAGGAATGTCTTGCCGCACCCGGGGGGGCCATAGAGCAGGAGTCCGTTAGGGATGCCAAGGCCGAGCTTGGTGTACCGAGCAGGGTCGCGGAGCGGGCCGATGACTTCTTCCGTCAGTGTGCGCTTCATCTCGGCCATTCCGCCGACCGCAGCGAAACCGAGGTGTAGCGGAGCGACAGGTCTCAGGGGTTCCAGCTGAAGGGAGCGGGCTGGACCAGTGGTATCTGTTCGACCGGTGGGTTGACCACCAACGGCGGGGCGATCTGACGCCGACTCGCGGGTAAGCTCGGCGAGGAATGCCCCCGCATCGCGGAACCGGTCTTCGGGGCGAAGACTCAACGCCTTCTTGATTGCGGCCAAGGTGTGGGGGTCGATCTCGCCGCCGAGTGTGCGCGCTGGAACCGCCAAGGGCTTCGACCGTGCATTCTGGAGTGCTTCGCGAAGGTCGCCTCGGACGGGTTCGGTCGTGCGCAGGTCCCAAGGAGGCATCCCGAAGAGGGTGCGGAAGTAGATGGCCCCGAGGGCGAAGACATCGCTCGCGGGTGTGGATACGCCACCCTCATAGCACTCGTTGGGGAGGTAATACGGATCGATGGCCGACGGGTGCGGAGGATTGCCGTCGCTAATCCGTCTGGCGTGACCGAAGTCGATGACGAAGGGTCGTTCGTCGCGGCCGTCCAGTACAACGTTCGAGGGGACTAACTCGTTGTGGACTACTGGATCGTCAAGTCCGTGCAGGTAGGCGACAACGCGCAGTAGGGCCTCCAGGAGAAGTTTGGCTGGAGCCGTGCGGAGTGCGAATTCGCGCTGGAGTCGATGGTCCAAAGTCTCGCCCGGAATGAGTTCGGTCAGCAGATACGGGCGCTTGTCCCCTTCCAGCACGCCCGACTCGATGACCGACGGTACGCGGGCGTGGTGCAGAGATTCCAAGATCATGACTTCGAGGAGCTTGCCTCCAGTGCCGATACGGTGTTCCGGGATGCGATCCGGATGGAACACCTTCAGGAAGGCTCGGTTGCCCCGGTCGTCCGCAACCCGGTAGGTGTCGGCATTTGCCGCCTGCTTGACGGAACCGACGACGCGCCATCCGGGGATGGGATGAGTCCGTGTTCGGATGGTCATCAGAGGCTCAAGACCGGGGGTTGCGGGCCTTGCGGCGAGCTGCCATCGCCCGGTCCTCGTTCCTGTAGGTCCAGAATGCGCCTCCCAGATTCGAGCAGTTCGTGGCAGGGCTCCCCACCCATAATCGCACGAAGGCCCCCGTCTAGAGCCATCCGCGCCGACGCAGTGTCTTTCCACTGGATTTGGTGAAAGTTCACGCGCGCCCAGCTTATGATCTGCTTGGACCACTCGCAGCGCATCAGGTAGACGAAAGCGTGTTCCATGTCTTGGGCAAGCTGGCGAGCGAGGGACACATCGTGCGCCTGCTTCACCTGACGGAGCTTCTGTTCCAGCTCGCTCATCTGCGCATCGGAAAGGACGGACCCGCACTTGGGGCATCCGCCCGCCGACTTGGCCCCTGTGAGGTTCGTCCACGCCTCGTCCAAATGGGCATCTGCCTCCGACCATTCGTCGACGAGACCGTACAGCCCGCGAAGGGCCTCCTTGAGCAGCGCGACCGCCTGATCCCGATCACCTCGGTCGCTACCTGCCTGACGAACACCGGCCGCGGCATCGACAATCTTCGCTTCAAGCGAGTCGATTGTCTCTTCGTCCACCTCGCCGCGCACCCGCATCCGTCCGATTCGCTTCTGCGCCTCAGCAAGCTCGATGTCGATCCAGCCGGTCTGTTCAGCCGAACCCTTGCTGGGAATGACGAGTCCGTATTCCTCGTCATCGAGTCCCGGGAACAGGACGCGCACTGTCTCCGGTACGTTGCTGGTTGCTCCAGTGACAACCGTCAAGTCGAACGTGCTTCCCTTCGGGATTACCCGGTTCACCTGATCTCCCGTGAGTTCGAAGTCCTCCACATGATGACAGAGCGCAACCGGTACTCCCACCGCATCAACACCACCCTCGTAGACCAGAATCAGCAAGCCATCTGATGAAACGCCGGGCCTGATCTGTTCCTTGGTCGCCAGCCCTGTTCGCTTTCCGGTGACCGGTAGCGGCATGCCCTTTTCCGCACCCTTCATGGGGTGGAAGAACAGATACTCCTCACCCTCCACCGCGACGCCCAAGCTGTTGGTCAGCGGCGAGCCGCCCACCTTCGTACCCTGCAAGATGGTGATTTCACTCGGGTGGGTCTCAACGCGATCCCCGCGAGGCGTGGTCACGACGATATCGAAGACGTTTGGCCGCCCCTCCTCTAGCTTGACTTCGAATAGAGCACCATCCTCGCCGAGTGCCCGCCTGCCGCTGCTCCACCCGGTCTCCTTTCTCTCGAATTCGACTTCGAGCTGCCCGAATCGACGGAGGTCGGCCAGATCCCGGCACTTGACAGTGACGAATTCGTCGTGTGAGACGGTGGTGGCTTCATAGCCCAGGTCGAGACGGACGGCCACCGAAGGCTTGTCGGCTCCGTGGTCCTTGATCGGGCGGGTGCTCGCAAAGAGTGCAGCTCCGCGCGCTACAACCGTCATGGGGTCCACCGACGTATTCGGTGCGCGGATCTGATGGGCGAGCATTTCGCGGAGGATCGGCGAATAGGTTGGTCCGCCCACGAGGATCAGTTCGTCAAGATCGGGACCTTGAAGCCCATGACGATTCAGGAGCGTCTTCGCCTTGTCGATGGCGCGCTGGAACAGAGGCTCGACCACCGGGCGAAGGCGTTCCTGCGTGAGTTCGAACCAGAGTTCGATTTGGTCTCCGTTCGCCAGGGTGATGTCATTGAGATCGGACTCTACCCAATGCGACTCTTGAGAGCTGAGGGCGTTCTTGGCTTGCTCGGCCCACGTCATGAGTGCGTCCCGGAGCAACTCCTTGCGAGCCGGGACCTCCGCGATGTAGCTGTGGATGTCGTGCTCTTGGGCCACCTCTTCCAGAAGGATCCGTTCGACGATCGCCCGGTCCAGATCTTTGCCTCCGAGGTAGTTGTCCCCTTCAGTGTCGCTTACGGTGATCACGCCATCCTCGACGAGGACCAGCGCTGCGTCGAACGTGCCGCCGCCGAAGTCGAAGACGAGCCATTTCTCGTCCGCCTCGCCCGTCTGCAACCCAAACGCCATCGCAGCCGCAACGGGTTCCTGGAGAAGATGGCATTGGCGGAGACCCGCAAGCTCGGCCGCCCGCTGCGTGGCCTGCTGCTGTCGCACCGTGAATGCTGCCGGAATGGTCACAACGGCCGCATCAACCGATGCGTCCACAACGGAACGCCTGAGTTCCTTGAGAATCTCGGCGGAATGCTCTTCAGAGGTGAAGGGGATCGATGGGTCCACGCTCGGGGAGTCCACGTGGTCGGTGCCCATCGTTCTCTTGAACTCGATGAAGACGTTCCGGAAGTCCGGGTCGTCTTGTTTCAGCGCGTGAAGACGGTCCCTGTTCAACTGGGTGTACGCCAACTTTCCCACGCGGATTCTCCCCCTGCGTCCAAAGGCCACCGCGCTGGGAGTCGTGTCGCTGGCGTACCGGTTGCTCCTGACAACGGTAGGCTCACCGCGCACCATTCGCGCGATGACCGAGTTCGTGGTGCCGAGGTCGATGCCGTAGTCGATTCGATCCGATGCCATTTGTCCTTGGGGTTAGAATCCTACCGAGACCTTTACCGATGCGTTCTGAATGATCTTGTCCGCGTAGCGCACCTCCGGCCTATTGATGCGCGTTATCACCTGACGGCCCGGTGTCAGGTCCTCGTCTTCCACGAAGTCCGCCTCGACGTGCATCCCGCCGTCGTAGTCCCTGCCAAGCAGTTCCGTGATGTCGTAGCGGTGGACCCGCAGGTTCTCCTTCACTCGCCGGACGCAACCGGAAAGCTGCCGGTGGCCCCTCACGGACGCGTCCATCGCTGCCAGATTCTTCTCGATTCGGTTCACTTCGTTGCAGACGCCCAGAGCCAAGTCGTGATCCGGTGCGGCACCCCCGCTCGCGTCGCTGATCTTCGCCAACATTCGGCTGATTCCTTCCAACGGCTTCAACTGCTCTTCCAGAAGCCGCTGACCTTCGCGCCCGACCTCCACCCCCAACTCTCGCCGGACCTCCTCAATTCGCTCATCCACCGTTGTGGGGCTCGCCACCCGTTGTTGGACCGCAGCAATCCGCCTCCGCCCACTCCACCACACCACCGCAATCCCGACCACCAGGAGTCCGGTCGCAATCGCCAGAAGGAACCGACTCCGGCCGTCCGCAGCTTGCCTCTCTTGCCGCTCCAACTGGATCCTGCCCGCCGTTGCAGTCAGGCTGTCTCGCACCTCGGGCTCCCACGAGCCGAGCCGCGCTTCGAGCGCGTCCAGCGACCGCTCAGTTCCCTCGACTTGGGCCATCAGCGCTTCGCGTCCGCGCACATACTCGGAACGAATAGAGCGAAGCCCGTTTGCCAATTCGACCCGAACCGCGTCCGCGGTGTATGCCGCCACCGAATCCATCAGCGGGATCAGGCTCTGCCGCAACGCCGCCAGCTCCTCGACGAAGAGACGGCGTTCTTGCGTGAGAGTGCTGTCCAGCGCCGCGTAGCGGACCTGCGCAGAGTCACTGGCGGCGCGCAAGGCGTCGACTTCGGTCTCAAGCGACCGAACCCGCTCCAGCAGAACATCGAGCGTGTCACGTGGTTGGGCTGGCATCGGTACCGAGTGCGACGCCACGTCGGACCGAGCCAGAGGACCTACTACCGGCTGACCGACCAGCCCGAACGGATCCATCGCAAACGTGCACACCACTAGGAGCGTAGCCGCGAGCAGCCATCGGAATGGCGCCGCTCGCCGACCTGAATCACTCATCTGGTGTCTCCACAAATCGAATCTCCCAAGTACCGGTTCTGGAACGGTCCGTCCACCTCCGGCCGGATGATCGGATGATCGGTACGCCCAATAGAGCATTCCACACTGGGTGGCTTGACCATCGCTGTCAACGCCGTCGTGGCCGTGCCGGGCGACGAGGCCGTGTCGGACGGGTCCTACGGTCGGAGGAAACGCTCGTCGGGGCGTCCACCAGTTCGAACTCCCGCCTACGTAGCCCACGCAGTTCCGGCAGCACCAGCCGGAACTGCGCGTCGATTTGCTCGTACAGGACTTCCAGTTCACGCTCCTTCGCCCTACGGCTCCGGAAGATGACCGTGCGAATGTCGTCCCCCTGACGCCGAAGTTCGGCAGCCTCCCGTCGTACGCGTCCGGCTACGGTGCGAGCACGGCACACGGCGGGAACGCGCCGATTGCGGTTGGAGGCAGAGCACGCGCCCGACCGCGCATATCCCTCGGCCCAATCGGAGATGGCGTAGAACTCGTTTCCGAACCGGGTATAGGTCCGGGGCCTCGGAGGTTGCAGGCTGTAGATTCCCGTAAGAAGCCGGGCAGTCTTGGGAAAGGGCTTCGGCCCGTTCACCCGCTCGTTCCACATTGCTTCGTCCAGCGCGACAACCGCCGCGTTGCCGAGGTGCCCGGTCCAACCCCGCACGATGGTTTGGACATGCAGCGGGGAGACGTTGAGCGCCGCACCCACGCCGCCATACGGCAGGGGAGTGGACCGGTCGAAGTACCGGCGTTCCGCTGGCCAGTTGGCC
>JAPPJO010000069.1 GCA_028820325.1 Gammaproteobacteria bacterium | reverse complement strand
TCAACGTCCATGAGCAGATGCGAATCCACGACCGACTGCCGGGCTGGCAAGGCGCTTTGAAGGGCCAATAGCAGCGCTCTTGGTCCGAAAAGCAACGCAGAGCGAAGCGGTCCAGCGCGGATGCATCGCCGCTCGAATGCCGCGGGGAGTTTGTCCGCGGGCTGCTAAAGCAGCGAGTCCAGATACAACGCGATCCAGAACTCGCGGGCGGGTCCGTTGAGGCCGTAGGAGACGTCGGTGCGCATGAGGCCGTCGAACAGGCTCGCACCGACGCCCACGCCGAAGAGCAGGCCGTCGTGGTCGCGTGCCGGGATTGGCGTCTCCACTGCATCGGCGCCGACCGGGTCGAGCCCGCCGAGGTCGGCGCCTCGGCGGAGGTGGCTACCCTCGTAACTGGCCCAGCCCGCGTCGGTGAAGACGCTCAGGGTACCGATGTCGTAGGTGCGGGCGACCTCCACCCGGCCACGGCCGAAGGACGGTCCCCAGACCGCTGACGGCGGCTGTCCGCGCAGCGACCGGGTGCCCCCCAGGAACCAGGCCCGCTGGGCGGTGGCGTTGCCGAAGGTGGTGCCCCCGGCGAGCTCGGCGCCCATGCGCCACCTGCGGCCCGACAGCGGCGCGGCCACCCGCAGCGCGGCGCTGGCCCTGCCGTAGCTGGCGGCGTCACCCCCGGAAGAGGGCCAGCGCCGGGCGGCCTGGCCGTAGAGCTCGACCCCGACCTGGGTGAGATACGGATCTTCCCCCCACCACGGTGACAGCCGGATCTCGGTCCCCAGCTCGTCGACCGGGTCGGCCGCCACGTTGGGCCGGAAGTCCCAGTTGTCGTCGAGCATGTGAAACAGGGCGAATCCCGCCTGGGCCTGCGCGGCCTCTTGCCGTTCCGCGTAGGCCCTGACCTCAAACGACTGGCGCGCGACGGCCGGGGGACGCCAGGTCAGGTCGACGCCCGCGGCCTGGAAGTACTCCCCCTCGTCCCGTCCCAGAAAGACGGCGTTGAGCGAATTGCCGAACCCGAGATGCCCGGCGCGCGGGCTGGTGGAAACGAGCTCGCGGTAGGCCCCGAGCGCCAGGCGCCGGCGCAGCGTCTCCCGGCCGATCTCGACGCGCACCTTGGGTTCGAGGTCCGAGACGCCGAGGAATGCGCTCGTGTTCAGCGTGTACGTTCCGGCGAGGTCGGTCCGGAAGTCCAGTCCGGCGGCGAGCCCCTCGACCCGGTTGTAGCGGATCAGCCCGGGCTGGCCCCATCCCCAGTCCAGTGCCCAGGGGATCCCGGGTACATCCGGAGCGGCCAGATCGGCCAGACTCTCGAAGTATTCGCCGACCTGGTCACCGGACGGAAAGCCCACCGCCTCGTCCCAGATCGGAGGCGGGAGTTCCGGGCTGGTCAGCACCAGGGTACGCTCCCGGGGCGCGATGTAGAACGCGTCCCGCTCCGCGGCGAAGTCGCTCTCCTCGGCACTCTCGTACTCCACGCCTCCCTCCTGGGAGAGCAGGCGCGCCACGAAGGCCATCGCCTCTGCCCGCGTCTCGAAGAGACGTTCGATGAGTTCCGGGGCCGCGACCGGTTCGGGCCGCTCGGCGTCCCGCGCGGCCGCCTCCGCCTCGGCCCGCTCGACATCGGCGCGCGTGGTGACCGACTCCAGCTGGTACGAGACATCCATCTCCAACGGAAACTTGACGATGCCGGCGGCGATCTGGCCTTCGAAGCGCATGTAGTGGGGAAGCCAGACCTCGAAGTTCCAGAGGCTGTAGTCGACCGCGATCATGGAGAGATCGAAGGTCCAGGGCTTGAAGACGCCGGGCACGAACCGGAACGAGCCTGCCTCCTGCTCCTCCTGGAGTTCCTGCAGATCGCGCATGAAGTCGAACTGGCGGCTCAGCCGGTACACCGCCCGTACCAGTGCCCCGGATTCGGGCTCGATCCAGAGCGTGCCCACGATGAGCTGGATGTCCGCCTCACGAGGGATCACGTCCAGTTGCACCGCGCGCAGGCGCCGCCCGTCGGCGAAGGAGAGGGTCAGCGTGTCGCCGCTGGCATACCTGTAGCGCCGGTCGGCGCCCGTGGCCAGGGGGTGCTCGATGGCGCTGCCGGGCTCGAACTCGGCCTCGGTGGCGCCGAAGAACAGGCGGTCGCCCCCGGGATCGAAGGGTTCGTCGAAGGCCAGGTCGTCGAGCCAGTCCATGTCGCCCTCGCTGCGCGCCGTCGACCAGCCGGGATACTGCGATCTGGCGCCCAGAACCTGCACCACCGCGTCGTATTCGTGATCCCAGAACGCGCGCACGGCGGTCTCGTCCCGGTAGATGACCCGGTCCTTGAGCGGAGCCCGGATGGCGGCCGCGATGCGCTGCCGGATGACCGCCTGGTAGCGCAGGACCGATTGCTCCACGGATCTCCAGTTCGCCTGCGCGGCTTCGAAGATGGTTCGCGCGTCCGGATCGGCGAAGGCGTCTTCGGCGAGCGGCGCACCGTCCGCTGCGTCCGGTGCCTCCTGCGCCCGAAGCGGATGAGCGCGCGCGCCGAGGATGCCGAGGCACGCGATACCGAGGGGAACAAGCGCGCGCCACCCGCCGACCCATCGGCCGCCGGCCCACCTGCCGCCCGTCACGGGCCCTCCGAACCGCCCGGCGCGGCCGGGACCGGGTCGAACCGCACCTCGCGGATGTCGTCCCACGGGATCAGGCGCCACCCCTGGCGCCGGTCGCGCATCCCGGAATCCTCCGGGGACGCGACCATCACGCCCTTGTTGTCCGACCTCACATCTCGGGCTCCATCGAGTGCCAGCCTGCGCCCGTCGGCGAGGGTCACCGCGGCACCGTCCTCCTCGCCGGGCACAATTCGGCGTACGAATCCGAATTCGATGTCGTACTCGATCCCCGCCACTTCGCCGTTCAGGATTTCCCAGCTGCCCGCCTCGTCCGCGTCCCAGCGCAGCTCGCCCTGGACTTCCTCTCCCTCGCGCGTGACCACTGTGCCGGCGAGCAGGCGGCCCCCGTCGAACCGGCCGCGGTCGCCAGGAGTCTCTGCCGACTGTCCACCCGGCCGGTCGCCCTCGCCTGCAGTCTCCGGGGCCTCGTGGAAACGCACCTCCAGCAGACGCTCCCACGGCACCACGACCACCCCGAGCCCGGGATCGGCGATTCGGACTCCCCGGTTGCGCCGGTCGACGTCGTTGGAGCCGCCGAGCTCCAGCGCGCCGCCGTCACGCAGCTCCACTCGAGTGCCGCGGTTCACTGTCGTGAGCGAACGGATGCGCTCGAAACGGACCTGCCGCTCGCTGGGACGACGCGTCTCCCGGCCGTCGAGCACGTCGGACTCGAGAATCTCATCCTGGTCCCAGGCCAGGTAGCCGGTGAAGCGGCGGCCATCCCGGTCCAGGGCGGTGCCGTACAGCCGCCGTGCAGCGGGGAGTGCCGTTGCGGGAGGCGCGGAGAATACCACCCGTGCCATTTCGTCCCACTCGACCTCAACTTCCGCCTCCCCCGGCGCCTCGACGTGCACATCGGGGGAAGAGTTCCCGCGACTGCCTCCACGGGGCTCGAGCCGGAGGCGCGTGCCGGAGCGCAGCGTCAGTTCCGCGTGCTCGCCATCGAGCACGACCAGCGAATCCAGGTGGCCGAAACGCACCCCGGAAAGAACTTCCATCGGAAAGTCGGGATCGACCTCGTCCCAGGTGATGCGATAGCCGCGGAGCTCGATGGTGCGCGTCGCGCGCTCACGGTCGTGGGCCTCCAGCCACGCGAAATAGTTCTCCTCGGGAAGCTCCTTGCGCGCCTCGAGGATGTCGGCCCAGTTGGCTGCGGTCTCGTCCCAGCGAATGAAGCCGGTGTGCACGTCGCCCTCCGTCGTGTGCACGCGGCCCCAGATGCGGTCCGCACTCTGGGCGGACGCGGGCACTGCAGCGGATGTCGAGAGAACGAGGATCCAGCGGAGAAGCGTCCGGCCGTGCGCTTGCGGAAGCATCGCTGTCCTGGAGGGGGGGTCGGGTGCGGGACAACCTTTTTGATACGATATCGCGGGTGTGATGGTTTCCCTGTTCCGGCGGATTCACGGACGGCTGCGTAGATTGCCCGGATGGCTGCCGCGGAAGACGCGGCCGAGGATCACGCCCCAGCCACGCCAACCGGAGGACCGCCGACATGAGTAACGCACAGCGAACGGGCTGGGTTCTTTCGTCCCTTCTTCTCGCGTCCGCCGGCTGGTTCGGCGGGACGCTCAGCGCGCAGACGAACGCACCGCACCCGTATCGGGCCACGCTCGACTGGGAGCAGCTTCCGGAGGGCCGGGCCCTGGGAATCGTGAGCGGCGTCATTCCGGATCCCGATGGCGAGCATCTGTGGATCCTGGACCGGTGCGGCGCCAACCAGTGCGCCGGCACGGACATCGACCCGATTCTCAAGTTCGATCTGGAGGGCAACCTGGTGGAGAGCTTCGGGGCGGGGCTGTTCGCCTTTCCGCACGGCTTCGCTCTGGACCACGAAGGATACCTGTGGGTGACGGAGGGCGGGGCGCACGGGGACCCGCGCGGGGCGCTGGGCGAGAGCATGGGGATGGGCCACCAGGTCTTCAAGCTCACCCGCCAGGGGGAGGTGGTGATGCGAATCGGGGAGGCGGGAGTGCACGGGGATGACGAGACGCACTTCAACGGGCCATCCGGCGTCGCCATATCACCGGAAGGGGACATCTGGGTTGCGGATGGGCACAGAGGCGGGAACAACCGCATCGTGAAGCTCGCGCCCGATGGCAGTTTCGTGCTGGCGGTGGGAGGCGGCGTGGGATCGGAGAGCCGGGAGCCGGGGCGCTTCAGCGACCCGCACGACATCAAGATCGACGCGCGCGGCAGGGTCTACGTCGCCGACCGCGGCAACAGCCGCATCCAGGTCTTCGACGGCGACGGGAACCTGCTCTACATCTGGACCCACTTCGGCAAGCCCAGCGGGCTCTTCATCGACCGCGAAGACATTCTCTATGCGGGCGACGGGCTGTCGGGCGACCTGCGCACCGGACCGCCGGACCCCTGGCGCAGCAACTTCGGCTGGGAGAAGGGCATCCGCATCGGCGACCTGAAGACCGAGCAGGCCTGGGTGACCTGCTTCGTGCCCCAGCACGACGTGAACGTGGGGCCGGGCATCGAGTTCCTGGGGGTGGATTTCGACGGCAACATCTACGCGGGCGAGGTCAACCGCATGCGGCTGGTGCGCTACGTACCCTCGCGGCCCCTGCGGACCGGCGGCTGCTGACCCGGACCGTCACTAATGTCTACTGACAACTAGCCTGACATCTACTGATGTAATAACTAGTTGAGCCCGAACACGAAGAGCGTGCCCCCGGCCGAACTCACGACGCGCTGCCGGCCGTCGACCTCGTAGGACATCGGGCCGCTGCGCACGGCGCCGCCCGACTGGAAGTTCCACAGGGGCTCGCCGGTTTCCGCGTCCAGGGCGAAGATGTTGCCTTCGTTGTCCCCGCCGAAGACGAGGTCGCCGGCCGTCGCCATCGCCCCCGACCAGGGTGGAGAGAGCAGCGGGAATTCCCACACCAGCTCGCCGGTCAGGGCGTCGAGCGCCTTGATGGCTCCGCTGGCTTCCTCGCCCCGCAGCGCCTGCTCGCCGCCGCCCGTGTAGGGCTGTCCGGGCACGTACTCCACATCCGCCTTGAAATAGACGGCCCCCATGATGCGTGTGGGCTGGTAGAAGAGGCCGGTCCGGGGGCTGTAGCTGGGGCTGAACCAGTTGGCCGCGCCCTGCAGGCTGGGCCAGACGAGCACGCCCTCCTCGGTGGGGTCGGTGCCCGGAATCACGATCGGGCGCCCGTTTTCGTCCAGGCCCTCCGCCCAGGTCTGCTTCGAGTATTCCCGCCCGTGGAGGAACTCCCCGGTCTCGCGGTCGAGGACGTAGTAGAAAGCGTTGCGGTTGGCGGTCACCACCAGCTTGCGCGGCTCGCCCTCCCATTCGGCGTCCAGCAGCACCTGGATCTGGTTGGCGTCCCAGTCGTGGGTGTCGTGGGGCGTGAACTGGAAGTACCAGATCATCTCCCCGGTGTCGGGATCGAGGGCGAGCAGGCAGTCTGTGTACAGGTTGTCGCCGGGGCGGACATCCCCGTTCCAGTCGGGCGCCGGGTTGCCGATGGGCCAGTAGAGCAGGTCGAGTTCGGGATCGTAGGAGCCGGTGAGCCAGGTGGATCCGCCCCCGGTCTCCCAGCTGTTGCCGCCCCAGGTCTCGCTCCCGGGCTCGCCGGGCGCTGGGATGGTGTAGGTGCGCCACGCCAGCTCGCCGGTCTCGGCGTCGTAGGCGTCGATGTAGCCCCGAACCCCCGCTTCCGCCCCGGACACGCCCACGATCACCTTGTCCTTGACGGCCAGCGGGGCCAGGGTGAGCGAGAAGCCGATCGCATTGTCGCCCACTTCGACGTCCCAGCGCACGGCGCCCGAGCGGGCGTCGAGGGCGACCAGGTGCGCGTCCAGCGTTCCCACAAACACCGTCGAATCGAGGACCGCGACCCCCCGGTTCACTCGCGGGAAGCCGATGTTGAGCACGTCCGGCCCCATCTCCGGAGACCAGGTCCAGAGTTGGCGCCCGGAGCGCGCGTCCAGGGCGCTTACGGTGCTGGGCGGCTCGGTCACGTACAGGATGCCGTCCACGGCGACGGGCGTGGTCTCGATGATGCCGTCGTCCATCTGATAGGCCCACAGCACCCTGAGGTCGCCGACGTTGGAGCGGTCGATCTGATCCAGCCTGGAGTAGCGGTGCGACGCGTAGTTGCCCGAATAGGTCAGCCAGTTGTGGGGCTCGGCGTCGGCGTTCACGAGTCGCTCGAAGGCAACGTGAGTCCGGTCGGGAGTGCCTTCAGGGGCGCTGCCCTCGGGGGCCGCCTGGCATCCCGCAGCGACGATCGCGCATGCCAGCAGTCCGTGGATGATTCCGCGCGAGGGGTGGGGCCCCGGGCGCGCGAGGTGCCTTGAAGGCCGAATAGCAGCGAACCGGATCATGCTCATCCTCCGAGGCTGGCCAGGTATGCGATGAGGTTGTCGATGTCCTCGCTGGAAAGGCTTGCGGTTGCGGGCATGAGGGAATGCCCGAAGCGCCTCTCGAACTCGGCCAGATCGGCCTTGCGCAGCGACACGATGGAACCGGTTGCGGTGATGAGCTGCACGGTGAACGCGTCTTCGTTGGCGCGCATGCCCTCATAGACGGTGCCGTCGACGGTGACGGCTCGCAGGGGCAGGTACTGGGCGAAGCCGCTGCGCGCCCCCGAACGGAAGACCGGAAGCTCCGCCGAGGGATCGACCAGTGAGGCGCGCAGATACTCCGGGCCCCGGCGCATGCCGATGCCGGTCAGTTCGGGGCCGATCCCGACCCCGCGTCCCTCGACGATGTGGCACGAGAAGCAGACGCCCGTGGTCTCGAAGACCTGGCGGCCGCGCTCGGGATCGCCGGGGATCTCCACGAGCTGCGCCTGGCGGAGCGAGATGACGTGGGCCGCGACCAGGGCGGCTTCCTCGTCCGGGAGGATGGTGGCGCGCAGACCCGGCATGCCGGTGCCGGGGATGCCATTGCGGATGACGTCGACGACCGCGGCGTGGTCCGGCGCGCGCGGCAGGCGGCTGACCGCCAGCCCCGGCCCCTCGCCGCCCATCCCGAGGACGCCATGGCAGCGCCCGCAGTGGGCCTGGTAGAGCCGTTGCCCGCGCTCGAGTTCGGCGTCGGAGAAGGCGAGCGCCTCCTGGGCCGCCAGCGGGGACGACCCCGCCAGGGCCACCGCCACGCCGAGGATCGCGAGACAAGGGCGCGTTCTGCTGATTACTCCCTGCCGCATAACCGCCTCCGCGAGAGTTGCCGACTACCTCGCCGGAGCACCGGACGATCGGCAGTCGTGGCGCCAGGTTCCGATCCTCATACTAGGACGAGCGCCGGAGATGCGCACACGCGGGGCTCCGTCCGCCGCACCTTGGACGTGCGCGCGGAGCCCCGGCCTCCGGGACGTGAGAGATCCGGGGGCAGGCCGGACCCGGAGTTCGCCGTCAGCCCGCTGCCTGGAATCCGGCGACCCGCCGCAGCGTGCCGTCGTAGTCGGCGCGCAGGTGATTGAACCCCTGCTGCGTACCCTGTCCCCGGGCCGAGGAACGCCATCCCACCAGCGCCTCGCCCCGGCACACGCGCACATCGCCGGTGGGCTCGATGCGCCAGCCCGGCATGAACCGGTGGCAGTTGGCGATGTGCAGGCTGAGGCGTTCGATGCCGCGCAGCACCGCCCAGTCGTCCCGGAATTCGAGATCGGGAGCGCAGCACGCGCGCAGCGACTTGAGGCGGGCAGCCTCGTCCGGTTCGTTCCAGGCGGCCCACCAGGCGGGCAGCGCGCGGGCCAGTCCCGCCGACAGGTCCGCCCGGTTGGCGGAAAGCGCCAGGCGGCCCAGATGGAAGCGCCAGCCGTCCTCGTGCTCGCGCGCCGTGCGGGCGCTGAGAAAGCCGCTGTGACGCACGTCCGCGTGCGCGCCGCCCTGGCCCTCGGTCACCCGGAACTCCACGCGCGACGACGCGGCGGGCATGGTGTCGGCCTGTGGACCCGACTCGATGCCCCACGAGAGCGCGAACCTGCGCTTCACTTCGTCGAAGGCGAGCACTTCGCCGGCCAGCACCATCTGGTACTGCGGGAACAGGGCCCGGTACGGGCTCCCGACCCGGGTCTCGAACGACGCCTGACCGCCCATCCAGGCCGAGAACTGTTCGGGCGTGGTGAGGATGCCCCAGACGGTCTCGGGGCTGGCCTCGATGTGGATGGAAAGCGTCACATCGGGGGATGCCGCATCGTTTCCCCGGCTCGCGTCCGCACTGCGTTCGCTCATCGATCTCTCCCGGGTGGTGGTGGGTCCACGTGCCGCGGATGCCGGGCCGTTCGCCGGCCCGTATTGTAGGTTGCCCATCCGGCCCAACCAACCCGGGAGACCGATGATGGACAACAGATCGTGGATGCGGATCCGACCGTCAGCCAGGACCCGTGCCGCGGCTTCCGTGGCTTGCCTGCTCGGCGTCTCGCTCCCGCTCGCGTGCGCACCACCTGCACAGGACGTGGAAGGCGACGTCCTGACCCTCACCTGGGAGAACATCTTCACCCGCAACCGGGGCGCCCGTCAGGCCGCGCTCTCGCCGGACGGCGCATGGGTGGCGGTCAGCGCGAGCACGGCTGAATACTCAGGCGTCTTTCTGGTCGCGACGGATGGTGATCCCGCGCCAGCGCCCTGGGTGGAGGGCTCGTCGCCGGTCTGGTTCGGCGACGGGTCGGGCATCGTCTTCTCGCGCGGCGGGGACCTGTGGCGGGCGGCGGTGGGGTCGAGCGAGCCGACCCGCATCACCGACGACCCGGCGGCCGAACGGGCCGCGCGGCCGTCGCCGGACGGCAGCACCATCGCCTTCTACAGCGGGCGCTCGGGCCACCGGGACATCTGGACCGTGCCCGCCGACGGCTCCGCCCCGCCGGCGCAGCTCACGCGCGCCTCCATGGCGGCGGACGACTTCCGCTTCGCCCCCGCGTGGTCGCCGGACGGGACGCACGTCGCCTATTACTCCAACCGGAGCGACTACTGGGAGGACGACATCTGGGTGGCGGAGGTCGCGACGGGCGCGGAGCGGCAGCTCTCCAGCGGGCTGATGGCGTCTTCCACGCCGGTCTGGTCGCCGGACGGATCGCGCATCGCCCTGCTCGGCACATCCAAGGACGAGTACTGGTACGAGGATCTCGCCTACATCTACCTCCTCGACCCGCGGGCGGGAACGGAGGAGGTGGTTCCCATGCAGATCCACGCCACCGACTGGCTGCACAACCACACCGTCACCTGGTCGGGCGATGGCTCCGAGCTCTTCTTCCCCTATCACGAGCGCGCCGAGGTGGAGTTGTGGCGGGTGCCGGTGGACGGGGGTGTCGCCACCCGGGTGACGAACATGGGCGGGTCCTTCCGCGCCTACCACGCGACCCCCGACGGCTCCGCCTTCGTCTTCCTTCGTTCGACCTCGACGCGCGGGACCGAGGTCGACTACGTCTCCGCCGCGGGTGGGGCGGCGCGCCGGCTCACGCACTTCTCGACCCGCTGGAGGGGGCTGGTGGAGGCGGAGGAGGTGAGCTACCGCAGCTGGGACGGCCTCTACATCCAGGGTTTCCTGTTCCGTCCCCCGGGATTCGCCGACGACGGAGCTGCGGTGGCGTCGGAGGACGCTACGACCTATCCCGCGCTGGTCATGGTCCATGGGGGCGGAACCAACTCCTACCTCAAGGGGCTGAGCCTCACCGAGCAGCACCTGGCGCAGCTCGGGTACGTGGTGCTGGCCGTCAACTACCGGGGCGGTTCCGGCTTCGGGCGCGAGTTCCAGGATCTGGGCGTGGGGGACTGGGCCAACGGACAGGCGCTCGACGCCGCCGCGGCCGCCGACTTCCTGCGGGCGCAGCCATGGTCCAACGGGAAGGTCGGCATCTACGGCTACAGCTACGGGGGCATCCAGAGCATGGCGGCGATCGCCCGCGCACCCGACGCCTTCGACGCAGCGGTGCCGATGGCGGGGATCTACGACTTCGCCGACGCCTACACCAACGCGGACCGGCTGGGAAAGATCTTCATCCGGACCGGACACGGGGGCGCACCCGGGGACCGGCCCGAAGTCTACGCCATCAGCAATACCCTGGCGCGCGTGCCGAACGTGGTCACGCCCACTCTCATCATGCATGGCGAGGAAGACGTGCGCGCTCCGTTTCGCCAGTACGAACTCGCGGTGGAGATCCTGGACAGGGAAGGCAAGGTCTTCGAGAGCCACTCCTATCCCGGAGAGCCGCACGGCTTCCGCGATCCCATGAACCGGGTGGACATGTATCGGAGGCTCGAGGCGTGGTTCGCGCGATGGCTGAAGGAGGATGCGCGATGACACCTCTCACGCCGCCGCGACGGGCATGGCTCGCCGCCGTGCTCATCCCCGCCGGGCTCGTCGCCGCCTGTGCGCCTGGTGCCCCGGCGCCCGATCCCGGTGATCGCGAGCCGGTCTGGCCGGGCGAGGAATGGCCGGTCTCCACCCCCGAGGCGGAGGGGCTGGAAGCCGCGGCCATCGACTCGCTCATCGCCGATATCGATGCCGGCCGGTTCGGGCTCATCGACCACCTTCTGCTCATTCGCCACGGCCACGTGATCGCGGACCGGTACTGGGACCACGGCGAGGAGTACGCGCGCATCCTGGCGGAGCAGGAGGACACGGTCAGCCACCCTTACAACTACGATCATCCCGACTGGCACCCGTACTACCGCGACACCGGGCTGCACACGCTCCAGTCGGTCACCAAGAGCGTGACCTCGGTCGCCTTCGGCATCGCGGTCGACGCTGGCTACATCGGCGGCGTCGACGCCCCGGCGTGGCCCTTCCTCGCCGCCTCCGGTCCGGCTCTGGACGACCCGATGCGCGCAAGCGCGACGCTGGAGGACTTCCTCACCATGCGCAGCGGCATCGACTGGGCGATCCCCGGCCAGACCTACGCCGACGACACCCATCCGACCAGCGAACTCGAGGCGAGCGAGGCATGGATCGACTATGTCGTGCGGCGGCCCGTCGGCACCGAGCCCGGAACCCGCTTCGACTACAACGACGGGGTGAGCGTCCTCCTGGGGAAGATCCAGCGCGAGGCCACCGGACAGCGCGCCGACGCCTGGGCGGAGGAACATCTGTTTCGTCCCATCGGCATCCGCGACTACTACTGGAAGATCACCCCGGACGGAGAGGCGGACACCGAGGGCGGCCTCTACCTCGCGCCGCATGACTTGGCCCGGGTGGCATACCTGATGTTGCGCGGGGGCGAATGGGACGGGCGGCGGATCGTGTCGCGCGAATGGGTGCGGGCGTCCACCTCGCCGGTCATCCCCGACCTCAACCCCGGCAACGACCGTGACGACGGAGGCTACGGATACCAGTGGTGGGTGCCGTTTCACGAGGACGGAGAGACCCGGGTCTTTTCCGCAAACGGCTACGGCGGCCAGTTCCTGCACGTCGTGCCGGAGCACGATCTGATCGTGCTCTTCAACGGATGGACGTTGCACACGGGCGCGGAGTTCTCCAGCTGGACCGCGCTTCAGGACCGCATCCTGCCCGCCATCCGGGATTGACGCACCGGTGGGTGCGGTCGGTCTCAGGGCCAGCTATCGGCTGACTTGCCGGCACCTGCGCGAAGCCCTGTCCCTGGCGGGCGCCATCGCGCGCGAGCAGACCGTGGAGGCTCCTCCCGGGGTTGGGGGCGACCGGCTTCAGGCGCGCATGCTCGGGCGCATCGAGCGCCTGGAGCCGGAGCGTGGCGGGAGCTGGCTGGCGCGGATCGCCTACCCGCTGGACGCCACCACGACCGAACTCACCCAGATTCTGAACGTCGCATACGGCAACGTGTCGCTCATGGACGGGGTGCGGCTGGTGGGACTCGAGCTGGCGCCGGCCGTCCTTCGTTCGCTGCCCGGGCCGCGCGTGGGGATCAAGGGTATCCGCTCGCTGGCAAGGGCCCCGGCGCGCCCCCTGGTGAGCGCCGCCATCAAGCCCATCGGGCTGACTTCGAGCGGGCTTGCCCGACAGGCCGCCGCCTTCGCCCGCGCGGGGGTGGACGTGGTGAAGGACGACCACGGCCTGGCCGTCCGGGGCTCGGCCCCGTTCCGGGAGCGCACGCGGGTGATCGCGGAGTCGGTCGCCGGCGCGAAAGCACGGACGGGAGGGCACACCGCCTATTTCCCTAACGTCACCGGACCGCTGGATACCTTGGAGGAGCGACTTGACCGAGTTGAGGCGCTCGGGCTAGCCGGCGTCGTGCTGTGCCCGAGCCTGATGGGGCTGGACGCGCTCCGCCGGGTCGCTGCCGGTCCCCGCGCGCTGGCGGTCATGGCCCACCCTTCCCACGCGCAGACCGCGCCGGGCCGGGCGGAGGGCATCGCCCCGGACGTGCTGCTCGGAACCCTCTACCGGGTTGCGGGGGCCGACATCGTGGTGTACGTAAACGCGGGCGGGCGCTTCTCGTGGCCGGAGGAGACCTGCCACGCGATCAACAGGCGCCTGCGAGAGCCGCTGGAACCGCATCGCCGTGCCCTTCCCGCGCCCGCCGGAGGCGTGAACGCCGCCGAGGCCAGCCACTGGTTCGGCCGCTACGGCCCGGACACGATGCTGTTGATCGGGGGAAGTCTCCTCGTGCAACGGGATCTGGAGGGCGCGGCTCGGCGCCTGGTGGAGGCGGCACTACGACGGGAGGGATGAAGAAGGTGAGCAGGTCCCGGGTCATTCGCGGAGGGGCCGGCGACTGGGCGCACGTCCAGCCGAGGCGCTACAAGCACGAAGAAGAAGGACTTGCCCGATTCCGCGATGTGACCCGCCACACGCTTCTTGGAGGCGGCCCGGATGGCGGCGAAGCCGGCCTAGGTTTCGAGTTGCGGTATTTCGAGGTTGCGCCGGGCGGCTATTCCTCTCTAGAGCGCCACGCTCACGGGCATGCGGTCGTGATCGTGAAGGGGAAGGGCGCGGTTCGCCTTGGAGAGGCAACCGAGCCGGTCTCGGCGCTCGATGTCGTGTACGTGGCTCCGCACGATGTCCACCGCTTCTCCGCCGACGCCGGGGAGGCGCTGGGCTTTCTCTGCGTCGTGGACCGCGCGCGGGACCGCCCGGTCGTGGTGGACGAGGCCGGCCCAGTCTCTCCGGGCGCGTCCGGGTCAGGGGAGCGGAGGGGCCGGTGAAGGTCGGCGGCATTCCCTATCGCGCCATCTTCACGGAGGGCGAGGGCGCGGACGTTCAGGTCATCGACCAGACCTTGCTGCCGCACCGGTTCCGCATCCGCCGGCTTGCGAGCCCCGCCGACGCGGCGCACGCCATCTCCGCCATGGTGGTGCGCGGGGCCCCCCTCATCGGCGCGACCGCGGCGTTCGGGGTCGCGCTCGCCATGCGCGCCGATCCCTCCGACGCGTCGCTCGGGGCGTCCGTCGGCCGGCTGATGGCGACCCGACCGACGGCTGTCAACCTGCGCTGGGCGCTCGAGAACGCCGAAGCCGCGCTCCGGCCGCTGCCTCCCCCGCGCCGGATGCGAGCCGCCTACGGGTTCGCCCACGCCCTCTGCGAAGACGATGTGCGCATCAACCGAAGCATCGGCGACATCGGACTGGATCTCTTCCGCGAGATCCACCGGTCCTCGGAAGGTGGGGCGCGCCGGCCCGGCCGGCCTCTGAACGTACTCACGCACTGCAATGCCGGCTGGCTGGCGACCGTTGACTGGGGCACCGCCACCGCACCCATGTACCGGGCCCACGACGAAGGGCTGGACATACACGTCTGGGTTCGCGAGACGCGCCCTCGCCTTCAGGGAGCCGGCCTCACCGCCTGGGAACTCGGCCAGCACGGGGTGCCGCACACGCTCGTCTCCGACAGCGCCTCTGGCCATCTGCTGAGTCGCGGGGAGGTCGATGTCGTCATCGTGGGCACCGATCGTACGGCCGCCTCCGGTGACGTCGCCAACAAGGTGGGCACCTACCCCCTCGCCCTCGCCGCCCGCGACAACGGCG
>JAPPJO010000015.1 GCA_028820325.1 Gammaproteobacteria bacterium | reverse complement strand
ATCCGTACTCGCCCATTTCCGGGCGTCCACATACGGTAATCACCTGACACCCGGCTCCATGCGATGACTCGTCGTACGATGCTCGGGGTAATCGTGGCCGTTCATTGGGCCGCGTGCGTGCCGGAAGGCGATCACCGACCGATCCTCGAATCCCAGGCCCGCGACAGCGCCGGCATCACGATCGTCGAAAATGGGCGTCCTGCCCGGGACTCGCGCCTCGGCTGGAGGATCGGTGACGCACCGGTCGTTTCCATCGGGACCGACGAGGGCGATGAGGGCGAGATGCTGTTCATCGTCCTGGACGCCACCAAGCTCGCCGATGGCAGGATCGTGGTGGCGAACGCCGGCACCTCCGAGCTGCGTGTCTTTGGCGCGGACGGCGCGTATCTGGAGGCGTGGGGAGGGCAGGGCGATGGCCCTGGGGAATTCAGCGCGTACACGCCGGAGACAGTGAGCCGCTGGCCCGGCGACTCGATCGTCGCCGGCAACATGTTGGCCGCGCGGGTGGAGATCTTCGACTTGCAGGGCAACCCCGGCCGCACCGTCACCCTGGCCGATGGCTACCACTCGCTTCTGGGGGTCATGCCGGACGGCACGATGCTGGTGAAGCCAAGCACCGTATTGACCGGGGTGTTCGTTGCCGGGGCACCGCTCTTCAGACGCGATGAAGAGTTCGGTCTGCTCCTGCCCGACGGCTCGCTTCGCGTGTCGCTGGGAGCACTCCCGGGCGAGGAGTGGTTTTCGTCGCCCGCGGGTCCGATGGCGATGCCCCATCCCTTCGGGCGCTCCACCGCTGCGACCATCTGGGGCGATCTCGTGGTCGTTGCCCCGACCGACCGCTACGAACTCCGGGCCTACCGGAGCGACGGCACGCTGGTGAGGATCATCCGCCGCGACTACGAGCCCCGAAGCCCTACGCAGGCGGAACTGGACGCGGAACTGTCCGACCGCTACGCGGACCTGCCGGAAGAACGGCGAATGGGTCTGCTCGCCGAGACTGCGGACATGCCCCTCGTAGATTTTTTCCCCGCGTTCGACGCGCTGCGGTCCGATCCGCTGGGGAACCTCTGGGTCCGGGAGTACGGACTGCCCGGCCAGGACGGAAGCCTGTGGACGGTTTTCGATGCAGAGGGCCGCGTGCAGGGTCTGGTGGAGACGCCGCCCGGCCTCGACGTCTTCGAGATCGGCGAAGATTACTTCCTCGGGTCGACCGCGGACGAATTCGATGTGGAACGCGTACAGGTCTGGCCGCTTGACCGGGGCGGATAGCCGGACGCCTCAGGAACCCGCCCGCAGTTCCCCAATCGCGTTGCGCCGATACTCGAAGATGCGGTCCAGATCCGGGCGCACGATCAGCCGGTCCACCGGCGCGCCCCCCGGAACGGCGTAGCTCACGTTGTCGTCGAACCGGGTGCCGCCATCTCCACCACGAAGTCCGCTTCAGCCATGGACCCGCCCCTGGTTTGGATCCACCCTTTTGGTGCCGCCGTTCCGCTGGGCGATCCGAAACCGGGGGATCCAGGGTGCACGATGCCGTCTCGAAGGTGCTTTACTCGCTTCCCGACACCGTCCAGGCGCTTGTCCGCGCCCTCGCGCCGAGCCGAGCCGCGGAAACGAACTTCTCAAAGCTGCGCAGGCTCTCCGCCGAATACCCCGCCACGGAACGGCGTCAGCGCTACGGCGACATGGTGTGGACCTGCCGCCTGCACGACGGCGCCGCGGTGCTCATCGTCATCGAGTTCCAGTCGAAAATCGACCACGCCATGCCGCTGCGGCTCCTGCAGTACACCGCCGCCGCCTGGCTGGAGTGGGCCCGTGCCGCCGCCCCTGCGGCGGGGGAGAAGGTCCCACTGGTCATGCCCGTGCTGGTCTACGGCGGAAGGCGCCCCTGGACCCCGCCATCCAACCTGGTCGACCTCTTCCCGGCTGTCGGCGCTCGATGGCTTGCCGCGCAACCGCGCTACGAATACCTGTTGTTGGAGGAGCGGCGCGGGGGTACGACCGTGTCACCGGAGCACAATCTGGTCGGTGCGCTCCTGTCGGTGGCGAGGGCGCGCGACAGCGAGGCGATGGTCCGCGCGGTTTCGCGTCTGCGGCACTGGACCCACGAGCGGCGGGGCGGTGCGCTGGACCGCGCGGTGGCCGAGTGGCTGAAATCCGTGATCTCCGCGCTGGACGCCGGGCTGGAGGACGAACTGGCAGCGGCCAACACGACGAGCGAGGTGATGGAAGTGATCAAGCCGACTGGAAAATGGGCGGTACGCTGGTACGAGGACGGTCTCGACGACGGGCGTGCGCAAGGAATCGAGCGCGGCATCGAACAGCAGTTGCGTTTGCTGCGGCGGCTGGTGGCTCGCAAGTTCGGCGCGGAGGTGGCCCGGGAGATTGTCGGGAGCGTGGAGGCGCTTGCGGCCCCGGATGTCGTCGGCGTGGTTTTCGATGCAGCGATCGACTGCGACGGCACCGACGAGTTCCTTGCCCGCGTGTCCGGCGCGGGGGTGTCATGCGAGGCGGCTTCCTGAAGTGGACGAGGGTTGAAGCCGCTTTATCGAGGTGCCAGCCGCCGCGCTAAATCTACCCCTCCCCCGCCCCCAACTGCTGCAGCAGAAACGCCAGCTCCATGGCGGCGTTGTGCACGTTGCGGCTGAAGGTGCGCCCGCCGGCGTGGCCGGTACGCTCGTCGTAGTCGAGGATCACCGGGAGCCCCGAGCCGGTGGCCGCCTGTAGCCGGGCGGCCATCTTGCGGGCCTGCAGCGGGGGCACGCGCGTGTCCAGGTCGCCCTGGGTAAGCATGACCGCAGGGTAGTCCACCCCGTCACGCACGTTCTGGTAGGGCGAGAAGGTGCGGAGCACCTCGAATTCCTCGCGGACGGCGCCATTCCCGTACTCCAGCAGCGCCGGCATGTTGTTGGCTTCGGTGAACTGGTAGAAGCGCACCAGGTCGAGCTCGGGGAGGCCGGCGAACACGGCGCGGAAGAGATCCGGCCGCTTCGTCAGCGCGCTCCCGACCAGCAGTCCCCCGTTGCTCGCGCCCCGGATGGCCAACTTGTCCGGGTTGGTGTAGTCGTTGTCCACCAGCCACTCGGCAGCCGCGATGAAGTCGGCGAAGACGTTGGGCTTGTTCTCGAGCATGCCGTCGCGGTGCCACTCCTCGCCGAACTCGCCCCCTCCGCGCAGCGTCGCGATCGCGTATACGCCTCCCTGCTCCATCCACACAGCCGCGCGCGCGTCGAAGCGGGGCAGCAGGTTCACGTTGAAGCCCCCGTAGCCGTAGAGCAGGGTCGGGGTCGAGCCGTCGAGTTCGAGTCCCCGGCGATGCGCTACGTACATCGGCGCCTCGGTTCCGTCCGCCGAGGTGTACCACACCTGCTTCATCTCGTAGGCGCTGCCGTCGAACGGGACGGGGGAGGGCCGCCATTCCTCGGTTTCCATGGTCTCGAGGTCGAGCTGGAGCACGGTCTGGGGCGTGAGAAGCGAGGTGAGCGAGAGCAGGGCAGCGCCCTCGCCGTGCCCACGTAGCGTGGCAACATGGTGTTCGGGAATCGGGATCTCACCCCTCATGGTGCCGTCCGGCCCGTACCGCACGATGCGGCTGCTCACGTTGTGCAGGTAGTCGGCGAAGATGTCGTCGCCGATGAACTGGTAGCCGGTCAGCAGGTCCTCGGCCTCGGGGATGACCTCGCGCCACTGGCTGGGGTCGGGGGCTTCGGGCCGCACGGCCACCACCCGGTTCAGCGGCGCGTCCAGGTTGGTGAGCAGGTGGATCTCGCCGTCCACCCAGCGGGGCCGGAAGCGTCCCGGCGCTCCAACGATGAGCGGTACCGCGGCGGCCCCGGACCGAAGGTCATGCAGGTAGACGTCGGTGCGCGCCCAGCCGTGCTGCACCGTGTAGATCAGGTAGCGGCCTTCTTCCACCTCCGAGGCGTTGACGAAAGCGGTCGGCCCGATCCCCGCTCCGAACAGTTCAACATCCTCCGACATGTCGGTGCCCAGGATATGCCGGCGCACACGGGGGCCAGTCTGACGGGAGCGATGGGTGTAGTAGAAGCCGGTGCCGTCGGAGGTAAAGGCGATGCTGCCGTAGAGTGCCGTCGGCAGCCGGTCGGGAAGATCCTCGCCCGACTCGAGGTTGCGCACCCGAACTTCGATTTCGTCCGGGCCCCCGTCCCGGATCGAGTAGAGCATCAGGCGGCCATCGCGCGAGAAGTCCTGGATCCCGACGCTCGTGGTTCCGTCGGCGCGCAGGTCCAGCGGATCGACAACGACCTCGTAGTCAGCGGCGACGTCCAACGGGACATCATCCGGCTCGTCAGGCGCCGTCCGCCGGTAGATCGCCCCCACCTCCCGCCCAGGCTTGCGGTAGGCGAAGTACTCGTAGTCTCCGTGACGCTGGGGATACACCACGCCGGGAACATCCATCAACTCCCGCAGGCGCGCCTCCAGCCCGGCACGCAACGCCGACTCCCCCACGATCTGCTCCGCGTACGCGTTCTGCTCGGCGATCCAGGTCCGCGTCTCGGGACTGTCCTGGTCCTCCAGCCAGCGGTAAGGATCGCTGAAGACGACGCCGTGCAGGGTGTCCACGACGGGGTCCTGCACCGTCTCCGGTGGCGGCGGATAGGGGCTTCCGCACGCAACTGCCAGCATCGCCGGCAGAATGCTCCACAGGCAGTGCCGTCGTTGACTGTGCGTGGGATCGATCGGGAAGCGGGGGACCCGACCGGCGCCGGATTCACGATGTCCAGATGCAGCCATCGGGGTTCCTCCAGTTGATATGGGTTGCCCATATCATCTCATATGGGTAGTATGTAATCATGAAGACCACGCTCGACATCCAGGACGAACTGTTCGCGCGCGCCAAGCGCCATGCACGCAAGATCGGTCGGCCTCTGCGCGCGGTGGTCGAGGAAGGCCTCCGCCGGGTGCTGGACGCATCGGGACCGCCTCCGCGTTACGAGCTTCCGGATCTGAGCGTCGGCCGCGCGGGTGCTCGCGACCCGCTTGAAGACTACTCCTGGAAGGACCTGCGCGACATCATCTACGACGACCGGGAGCACCGGTGACGAACGACGACCTCCGGCGCAACCGTTGATCGCCGTAGACACCAACGTGCTGGTCTACGCGCACCGCCGCGAATCCCGGGTGCACTCGGCCGCTCGGGAGATCATGCGAAGGCTGGCGGAGGGGCGCCACCCATGGGCCATTCCCTGGCCATGCTGCTTCGAGTTCCTGAGCGTGGTCACCAACCGCCGGATCTGGAAGGATGGGGCCAGCTCATCGGAGCAGGCGTGGCAGCAGCTGGAAGCCTGGGCCGCATCGCCGTCGAATCGTCTGATCGGAGAGACCGACGACTTTCCGCATACGCTGGCACGGTTCATCCAGCGCCCGCGCATGCACGGGGGTGTGGTGCACGACGCGCGGGTTGCCGCGATCTGCGTCGCGCACGGGGTCGAAGTGCTCTTGTCTCGCGACCGGGACCTGATGCTCTTCCCGGAGTTGCGGATCCGGGATCCGTTCCGGAAGAACGAGGCGTTGCTGGCCTGAGCCCTTGGCTCCCTCAACGCCTCCCGCGCTTCCTCTTCTTCTTCCCCCGCCCCTTCGCTTTCCGCGCCTCCTGCGCCATCTGCTGCTTCCTGATCTTCGCCCACGAATCGCGCAGGCCGACGGTGCGGTTGAAGACCAGCCGATCCGGCCGCGAGTCCTCCTCGTCGCTGATGAAGTAGCCCACCCGCTCGAACTGGTAGCGGGTGCCGGGAGGATCGTCGGCGATGCTGGGCTCGACGCGCGCGTCCGCGTGCACCACAAGCGAGTCGGGATTCAGCTGCGCGAGGAAGTCGCCGCGGTCGGGGTCGCGCGTGCGGAAGAGCCGGTCGTAGAGGCGCACCTCACACGGCCGCCCGTGCTCCGCCGACACCCAGTGGATGGTGCCGCGCACCTTGCGGCCGTCGGGGGCCGAGCCGCCCCGGGTCGCCGGGTCGTAGGTGCAGCGCAGTTCCGCCACCTCGCCCGCCTCGTCCTTCACCACCTCCTCGCAACGGATGAAGTAGCCGTAGCGCAGGCGCACCTCGCGCCCGGGGGCCAGCCGGAAGAAGCGGCGCGGCGGGTCTTCCATGAAGTCGTGGCGCTCGATGTAGAGCTCGCGCGTGAAGGGCACCGGACGGGTCCCTTCCAGCGGCACGTCGTGGGGGTAGAGCGGCGCGTCCAGCCAGTCGGTTTCGACTTCCGGGAAGTTGGTGATGACCACCTTGAGCGGCCGCTGCACGCACATGACGCGGGGCACTCGCATGTTCAGATCGTCCCGAATGGCGTATTCGAGCTTGGCCGCGTCCACCCGGTTGTCGGCCTTGGCGACGCCCACCAGGCCGCAGAAGTTGCGGATGGCGGCCGGCGTTACCCCCCTCCGCCGCAGCCCGGAGAGGGTGGGCATGCGCGGGTCGTCCCATCCGCTCACGTGCCCGTCCTGCACCAGGCGCAGCAGCTTGCGCTTGGAGACGATGGTGTATTCCAGGTTCAGCCGCGCGAACTCGTACTGCCGGGGCACGGGTTCGGGCGCCTCCACTTCCTCCAGCAGCCAGTCGTAGATCGCCCGGTTGTTCACGAACTCGAGCGTGCACAGCGAGTGGGTGATGCCTTCGATGGAGTCGGAGAGGCAGTGCGCGAAGTCGTACATGGGGTAGATGCACCACTCCGATCCGGTGCGGTAGTGGTGCGCGCGGCGGATCCGGAAGAGCACCGGATCCCGCATGATCATGTTGGGCGATGCCATGTCGATGCGGGCACGCAGCACGTGCGCTCCGTCCTCGAATTCGCCGGCGCGCATGCGCCTGAAGAGGTCGAGGCTCTCCTCCACGGGACGATCCCGCCAGGGGCTGGGGCGCCCGGGCTCGGTCACGGTGCCCCGGTGGGCGCGGATCTCCTCCTCGCTCAGGCTGTCGACGTACGCCGATCCCTTCTCGATGAGGTGGACGCCGTAGTCGTAGAGCTGCTCGAAGTAGTCGGAGGCGTGGCGCAGCCCGCTCCACTCGAAGCCCAGCCAGCGGATGTCGCGCTTGATGGCCTCGACGTAGCTGGCTTCCTCGGTCTCGGGGTTGGTGTCGTCGAAGCGCAGGTTGCACGTGCCCCCGTTCTCGGCGGCAACCCCGAAATCGAGGCAGATGGCCTTGGCGTGGCCGATGTGCAGCAGCCCGTTGGGTTCGGGCGGGAAGCGGGTGGCGACCCGCCCTCCGTGCTTCCCGCTGGCCAGGTCCGCAGCCACGATCTCGCGCACGAAGTCGCGTCCCGGCGCCCGCCCGTCGCTTCCCCCTCCCTTGTCCCCGCTCATGTATCCCCAGCTCCCGGGCGATTCGCCAGCACGTCCAGCACGTAGTCGATGTCGGCCTCGGTGTGGTCGGCGTTGATCTGAGCGCGAATCTCCTCGTCTCCGCGCGGCACCACGGGAAAGGCCAGACCGGTGGCCAGGATACCATGGTCGCGCAGATGGCGCACGAGTTCATGCGTGCGTGCGGTATCGCGGATCATCAGCGGAACCACCGGATGCTCCCCCTTCAGCACTTCGATCCCGAGCCGCACCAGGCCATCCTCGAAGCGCCGGGTGAGCGCGCGCAGGCGCTCGAGCAGCTTCCGTCCCTCCTCGCTGTCGAGAATCTCCAGCGCCTTCAGCGCGGCTCTCGCCTCCCCGGGCGTGATCGGGTTCGAGTAGATGTAGAACGGGGCGCTCTCGCGCAGATAGCGGACCAGCGCCGAACTGGTCGCGACGTAGCCCCCGTTGACCCCGAGCGCCTTCCCAAGGGTGGCAACCAGGATGTCCACGAGAGGGGCGCCGGTGTATTCCTCCGTGCCCCGTCCGGTGGCTCCGATGGCGCCCACTCCGTGGGAGTCGTCGAGCACCACCACCACGTTCTCGGGAAAGTTGCGGTCGTGGCGCTGGGCGATCTCCATGATCTCGTCCACGGGCGCGTGCACGCCGCGCATGCTGAAGATGCCGTCGGTCACCACGACGGCGCGGCGGGCCTTGCCGGCGGCCTGCGTGAGGGCCCGGTCCAGCGCGCGCATGTCGAGGTGCGGGTACACCACCTTTGACAGGGGGCGTGCCAGGCGCACCGCGTTGATGATGGAGTTGTGGTTCAGCTCGTCGGAGATGAGCGCGGTTCCTGCGTCGATGAGCGGGACCAGGCAGCCCACCACCGCCGCGTAGGCGGAGGAGAAGAGCATGGCTTCCTCGCGCCCGTGGAAGCGCGCCAGCCGGCGCTCCAGTTCCACGTGCGCCGCATAGGTGCCGCTGATGAAGCGCACCGCCCCCGGACCCGCCCCCGACGCCCGCGCCTCGGCCTCCTCCGCCGCGATGACGTCGGGATGCAGGCCCATCCCCAGATAGGAGTTGGAGTTGAGGCGAATGAAGGGGCGCTCGCCCTCGCCCTCCAGCCTGACCCTGGGACCACGCTCCCCGCGTGGCATCTCCACGGCCGTGACCACGGCTTCCGCGCCCTTGGCGGTGCCTTTCCGTTCGAGTTCGCGGACGTGGCCGTCCAGCACGTCGGTCAGGCGGTCAAGGGGCATGGGGTCTCCGGAGTTGTCGGGGCGGTCAGGTGGTGACCGGGTATGCAGAGGCTGCGGAGTCCGGATCCCGCAGCCGCGCGAACATGTCCGCGGTCATTGCGGCAAGATCGTACTCCGGCCTCCATCCCCACTCCTCGCGCGCCGCGGAATCGTCGAGACGCCGGGGCCAGGAGTCGGCGATGGATTGCCGTAGCGGGTCCACCCGGTAGGCCATGCGGAAGTGCTGCAGATGGCGCGTGATCTCCGCAGCGAGCATCGGGGGAGTGAACTGCATGGCGGTGATGTTGTAGGCGTTGCGGTGCGCAAGCCGGCGCGGGTCCGCCTCCATCAGCTCGATCACGGCGCGGACGGCGTCCGGCATGTACATCATGTCCAGCTGCGTATCGGGCCGCAGGGGACAGGTATAGGCGCCCCGCGCACCCGCCTCCCGGAAGGCGTCCACGGCGTAGTCGGTGGTGCCGCCGCCGGGCTCGGCCACATGCGAGATGAGGCCCGGAAAGCGCACGCCGCGGGTATCGACGCCGAAGCGCAGGTGATAGAAGTCGCAGATCATCTCCCCCGCGGCCTTGGTGATGCCGTACATGGTGACGGGCCGCTGGGCCGCTTCCTGCGGCACTCGCTCGAGTGGAATGGAGGGGCCGAAGCTCGCGATGGAGCTCGGGAAGAAAACGGCCGACCCCTGCGCGCGCGCCGCCTCCAGTACGTTGACCAGACCGCCCAGATTCACCCGGTACGCCAGCCGGGGGCGCTGCTCCCCGGTCACCGACAGGAGCGCCGCGAGATGGAGCACCGTGTCCGGGCGGAAGCGTCGCAGCGTCGCCAGCACAGCCTCGCCGTCCGTGCAGTCGAGGGGTGCGAAGGGACCGCCCAGCGTCGCCGCCGCCTCCTGGCGCAGGTCCGTTGCCAGCACGTTCTCCTGCCCGTAAAGGGCGCGCAGCGCCACAACCAGTTCGGTGCCCACCTGGCCGCCGGCCCCGATCACCAGAGTCCGTTTCATGCGGAGATGCGCTCGCGGGTCGTCCCGGTTCGGGTGGTCACGTTCGCTTTCGAGTCGGTCGGCTGGGCCTCAACTCGATCCTGCTGGGCAGGGCGCGCCCGGGATAGGCCAGCAGGTCCACCACGGCCCGTGCCACGTCGCGCGGATCCAGTTTCCAGTCGTGCGAGGCGGACTGGCCGCGGAACCCGGTGTTGACGCTGCCGGGCATGATTAGGCTCACGCGGATGTCCTGGTGGCGCAGGTCGAGCATCATCGCTTCGGTCATGCCGAGGAGGCCGAACTTGCTGGCGTTGTACCCCGTTCCACCGGCGAAGGCGTGCCGGCCCGCGAGCGAGCCGATGTTGATGATCCAGCCGCCGCCGCCCGCGGTCAGATGCGGAACCGCCGCCCTGGAGCAGTAGAAGACGCCGCCCAGGTTGGTGTCGATCTGTTCGCGCCAGTGCTCGACGGAGAGTTCGTCGATGGGGGCGAAGCGGCCCCAGCCGGCGTTGTTCACCAGGACGTCCAGCCGTCCGAAGCGCTCCGCGGTGGAATCGATCAGGCGCCGGCACTCCTCCGGATGCCGCACGTCGCACGCGATTCCGGCCGCGCGTCCGCTACCCAGCGCCGCCAGCTCGTCTGCCACCCGGCGGACATCGCCGTCCGTCCGGGCGCTGACGACGACGTCGGCGTCGCGGCGCGCGAGCGCGCTCGCGATCTCAAGCCCGATGCCCCGCGTGCTTCCCGTCACAACGCACGCCGTGCCGGCGAGATTCCCGGTTCCGCTCATTTCGTGTGCCACCTTCCGCTCATCTTCGTTTGCCGCCCTCCGCGGGCTCCGGTAGCTTCTCCGGGCTTACTCACGGCATGGCTCGCAGGCGCGATCAGATTCGAAGGTGGCCGCGCGCGGCCCGCCGGAAAGAGGGGGTCCGACACCCGTGATCCAACACCCTTCCACAAGCGACGATCCCTGCGCGTGACGGACCGCCCGCGCACCCGAAACGAGGCGCCGCCACCGGGCGGCCGGGTGGCTCTGGTCACGGGTGGGGCGGTGCGCGTCGGGCGTGCCATCACCCTGGCCCTGGCGGACGCGGGCTTCGACGTGGTCGTGGGGTACCACGGCTCGACGGACGCGGCGCGGGAGGTGGTCGCGGAGGTGGAGGGCAGGGGACGCCGCGCGCACTCCGTGCGGGCCGACCTCGCCACGAGCACCGGCGCGAGGGCGCTGGCCGAGGCCGCGACAACCGTCTGGGGGCGTCTCGATCTGCTCGTCAACAATGCCTCCACCTTCCTGGCTACGCCGTTCGAGGAGGTCGGCGAGGAGGAATGGGACCAGGTGATGGCGGTCAACCTGAAGGCGCCCTTCCTGCTCATCCAGGCCACCGCGGCGGCACTCGCCGCCAGCCGGGGCAGCGTGGTCAACATCGTCGACCTGTCGGCGCTCAGGCCGTGGGCGCGCTATCCCCACCACTCGGTCTCCAAGGCCGCGCTCGCCCACCTCACCCGGGTGGCCGCGCGGTCGCTGGCGCCCCGGGTGCGGGTCAACGCGGTCGCGCCCGGCTCGGTGCTCCCCGAAGAAGACGCCACCCCGGAGGCCGTGCGGGCGGCCGCCGCGCGCATTCCGCTGGGCGGCTGGGGATCGCCCGACGACGTGGCGCGCGCGGTGCTTTTTCTCGACCGGTCGCCCTTCATGACCGGCGAGGTGATCGTGGTGGACGGGGGCGCGCACGGCGCCACCTGACGGCTCCCGGAGCATTCGGTCCCGGGAGCACCGGCTCTCATGCCGCCGCCAGTCGCGGGCACGGCTCTCTTTACGAGGCGCCGTTCTCCGCCGGGCCCCCGTGCGCCAGCCAGCGCTCGGCGTCCAGCGCGGCCATGCAGCCCGTCCCTGCGGCGCTCACCGCCTGGCGGTAGTAGTCGTCCATCACGTCCCCGGCGGCGAACACGCCGGGCAGGGAAGTGTCCGTCCGCCACGGGGTGGGCAGCTCGATGTAGCCGTTCGCCTTGAGTTCAACCTGGCCGTTCAGAAACCCCGTGTTGGGGATGTGACCGATGGCGACGAACATCCCCCCCGCCTCGAGCGTGCTCTCCTCCCCCGTGACCGTGTCCTTCAGCCGCAGCCCGGTGATCACCTCGCCGCCCAGCACCTCGGTCACCACCTTGTTCCACAGAAACTCGATCTTGTCGTTGTCGAAGGCGCGCTGCTGCATGATCGCCGAGGCGCGCAGCTCGTCGCGCCGATGAATCACGATCACCCGGCCCGCGAACTTCGCCATGTAGGTGGCGTCCTCGATGGCGCTGTCGCCGCCGCCCACCACGGCCACGACCTGGCCGCGGAAGTACGGAAGCGCCCCGTCGCACACGGCGCACGCCGACACGCCGCCGCCGCTCTGGGCCAGACGCTCTTCTCCGGGTACGCTCAGCCAGCGGGCGTTGGCCCCCGTGGCCACGATCACGGAATCGGCGAGAATCTCCGGGCCGCGTCCGGTCACGAGGCGCTTCGGCTGCCCCTCGAGCTCCACCTCGACCACATCATCCGTGATCACGCGCGTGTCGAAGCGCAGCGCCTGCGCGCGGAAGGCATCCATCATCTCGGGGCCGGTCACGCCCTCCGGGAAGCCGGGGTAGTTCTCGACGTCGGTCGTGAACATGAGTTGTCCGCCGGGGATCATGGTGCGGCTGCCGGCCCCCTCCACGACGAGGGGCGAAAGCGCGGCCCGCGCCGCGTAGATGGCCGCCGTCCATGCCGCCGGGCCCGACCCGATGATCACGACCCGTTCGTGCTGTGCTGTCATCTTCATCCCCTTTTCTGTATTCGAAAACCGAAAACCCGCAGGAGGGTGTCGGCTACTTGTCCTTGAAGATCTTGAGGTTGGTCGAGTGCCCGGGGTTCACGCGCGCGTTCGGGTCCACCCGGCGAATCGCGTTGTTCACGGCAATTGCCGCTTCGGCAAAGCCGGTGGCGATGAGGTCGAGCTTGCCCGGGTAGCTGACCAGGTCTCCGGCCGCATAGATGCCCGGCCAGCTCGTCTCCATCAACTGGCCGACCACAATGCGTTTCTTGTCCACTTCGAGTCCCCAGCTCTTGATCGGCCCCAGGTCCGGCTTGAAGCCAAGGAACGTCAACACCGCATCCACCGCGAACGACTCCTCCGCATCGCTCCGGTTGTCGAAGATGGTGCAGCCTTCCACTCTGCCGTTGCCTCGGATCTCCTTCACCTCCCAGAATATCCTCAGTTCCAGCTCGCCCGACTTCGCCGCTGCCTCGAGCCGGGCCACCGATGTCTCGTGCGCCCGGAAGACGGCCCGCCGGTGTACGACGACCAGCCGCTCGACGATGTCCTTCAGGATCAGTGCCCAGTCCAGCGCGGAGTCTCCTCCTCCCACGAGCACGACCCGCTTGCCCCGGTAGACCTCGGGATCGCGCACCGAGTAGTCGACCCCGTGGCCCAGGAGTTCCTCGTAACCGGGGCACCTGAGCACCATGGGTTCGAAGGCGCCCTTGCCGCCGGCGATCAGCACCGTGCGGGTGCGGTACTCCGATGACGCGCCCTCGAGCACGAAGACGCCGTCCTGTTCGCGAAGCCCGCGCACCTCCTCGTCCAGCACCACGTCTGCGCCGAACTGAAGGCCCTGATCCACCAGCTCCCGGGCCAGGTCCTTGGCGAGGACCTTCGGAAAGCCGCCCACGTCGAAGATGTATTTCTCGGGATACAGGGCCGTGAGCTGTCCCCCCAGCTCGGGAAGCGAGTCGACGATGCGGCAGGACATGCCGCGCATCCCGGCGTAGAAGGCCCCGAACAGGCCGGTGGGACCGCCGCCGATGATGGTCAGATCGACGATGTCCTTCATGGTCAGAAGATCGAAAGGCGCACGTAGCGCCCCGGGTTCTCACGGAAGTCCTCGAGCAGCAGGGTCAGCTGCGTGAGCACCGACTGCGTCTGAACGGCCACCGTGGAGTCGGCCAGGAGATGGGCCAGGGTGCCCTCCCCGGTCTCCAGTTCGCGCCCGATGCGCTCGAAGCGGACCAGCGTGGAATCCGCGTATTCGAGCGTGGTGGAGAGCCCGGTCGTGGTCTCGCGCAGATCGGTGGCCAGGCGCCGGAATTCGGCGGCGGTCACGCGGGTGTCGCCCACGATGGAATCCACGACCCCGCCCGAGAGCAGCCGCTCCACCTCGCCGAGCGTGCGGGTCGCCAGCGCCGCCGCCGCCTCGACCTCGCGGGTGGAGGTGCGAACGTTGTCGACCAGTTCTTCAACCGCCCCGATCTGGGCATCGGCAAGCTCCGCCACCTGTTCGCTGACCCTGCCCACGTTCTCGATCACCAGCCTGAGGTTTTCAGCCGTTTCCTGGGTGAAGGCGACCTCCACCCGGTCGGTGATGGTGGCCAGGTTGTCGGCGATCTGGTCGGCCGTGGCCGTGAGCCGGGAAAGGTCGGGGATGCTGAAACCGGCCAGAACGCCGGGATCCGAAGGCTCGAAGAAATCCAGGCGCGGGTTGGCGGAGCGCGACACGATCTCCGCGCCCCAGTCGCCGAACATCGATTCGGGCGCGATGAGCACGGCCGCGTCGGCGGGCAGTTGGACGTCGGCATTGATGGCGAGGCCAACCCGCACCGCGGTTCCGTCCGGTTCGACGGCGATGCCGTTCACGCGTCCGATCGTCACCCCGCGCAGCTTCACCGAGGCGCCGTCCGGCAGCTGCCCCACGCCGCTGAAAAGCGCCTCGACCGTGGTCGTGCCCCGGGTCAGGCGATACCCGCGAAGCCAGAAGCTCCCCGCCACCGCGACCACGACGCTCAGAAGAATCACGACCCCGACCCACACTTCGTTGCGTCTCATGCTATCGTCTCCATCAGTTCCGGAGCCCCTTCGATGAACGACCTGACCACAGGGTCCGCGGAGATCCGGATCTCACCGGGCGCGCCATGGGCCCGCACCCGCCCGTCGTGCAGGAATGCCATGGAGTCGGCCACCTCGTAGGCGGTCCCGAGATCGTGCGTGACCACCAGGCCGGTGGCCCCGATCTCCTCCCGCAACCTGAGGATGAGTCGGCCGATCACCGTCGTCGTCACCGGGTCGAGCCCGGTGGTGGGCTCGTCGTAGAGGAGATACCTGGGACGGGTCGCGATCGCGCGCGCGATCCCCGCCCGCTTGCGCTGCCCCCCGGAGATCTCCGCCGGATAACGGTCTCCCAATCCTCGCAGGTCCACAAGCTCCAGGCACTCGGCGGCCCTCCGGCGGATGTCCCGGCGGCTCAGGCCGGGAATCCGGCGCAGCCCCATCTCCACGTTGTGAGCGAGCGTCATGGAGTCGAACAGCGCCGCGAACTGGAATACGTAGCCGACCCTGCGCCGCAGTGCGTACAGCGCCTCCTGATCCAGCTCGGCGACCTCCCGGCCGTCGACGCTCACGCTTCCCTGGTCGGCGGCGAGCAGTCCCACGATATGCTTCAGCACGACCGACTTTCCTGCCCCGGAGGCACCGATCAGCGCTACCGTGGACCCCCTGGGCACGTCCAGGTCGAAGCCCTTCAGCACGACCTTCTCGCCGAAGGCCTTGTGCACGCCGCGCAGACGGATCACAGCAGTACGGCGGCCCAGAAGGCGTCGAACACCAGGATCACCATGCTGCTTGCGACCACGGCCGAAGTGGCGGCGCGGCCCACTCCGGCGGCCCCTCCCCGGGTGCGGAAGCCGAAGAAGCATCCCAGCGACGTCACCGTCAAACCGAACGAGAACGACTTGATCACCGAAAAGACCACGTCGAAGGGCACGAAGAAGGTCTCAAGCCCGCGCACGAACTCGGGGGTGGACATCTCCAGAAGCTGGATGGCGGTCAGCCAGCCGGCCACGATGCCCAGCGACGACGCCAGCAGGGTAACCGCCGGAAACATCACCGCGCCCGCGAGCACCCGGGGGAGCACCAGGTACGCCGCCGGATCGTAGGCCATGGTTTCCAGCGCGTCGATCTGCTCGGTCACCCGCATGGTCCCCAGCTCGGCGGCGATGCTCGCGCCAACCCGCCCCGCCAGCGCCAGCCCGGTCAGCACCGGTCCCAACTCGATGATCATCGTCTTGCCTACCAGGCTGCCCACCAGGTACACGGGCACCGCCCCGGTGAAGGTGTAGGAAGCCTGCAGAGCCAGCACGATGCCGGTGAAGGCGGCGATGAAGAGCGCTATGGGCACCGAGGCGACGCCGATGCGCATCATCTGTTCGAAGACCAGCCCTCCCCAGATGCGGACCGCGCGCAGACCGCGGATGGTGTCCTGCATGAGGACGCCCCATTCGCCAACCGTCGCCGCGAACCGCAAGGCTGCGCGGCCGGTGGCGCCGACGAAGTCCAGCGTCTTGCCCGCCATATGGGTGAAGATAGAGGAAATCGGGGTGCAGGTGTCACCTGTGGGTACTCCCGTCGCCCCCGGAAATGTCCCGGTTGAAGTGCCGTCTACGGGGGCGGCGGGAGTCCGTTTTCCAGCGTGAAGACGACCTCGTCGTCCCGGGTTGCCGGGTGCCCGGAACGCAGGGGACACGCGACCTGGACACGGGTCACCGCGGTCTGGGCGGCGCTAACCGATACCTCGAAGTCGATTCCCTGCTCGGGCGAGGTGATGCGGGTGCGAACCCGCTTCCCCGGAGAGGCCTCGCGAACACAGGCCGGATTGCGGAAGAGGGTCTTGGTGGACTGCCTTCCCGACGCCAGCGAACGGGTCACGGTGATGCGCCTGAGCGAGTCGGGTTGATAGCTGATCAGGTAGCGGAAGCCCCGCTGATCGCGTCCCCGACCCTTCCGATTGTGCCTCGGCAAGCCACCTCCGATCCCTTGACCCCCTGAAACGGCCCGCTTAACATCCCGGCGACCCACCAGGGATGCAAGCCCCGCCACAGCGTCCCGACACGTCCCGCCCCACTCCCGCCCACACCCCGCTCCACGCCATCCCGCCCGCGCCGCCGTGTTCACGGCCCGCGCGCTCCGCCTTTCCATCGGAGTTCCCCTTGGACATCGCCGAACTCAAGAGCAAGAAGGTCAGCGAGCTTCATGAGCTGGCCAACGAACTGCGCATCCCGAACTACTCCGGGCTGCGCAAGCAGGATCTGATCTTTCGCATCGAGCACAAGCTGCTCGACAGCGACGTCGTGCTGCGCGGAGAAGGCGTGCTCGAAATCCTCCCCGAGGGCTACGGATTCCTGCGCTCACAGAGCTGGAACTACCTCTACGGCCCCGATGACATCTACGTGAGTCCTTCGCAGATCAAGCGATTCGATCTGCGCACCGGCGACACCATCCTGGGCCAGGTGCGCCCTCCGAAGGAGGGCGAGCGCTATCTGGCGCTGCTCAAGGTGGAGAACGTCAACTTCGAGCCGCCCGACAAGGCCCGGCATCGGATGACGTTCGACAACCTGCGCCCGCGCTATCCGGACGAGCGCCTGCGGCTGGAGTGCTCGAGGCGCGACATGTCCACGCGCGTGGTGGATCTCGTCGCGCCCATCGGCAAGGGGCAGCGCGGGCTCATCACCTCCCCGCCCACGGCGGGGAAGACCATGCTGCTGCAGAAAGTGGCCAACTCCATCAGCGAGAATCACCCCGAGGTGCACCTGATCGTGCTGCTCATCGATGAGCGGCCGGAGGAAGTCACCGACATGGAGGAGAACGTCGACGCCGAGGTGATCGCCTCAACCTTCGACGAGTCGGCGGACCGCCACACGCAAGTCGCGGAAATGGTGCTTGAGAAGGCCAAGCGGCTGGCCGAGCAGGGCAGGGATGTCGTGATCCTGCTGGACTCGATCACGCGCCTGGCGCGCGCCTACAACGTCACCGTGCCGCACTCGGGGAAGATCCTGTCGGGAGGCGTAGACTCCAACGCGCTGCACAAGCCGAAGAGATTCTTCGGAGCCGCGCGCAACATCGAGGGCGGAGGGTCGTTCACCATCATCGCCACCGCCCTGATCGAGACCGGAAGCCGCATGGACGAGGTGATCTTCGAGGAGTTCAAGGGCACCGGCAACATGGAGCTGGTGCTCGACCGCAACATCGCCGACAAGCGCGTCTTCCCGGCCATCGACATCAACCGTTCCGGCACCCGCAAGGAAGAGCTGCTGCTGACCGAGACCGAGCGCAACCGGGTGTACCTGCTGCGCAACTTCCTCTCCGACATGCCGGTTTCCGAGGCCATCCAGTTCCTGATCGAACGGATGAACCGGACGGAGACCAACCGGGAGTTCATGGACTCGATGCAGGCGGGGTAGTTCGGCGCGGAAGGCGGCCCGACCCTACGGTTGCGAGCAGGAGGGGAAGACGACGGGGCGGCCGAAGCTGGTCCACTCGCCGCACGGCCTGCCCGAGCGCCAGGCGCCCCGCTCGGCCAGCGCGCCGCGCGTCCAGTACGACTCGTAGGGCCCGTCGAGTTCGCCGTCGGCGTAGTTCTCGCGCACCGATAGCAGCCCGGACTTGAAGTACATCTCCGCGGGCCCGTGTAGAACGCCGTTCTGCCAGGTCTCCCGGCCTGAGAGCCGGCCGGTCTGGTGGAACCACTCGTGCACGCCGGTCCAGCGGCCGTCGGCCAGGGTGCCGCGTTCGCGCACGATGTCCGGCGTCCACATGCGCACCACCGGGCCGCTGTAGGGCTCGAGGGTGCCCGGTTCGAGGTAGACGCCCGCGCGCTCGATGAGGCGGTCGAGGCTCATCGCTTCCTGCGCCGCAGCCGGGCTGGCGCCGGCCGTGGAGGTGACGACCGCCGCGGTGACGGCGAGGAAGCCGAGCGGCTTCATCGCATTCCGGCGGGGTCGGTTACGGTCACCGATACGTAGCCGTTGCTCCAGCAGCACTGGTCGCCCCCCGAGCTGTCGTTGGCGCCGAAGTTGTCCACACGGGCGCGCAGCAGGTATTCGCCCGGCGCGGTGAAGGTCGCCTGGGTGCTGGCTTCTCCGGTGCCGGGAACCGTGATCTGCCCGGGCTCGAAGATCACTTCGTCGGCCGGCCCCTGGTGCTTGAACCAGGTGACCCGCACCTCGACGTCAGTGTTGGCGAGGTCGTCCGGGGCCCGTTCGGACACCTCGGACACCCACAGTGTGAGCGACATGGGTTCGCCCACGGTGGCGGTGCGTGGTTCCGAATGCGCGCCCTGGATGTGCTGGCCGACTTCTCCGTCCTCGCCGAAACGGACGAGGGGGGGTATCGACCCCATCGCCCGCGGGCCGTAGTCGAGCTGGAGCGCATCGATCCCCACCCGGGCGGGCGTAGAGTAGGTGACACCGTTGCTCGTGATGGTCCACACTACCCGCCGGCTGGTGTCCGCGTAGCTCTCGGGCACGGTCACCGAGAAGACCCCCCGGTCGCGCCGCGGCCGCACCGGGAAGTGAGTGGGCTGGTCTCCGTCGAACTCGGCCGGCTCGATGAAGTTCTCGGTGCCGAGCGGGATGTCGAGGATCTCCTCGGTGTTCAGGTTGAAAAAGCCCCAGGAGAAGGTGAAGGTCCCGTCGTCATTCCGGTACCAGCCCTCGAAGAAGGGCGCCACCGGCTCACCGGTCGGAGGGATGGGCGCCAGCGGCAGCCGCTGGACCTGCTGCGCACCGAGGGGAGCCGCCAGGGCGACAACAAGCGCCACGGCAGGCAGGGCGGCTATTCCAAATCTGAGTTGCAGGCTCTTCATGTCTCCCTCTGGGAATCGACTGAACACGGTTGGCCGGGATGCGCCGTCAGCCACAATGGGGAAGGAGCCCCCCACTTCCGCGGTGAGCTCCTTCGCTCCAACTGTCGGCCGGGCCCGGCGACCCCATGGATGAGGTCGCGGATTCGGCTGGCTTTCGTCAACGCGAGCCGCTGCTGCCGTCGCTCACCACCCGGGCCTTGGCCTCCCGCTCCTCGACGAGGCGCTCGTAGCCCTCGTCCGTGAGATGGGTCACGGCGAGCCAGGCGTGCGACATCTCGTCGGTGGTCCTTGCTCCGCGCGCGTACCAGATCTCCGGATCCGGGTTGAGCGGGTTGTCCGCGGTGTTGTCGTACCAGCCCGTCATCACCAGCACGGTGCCCTCGGGGAGGAGGGGAGCCGAATCGTCGCCGTAGATGTAGCTGTGGTGCCAGCGCGCGTTGAAGTCGGTCACCATGCTGATCAGTTCTTCCCGCCCGTCAGGATAGATCGCCCGGATCGACATGGCGTGCAGGTGCACGTGTCCGTGGGGCTGGAAGCTGTCGAGGCGAACCGGATGGTCCCATCTCTTGAAGCCCTGGGTCATGGCCGTGCCGCCCGGAGCGAGGGCGATGTCGCCCTGCAGCGGATACAGCCGCAGATCCTGCTCGAACTCGGGCGTATAGCCCTCTTCGTGGAACCAGATGCCGAGTTCTACCTGGTCGTCCGGCACCTCGTAGCCCATCGGGTAGTAGTGGGCGTCCCACTCGATCTGGTCGTCCGCCTTCAGGAGGCGGCCGGCGTCGATCGGAACGATCTCGCCGACCTTGCCCATGGCGTATTCGGACAGGCTGGCGATGCGCCGGAATTCACCTTCTTCGTTGAGCCTGAGGAGCCGCGGAATGGCGTGGTGGACAACCTCACGGCCGCCGGGGAAGGAGGGACGCGTCTCGAAGGCGCGCACCCAGCGGTCGTCGCCCAGCCCGGTCGGCACGCGCGGCCGCCACCAGGTGTCGCCGCCCTCGGCCGGAACCGTGAAGGGCGTCGACTTGATGACGTGGTCGGGCGGGCCGAGGATGTGCTCCAGCTGCCACATCTGCCTGTCGGGCCAATCCATCGGAGGCGGCATGTCCGCCGGGTCGCCCTCCGGCGAGCCCGCGTCCACCCAGGCGACGATGGTCTCGATGTCCTCCTGCCCCAGGCGCCAGTCGTCCTTGATGTCCTGGATGCCCACGCCCACGTCGAGGTGGTAGGGCGGCATGAGGCGGCGCGACACTTGTTCGCGGATGCGGCGGGCGTAGCGGCGCACATCCCGGTAGGTCACGAACGACATCGGCGCCACCGACGATTCGCGATGGCAGATCTGGCAGTTCTCCTGCACGATGGGAGCGATGTCGCGCGTGAAGGTGATCTCCGGTTCGTCTCCGTTGGTCGACTGCGCCGCCAGGGCGCCGGAAACCAGCAGGGCGGCGCACAGCAAGGCGGGGGGCAGCGCGCGGCCGGAATACCGGGAGATGGTCATTTCGTCCTCCTGTCGGGCATCGTAACGCAGGGCCGCTCCGGGGAATGCGGCCGGCATGCAACTCTATTCGTCCAGTACGCTCTCGTACCTCGGATTCACGACGAACTGCCGATCCTGAAAGATCTTCCTGTCCCACGGAAATATTACGGTGGAACCGGTCTCCAGCGCAAAGTAGTCGGGCTTGTAGCCCCGCGGCCGCACGAAGCAGGTCGCGGTGCGGACTTCGGCGGGCCCGACGTCGCGTACGGCCGCGAGCCCCAGCCGCAGGGTCTCCCCGGAAGTGGTGATCTCGTCCACGAGCAGCACCCGGCGGCCGGCGGCGACGCGGGGAGCCGCGTCGAGCACCTCGGGGCGCTCCCGGATCGAGTTGTCGTCTCCCCGGCGCGAGATTTTCATCGAGTGGAAGTCGAGACGCAGCATGGACGCGACGATGGCGCCCGGAATGACGCCCGCGCGAGCGATGCCGACGACCAGGTCGGGCCTGTGTTCGCGCGCCACCTTGAGCGCGAGCGCCCGGCACAGTTCCCCGAACATCTCCCAGGACACGTCGAGGTAGTCTCCGGTCGGGTCCGGGAAGCGGGGCTGGTTGTATCTGGATGGCATGTCGGCCTGACGTGACTGAATCGGGGATGAGATGCGGACCGGATGCGCCGGACCTGCATCCCGGCGAGGTTCCGGGCAGAGGAAGTTAGGAACAGTCGGCGGGCCACGCCACCGAGCGACCAGGTGTCGCGCTCCCGGCTGACAGCCGGCAATATCAGCACGGGGAGGGGCACGCAGCGGCCGGCCGGAACCAGGAGCACATGACCAGCACCCACCAGACCGAAGACCCGCAGGCCCTGGCCGACGAGCGCCTGGAAGCCGCGCTCGAGAAAGCGGGCGCGCGCGACCCGCGAGGCGTTTGCAGGGAGCGCCTGCGGGAACTGAAGGGCGTCGATGCGGCCGCCTTCGAGCAGGCGCTCGGCCACTATCGTGACCGGCTGATCCCGTCGATCGCCGCGGGCGAGGAACCGATTACCGCCTGGGTCGAGTACGGCCGCACGATAGCGCGGCTCACCTTCGAGGGAAGAACCGTCGCCATCGACCGGACGGGGCTGGCGCGCGAATACGCGACTCCGGCCGATCCGGAGGCGCTGGTGCTGCACCTGCCGGACGGAGGGAGGGGACGCGCGCTGCTCGTGGCTCAGCCGCGCGATCCGTCGCCCGCGCAGCAGGCGACTCGCGACCTCCTGGTTGACGGGCGTTCCACCTTGAGGGAAGGTTAGGCGGCCAGGGCATCCAGGAGGGCCGGGAATGGACGAGCAACGAATCTACACGCCGCGCAACGTGGCCTGGAGCCCCCGCCCGGGGTGGGCCACCGTGCGTCTTGTGGGCACCTGCGCGGACCGCTCGCTCAGGCGCGGTCGGGTGGTGATGCACTCGCCGAGCGACGACTACCACTCGATCCCCGGGCACGACCAGGGGCTCGAGGCCGAACGAATCGTCATCGTGCTCGCGGAGGCCACTCACCTGATCGAGGACGACCTGCACCTGGTGCCCGAAGGCGCGGTGGTGGCGGTGGGCGAACCTCTGCCCTGAGACCTTCCTACGCCGCGCCCGGCAGCCCCTTCCGGAACGCTTCCGACAGCCGCTTCGCCACGGGCCCCACCCTTCCGTCGCCGACCGGCTGCCCGTCGATCTCCACGATGGGATGGACCTCCGTGGTCGTGCCCGTCAGGAACGCCTCGCTCGCGGATGCAAGTTCCTCCACCGCGAGGGGGCGCAACTCGACTGCGACTCCCAGTCCGGCCGCCAGCTCGAGCACGTACTCGCGGGTGATGCCGTGCAGGATCTGGTGGGTGGCCGGGTGGGTCACCAGCGCACCGCCTGTCACCGCGAAGAAGTTGCTGTGGGCCCCCTCGATGGCGACCCCGTCGCGCACCAGGATGACGTCGTCCACCCCGGCGTCCACGGCGGCCTGCATGGCCAGAACGTTGGGCAGCAGCGCGATGCTCTTGATGTCGACCCGGGCCCAGCGCCGGTCAGGGGCGGTGATGGCCCGGTAGCCTCGCTCCCAGGTTTCGCTGGAAGGCCGCTGGTGCGGGCGTGCATACGCGTACACGGTGGGCTCCACGGCGTGCGGCGGAAAGTAGTGGGTGCGGGGAGCCGTGCCCCGCGTCACCTGCATGTAGACGTAGGCGAAGTCGGCGTCGGCCAGGCCGTTCAGCTCCAGCAGCCGCTGCTTGACGGCGGGCAGCCGGCCCGTGTCGTAGTCGATGCGCAGCGCCGCCAGGCCACGGGTCATGCGCGCGAGGTGGCGGTCCCCGCGAAAGAAGCGTCCCCCGTACGCAGGGGTGACCTCGTAGATGCCGTCGGACAACAGAAAGCCGCGGTCGTCCGCGCCTATGCGGGCTTCGGCCCTCGGCAGGTACTCGCCGTTCAGATAGACCGTGTCCACGTCACGACCCGTCGTTCTTGCCCAGCCGCTCGAACTCCTCGAGAAGCTGCGCCTCCTGTATGGGCGCGACGGGAGCAGAGGAGGAGGCGTCGGAATCGTCGGCTTCCGTGTCTTCCGCGGATGCAACTTCGGCGGACGCGGCCTCATCGGATGCGCCCCCGGCGGTGAGCTGTCGGGGAGGCTCGGGCGTGCCTCCCGGAAGCAATCCCATCTTCGCCTTCAGGGCCAGCAGGCGGTCGTCCACTGCGGTGTCCTCGCTGCCGGATTCCAGCCTCAGGAATTCATCTTCGAGCGAATCCCCGGTCAGCGCCTCGGTGACTTCCGCCTGAGCGAGGCTGCGGCGTTCCTCTTCCTCGATCTTGGCCGCCATGCGGTTGAACGCTTCGAACGCCGACTGGTCCGAGAGCCCGGACATGGTGGCGTGGATGCGCTTCTGCGCCTGAGCCCGCTTCTGCTTCGCGATCAGGAGGTTCCGCTTGCGCTTGGCCTCCTCGATCTTGTCGTTCAGGGTCCGGAGCGATCCCTTGAGTTTCTCGGTCTCCTCCTTCTGCGCACGCCAGGTCTGCTCCAGCGCCCCTGCGCGCTGGGTGTGTTCCTGCTGCCGGCTCAGAGCCTGCATGGCGAGGTCGTCACGGCCCTCCCTCACGGCCAGCTCCGCCCGCTTCTGCCACGCCTGGGCCTGCTTGACCTCGGCATCGAGCTGAGCTCCGAGCTTGCGCTCGTCCGCGATCGCTCCCGCGACATCGCGCTTCGCCTTGGCGAGCTGGTCCCGCATGTCGAGGATGATCTGGTTGAGCATCTTCTCCGGGTTTTCCGCCTTCGCGATCAGGTCGTTGATGTTCGACTTGATGAGCGTCGACAGCTTCTGGAAGATTCCCATGAGTTCAGCCCTCCATCGCCTGCGGTGCGCTGCTCGCCTGCGCAAGCTCGCGAATCCTGCCCATGTGACTCGACGCCGCGAGCTGAAGGCTCTCGATCGAGGCCTGCAGTTCGGTGAAGTCCAGGTTCTCCAGTTCGAGGGTGTCGGTGAGGATCAGCTCCCCCTCCTCGATTCCGTAGGCGCCGTGCACGATGTCGGTCGCGTTGAGTTCCAGCAGTGTGCGGTACAGCCCGGTGAGCTCGTCCTCCGGCTCCGCCGGAAGATCCATCATCTTGAGGCGCAGCACCAGCACGGGATCCGAGTGGTGGACCACCACGCCCGCGCCGCCATTGTCGCCGTGTGCGAGGAACATGCCCTCGTCGACCTCTTGATAGTCCAGATCCATGCGGATCAGGAAGCCTTCGACATCCTCTCGACTTACCATGACTTCACTCCGTCTCCGGGGTGGGGGGCAGGTGGCTCTGCCCGCTCCTGGTGTCAGCCTGCTCGCCGGACGCGTGCTGCCGGCCGCGATGCGACCGGAATGTCGCGCCACCCGGCGGCATAACCTATAACACTAGCAGACGCCGGGGAGCCGCGGCCAGTTTCGCACCGGGCGGCGGGGCTGCTGTCTACGCCCTCCGCCGCTCCCGGTTCCTGTCCCGCAGCAGATCCGCCAGGAAGGCCCCCGTGTACGAGGTCCGCTGCGCGGCGACCTCTTCGGGTGTTCCGGCTGCGACCACCCGCCCTCCGCCCGCGCCCCCTTCCGGGCCGAGGTCGATGAGCCAGTCGGCGGTCTTGATGACGTGCAGGTTGTGCTCGATGACCACCACCGTGTTGCCGCGGTCCACCAGGCGGTGCAGCACCTCCAGCAGGACGCGCACGTCCTCGAAGTGCAGTCCCGTGGTGGGTTCGTCGAGGATGTACAGGGTCCTGCCGGTCGCGCGCTTGGAGAGTTCGCTCGCCAGCTTGACCCGCTGCGCCTCGCCGCCCGAGAGGGTCGTCGCCGGCTGCCCCAGCCGAACGTAGCCGAGCCCGACCTGCGCCAGCGTCCTGAGGCGGTGGCGAACGCGGGGCACGGCATCGAAAAACTCGAGGGCCTCCGCGACGGGCATCGCAAGAACCTCGGCGATGTTCCGGCCCTTGTAGGCGATGTCGAGGGTCTCGCGATTGTAGCGCCGGCCCCGGCATACGTCGCACGGCACGTAGACGTCGGGCAGGAAGTGCATCTCGATCTTCACTAGCCCGTCGCCCTTGCACGATTCGCATCTGCCTCCCTTGACGTTGAACGAGAAACGGCCCGGACCGTAGCCTCGCACCTGTGACTCGGGTAGGCTCGCGAAAAGTTGGCGGATGGGGGTGAAGAGGCCGGTGTAGGTCGCGGGATTGGAGCGCGGCGTCCGTCCGATGGGCGACTGGTTCACCTCGATGACCTTGTCGATCAGCTCGGCGCCGTGCACCTCGTCGTGATTTCCGGGGAGGGCCACGGACCGGTAGAAGCGGCGCGCCAGGGCGCGGTACAGGGTATGGTTCACCAGGGTGGACTTGCCCGACCCGCTGACCCCGGTGACCGCGATGAAACACCCCAGGGGAAACCCTACCGCCAGGTCGCGCAGGTTGTGCTGGCGCGCGCCCTCAACCACGAGCCGACGCTCGGGGTCGGCGGGCCGGCGCCGGGCCGGCACGGGTATTTCGCGCGCGCCGCGCAGGTACGCGCCGGTGAGCGAGCGCGGATGGTTGACGACCTCCTGCACCGTCCCCGCGGCCACCACCTCGCCCCCCTGACGCCCGGCCCCCGGACCCAGGTCGACGACGTGGTCGGCGGCGAGGATGGTGTCCTCGTCGTGTTCCACCACCAGCACGGTGTTGCCCAGGTCGCGCAGCGAGCGGAGCGTGTCGAGCAGGCCGTGGTTGTCGCGTGGATGCAGGCCGATCGACGGTTCATCCAGGATGTAGAGCACGCCCACCAGGCCGCTGCCGATCTGGGTCGCCAGGCGGATGCGCTGCGCCTCCCCCCCGGAGAGGGTGTCGGCCGAGCGGCCCAGGCTGAGGTAGTCGAGGCCCACGGCGGTCAGGAAGCGGAGGCGGTTCTCGACCTCCTTGAGGATCGGACCGGCGATTTCGGCCGGGAGCGGCGGGCCGGGAGCCTGCGCGAGGGTGTCGGAGCGCAGGCGGCCGGCCACCGGGAGCGAGCGCACGAAGGCCAGGCACTCCGAGATGGGCAGCTCGATCACCCGGCCGATGGAGCGGCCGCCCAGGGTCACGGCCCGGGAGCGGGGGCCGAGGCGCGTCCCGTCGCACGCCTTGCACGGCAGCACCGACATGTAGGACTCGAGCTGGCCGCGCACGTAGTCCGATCCGGTCTCCCGGTAGCGCCGCTCGACGCTGGCGACCACGCCCTCCCAGACGTCCTCGTAGTATCCCGCGGATCCCGCCGACCGGTAGGGGAAGCGGATCTTCATGGGAGCCGAACCCCACAGGATGCCCTGGTGGACCTCGGGGTCCAGGGTGTTCCAGGGCTCGCGCGGGTCGAACTCGTAGGCGGCCGCCAGCCCGGGGATCACCGAGCGGCGCAGGTGTCCGGCGGGATCCCCCCAGGGAAGCACCACCCCCTCCATGACCGAGAGCCTCGGGTCGCCGAGCAGGAGCTGCGGGTTGACCTCCCGCCGCGTCCCCAGCCCCCCGCAGTCCTCGCACGCGCCAAAGGGGGAGTTGAAGGAGAACTGGCGCGGTTCCAGCTCCGGCAGGTTGGTGCCGCACTCCACGCACGCATACTGCTCACTGAAGAGCAGGGGATCGTCTTCTCCGCGCACCCGCACCCCTGCGACGCCCTCGGCCGTCGAGAGGGCGGTTTCGATCGAGTCGGCGAGGCGGCCGCGGTCGGAGTCGCGCACCGTGAGGCGGTCGACGACGATGGCGATATCGTGGTTCTCGTACCGATTGAGCGCGGGAGGGTGGGAAAGGTCGTAGACCTGGCCATCGACGAGCGCCCGCACGAAACCGGTGCGGCGCGCCCGCTCGAACAGCTCCCGGAACTCGCCCTTGCGCCCCCGCACCAGGGGAGCGAGGACCTCGATCTGGCTGCCCGCCTGCCGTTCCAGGAGCTGTTCCACGATCTGGGTGGCGCTCTGGCGCAGGACGGGCCGGCCGCACTCCGGACAGTGCGGGGTGCCCGCGCGCGCCCACAGCAGGCGCAGGTAGTCGTAGATCTCGGTGACCGTGCCCACCGTCGACCGCGGGTTTCGGTTCACCGTCTTCTGCTCGATGGAGATCGCCGGCGACAGCCCCTCGATGGAGTCGACGTCGGGCTTCTCCATCAGGCCCAGGAACTGACGGGCGTAGGCGGAAAGCGATTCCACGTAGCGCCGTTGTCCCTCGGCGTAGATCGTGTCGAACGCGAGCGATGATTTCCCCGATCCGGACAGGCCGGTGATGACGACGATACGTTCGCGGGGGAGCTTGAGGTTGATGTTGCGGAGGTTGTGCTCGCGCGCTCCCCGGATGATGAGCGTGTCGCCGGTCATCGGCCCCACTCGCGATAGATGAACAGCCCCAGCGAATGTGCGTAGGTCGGGCCGCTCTGCTGGACCCCGAGCACGCCCCGGCGCAGGAGCGGGTCCTCGGCGAAACTCTCGAAGCCCCACAGGTCGGCGAAGCGCCACTCCAGGCGCGCGTTGGGGATTCGGGTGCGCGTCTGGGTGGTGGTCCCGACCGGAGCCAGGTCGACGGACAGGAAGACATCGTCCCACAGATAGCGGCCGAACTCGATCTGCGTGGAGGCGAGGGTGCCCAGCAGGCTGGGATTGGGGCCAAGGCGCTGCGTGGCCCGCTGGTTGGAGATGGCGAAGTAGTCCACGAAGCCGATCTCCTGCGCGACGGCCTCCTGGAACTCGTCTGCCAGCCGACCCAGGCCGAGCGACAGGCCATCGGTGATGATCGCCCCGCCCAGCAGTGACGACTCGCCGGAGCCCAGCAGTGCCGGGGGCCGGCCGAACACCAGGTAGCTGACGAGTTCCGGTTCCTCGATGGGCGCGGCCGCGTCGCTGGTGAGCGACACCGAGGGAGCCACCAGGGTGCCGCCCACGTTGGCGATCACGTTGAGCGGGCTGTCCCCGGCACGCAGGCGGGCCACCGCCTGGATGTCCAGGTTCGGGTTGACGCCGGGAATGCCGATGAACTCGAGGGTTCCCTCCTGCACCACGAAGCGGCGGCCGAAGTAGTTGTAGGATCCCCGGATGGCCGCGAGCTCCCCGACCGCCACGAAGCGGCGTGCCCCACGGTCGTACTCCAGCTCGAGGCCGCCGTCGATCTCCATGTCGATCTGGCGGCTGCGCAGCCAGCTGTCGCTCTCCACACTCAGTGCGATCTCCGCGACCAGATTGTCGAGGAACGGGTTCTGTCCGGCCTCGATGATGGGCAGCACCCCGGCCAGGGTGGTATCCACGGCGGCGAAGAAGGTGGTGTCCGCCAGGTCGACGATGGTCTGGTAGCGCGCGAACTCGTCGAGGTAGAGGGTCCCTTGTTCGACGTCCAGGTCCCCCTGCACGATCGGGCTGCGGTAGTTTCCGGTCAGCCGCAACTGCCCGCTGACCACTCCCTCGATGTCGTAGCGGTTGACCGCCCTGAAGCTGGTTCCGTCGATGGCGAGGTCGAGCGCCGGGTCGCGCAGGGGGCGCAGGTGCAGCGATCCGTTCACCGTGGCGAGGCCACCGGAACGCAGACTGCCCGAGAGCGTGGCGCGGGCGTCCTCGGTGAACCCCAGCACGGCCTCCACATCCGTGTACCGGACCCCCAGTTCCGGCAGTGCGAGGGCGCCTCCGGCCAGAGACAGTCCGCCGTTCGTGCGAATGTTAGCCGGGGGACCGGTGAGACGCAGTTCTCCATCAACCACGCCCTCGACGTCCTCGAGGCCGGGAACGACGCGCGAAACGACCGCAAGCGGGAACGCGCGTGCGACGACCGCGATGTCCATGGGTTCGTCGGGGAAGCGTTCGGGCGCCCGCCCGAGTTCCAGCGCCGCGGCCAGGGAGCCGCGGGCGGACAGGACCTGGGCTTCCTGGCTCCACGCCTCGACGTCACCGGTGATCCGGCGGTCCAGGTACTCGAGGTCGCCCGCTACCCGGGTGAGGTCCACGTTGCCGTATCCCAGGCCGTCGGCCTGGAAGGAGGCCTCCATTCCAGGGTCGTCTCCGGTCCCGGATACCTGCAGGTCGAGGCTTACCACTCCGCGAAGGTTGTCTTCCTCCAGGCCGGTCAGCCGCGCCACGTGGGTCAGGCGCTCCAGTGGGAGGCTCCGCACCACCAGCTCGAAGTCCGCCGAGCCTGGGCCGCGCGGGATGACGCCGTCGGCTTCAATCCTCATGCCGCCCACGCCGGGACGCGTGAAGCTGAAGTCGTCGACCACGAAACGCTCGCCGTCCCACAGGAGGCGCGCCGGCCCGCCCAGATTCCAGCGGCCGCCGGCGAAGCGGGTGGTGAGCTCGTCGAGGTGGAGTATTCCGCTGGTTGCGTCCGCCTGGTAGGTGGCGCGCGTCTGGTAGCTCTCTTCGGCCGAGCGCTGCAGGTCGGCGCGCAGCCGGCCCTCGGATCGGGAAAGATCCAGGTCGATGGCGGCGGAGGCGAAATCTCTGCCTTCAACCGCGAAGGAGTCGGTGAGGATGGAGGCGATGAGCCGCCCGTCGGTCCCCGGCAGACCGTCGATCCGGACGTCCAGTTCGGCCCGGCTGATCGCGTTCTCGCGAAAGCGAAAGCCATCGATGGTCACGATGCCCTCCGCCGTGAACCTGTCGACCGCGCCGCGCAGGGTGGCTTCGGCCGAGACACGCCCATCGACCTCGACCTCCCTCAGCAGGGGAAGGGTGTCGGGATCGATTCCCTCGAGGCGCAGCAACTCGATCTCCAGGCGCGACAGCGTGTCGGCCGCGATGATCGGACCCGCCATGAAGAAGGGCCTCAGGCCGTCCAGCGATTCGCTGGCGAAAGCGATGCGGACCTCTCCGGGCGGGAGGCCCTCCGCGAGACCCAGGTCCCCGGATGCGTCCAGAGTGCCCAGGCTGGTCACGGCGTGCAGCGTGTCCAGGGTGGCCGCGCCCGCTTCCAGGCGAAACGCGGACCTCGCCGAGTCCACGGCAACGACCCCGACCGCAGCGGAAGCGATGCGAACTCGCACGTCGGCTACGACCGAGTCGGGCTGGAGCCCGCGACCGTCCACGAACACGCCGCCGGTCACGATCGTGGGTTCCGGCAGTTCGGGCACGATGCGCGAAAGGTGGAAGTCGCGCACCTCGGTCTCGGCCTGGTAGCTGCGGCCGATGTCGCGCGCATCGAGGCGCGCGTTCATGGCCAGAGGCCCTGCGGGGGTCTCGAGGTCGAGTTCGACCTCGAGGTCGGCGAGGGGTCCGCGGGCGCTCACGCCGCCGGTGACCTCGCCGGTAACCGGCAGGGACGGGAAGAACGCGCCCAGTGCGGTGAACGACAGCGGCTGGAGGTCGCCGGACAGGTCCACGAACGTTGCGCCGTCCCCGTGTCCGATCGTGCCGCTGACGGTCACGTCCGACTGCGGGAGCCCCGCAGCCGCATGCGCCGCCGACGCGACGAAGTCGATTCCGTCCGACAGGCGTCCTTCTGCCTCAATGCGGAGCGAGCCCAAGCCTCCGATGGCGACGGGCTCGTCCAATTCGCCCAGCAGGCTGTACTGGAACGGCATCGACGTGAGCGAAAAGCCGGTCACGCCGGGGTTCGGCCCGACGTGCACCCGACCCCCGAATTCAAACCGGGAAGTGGCGTCGGCCGGGGCGGTCGCGACCGTCTCGAGGTCGCCGGAAACCTCCAGATCCTCCGGCCCGCCCTGGAAGCGCAGGCTGCCGGCGAGCGCACCCCGCCACGGGAGCGGCGAGGTCAGCCACGGATCGAACGCGGCGGCACTCAGCTCCTGCAGGCCGAGGTCACCGTCCAGAAGCAAGGAATCCGGCGTGATGGTCAGGGTGAGGCTACCCTCGAGTCCCCCGTCGGCGGTGGCAAGATCGAGGGAGGAGAAGGCGAGCGACGTCAACCCCGGCCTCAGACCGAGGCCCAGTTCCAGGGACCCGCGGGCCGGAGGCAGCCCCGGAACCAGCCAGTGAATGTCCTCGAGCGCCGCAACCGGAGCGCTCAGGCTTGCGTCGATGCGCAGCTCCCCGTCCCAGGCGACCGTGCCCGTTCCCGACATTTCGGTCTCGGGGAGCCAGAGACGTTCGGCGTCGAAGGAGAGTCCGTCCTCTCCCACGAGGATCTGCCCGCGAAGGTCGGCCAGCTCGAATGGTTCTTCGGTCACGCTCCCCTGCAGGGACAACGCGAACACGTCGAGGGCGGTCTGCTCCGCCCCGAATTCCGCCCCCCGCAGCCGCCCGCGGATACGGCTGAAGCGCTGTTCGCCCACGAAGCCGCCGCCGCCCGCCGCCGGCACACCCCCCGTGCGTCCCGGAGGCGCGTCCGTGTCCACCCGCACGATGACGTCGCCGTCGAAGACCGCGACGTCGCGCAGGACCAGGCCGGGTTCCTCGTCCTCGGGCCCGGACTGGAGGTTGAGCGCGGTGGCCGCTTCCCGCGGATCCGCGAGGATGCGGCTCCAGTTCGACTCGTCCTCGCCGGGACCGCGCTCGACCGTCAGCAAGGGATTCCACAGCTCCAGCCCGGCTAGCGCCAACTCCCCGCCGAACAGGCTCCGGAGCGAATAGCGAACGCGGATCGAGTCCGCAACGAACGCGGCGGGTCTTCCCGCTTCGGCGATCGTGACGCCGGACAGGGTGACCCCGGCGAGCAGGTTCGCGGAGCGGATTCCCGAGACCGCGACGTCGGCGCTCAGCCGTGCCGACGCCCGGCGGAGGACTTCCCCCACAACGATGCGCTGGCCCGGCCGGGTGTACACCAGCGCCACCGTCGCCGCACACAGGAGCGCGGCCAGCGAAAGGCCCCCGATCAGCAGAACCCGCCCGCCGGGGGCGCGGCGGACGCCGGATCCCGTTTCGGTTTCCGCTGCGGGGCCTGCGCCGGACATCAGAAGACCTGTCCCAGGGAGAGGTGAAGCTGAAGCCGGCTCAGCGACCAATCCGCGGATTCGCCGTACAGTACCGGGTGCGGAAGGATCTCGAGCCGGCCCGAGCGAACGAAGTCGGGCGCCGCGGCCAGCTTTGCCTCGTCGTGATCGACGTCGGAATGGTAGGGCCGGATCCCCGAGGTCAGGACGCGCTGTTCCTCGCCCCCGCTCAGCCGGTACGCCACGTCCAGTCGCAGAGGACCGATGGCGGTGAAGTAACGGACGCCCATCCCCGGGGTCCATTCGAGGCGCGCGAGATCCCGGGAGCTGTCGTCGGACCAGACCTGGCCGAAGTCGAGAAACAGGGTTCCCTGCCAGTCTGCGGAACTGAGCGGAAAGCGTACCTCGACGTTGCCCTCGAGCAGCCGGCTGCCTCCGGTGGGATTGGACGTAAAGCGGTCGTCACCAAGGGTGCGCGGATCGCAGGTGAAGTCGATGATCTGGTCCGGGGTACAGGGCGCCGGGCCGCCGTCTCCGGGGGCCAGCAACGTTTCCACGTCCACGAACAGCACGCGCGGGCCCAACTGATTGTGGGCGAAGCCGCGCACCGAGGTGGCGCCCCCCGAATAGAACCGCTTCTGCGGGTGCGCGATCTCGGAGCCGACGTCCCGGCCCAGTGCTCCGAATCCTCCGGCGCCCAGCCATCCCCCGCGTACCCGCCCGGCCAGCACCCAGCCTTCCAGGAATTCGCGGGTTCCGGATGCCTCGCCCACGGCCAGGTTGTAGGCGAAGTCGGATCCGGTCAGGCGGGATGCGTGCTCGATCTCGGCGATCAGCGAGTATCTCGCGGCGGCACCGATGCCCTGGCCGATTTCCTCGTGCGCGAGGCGGATTCCCACGGGCGACAGCCAGTTGCTGCGCTGGAGTACCTCGATGCCCTCGAAGTCGCATACCAGGAAGCTGGAGCAGAAGAAGATGTCCGCCGCGTCCAGCTTCCCCGTTGTGGGCTGGAAGAAGATCGTCTGCGCACGCCCCTGCGCGCCTCCCCGGGTGACGGAGAGATCGACGCCCAGGCTCTGGCGGACGAAGAGGTCGGGCAGACTCTGCCGCTCCCAGAACACATTGGCGGCGAAAGTGGTGCGCAGCGAGAAGAGACGGGGCTGGGAGAACTGGGCCGAGAGCGACCAGTTGTAGCGCCCGTAGGGACCGGTGCCGGCATCGCGGCAGAGCGTCGAGTTGAGCGGGGAGTTCAGGATGTTCGAGAGCCGTCCGAGGAACTGCAGCCGGCGTCCGCCCCCGGAGAAATTCCGGCTGGTCCAGCTGGCTTCTCCGTTCACGCAGTCGGCCGTGCTCCAGCCGCCTCCCGCGCGGTATCGGTGAATGTCGCCCTCGACGACCGTGATCGATACGGGGATTACGCTGTCCGGCTGCGCGTCCAGTTCCTCCGTTACCGCGACATTGCTGAAGACCTCCATGCCATAGAGGTTGCGCCGCGCCTGGAAGACGAGGTCGGCGTCGTAGGTGCTGCCTTCGCGGAAGGGAATCATGCCCAGTATGACGCCCTGGTCCACCCTTTCGTTTCCCTCGATCGAGATGGCCCCGAAGCGTGCCGGAGCTCCCTTGAAGACATCGAAGTTGACCCGCGCGCCGTACGGCTGCGCGGCCGGAATGAGGATGTCGAGCAGGACTTCGGCGTGGGCGTACCCGGCGTTGCGCAACCGGATGGTGAGCGAATCACGGGCCGCCCCCAGCACCAGCTGGTCGAGCGGATCTCCCGCGCCCACCGGCAGATCGTCGAGGAGATCCAGGTCGCCGGGCGGATCGAGCCCGTTGAAGGCCAGGGAATCGATGAGCACCGGCCTTCCTTCCTCGATATGGAACGTGATCCCAACCCCGTCGCCGTTCCGGTCGAGACTCGGTTCGATAAGCGCCTCCCGGTATCCGTGCCGGTAGTAGAAGAGCCGCAGGCGCACCACGTCGCGTTCGAATTCGCGCGGACCCAGGAAGTGCTCGTCGATGGCGAAAGAGCTTCCCGACCAGCAGAAGACGGAGAGCAGCCAGTGCCGGCAGTCGGTCGACCGCGTCATGATGGAAGCGCCCAGCGCGCGATCGGAGAAGACGTCGTTGCCCTCGAAGCGAAGCGTGGTGACCTCTTCCAGTTCCCCCTGGACCGCCGACACGGGGACTGTGGTAGCGAGCAGGGCGGGAAGGAGGGCGAGGACCGTCCCGGCGCATCGCCGCCCGGGGTGCGCGCGCAGACTGCCGGTCACGCGCTGCCCGCGGTACCTGGCGACGGTGGCTGTGCGAAGTCGTGGCGGGGGAAGGTGTCGCGCGCGACCGGCCGGAAGCCATCCTCCAGGGAGGAGCGCAGATACCGGGTCACCGCGATCCTGTCGTTCGTCACCCGCACAAGGTTGCAGCTGTTCTTGCCCTTCTCCCTTCCGCGCCCCCGGTCGGACGCCGTGGTGCCGCTGCATACCAGCAGCACGGGCGAATCCGCCTCCCCCGATCCATTCGTCGACGGACCGCTCGGAACGCCCACCGAGATGAAAGCGCGATGAAGGTGGCCGAACAGCACCAGCTCCACGCCCATTTCGGCCAGCCGGGCGACGATGCGGCGGGCGCGGGGGAGGGCAGCGATGAGATCCCCTTCGGGCGCTCCGACCAGCGCGTGGTGCACCACCAGCGCGCGCAGGCCCCCGTTTCCGGCCCGGGCGAACGCCGCCGCCGCACGTTCCAGCTGTTCGTCGGCCACGTTGCCGTTCACGATGGTGCGGTCGGGCGTGGTGGTGTTGAGCGCGACCACGACCGCTCCGCCGAGGTCGTGTTCGGTGTCGAGTTCGTCCGCGATCCAGCGGCGGTAGTTGCGGAAGGGTGCGAAGGCGCGCTCCCACAGGCGGTACAGGGGCACGTCGTGGTTGCCGGGCGTGACCACAAGCGGGACCTGGGGAAGGCGCTTCAGGTAGGCGGCCGCCGCCTCGTATTCGCGGTTCTTGGCACGCTGCGTGAAGTCGCCCGAGAGCGCGATCAGGTCGGGCGAGACGGAGTGCGCCAACGTGAGGAAGTCGGCGGCGGCCGCAGGCGCGTGCGGCCGCCCGAAGTGCAGGTCCGAGCCGTGAAGTATGGTGAATGCGCGGCCGGGATGGCTCACGGCGCCCTCGCCTTCTTCGGGCGCGGCCCACCGTTCCGGGACGCGAGACGGACCATCGCCGCCGCCGCCGCCGCGATCAGCAGGAGGCTGATGACCTGCGCGATGGTCAGGCTGCCCAGGAAGCGGTCGTCCTTGGCGCGCACGAATTCGACCAGAAAGCGGGCCGCCGAGGCCAGCGCCAGCCACAGCGCAAACACCCAGCCGGGAGGATGCGCGCCGTGCCGCAGACGCCAGACGATCGCGAAGATCGCCAGCGCCATGGCGATCTCGTACAACTGCGTGGGATGTACCGGCACGATCTGTCCGTAGGCTTCCACCAGAGCCGGATCCGTTTCGATCCCGAAGCGGGCCAGGTTGTCCACCGAACTGGGGGGTGAACCCTGCGGAAAGCGGATTCCCACCCACGAGGCCGTCGGGCGGCCGTAGTCGTCCCCGACCAGGAAGCACCCGAGTCGCCCCACCGCGTACGCCATCGCCATCGACGGGGCGGTCAGATCGAGCGTCTGGCGCACGGGCAGGCCGAGCCGCTTCATCTGGTACAGGACGGCCGCGGTTCCGCCGAGGAAGCCCCCGTACCACACCAGCCCGCCGCGCGCGAACAGGAACCGCGGATTCTCGACGAGCCTGGGGAAGTTGAGAAACACGTAGTACAGCTTGGCTCCGATGATTCCCCCGATCACCGCGGCGAACACGAGGTCCCAGGCGCGGTCGGGATGGATGCCGGTCTCGCTCATCCGTGCGCGCAACAGGTAGCCGGCCGCCAGGAAGGCCAGGAAGAGCATGACCCCGAAGGAGGTGACCGGCTCTCCGCCGAGCACCGGCACCCATTCGGGAAAGCGGAAGAGGATTGGATACACGGGTAGCCAGGGGGTTCAGGGTGGGGTCGGGCCGGCGCGCACGGGATTCGGGCATGCCGCTCCGCGGATGGTTTCGAGAGCGTCGGGAGTCATTCGCGCAGCCCGGGGAACGGGAGCGAAGCGTCGGCCGAGAGGTCCAGGTCCGAACTCTCCCCCAGGAGCAGGCGAAAAGCCGCTGTGCGGGCGACCATGGCCCCGTTGTCCACAGACAACCGGGGAGTCGCGTGAAAGAGCTCGACCTCGGGGGGATGCCGCCGGCGCAACTCGCGGCGCAAGGCGCTGTTTGCCGACACACCCCCGGCCACCAGGATCCTGTCGGTCCCCGTGCGTTCCACCGCCTGCGTCGCGCGGGTCGCAAGGACGTCGTTGACCGCGGCCTGAAAGGATGCGGCCACGTGGGCGCGCTCCGCGTCGAGGCCGCCGTTGGCCTCGAGTTCGGCAACCTGGGTCGCGACCGCGGTCTTGAGCCCGCTGAACGAGAAGTCCAGCGCCTCCGTCGCGCCCGGCTTTCCGGAGGATGCGAGCAGTGGCCGCGGGAACGAGTACCGGGCCGGGTCCCCCTCGGTCGCAAGCGCCTCGAGCGGGGCTCCGCCCGGATAGGGCAGCCCGAGCAGACGCGCCACCTTGTCGAACGCTTCCCCCGCAGCGTCGTCGCGGGTGCGGCCCAGCAGCCGGTACTCGCCCCAGGCGGTCGCGTGGAGGAGCAGCGTGTGTCCCCCGGAGACCAGAAGCGCCACGAAGGGTGGCTCCGCGCCGGGATCCTCGATGTGGGGGGCGAACAGGTGGGCCTCCATGTGATGCACGCCCACGACGGGGACCCCCGACGCGTAGGCGGCCGCCTTCGCCCAGCACACCCCCACCAGCAGGGCTCCGATCAGCCCGGGGCCGGCAGTCACGCCGATGCCGTCGAGTTCCGCCAGCATGCATCCGGCGTCGTCCAGCGCACGGCCAACGACATCGTCGACCACCTGCAGATGAGCCCGGGCGGCGAGCTCCGGAACCACGCCGCCGTAGACGGCGTGCATGTCCTGGGAGAGGATCACGTGTGAGCGCAGATCGTGCGCGCCATGGAGCACGGCCGCGGAGGTTTCGTCGCAACTGGTCTCGATGCCGAGAACGAGGAGATCGCTCACCGCCCCTCGGACCCCTCTCTGCCGACCAGCTCGACCCGCACTTCGACCGTGTCCGGCGAGAAGCTGATCAACTCGCCCGAAATGCCGTTGCCGACGCCCACGCGAACCACCTGCGACCCCGCGATGCGCGACAGGTCCACGGGATCGAGGCGAATCGTGCTGAGCTCCGCGACCCGGCTTGCCGGCCCGATTACGCGAATGGTCGCGGGGGAGGCGGTGGGGGGCGCGGCCAACGTCAACTCGTCACGCGGGACGCCGACCACGGTGGGGGCGACGGGCACCTCCACCGCCACCATGGGTTCGAAGGCGATGGCGACCGCGGCCGGCTCCACGGCCTCGACGACCACTCCCTCGATGCCCTGCAGGCGCACCCAGTTGCGATCGATCACCAGGGACGTGTCGGCGGAGCCCACCGCATCCACGGGGACCATGATCGAAGGCTGGTTCCCGGCGAGGCGCAGGAGTTGACGGGCCGTGCCCGCCAGCCGAACCGTCGCGCTGGAGGGCGTCGGGGTACCCGAGACCGCCCACTGTGGATCGTTCAGCTGCACGCGCACCGGCACGCCGTCGAAGGCCCGGCGCTCCGGCTGCTCCATCTGCACGACGACCCACAGAACGACAGCAAGCGCAAGCGCGGCAAGCATCGGAGTCGAGTTGCGCCCCGACTCGGATGCCTGCCAGGGCAGCTTCAGCTTGCCAGCAGCCTCTGGATCAGTTCGAGGTTTTCCGGGGAATCCCACTCGGTTGCTCCCGCGATCTTCTTGTAGATGACCCCGTCCTTGCCGATCAGGAAGGACTCGGGGACCCCAGTGGTTCGGTAGGTCTGCCTGATCCGCCCGGACGCGTCGTGCAGGATCGTGAAGGTGAGCCCGTGCTCGCGGGCGAACAGGCCCACGTCGCCGCCGGGATTGCCGGCTTCATCGCGCTCGCCCTGCGCCGCATCCACGCTTACGGCGAGGATATCGAAGGGCTGGCCGTCGAGCTGTTCGTACAGGCGCTGCATCGAGGGCATCTCCACGATGCAGGGGCCGCACCAGGTGGCCCAGATGTTGACCAGCACCACCCGGCCGCGGTGATCCTCGAGGGAGACGGGGGTCCCCTGGAGGTCGGAGATCGTGAAGGCCGGGGCGTCGGCCCCCAGGCCTACCGGCTGAAACCGTCCCCGGCCCGCCCAGGCCATGAGGACGAGCGCACCGGCCCCCAGCACGGCCACCAGATACGGAATGCGCGAAGGTCTGTGGGTCATGTCGACGGCCTCTCGGAACCAGCGGATCGAACCTGTAACGATATCACCCTTATCATGTTCGCACCCATGGTGATTGTTCCTGCGTTTCCGGCTGTGTCGGGCCGGGGGAGGCCGCCCGGCAGCAGCGCGCGGTCGCCGATCACCAGCCGCACTTCGGACCCCACCTCCACGGTGCTCGCCGCCGCCGGATCCTGCTCGATTACCACGGCCGGCTCCAAACTCGTGAGCGCGTCCATTTCGATCTCGGTGACGAAGAGCCCGAGGGAGTCGAGCAGGAGGAAGGCTTCCTCCTCGCTCAGTCCGAGGAGGATCGGCATTTCCACCACCGGCGGCCCCAGGCTGATCGCGAGCCGCACTTCGAAAGGCAGGGCCACGGCGGTTCCCGCCTCCGGTTCCATGGCGACCACTTCGCCGGCGGGCTCCGCGTCCTCCAGGGAGTCCACGGCGACCGTGAACCCGTTCGCTCCGAGGAGGACGCGCGCCCTCCGTTCGTGCTGGCCGATCACGTCGGGAACGGCGCGATGCTCCGGACCCAGGCTGATGGCGAATTCGATGGCCGCTCCGGGAAGGGCGAGCTGGCCGGGCAGCGGGGTCTGGCCCAGGATGGAGCCGGTGGCGGCGGAGGGGTGGTACATCGAGTCGACGGCGCCCAGCCCGAGTCCCGCCCCTGCGGCGCGCGCAGCGGCGGCTTCCAGGTCGAGTCCGGTCAGATCGGGCACGCTCAGCAGGTCCGGAGGCGGAGCGGGCACCGGGAATACGACCCGAGTGGCGGCCACGTAGCCGCCAACGAACATCACGCCCAGCAGAACCGCGCCGCGCAGCACGCGCCCGAGGACTCCGGCCGGACGCCTTCCGCGGGAGCTTGCGCGTCTCTTCCTTTTCGTCGAACGGCGCTTGCGACCGCCGCCACGGGCGGGCCTGCGCCGACCAATCGAGCTTCCCAGCCTCATCGGATTCTCCGCATGCGCGCCGCGAACGCGCCGTCGAAACCGGTGCTCTGCGGCAGGACGCACAGGTGACCGCGATCGTCCATGACCTCCGGATCCATGTCTTCGGGAGCTTCCCGGCGGAATTCGGGGTGCCGGCTCAGGAATCCCTCCACGACGTCGACGTTTTCCTCTGGCTCCAATGTACACGTGGAGTACACCAGAAGTCCCCCGGCGGGAACGGCCCGGGATGCACCCGCGAGGAGCCGGGACTGGACGCCGGCCAGCCTCGCGGGATCCGTCTCCGTCAGGCGCCATCTGACGTCGGGACGGCGGGCCAGGGTACCCGTGCCGGTGCACGGCGCATCCACCAGGACGAGGTCGGCCCGGCGCACGGGTGCGGCACCGGCGTCCGCGACCACGGCGCCCACGCGGGCTCCGAGGCGCAGGGCGGACCCGGTCACGAGCTTCAGGCGGGGCGGGGAAAGGTCGGCTGCCAGCACGTACCCTGCGCGTTCCGATAGCACCAGCGCCTTGCCCCCGGGTGCGGCGCACAGATCGGCCACGAGGGCGCCCGGAGGTGGGTCGGCGTAGCGCGCCACCAGCGCGGCGCCGGGGTCCTGGATGACGCCGGGGACGGCCCCGAGCACGCGCGCCGGGTCGGTCCCGGCCGCGAGACGCAGGCAACCGGAGCCGAGCCCGGCTGCGGTTGCGGTCAGGCCGGCGGCCCGCAACCGCTTGAGGGCGGGTTCGGGTTCGATGCCCACGGGGCGGAAGAAGAGCCCTGGCACACCGTTGTCATGCCTCAGGAGCGCCTCGGTGGCGGTCGCCCCCCAGCGCGCGAGCCAGCGTCGCACCAGCCACCGGGGATGGGAGTGCCAGTGCGTGAGATGGTCCTCGAGGTCGGTCTCGCGGTTGGGGAAGGCGTCCGCGGGCGATCCCTCGCGTGCCGAGGCGCGCAGAACGGCGTTGATCAGTCCTGCAGCCCTTCCGGCACCGGCCGCGCGCGCGAGCTCCACTGTGGACGACACCGCCGCGTACGTGGGCACGCCCTCCATGTAGTGCAGTTGGTACGCGCCCATGCGCAGCAGGTCGAGGACCGCCGCATCGAGCCGCTCAGGTCCCCGGCGCGCGTGCAGCGCGATCGTGTAGTCCAGGCGGCCGCGCAGCCGCGCCACCCCGTAGGCGAGGGCGTGCACCCAGTGCCGGTCGCGGGGCGACAGGGCGCCGGCGCGCGTGTCCAGAGCGCGATCCAGACGCTGGCCCCGGGTGCAGGCGGCGAGCACCCGGAACGCGACTCTTCTGGCGTCGCGCGATCCGTCCGCGCCCATTCGCCGCTCGCGCGTGCTACTCCGGCAGCGGGGGCGAGGAGGGGACCGCCACCTCGCGCGTGGGCATGCGGCCTGCCAGGTAGGCGAGCCGGCCCGCGACCACCGCCTCGCGCATCGCGGCCGCCATGCGCACGGGATCGCGGGCCGCCGCGATGGCGGTGTTCATGAGCACCCCGTCCACCCCCTGCTCCATGGTGAGGCAGGCATCCGAGGCGGTGCCCACCCCGGCGTCCACGATAATCGGGACCTCGCAGCGCTCCTTGATCGCGCGCACGTAGTACGGGTTGAGCAGCCCGAGGCCGCTCCCGATGGGGCTCGCGAGGGGCATCACCGCCACGCACCCCGCATCCTCCAGCCGAAGGGCGGTGATGAGGTCCTCGTTGGTGTAGGCCATCACCTTGAACCCTTCCGCCACGAGCACCCGGGCGGCGTCGAGGGTCGCCTGCGTGTCCGGGAGCAGGGTGGTCTCGTCACCGATCACCTCCAGCTTCAGCCACTCGTTGAACCCCGCGGCGCGGGCCAGCCTCGCATAGCGGATTGCGTCCGCGGCGGTGTAGCAGCCCGCGGTGTTGGCCAGGAGGAAGAACTCGCCGGGGTCGAGATGGTACAGGATACCTTCCTCGCGGGTGCGGTCGAGGTCTATCCGCCGCACCGCCACCGTCACCATGTCCGAGCCGCTGGCGCGGATGGCCCGCACCATGGTCTCGTTGTCGGGATACTTGCCGGTCCCCACGATCAGGCGGGAGCGGAACTCTCTGCCCCCGACCACGAACGGGGTGTCGGCGCTCGCGTGTGTCGACATCACCGCCTCTTGGCTCCGTCCGCCGGTACTGGTATCTACTGACATATATTGTTGTCTACTGCGTTATCAGGCTCGGCGGCCTGGCGGGGGTCGCAACTCCGCTCCCCGCGGCTCCCTGCCGCCGGAAGCATCACCCGCCGCCCACGAAGTGAACCAGTTCCAGTTGGTCGCCCTCGCTCAGACGCACCGTGGCGTAGCTCTCGCGGGCGAGGATTTCCCGGTTGCGTTCGACGACCACCATCCCGGGGACCAGGCCCAACTCGTCGAGGAGGCCGGACACGGTGATGTCCGCGCCCACCTCTCGCGCCTTTCCGTTCAGGCGGATCGTCACCTTGCCGTCCATTCCGGTGGTTGTCACTCCTCGGGCCACGAGTCCAGAAAACGCCTCACGCCATCCCCGGGCGATGGTGCGTCCCACACCGCGCGGATGACCGCCACTCCGCGGGCGCCGGCGGCGAGCACCTGTGGCGCCCGGCCGGCGGTGATGCCTCCGATGCCCACCACGGGGGCCGGGCTTGCGGCCTTGACGGCCCGCACCACTTCGATTCCGCCCGGTGCGATCCCCGCATGGGAAGGCGTCGCGAACACCGCTCCCGCAAGAAGATAATCGATCCGGCCGTCATCCCCACCGGCCTCGGCGGCCGAATGCACCGAACGGCCCACATGGGCATCCGCTCCGAGAAGGCGGCGGGCAACCGCCGCGGGCATCGACCGGCCGCCCAGGTGAACGCGCCTGATGCCCAGCACCAGGGCCACGTCCACGCGATCGTTGACCACCAGCCAGCCGCCGCTGCGGCGCGCCGGGCGGATGAGGCCGGCGGCGGCCCGATAGAGCGCGCGCCCCGAGGTGCGCGGCCCGCGCACGTGGAGGGCGACCCGTGCGCCGCCCGCCTCCAGCACCTCGAGGGCCGACGCGGAAAAGCTCGATCTCGCCAGGATGCGGTCGTCGGTGACGACGTGCAGCGGGGGTATCATCGCAACCGCTGCCCCGCCCGGCCCGCCCGGCCCCGCAGCCAGTCGCGCGCGGGCATGCGCCTTTTTCCGGCAGGCTGCACCTCGCCCACCTCTACCGAGCCCTCCCCGGCCGCGACGCGGAACCCCTTGCCGGGGTCCGCCCCGATCACGGTGCCGGGCTCCGGGTCCTCTGGTCCCGTGGCGGCACCGCCATGGACCACGCGCGGACGAAAAAGCTTGAGGGGGCTGCCCTCCAGCTCGCTCCACGCGCCGGGCGCCGGGTCCATGGCGCGCATCCAGCGGGCCACTTCCACTGCGGGCCGAGCCCACTGCAGCCGCGCGTCGCGTCGGGAGAGACGGGGGGCGAAGGTGGCCCGCGCGTGGTCCTGCGGCTGCTCCTCCAGCGTGCCCGCGTCCATCATCTCCAGGGCTCGCACCAGCCCGCCGCCGCCCATCCGCGCCAGCCGCTCGTAGAGTTCGCCGGCGGTCTCGTCGGAGAGGATGTCCGTCCTTTCCTGCCGCAGGATGGGACCGGCGTCCATGGCTTTCACCATGCGCATGATCGTGACTCCCGTAACCGGGTGGCCGCGCGCGATGGCCCAGTGCACCGGGGCCGCGCCTCTCAGTGCGGGGAGCAGGGAAGCGTGCACGTTGATCGACCCGAGGGCGGGGAGATCCAGCGCCTCGCGGCTCAGGAAGTGCCCGTACGCGGCGACCACCGAGAGGTCCGGCCGGAGGCCCCGCATGCGCGCCAGGAAGGCGGGGCGGCCCGGGCGCCCGGGGGTGAAGACCGGGTATTCCGCGGCGAGGGCGGCTTCCTTCACGGGCGTGGGCCGCGGGCGCCGTCCGCGGCCCGCCCGGCGGTCGGGCTGTGTCACCACGCCCACGATCTCATGGCCTGCATCGGCCAGGCTTCGGAGGGAGGGAAGGGCGAAGATCGCCGTTCCCCAGAAGAGAACCCTCACGGCTCCGCGGCTTCGGCCTGCAGCTTCCTCCACTTCTTGAGCAGCAGCTGCCGCTTGAGGGGACTCAGCCGATCGACGAAGAGCACGCCGTCCAGGTGGTCGATCTCGTGCTGCAGGGCGCGCGCGAACAGGCCCTCCGCCTCGAGTCGCACACCCTTTCCCTCCGGGTCCGTGCCGTCCACCACAACCGATACCGGGCGTTGCACGACCGCCTCCACCCCGGGGATGCTCAGGCACCCCTCCGTCTGCTTGTCCTTCTTCGCCGTCCAACTCGCCAGCCGGGGATTCACCAGCGCTACGGGGTTCGACTCGTCGGACTCCTCCGCCACGTCCAGCACGATGACGCGCCGGGAGATGCCGACCTGCGGCGCCGCCAGCCCGATGCCCTTGGCGTCGTACATCGTCTCGAACATGTCGCGCACCAGCGCGCGCACCTCGTCATCGACGTCGTCGACCGGGTCCGCCGGACGCCGCAAAACCTCGCTGCCGTACAGCTCGATCCTGCGCAGAGCCATCCCGATACGGCTACGAGTCCCGCGGGTTTGTGAGCGTCGCGATCTTCGAGCGCTCGATCACGAGACGGGTGTTTTCCGCAGTCACGATGGTGAGGTGCTGTTCCTGGGCGTGAATCACCTTGCCCACGATCCCGCCCGCGGTCACCACCCGGTCCCCCTTCTTGAGCGCCGCCACCATTGCACGGTGACGCTGCTGCTCCTTGCGCTGCGGCCTGATCAGCAGGAAGTAGAAGATCGCGATGATCGCGATCAACTGGATGAAGAAGACGAAGCCGCCTCCCCCGCCCTGGGGCACCCCCAGAAGAGGTGACGGCAGGAGCGGCTGGGCCGATATCGCGATCCAGAGTGCCAAGATGCGTTCCTCCGATGATGCGCCGGCCCGGGGCCGGTGGTTGATGTTCTATTTCTTCGTCCGCGCTCTACGATACCGGAGCAGCCATTCCGCGCGCCACAGCGGGAAGGAGCCGTCGATGATCCGGCGCCTGGCCTCGCTCGCCAGCTGCACCAGAAAACTCAGGTTGTGGATGGAGATCAGCCGCTGGGCCAGCCCCTCGCCCGCAACCAGCAGATGGCGCAGGTATGCACGATCGAACCGCCGGCAAGTATAGCATGTGCAGGCAGGGTCGAGGGGATCCGTGTCGGTCCGGAAGCGCGCGCCCTTCATGTTCACCTGGCCCTCGCGGGAGGTCCACGCGGTTCCATGGCGCGCGTTGCGGGTGGGCGCCACGCAGTCGAAGAGATCGCATCCGCGCGCGATCGCTTCCAGCAGATCGTCGGGATACCCCACCCCCATGAGGTAGCGCGGACGGCTGCCAGGCAGCTCGCCGTCCAGCAGCTCCAGGATGCGCCACATGTCTTCCTTGTTCTCCCCGACGCTGAGCCCTCCGATCCCGAAGCCGTGCCAGTCCTCAATTCCACGGGCGTCGACGGCGCAGGCACGCCGCAGATCTGCGAAGACGCCGCCCTGCAGGACCGGGAAGAGAGCCTGAGCGGACGCCTGCTCCGTGTTGGTTGCCCGAAAGCGCCGCGCGCACCGCTCCAGCCAGGCGAGGGTGCGGCGGTTGGCCCGCGCCACCGAGGCCCGACCGGCGTCGCCGGGCGGACATTCGTCGAACGCCATGATGACGTCGGCGCCCAGGGCCCGCTGGACGTCGACGACGCTCTCGGGCGTGAAGTGGTGGCGGGAGCCGTCGATGTGGCTCTGGAAGACGACGCCGTCGTCGTGGATGCGGTTGATCCGGCTCAGGGAGAAGACCTGAAACCCGCCCGAGTCGGTCAGGATGGGACCGGGCCAGCGCATGAAGGCGTGGAGGCCCCCCAGCTCGCGCACCACCTCTGCCCCCGGACGCAGGTAGAGGTGGTAGGTGTTGGCCAGCACCATGCGCGCGCCGAGGTTCCGGAGTTCCTCCGGGGTCAGCATCTTCACGTTGGCGAGGGTGCCGACGGGCATGAACGCGGGAGTCTGGATGCTCCCGTGGGGCGTGGAGAACACCCCGGCACGAGCGTGGTCGGCGCGGCCGTCGACGGCGAACGAGAAGGCCGAAGCCACGTCGTTGCTCACGCAATCGCCATCGCGTCGCCGTAGGAGTAGAACCGATACCCCTGGTCGATGGCTTCGCGATACGCGTCCATGGTGCGCTCATGGCCGGCGAAGGCGGCCACCAGCATGAGCAGGGTCGAGTGGGGCAGGTGGAAGTTGGTGATGAGGGCGTCGACGACCCGGAAGTCGAAGGGCGGGCGGATGAAGAGATCGGTCGTGCCGCCGCCCGCCCGCACCCCGCCCGTCCCGTCGGCCGCGCTCTCAAGCGTCCGCACCACCGTGGTGCCCACCGCCCACACCCGTCCCCCGCCCGCGCGCGCCGCGGCGACCCGCGCCGCAGCCTCGCGCGTGATGCGGTAGCGTTCCTCGCCGGGACCGCGCGGGTCGCCGCCGTCAGGCCCCGCCGGGCGGAAGGTCGCCACCCCCACGTGCAGAGTGACGCACGCGATGCGCACCCCGCCCGCCTCCAGCGCATCCATGAGCTCGCGGGTGAAATGGAGGCCCGCGGTGGGGGCGGCCACCGAGCCCGGCGTGCGCGCGTACACCGTCTGGTAACGCGCGCGATCCACCGGCTCGTCCGGGCGGCGCAGGTAGGGGGGGAGCGGCACGCGGCCGTAGCGCTCGAGCGCCTCCTCGACCGGCAGCGGAGTCTCGACGCGCACGATGCGGCCGTGGTCGGGGGTCGAGTCGACGATGTGGACCACCAGGTCGGGGGCGACCTCCACCGTGCGCCCGGGCTTGAGCTTGCCGCCGGGCCGCACCAGCGCCTCCCACATGTGGCCGCCGGCGGGGCGCCCGCGCCCATCGTTGCCACCCGCGACCGATGGGCGCTCCTCCCCCAGCGGCCGCAGCAGGAACACCTCGGCGCGCGCGCCCGTCGGCTTGGCTCCCAGCAGGCGCACGGGGAGCACCCGCGACTCGTTCACCACCAGGACGTCGCCGGCCCGCATCAGGCCGGGAAGGTCGCGGAACACCCGATGCTCGAAGGGTCCCCCGGAGCCGGGCGCGACCAGCAGGCGGCTCCGGTCGCGCCGCGCTGCCGGGTAGCGCGCGATGCGGTCTTCGGGGAGGTGATAGCCGAAGTCCCGGGTGGCGTCGCGTCCGGCCTTCATGACCGGAAGAGCGACGACTGGCCGTCTCCGCCCGGTCCGGCGTCCGAGCGCCCCTCCTTCCCGGTCGATGGATGGCCGAACCGCCGGTGGGCGCGCTCCGTGGTCTTGCGCCCGCGCGGGGTGCGCTCCAGAAAGCCGTTCTGGATCAGAAACGGCTCGTAGACCTCCTCCAGGGTTCCCTCGTCCTCGCTCAGCGCCACCGCCAGCGAAGCCAGCCCCACCGGGCCCCCGCCGAACTTCTCGATGATGGTGCGCAGCACGCGCGCATCCATCTCGTCCATCCCGTACTCGTCCACCTCGAGCAGCCGGAGCCCCGCGCGCGCGACCTCGCCGCTGATCACGCTGTCGGCGCGCACCTCGGCGTAGTCGCGCAGCCGCCGCAGCAGCCGGTTGGCCACCCGGGGGGTGCCCCGAGCGCGACGCGCCAGCTCGAAGGTGCCCTCTTCCGTCGTATCCACCCCCAGGATGTCCGCGCTCCGCTGAACCACCCGGGTCAGCTCCTCGGGCCCGTAGAAGTCGAGCCGCTCGACCATCCCGAAACGCGCGCGCATCGGTTCCGTGAGCAGCCCGAAGCGGGTCGTGGCGCCCACCAGGGTGAAGCGCTCGATCTGCATGGTGACGGTGCGCGCGGCCGGTCCGTCGGAGAGCCGGATCTCGACGCGGAAATCCTCCATGGCGGGGTAGAGGAATTCCTCGACGATGGGCCGCAGCCGATGGATCTCGTCGATGAAGAGGATGTCCCGGGCGTTCAGGTTGGTGAGGATGCTCACCAGGTCTCCGGGCTTCTCCAGCACCGGCCCGGAGGTCAACTTGACGCCGACCCCCATCTCGGAGGCGAGCAGGAGCGCCAGGGTGGTCTTGCCGAGCCCGGGAGGACCATGGAAGAGCAGGTGGTCGAGCGCGTCGCCCCGCTTGCGGGCCGCCGCGATCGCGATGGAGAGCGTTTCCCGGACCTTCGCCTGACCGATGAACTCCGCCAGGCTGGCCGGGCGGAGGGACAGCTCCGCACCACCCTCCCCGGAGAGCTCACGGGGCGTGGTCACGTCGTAGCGATCCGTCACCGGCCAATGCGCTCCAGCGCCCTCCGGATCAGTTCCTCGGTCTTCATCTCCTCTCCCGCGCCTCCGCCGGCCGTCACGCCGCGAACGGCTTCGTCCGCCTGCGCGAAGGAGTACCCCAGAGCCATGAGCGCGTTGACCGCCTCCCGCGCGCCGTGAGGCGCCGCCTCGCCCCCGGCCGGGGCCAGCGCGAGGTCGCGCACCTTGTCGCTGAGCCTGAGGATGAGCAATTCGGCCGTCTTCTTTCCCACCCCGCTCACGCGGGTGAGCACGGCCGTCTCCTTGTTGGCGAGAGCCTGTGCCAGACGCCGGGCGGAGTAGGTCGAGAGCATCTCGCGCGCCAGCTTGGCGCCGACCCCGGTCGTCCCCAGCAGGCGCTGGAACATGTCGCGCTCGTGGACTTCCAGGAAGCCGTACAGGGCGACCGAATCGTCGCGCACGACCTGCACCGTGCGCAGCCGCACCTGCTCGCCGGAGGGCGGCAGGCGTCCTGCCACCGTGGCCGGCACGTGAACCTGATACACGACGCCGCCCGCGGTCTCCACCTCGACCGAATCCATGTCCTGCTCGAGCAGAACCCCGTGCAGCCGGCTGATCATCCGGGCCGGTCCCCGATCAGGCAGTGGCAGAGCGCGGCCGCCACCCCGTCGGCCGCGTCGTCCGGCGACGGCGGGGAGACCAGCCGCAGATGTGTCTTGACCATGAACCCCACCTGTTCCTTGGTGGCCCGGCCGGTGCCGACGACCGCGCTCTTGATCGCGGTCGGCGAGTACTCGGCAATCTGGACCCCGGCGAGCGCGCCCGCCAACAGGATGGCGCCCCGTGCATGGCCGAGCGTAAGCGCGCTCTGCGGGTTCTTCCCCTGGAACACCTTTTCGACGGAGAGCACGTGGGGCTCGAAGCGCTGGACGATCGACTGCATCGCCTCGAAGATGTGGCGGATGCGATCCGCAAGCGGGCGCCGGGGCCGGGTGCGCACCACCCCGCATTCGAGCAGCGACAACCTGCCCTCGCCGCTGGCCACCACGCCGTAGCCGGTGCGCGCCGTGCCCGGATCCACCCCGAGCACGATCAGCGCCCCGTCCGGCGCCCTCACCGTCCGCTTCGCGGCCGGCCGACCCTCATTGCGACAGCCGGGCCAGGGTGTCCTCGTCGATGTTGCCGTTGGACGAGATCTTCTGCACGTCGTCCGATCCGTCGAGCGCCTCCATCAGACGGACCAGTCTTTCCGCGGTCTTGCCCGCCACGTCCACTTCGTTCTGCGGAATCATCGCCAGCTCCGCCTGCGCGACGCTGATTCCGGCCTCCCGCATGTCGTCCTGAACCTGGTGAAAGGAAGCCAGATCGGTCGTGACGATGAAATCGCCCCCTTCCTGCACGACATCCTCCGCTCCCGCTTCCAGCGCCGCTTCCAGCACCTCCTCCTCGGAGTGCCCGGCCGCCTCGATGTAGATCTGACCCCTGCGGTCGAACTGCCACGCCACCGACCCGGCAGTTCCCAGGCTGCCTCCGTTCTTGGTGAGGAGGTGTCTCACCGCCGCCACCGTGCGCTTGGGGTTGTCGGTCAGGGTCTCGATGTAGAGCGCGACCCCGCCGGGGGCGTAGCCCTCGTAGACCACTTCCTCGTAGTTGACGCCGGCGAGCTCACCGGTCCCCTTCTTGATCGCCCGCTCGATGTTCTCCTGGGGCATGTTGCCGGCCTTGGCGGTGTCCACCGCCAGGCGCAGGCGCGGGTTGAAGTTGGGATCTCCTCCGCCGTCGCGCGCGGCCACCGTCAGCTCGCGGATGAGCTTGGTGAACATCTGTCCGCGCTTCGCGTCGTTGACGGCCTTCTTGCGCTTGATCTGCGCCCACTTGCTGTGTCCCGCCACGGGCTGCCTCCTGCCCTACTCCTCCGCCTTGAGCGCCTCGATCACCTGCTGGGCCTCGTGCGCCGGCATCGGTTCGTAGCCGGCGAGGGTGCGCGTGTGGTGGGCGCGCCCCTGGGTCATGGAGCGCAGGGCGGTGGCGTACTTGTAGAGTTCGGCTTCCGGGACGAGCGCCTGCACGGTGGTGCTTCCGTTGCCGGGCACCATGCCCTGCACCTTGCCGCGACGCTGCGTGATGTCGCCCATGATGTCGCCCATGTACTCGTCAGGCGTCGACACCTCCACCTCGATGATCGGCTCCAGCAGCACCGGACCCGCCCTGGACGCGACTTCGCGGAAGGCCAGCGACCCGGCCACCTTGAACGCGATGTCGGAGGAGTCCACCGAGTGGTAGGAGCCGTCGTAGCATTCGGCCGCGAAGTCCACCAGCGCGAACCCGGCCAGGATGCCCTTGCCTGCCGCCTCCTGTATGCCCTTGTTCACCGAAGGCACGTACTTCCCGGGGATGACGCCTCCCTTGATGTTGTCCACGAACTCGTAACCGTCGCCGCGCGGGCGTGGCGACAGGCGCACCCAGCAGTCGCCGAACTGACCCCGCCCGCCGGTTTGCTTCTTGAAGCGTCCGCGCCCTTCCGCGGTTCGCGTGATGGTTTCCCGGTAGGCGATCCTGGGCTGCTCGGTCTCGACGCTGACGTTGTACTTGCGCTTCATGCGCTGCATCTGGACGTCCAGGTGCAGTTCCCCTAGCCCCCGCGCGATGGTCTGTCCCAGTTCGGGGTTGAACTCGGCATGGAAGGTCGGATCCTCGTCGTGCAGCTTCTGCAGGGCCTCGCCGATCTTGTCGTCGTCGGCGCGGGTCGCGCCCTTCATCGCCACGGACACGTCCGGCTTCGGGAAGTCGATCCTGTCGAGAACGAGAGGCCGGCCGGGCGAGGACAGCGTGTCGTTGGTGGCGGTGTTCTTGAGCTTTGCCACCACGCCGATGTCGCCGGCGTGCAGCCGCGGCACCTCCAGGCGCTCCCGTCCCAGAGGTATGGAAACGTGGTTCAGCTTCTCGCTCGAGCCCCGGCCCGCGTTGTGTGCGTCCATCCCGTTGACCGCGACGCCGCTGAACACGCGGAAGTAGGAGAGTTCGCCCACATGCGGCTCGGTCGCGGTCTTGAAGACCAGCGCCGCGAACGATCCGTCATCGGTCGCCTGGAGTTCCGCCTCCTGGTCCAGGCCCGGCCGGGACGCGGAGTGGCTGCCTGACTCGGACGGATCGGGGAAGAGCTCTACCATCTTGCGCAGCAGTGCCCGGATCCCGTAGACGCGCGTCGAGGATCCGCAGAGAACCGGGACCACCTCATCCCGCTCCATCGCGATGGCCATGGCCTCGAGAGCTTCTTCGCGCGTGATCTCCTCACCCTCCAGGTAGCGGTCCAGAAGCTCCTCGTCGGTGGTCGCGAGGGTTTCCTGCAGTTCGGTGGTCCACTCCTCGAAGATGTCCTCGAGGTCGGCGGGGACGTCGGCTTCATCGTACTCGCCGGTGGCGGAACCGTCGCGATACATGTGCGTGCGCCCGCTGAACAGGTTGATGATCCCGCGGAAACCGGGCCCCGCGCCCACCGGTATCTCCACCGGCAGCGCGCTCTCCGCGAGCTTCTCCCTGATGTCCTCGAAGACCTTGCGGAAGTCGGCGTGCTCCTTGTCCATCATCGAAACGAAGAACATGCGCGGGATGCCGCGCTCCTCGCAGTAGCGCCACACCCGCTCGGTCCCGACTTCGACGCCGGAGGTCGCGCTCACCACGATGACGGCCGCGTCCGCCACCCGGACCGCCGCCAGGGCCTCCCCGGTGAAGTCCAGGTATCCGGGCGTGTCGATCAGGTTGATCTTGGTACCCTTCCACTCGCTGAAGGCGGGAGTGAGCTGCATCGAGATCCCGTGCTGGATCTCCTCGGGCGCGGTCATGGTGAGGGCGTGACCCTCCGCCACGTTGCCCTTGCGCCGTGCGGTGCCCCCTACGAAGGCGAGGGCGTCCACCAGCATGGTCTTTCCGGAGCCGCCGTGACCGAGTACGGCCACGTTGCGGATGTTCTCCGTCAGGTATTCCTTCCCTTCCGCCATCTGACCTCCTGAAAAACAGGGTGTTGAGTTGAGGCGACGCGGCGCGGCGTCGTGGTTACGGCGGATACCGCCGGGAGCGGAACCTAGGAAGAGCGGCGCCTGCGGGAAACCTCGTTGAGAAGTTCGAGTTCCTTGCGCGTCAGCGACCTCATCCCGCTGCGCGAGATCTTGTCGAGGATGGCGTCCACTTCGTCCAGCAGGGCTTCTTCGTCGGCCCTCCGGCCACCTCTCCGCGCACCGGAGGAACTCGGCGGGCGCCTTGACCGCCCTCCGGGGGTCGTACCGGAGCCGGATCTTCCGCCAGGACGGGAGGAACCCGCGCCCCCGCGCCCCCGCAGCCACTCGGGGGTTCGCCAGTCGGTCCTGAGATAGACGAACCCCGTGACCAGCCCCCCCAGATGGGCGAAATGGGCGATTCCGTCCCCTCCTCCGCCGAAGGCGCTCAGCGTGCTCACCACGAAGAGGAAGGCGGCCAGCCACTTCGCCTTGACGGGGAAGATCCCCCAGATGTAGATGGGCGCGTCCGGCCAGGTCATGGCGAAGGCGACCATCAGGCCGTACACCGCCGCCGACGCCCCGATGATTGACGACGACTGGAAGACGAAGCTGAGGGCCACTCCTCCGAGTCCGCACAGCAGGTAATACTTGATGAACTCGCGCGAACCCCATCGCCGCTCGAGCGGCAGGCCGAAGAAGAACAGCATCAGCATGTTGATGAACACATGCCAGAAGCCCGCATGCAGGAACATGTAGGTCAGCGCGCCCCACGGACGCGTGAGGATGCGGGACGGCCGGAAGGCGAACCACTCCACGAAGAAGCCCGCGCTTCCGCTGATCCACATGAACAGGAAGATCGCGGCGTTGGCGATCAGCAGCCGCTTCACCCACGGCGTGAGCACGGAGGCTCCGTAGCCCGGCTCGAAGGACGACCAGCTCATGCGCGCGAGCCGGCGGCGACGGGCGCGGCGCGTCCGGACAGCGCCAGGATGGCGATGCGCTCGCACAGTTCGCCGAAGGACAGCCCGGCGGCGCGTCCGGCCCGCGGCAGCAGGCTGGCGGGGGTGAGCCCCGGAAGCGCGTTCGCCTCGAGGCACCATGGGGTGCCCGCGGAGTCCAGTATGAAGTCGACCCGGCTGAAGCCCTCCAGCCGGAGGACGCCATGCACCGCCAGCGCCTGCCGGCGGAGTCCGGCGGCGACATCCTCCGGGATGCGGGCCGGGAAGATCTCGCGCGCCATTCCCGGCTGATACTTGCACTCGTAGTCGAAGATCTCGTTTTCGGGGATGATCTCACCGGGCGGCAGTGCCTCCTCGCCCAGGATGCCGACGGTCAGCTCCCGTCCCCGCACGTAGCGCTCGAACATGACCTCGCCGCCGTATGCCAGCGCCTGCCCCTCCGCTGCGGGAATCCCGTCGGCGCGATGAACCAGCGTGAGGCCCAGCGTCGACCCGCCCCTCGGGGGCTTGACGATCAGAGGCAGCCCCAGTTCGGCGGCGACGCGCTCCGGGGACACGCGTCCCGTGATCCACTCGGGGGTCGGGATGCCGGCGTCGCGCAGCAGCCGCTTGGTGAGGTCCTTGTCCATGGCCAGGGCGCAGCCGGTGTGCCCGCTCCCCGCGTAGGGAACCCCGATCAGGTCGAGCAGCGACTGGACCGTGCCGTCCTCGCCGGCCCCCCCATGGAGCGCCGGGAAGACCACGTCGGGCGCGCACGCCCGCAACGCTTCGCCGAGGAGGAGCAGAGGATCGCTGCCGCCCGGCCCCGTGGAGGGCGGCGCCTCCCGGGTCACCCCCGACTCGCGCAGCTCCCGTTCCCGTTCCCGGCTGAGCACCCCCGAGGCGGGATCGACCGCCACGACCTCGTGGCCGCGGCCGCGCAGGGCGGCGGCGACCTCGGCGCCGGAGACGAGCGATACCGGCCGCTCCTCGGAGCTGCCGCCCATGAGCACGGCGACCTTCATCACCGTGTCCCTGGCCGGGCGCCGCTCAACCGGCCGCTCCCGTGAGCGTTCGCACGATGTCGAAGCGGGTGAGGATGTCCTCGAGCCTGCCGTTGGTCCTCACCAGGACCGCCGGATTCTCCCGGGTCAACAGCCGCGTCGCCTTGTCGGCGTCGAGATGGCTGTCAACGACCGGGAAGGGCGAGCTCATGACCGTCTCCACCGGGTCGTCCAGCACCCCGGGGTCCTGAATGACCCGCGCCATGAGCCGCCCCTCGCTCAGCGAGCCCACGCAGTCCCCGTCGCGGACCACCGGCAACTGCGAGACGCCGTGGCTGCTCAGCGTGGACAGCGCCATGCGCACGGGGGTGGAGGGCGTCGCCGTCAGCAGCCGGAAGCCCAGCGGCTCCTTGGCGCGCACCAGGTCGTGGACACTCCTGCGCGCGCGCTCCAGGAAGCCGTTTTCCCGCATCCACTCGTCGTCGTACATCTTGGTAAGGTAGTGCTCTCCCCAGTCGCACAGAATCGCGACCACGAAGGCCTCCGGGTCGTCCAGCCGGCGCGCCAGCTCCACGGCCGCGTGCGTGTTGAGTCCCGAGGAGCCGCCCACGAAGAGCCCCTCTTCCGTGGTGAGCCGCCGGGCCATGCGGAAGGCCTCGCCGTCCCTCACGGTCACGTAGGCGTCCACCACGTCGAGGTTGAGCGCGCCCGGGATCTTGTCGTTGCCGAGCCCCTCCACCAGGTAGGGGTGGCCCTCCCCCATCTCGCCGGTGTTGAAGAACGACGAGATCACCGAGCCCACGGGATCCACGCCCACCACCTCGACCGCCGGATTCCGCTCCTTCAGGTATGCGCCGGCGCCGGAGATGGTGCCCCCGGTGCCCGCCCCGCCCACCAGGTGGGTGATGCGCCCCCCGCTCTGCTCCCAGAGTTCCGGCCCGGTCGTGGCGTAGTGGGCCTTCGGGTTCTCGAGGTTGTAGAACTGGTCGGCGAGCACCGCACCGGGAGTCTCGCGGGCGATGCGGCGGGCGACCTGCTGGTAGTGGTCGGGGTGATCCGGCCCGACGGCCGTGGGGGTGATCACCACCTCCGCCCCGAAGGCGCGCAGCAGCTTCACCTTCTCCTGGCTCATCTTGTCGGGCATGGTGAAGATGCAGCGATACCCGCGGGTCGCCGCAGCCATCGCGAGCGCCAGCCCGGTGTTGCCGCTGGTGGCTTCGACGATCACGCCCCCCGGCCGCAGCGTCCCGTCCTGCTCCGCCGCGCTCACCAGGGCGAGCCCGATGCGATCCTTCACCGAACCGCCGGGGCTCATGAACTCGCATTTGCCGTAGACGGGGGTGCGGCAGTCGGCGGACACCTGGTGCAGCCGCACCAGCGGGGTCCACCCCACCATCTCCATGACGTTGTCGTAGGGCTCGCGATTGCGGACGCTCATGGCCGCGATCCCTCCGCTCTGCCGCGCATCACGATTCGGGGCCCGACTGCCTGGAGAACTGCACCGGGATGCGTACCCATACCGGTACGTCCCGGCCGTCCCTTCGGCCGGGCTGGAAGCGCATCGCACGCGCGCCCTCGGCGGCGGCCGAATCGAGCGGCTCGTGGCCGCTGGTCTCGATCACCGCGACGGAATCCACCTCCCCCAGCTCGTTGACGCGCACCTGGAGCACGGTCTCGCCCTCGATCCCCTGATCCCACATCTCGAGCGGGTATTCGATGGGGGTCGCGTCGCCGAGGGGCGCGGGCTCCTCCACGTCGCCATCGCCTGCGCAGGCCGCGAGAGCGGGGACCCCGAGAGCCAGGATTGCCAAGCGCCCGGTCCCGGCCCGGGAACGCCTGTGCCGGCACGGCGACGGCATCACTCTCGCGTGCCGCGCGCAAGACGCTGCAGATCCGCGAGCAGCGTCATGGATTCCAGTGGGGTCATGTTGTCGAGATCGATTTCCTGAAGGCGGGCGGACAGCTCCGCTTCCGCAGCGAAAAGGGAAAGCTGGCCAGGCTCCATGGCCGATGAAGGCCGGTGTTCGCCCCTGCGCCCGAGACACCCTCCGTCACGTGTACGTCTTCCCTCCAGTTCCGCCAGAAGTTCCTTTGCCCGCTCCACGATCGCCGGCGGCATGCCCGCGAGCCGCGCAACCTGGATTCCGTAGGACCGGTCGGCGCCTCCCTCCTCCAGACGGCGCAGAAAGACGATGTCCTCGCCGGACTCGCGCACCGCCACGTTCAGGTTGCGCACCGCGGGAAGCAGCTCGCCCAGCTGGGTGAGCTCGTGGTAGTGGGTCGCGAAGATGGTCTTGGCGCCCACCACCTCGTGCAGGTGCTCGGTGACCGCCCATGCGATGGAGACCCCGTCGTAGGTGGAGGTGCCGCGGCCGATCTCGTCCAGCAGCACCAGGCTGTCCGCGGTGGCGCCGTGGACGATCGCGGCGGACTCATTCATTTCGACCATGAAGGTCGACTGGCCGCGGGCCAGGTTGTCGCTCGCCCCGACCCGGGTGAAGACCCGGTCGCAGACCGGCAGCCTTGCCCGGTCGGCGGGCACGAAGGACCCCATCTGGGCGAGCAGCTGGATGAGCCCGACCTGGCGCAGGATGGTGCTCTTGCCCGCCATGTTGGGGCCGGTCAGAACGACCACCCGGCCGTCTTCGTCCAGCACCAGGTCGTTGGGGACGAAGCTGCCGGCGGGCATCACCGCCTCCACCACCGGGTGCCGGCCGGCGCGCACCTCGACCGCGTAGCCGGAATGAACTTCGGGGCGGACGTAGCCGCGGTGCTCCGCCACCTCCGCGAGTCCCGCCAGCGCATCGAGACGCCCGAGCGCGCGCCCGAGTTTCTGCAGCCGCGCAACCTCCTCGGCCACCTCGCCCCGCACCGACGCGAACAGTTCCGCCTCCAGGGTGGCGATCCGGTCCTCCGCGTCCAGAATGCGGCCTTCCCACTCCTTCAGCTCGGGGGTGAAGAAGCGCTCCGCGTTGGCCAGCGTCTGCTTGCGCACGTAGTCGTCCGGGACCCGGCCCAGGTTCGCCCGGGTGACCTCCAGGTAGTACCCGAAGACCTTGTTGTAGGCGACCTTCAGCGAGCCGATGCCCGTGCGCTCCCGCTCGCGCGCCTGCAGCGTCGCGATCGAGGTGCGCGCATCGGCGCGGGTCTGGCGGAGCGCGTCCAGGTCCTCGTCGTAGCCGGGCTTGATCACGCCGCCTTCCTGCAGCGTCGCGGGCGCGTCCGGGGCGATGGCCCGACCGAGCATCTCGCGTACGTCCTCCATGGCGTCCAGGCCCGCGCCCCGCTCCTGCAGTCGGGGGAGTTCGGCCGTAGCCAGCGCCCGGCGGACCGGTGGGACCTGGTCGAGAGAGCGCGCCAGAGCGAGCAGGTCGCGGGGCATGACCCGGCCGAGCGAGATCTTCCCTGCCAGCCGCTCGAGGTCGGCAACCTCCGAGAGCGCCCCGCGGACCTCGCGCCGCACCTCGAACCGTTCGAAGAACTCCCCCACCGTCTCCTGACGCTTCCAGATCGCGCCTGCTTCCAGCAGCGGCGCCAGCAGCCAGCTCCGCAGCGTGCGGGCGCCCATGGCGGTGACGGTGTCGTCGAGCACCGAGATGAGCGTGGCGCCCTGGTCTCCCGGGCGCAGCGGCTCGGTCAACTCCAGGTTTCGGCGCGTCATTTCGTCGACGACCATGGTCGAGCCGGGACGGCGCATGGCGGGAGCCTGCAGGTGGGCCACCCCGCCCGGGCGGATCTCGGCGACGTAGGCGAGCAGGGCGCCCGCGGCGCGCACCGCAGGCGTATCGCCCGCCTCGATGCCGAAACCCTGCAGCGAGAGCACTCCGTAGGCGCGCTGGACCTCCTCGCGCGCCGCCTCTTCCCCGAAGATCCAGTCGTCGCGACGGGTGAGCAGCGTATCCGGCGGCGCGCCCGGCAGGGCTTCCCGTTCGAGAGAGCCTGGCAGCAGCAGCTCGGCCGGCGCCAGCTCACCCATGCGGGCGGCGAGCGCCTCCTCGCCCACCACCTCGAGGACCAACTCGCCCGTGGACAGGTCGAGGGCCGCCAGACCGCGCGTCTCCCTTCCCGCGGGCGCGAGTGCGACCAGGAAGTTGTTGCGCCGGGCCTCCAGCAACTCGTCGTGAACCACCGTGCCCGGCGTGATGGTCTCCACCACCTCGCGGCGCACCAGCCCCTTGGCCGCGCTGGCGTCCTCCACTTGGTCGCAGATCGTCACACGGCAGCCCAGCTTCACCAGCTTGCGCAGGTAGTCGTCCAGCGCCTTGGCGGGCACGCCCGCGAGCGGCACCTGCCGCGCCGCCCCGTTGTTGCGCGTCGTCAAGGTCAGCCCGAGCAGGCGCGCACCCTTGCGCGCGTCCTCGTTGAAGAGCTCGAAGAAGTCGCCGACCCGGATGAACACCAGGGCGTCGCGGTGGCGCGCCTTGACGGCCCGCCACTGGCGCATGAGGGGTGTGTCCTGGGTCACGGCGTGGTCCTGAGGCATGCTTTAAGCTGTCGTGTCGCACACCGTCCCGGAAGGGGCGCCGCGGGCTGAAGCGCAGCCGTTTCGAGCCGGCTCCTCGCCCCTCGCCCGGGGTATGATCCGTTGTGTCGCCAACACCCGGCGATACCGAATCTCGAACGGAGTTTCTGATGATACATAAATCATTGCTGAGTCATGTCTTGCCACTTTTTGTGATCGCTGCCGCGACGGCATGCGGCGGAACCGGAGGCGCCAACGCCGACCTCCCGATGCCGGAAGCCGTCAGCACCACCCTGAACGCCGGGACGGCTCCGGACGGCGTCACCATGGAGTCCATTACCGAAGGGAGGACCCTCTTCAACGCCCGGGCCACCTGCTCCGCGTGCCACGGGGCCAACGGAAAGGGCGGACAGCTCGCCCCGAACCTCGCCGACGACGTGTGGCTCAACTCGGACGGCAGCTACGCCGGCATCATCGAAGTCATCGAAGCCGGTGTGCTCGAGCCGAAGCAATACCCCGGCCTGATGCTCCCCCGCGGCGGGATGGGCCTGTCGGACGAGGAAGTCAGCTCGCTCGCGGCCTTCATCTGGAGCCTGGGCGTACGCGGATAGTCGCGGTGCCTACCCGACGGCCGCTCCGCGCCGCGTCCGCACGCCGGCGCGGAGCGGCCTCGGCCGACCTGCCTCGCCGGCGGAGGTACGCTGCGCGAGCAGCCATTCCTCCAGGAGATGATGGTGGGGCAGGGCGCTGGCCTTCATCAGCCGGTCTACCCGGCGCAGACCGAGCAGCGCCGCGTCAAGGCTCTCGCGGTTCCAACCCCGGCTCTGTCCCTGGATGCGGCGCGCGAGCCAGCGCTGGTGGGGGGGAAGCGCGGCCTCAAGCCCGGACAGCCCGCCATCGAGCACCAGCCCGATGCGGAGGAAGTGGGTGGTCAGGCCCATGACCAGGTAGACGCCCGACTCGCCGCGCATGAAGAGCTCGCCGAGGGCGGCCGTGGCTGCGGCAAAGTCGCGTCCCCCCACCATGTCGAACCAGCGCCAGGGATCGAGGCGGGGGATCCGGATCCCTCCCTCCTCCACGGTCTCCACCGTAATCGGACGACCCCCGGGGGTCATGGCGACCAGCTTGGCGATCTCCTGCGCCAGCACGCCCATGTCCGATCCGACCGCCGCCGCCAGTGCGCGCGCGGCGTCTTCGTTCATCTCCGCGCCGTGCCGGTCGCGGCACCATGAGACCAGGAAGCCGGGCAGGTCGTTGGCCCGCACCGAACGGAACTCGAGCGAGCGCGCCGCGCGCACGACGTCCCGGTAGAATCGTGCCCTGGACCGCTTCGGCTTGGTAGCGGTCAGAATCAGAGCCAGTCCCTCCGGGGGCGACGCGGCCATGTCGAGCACGAGCTTGCGCGCCGCCGGTAGCGGAGCCAGCGCCTCCGCGCCATGGACCAGCACCACCCGCCACTCGGCCATCATGGGGGGAGTGGCCAGCACCGAGGCGAAGTCGCGCACGTCGAGTTCCGGGCCCGACATGACATCGAAGTTGAAGTCGCGGGTCGCGGGGTCGAGGTGCGCCTCGGCGATCTCGCGCGCGGCTTCCCGCTTGCGGAAGTCGTCCTCGCCGTGGAGGTAGAAGACCCCGCCTCCGTCCCCGCCGAGCGCGCGCCGGTAAGTGGCGGGGATCATGGCCTGCCGGGACGTGGATTCCCGGTCAGCGCTGGGAGAGGGCCGAGTATTCGTACAGCGCGCGGGTGGTCCACAGGTCGTCGCCGTCCAGAGCGGGGTCCAGGAGGCGAATGCTGCGATACCGTACGGTGGCGGACGGAGCAGCCGCCCGCTGCGAGGGGGGCTCGGAGACGACGATGGGCGGAAGCGCGACCTCGGGTGTCTCCCGAACGAGTTCCGGTCCCCATACGGCCAGCGCCACCAGGATCGTTGCGGCGAATGCCACTCCCAGGCGGGTGAAGAAGGCGCCGCCACGGCGGCGCGCGAGGTCCTCCTGGATGTGGAAGATGCGATGCTGCAGTCGGGGATGGAAATCTTCGCCAACGACGACGCCGGGAACGGCGCGCAGCAGCACCAGGCTCCGCTTCACGGTATCCGCGTAGCGCCGGCAGCGCGCGCACTCCGCAATGTGCTGCTCGAACACGCCCGCATCGGTCGCTTCACCGTCATGGAACTCGGAGAAGCGCTCCAGAAAGCCGTTGCATTCCATGTCCGTTCTTGTACTCGCGATCCTTGCGACTCTCTTCTTGCGGGCCTGTGCCCGCTCAACCCTGATCGGGCGGACCGAGCCCGCTCCGGCGGGCCCGCCGATCCCCGTCGAATTCTGTACTTGAGGTATGACGCTCGGGTTCCCCCCCGGCTTCGCGGCACGAAGAATCCGCACGAAGCGGCGGAACGTGTGCTACCGGAGGGGCGGGACGAGGTTCCCGAGTGGCGTCGGGGCGGGCTGTCCGGGAGGTCGAACTGGATGAGGCGTTCCGAGCGGGCTCAGTCCAGCATGGGTGCGACGATACGGGCGAAGTTGTTGCGCGCCCGGTTCAGGCGGCTCTTCACCGTACCCAGGTTGACCGCGGTGATCTGGGCGATCTCCTCGTAGGTCTTCCCCTGGAGTTCCCGTAGCACGAAGACCACCCGGTGATGCTCCGGCAGCTCGCTGACGGCCTTCTCGACGACCTTTCGCAGATGCCGCTTGCGGTACAGGTCGTCGGGCTTGTAGGAGTTGTCCTCCCATTCCAGCGGCCGGTGGTCCGCCTCCCAGTTCTTCTTGATGGTCTGGAAGAAGACGAGCGGGTTTCGCGAGCGGTTGCGCAGCTCGTTCTTCGCCAGGTTGCTGGCGATGGTGTAGATCCAGGTGGAGAACTTCTTGGTAGGATCGAAGCGATGCAGGTGACGGTAGACGCGGATGAACGTCTCCTGTACCAGGTCCTGCGCCCGCTCCCGGTCGCCAATGGTCCGGTAGACGAAGTTGACCAGCCGATTGTCGTAACGGTCCACAAGGATTCCGAAGGCTCGCTGCTCCCCTTCCAGAAACCGCTTCACGACGGCGCTGTCGTCCAGTTTTCTGAGGGCGTCCCGGGTCTCGTGGGCCGGCCTCGCGGGCGTCATTGCCAAGCTCTTTTCGGTATTCATGTGGCTCCGCTGCCAGACGTGGCTTCTCGTGCCCCAGCACAGGACACTCTTGCATGCAGGTTTCGTACCACCTTAATCACGGGTTCTCCGCGGACATGGGCCCCAATTGCGTCCCCGAGACAGGACGGCCGTCATCCTCCGGGTGGACGCCGCCGCCCGCGGCCGGGCTTCGGCGGAAGGCGGCAGTGTACAAGAGGGCTGCGACCGTCTTGCAGTCCACGATCTCGCCCTTGCGCACCATCTCCAGGGCGCGAGAGAAGAGGCACTCCTCCACGGTGATGAACTCGTCCGGATCGCGGGCGGCGTCTCCGGCCGAGAGGCCGGTTGCCAGGAACAGGTGGATGACCTCGTTGGTGAAACCGGGCGTCGTGAAGATCCGGGTCAGATAGTCGATTCGGGCCGCGGCGTATCCGGTCTCCTCCGCCAGTTCCCGCCGCGCGCACTCCGCCCAGGCCTCGTCCGCCCCCGCTGGCAGCCCGGCCGGCACTTCATACAGGTATCCCCCCGAGGCGTAGCGGTACTGCCGAAGCAGCAGAATCACGGGATCGGGCGACTCCGGCGGGTCCACGAAGGGCACCACTGCGGCGGCGCCGGGGTGCCGGACGAGTTCCAGGTTGCCCTCCGATCCGTCGGGAAAGCGCACGCGGTCGACGGACAGGTGGACCACTCTTCCGTCATGCACGAGGCGGCCCGACAGGCGGCCCGTCCCGTCCGGTCCCGGGACCGCGTCCGGCCCCGGGTGGCGAACGGTGTCTCCGCCCGGATACACCGCCCGACCGGCGGACGCGGATGGTTGCAACTCCGGTTCGTGCGACACGACTTCTCCCGTCAGATCACCATGCCTCGTGTGCCGGCGGCGCGAGCGCATCCGCCCGCATCACCCGAGGGGCCGCACGAGGCGGCTGCCTTGCGGGCACTTAGGTGAGTGTCGGCGGCGAGGGGTTGCCCGGAGCGGTCTCCCGGAGCGCCCCGCGGTCGTGTTCCGCCCGTTTCGGCGGCAGCCACCTCCGGGCGCCATCACCCTGTGGCCGGGGGCGTGCATTCGCGGATCAGAAGTCGTGGTGGACCTCGACCGGGCCGAAGGACTCGAGTTCCGGCGCCACCCGGTCGGCGTCACCTGCCACCACGACCGTGAGGGCGTCCGGGTGAATCCGACGGCGGGCCGCGCGCACGACGTCGTCGACTCCCACCGCCCGCACCCGCTCGCGATAGTGCGCGAGGTAGTCGGCCGAGAGGCCGTGCACGAACACCCGCGCAATGCCGGACGCGACCTGGGCCGTGGTCTCCATGCGCAGCGGAAAGATGCCCGCCAGGTAGTCGCGCGCACCACGCAGTTCGGCGGGCGTGGGCCCGCCTGCGACCAGCGCCTCCGTCTCCGCGAGCACCTCCCGGACCGCCGCCGCGGTGACTTCGGTCGCCACCGCCGTGGCGATGCGGAACATCCCGCCGGCGCGCCGGAGGAGGAAGCGCGAGCTCACGCCGTAGGTGAAGCCCTTGTCCTCCCGGAGGTTCAGGTTGAGACGACTGGTGAAGGCGCCTCCGAGCACGGAATTGAGCACGATCAGCGGGAAGAAATCGGGCGTCCTGCGCGGTACGCTGGCATGGCCGATGCGCAGCTCGGACTGAACCGCGCCCGGGCGATGGACGATCACGATGCGGCGCTCCCCGAAGCGGGCCCCCGCCGTTGCCTCGACGGGAGCAGCCCGGCCCCGCCAGCCGCCGAAACAGTCGGCTGCGAGATCCGTCACTTCCTCCTTCGCGACATCGCCCGCCACCACCAGCGCAGCTCCCTGCGGCCGGTAGCGGCTGGCCGCGTAGTCGGCCACATGCTCGCGCTGCAGGCCCGCGACCGTCCCTTCCGTGCCCGCCATCGGCCGTCCATACGTTGTGCCTTCGGCGAAGAAGAAGTGCGCCGCGGCGGCAGTGGCGAGCTGAGCAGGATACATCCGGCGTTGCCGGATCCCGCCGAGCTGCTGCTCGCGGGTGCGCTCCACCTCTTCACCCGGATACCCGGGCGTCAGGACCACTTCCGACAGCAGCCGGAGCGCCCGCGGAAACCGGTCGGCGGCGCAGGTCAGCGACACCACCGTGGAATCCCAGCCGGTCGAGGTCGCAAGGTGCGTACCCATGTCCTCGAGCGCGCAAGCCAGCTCCACCGCCGAGCGGCGGACGGTTCCGCCATGGAGCGCCTTTCCGGACAGCACCGCAAGCCCGGCTCGCGGCCCACCGACCGTCGCCTCGCCCGCATCCATGACCAACAGAGCGGTCACCAGGGGAACCCCGGGCCGGCGCGCGGTTCGTACCTCCAGCCCGGAATCGAGACGCTCGCCGTGCACCGCCGGAACCGCGAAGGGTGCAACCGGTCCCGGCCCCGGCGGCGTTGGGGGAAAGCGCTCGGGGCTCACGCGGATGCCCGCGGCACGTACGTCAGAATCGCCCGGTTCCCGGGCTCGAGGCGCTCTTCGACCAGGGTCTGCACCGCCTCCGGCGTCACCGCGCGCAGGCGATCGATCTCCGTGGAGATGCGGGCCGGATCTCCGAACTGGGTCGCAAACATCGAGAGCAGGTCAGCCCGCTGGGCCACGACCTCGAGTTGCCCCAGGATGGCAGTCTCCGCCATGGCCAGGGCCCTGGCGACTTCCTCGGACGAGATCGCACCAAGTCCCTCGATCTGCTCGACGACGGCCGCCGCCAGCTCCCCGGGATCGACCCCGAGGTTGCCGGTGGCCTGAACCACCATCATCGCGGCTCCGGTCATCAACGGAAAAACGTGTGCCGCGACATCCTTGGCGAGCCGGCGCTCCAGCACGAGCGAGCGGTGGAGACGCGACGCCCGCCCGCGTCCCAGAATGTCGCCCGCGACGTCGGCGGCGTAGAAGGCGGGATCGTCGAAGGTGGGCACGCGCATCCCGGCGTAGACCCGCGTGAGCGGCACATCGGCCTCGACCGTCTGGCCGGCATCGACGTGGTTCTCGCGTTCCGCGTCCGCGTCCCCGGGAATCATCCGCGTCCCGGCTCCCGGAGGAATGTCGCCGAAGTAGCGCTTGATCCATTCGAGCGCGCGCCCGGCCTCGAAGCCGCCGCAGAGTGTGAGGACGGCGTTGTCGGGGGCGTAGTAGGCGCGAAAGAACGACTCGAGATCACCGAGCGTGAACCCGTCGATGTCCTCCAGGGAGCCGATGACCGGATGGCGATAGGGATGCCCCGGTGGATACACCATCGCGAGCATGCGCTCATCCCAGTCGCCGTAGGGCTGGTTGTCGTAGCGCTGGCGGCGCTCGTTCTTCACGACGTCGCGCTGGTTCTCGAGCTTCGCGGCGGTGAGTGCGGGAAGCATCCAGCCCATGCGATCCGCTTCGAGCCACAGCGCCAGCTCGAGATGGTGCGAAGGGAGGGTCTCGTAGTAGTTGGTCCGGTCGAACCAGGTGGAGGCGTTGGCCGATCCGCCCACGCCCTCAAGCAGCTCGAAGTGCTGGTTGCCGGCCACGTGGCGCGAGCCCTGGAACATCATGTGCTCGAAGAGATGAGCCAGACCGGTCTGCCCCGGGCCTTCGTTCCGGGAACCCACGTCGTACCAGAGGTTCACCGCGACGATGGGCACGGAGGGCTCCGGGGAAAGGACGATCCGGAGTCCGTTCTCCAGGCGGTGCTCTTCGCAGGGGATGGAGATCACAGGTGCTTCCCGGCGGCGGAAGACGACGGTTTCAGCTGCCGAATTTCGCCAGCCGTCCGGCGTGAGCCAAGGCCAGCGACATGATATGCCGCGCGGCGATGGTGCCCACATCGCCCCGCCGGCACGCGCTCTCGGTAAGGCGGCGCCCGGTCGGCCGGGCGTGGCGCGACCGGATCAGGAGCGGCACCGCGTGCCAGGAATGGCCGGCCATGGTCGCCGGGGTGCTGTGGTCACCGGTGACGATCACCACGCCGCCGTCGTCCAGCCCCGGGAGGAGACGGTCCAGCGCCTCGATGGCGGCGACCTTGCCCTCGAAATCCCCGTCCTCCCCTCGGGAATCCGTGGCCTTGTAGTGGAAAAAGCGGAAGTCGGCGTGTCCGGCGGTCCCCTGCATCAGTTCCACCGCTTCCTCATCCGAGGCCGGGGTTCCGGCCAGCTCCATCCCGACGAGACCGGCCGCCCCCCGGTACATGGGATAGCGCGCCACCGCCACCGCCTTGAGCCCATACCGCCGGGAAAAGCCCGCCGGCGCGCGATATTCGGCGAACCCGCGGGCGAGAAGGCCGTTGGCGACAGGCTCGGTCGCCAGCACCTCCGCCGCCCGCGCGAGAATCTGGTCGGCGATCCGGGCGGTGCGCGCCGACGCCGCGTCCCCCTCGGGCGCGCGGGGAGGCCGGGGTGGAATGCCGGTCCGCTGCGGGTCGGTGTCGGATACCTCCGCGCCGAGACCGTCGCCGCGCAGCACCATCACGGCGCGATGCTCCATGACGTGCTGGAAGTGGAGGTCCACCCCTGGAGGCGCGGTCACGCCGTCCTGCAACCGGCGCACCAGCCGCCGGCCGTCCGGGTTGCCGGGGCGACCCGCGCGGCGGTCGGTCACGCGGCCCCGCCCGTCCAGGGTGGCCAGGTTGAGCCGGGCCGCCACATCCCCCTCGCGCAGGCGAATCCCGACCCCCAGCGCGGCCAGCACGCCGCGTCCGATCAGGTGGCGGGCGGGGTCGTACCCGAACAGGGCGAGGTGGGCGGGGCCGCTCCCGGGCGTGACCCCGGGCGCGACCGGGACGTGCATGCCCAGCGAGCTCTCCGCGGCCATCGCATCCAGGTTGGGCGTGGTCGCCGACTCCAGTTCGGTCAGGCCGGTGGCGGGGTGGGGGAGCCCGCCGACCCCGTCAACCACGATCAGGGTGATCGCTTCGCTACCCGGCATGCGCTCCACCAGGTCGTCCGGAAACCGCGTCACCCTGCTCACGCCGCCCGCCCTCCGTCCGTCATCGGCATCCTGAACCTCGGAGATGATTGACTGACCGTCTGCCCACCGCGCGCGCGCCGTCCAGCCCGTGAACCAGGTTCATCAGCGAACCGCACGCGGGCAACCCCGTCCCGGGCGCGACGGGGACGGACCCGCTCGCCAGCGCCCGTTTCGGTAGCAAGCGCGCGCCGCTCGCGATACAATGTACAAAGGCAGGAACCACGGACCCCCGGCCACCAGCCGGCCCGGTCCCCGCGGGAGGACGCATCATGACGACTCGACCCCTTTTCGCTTTCTGTGTGCTGGCGACGTTGCTGGCTGCCGGCTGCGCGGGACAGCGACCGCCGCCCGGCATCGGCGGCGAGCCATCGCGGGATATCACCATCTTTGTCGACAACCTCGACTTCAACGACGCCCGCATCTACATCTCCACCGGCGGCGGACGCACCCGGCTGGGTAACGTTTCCGGCAAGACGCGCCAGCGGTTCACGCGCGAGTGGAGGCTGCCCACCATCGGCTTCGAAATCGATATGCTGGGAGGCGGCAACTACCGCACCCAGGAGTTGGCGGTCACTGCCGGTGAAATGTTCGATCTCCTGATCCAGGCCGGCTACGTTCGCCTGATCCCCAGAGGTCGCTGAACCATGAGAAAGGCACATCAGCGTGCCGGGCGGGCGACGATTGCGGCGCTCGCCCTCGCGGCGGCGATCCCCATGTCCGCCAGCGGGCTGCAGCAGGAGCTTCCCGCCGGGCTCGCGCTCAGCGTGGCGGACGTCGACTTCCTGGAGCGCGCCGACAATTCGCGCATCTACATGGTGGACTCCACCTTGGCCCGCATCGACGAGTTCATCGACTTCGGCTGTCCCACCTGCCGGTCCTTCTACATTCTGCGCACCGATTCGCTGAAGACGAACCTCGTCGACACGGGGAGGGCGAACTTCGTGGTGCGCATGTTTCCGCTGGCCCGTCTCATGCGCGGGTTTCACGCGGCCGAGGCTGCCCTGTGCGCGGGTGGTCTGAACGACCGGCAGGGCTTCGAGGCGATGCAGCACCGTCTGTACATGAACCAGAGCGTGTGGCAGCCGCTGCAGGACCCGATTCCCGTCTTCCTCCAGTTCGCGGCCGACATCAACCTCCCGCTGGAGGATTTCCAGGCCTGCCTCATCCGCGACACGGTCGCGCCCCTCATCCTGAGCGACATGAACCTGGCCCAGGTGCTGTCCGTCGAGGGGACGCCCACGTTCGTGGTCAACCGGGGCGGGGAACTGACCGGAGAGGTCAAGCTCACCGGCGAGGAAGGAATCTCCTCCTTCGAGGAAGCCGTGACTCGCCTGTCGGGGCCCGGAGATTAGCTTAGTCCAGTTAGTTTAGCCAATTCCGGTCTACTTCTTCGGGAAGTACCGCGCGCAGTTGGCTATTCCTTCGCCGGCAACCCCGGCTCGGTCATTGCGCGCACATCCAGCGCCTCCTCCAGCGTCTCTTCGTCGAGCAACCCCCTCGAGCGCACGACGTCGCGCACCGCCCGGCCCTCGCGGGCGGCCTCCTTGGCCACCCCGGCGGCCGCGTCGTAGCCGATGTAGGGGTTGAGCGCGGTCGCGATCGCGGGGTTCCGGTCGAGCAGTTCGCGCGCCCGCCGTTCGTTGGCCTCGATGCCCGCGACACACCGATCCGCGAAGGCGCGGCTCGCCCCCGCGAGCAGCGTGATCGACTCGAGCAGGGAGTGGGCGATGACCGGCAGCATGACGTTCAGCTCGAAGTTGCCGCGGCTTCCGGCGATGGTGACCGTAGTGTGGTTCCCGGCGACGCGCGCCGCGACCATCATCAGCGCCTCCGACATGACCGGGTTCACCTTGCCGGGCATGATGGAACTCCCCGGCTGCACGGCGGGAAGCCGGATCTCGTGAATGCCCGAAGTCGGGCCCGATGAGAGCCAGCGGATGTCGTCGGCGATCTTCATCAGGCCGGATGCCGCGGAGTTCAGGGCTCCGGAGGCGCTCACGCAGGCATCCTGCGAGCCCTGCGCCGCGAAGTGGTCTTCCGCTTCGCGAAACGCGAGGCCGGTCTCCCGGGAGAGATGCTCGATGGTGAGGCGTGCGAAGTCGGGGTGGGTATTGATGCCGGTTCCGGTGGCCGTGCCGCCCAGCGCCAGCTCGGCCAGTTCCGTTGAGGCGTGTCGCAGGCGCTCGATGGCGCGCGTGACCTGCATCGCGTAGCCGCCGAACTCCTGGCCCAGCCGCACCGGGGTGGCGTCCATCAGGTGGGTGCGGCCGGACTTGAGCACGCCGTCGAAGGCCTCCGCCCTGGCCGCCAGCAGCTCCCGCAGGTGTTCGAGCGCGGGAATCAGCTCCTCCTCGATCGCGGTGCGCGCCGAGACGTGGATCGCCGTCGGGATGACGTCGTTGGAGGACTGGCCGAAGTTGACGTGGTCGTTGGGATGCACGCGGTCGCTGCGATGCACGCCGGAGTCTTCGGAGGTTTCCAGGATGCGGTTGGCCAGCGCCGCAATCACCTCGTTGGCGTTCATGTTCGAGGATGTCCCGGAGCCGGTCTGGTAGACGTCGAGCACGAATTCGCCGTCTCGGTCGCCGCGCGCGACCTCGATGGCGGCCTCGGCGATCGCCCGCGCCGTGTGGCCGTCCAGGTATCCCAGTTCGCGGTTGACCCGCGCGGCGGATTTCTTGATCAGCCCCAGCGCCTGGATGAAGCGGCGCCCGAACCGTTGGCCGCTGATGGGGAAGTTCTCGAAGGCGCGCTGCGTCTGAGCCCCGTAGAGGGCATCGGCGGGAACGTGAACTTCGCCTAGCGAATCACGCTCGACGCGAAACCGGTTGGACATGCCGGGAACCTCCGGATGTTGGGGATGCATGGCTTTCCTTTTCGCGCCTCCAAGATAATTGTCCCGGCGCGGGAAAGGACGGGTGCGCGGGTGTGGCTGCCTGTAGCTTGCGTGGCCACCTTCGCCCGGATGGCGGCGCCCCGCCGCACAACGATGTCTTTCGAGTCTGACTCGGAGAGCTGCTGATGCGCATCATCATCTACGGAGCCGGCGCTGTCGGCGGGTACTACGGGGCGCGGCTGGCCCAGGCGGGCGAGGAGGTGGTCTTCGTCGCGCGTGGACGTCAGTTGGCGGCATTGCGGTCGGACGGCCTGCGCGTGGAGAGCATCTGCGGCGATGCACGTCTGGAGCGCGTCGCCGCCACCAATGACCCCGCGTCGCTCGGGCAGGCGGACGCCGTGCTGGTCACCACCAAGACCTGGCAGGTCGGGGCGGCCGGGCGGGCGCTACGGCCGCTGGTGGGGGGCGGCACGGTCGTGGTCCCGCTCCAGAACGGCGTGGAGGCGGCCACCCAGCTGGACCGGTCGCTGCCGGCCGAAGCGGTGGCCGGCGGCCTGACCCGCATCCTGTGCGAGCTGGTCGAGCCCGGCCGCATCCGGCACACCGGCATCGACCCGGTGATCGTGATGGGAGAGCGGGACGGGCGCCGGACCGGCCGCTGCGACCGTCTGGCGGAAGCGCTGGAGCGAGCTCCCGGGATGTCCGTCGTGGTCTCGGGCGACATCGAGGCCGAGCTCTGGCACAAGCTTCTCCTCATGGCCCCCGTGAGCGGCGTCTGTTCGGTGGCGCGGATGCCCCTTGGTGCCGTGCGCGCCACCCCGCCCGCCCGTGAACTCCTGCGCCGCGCGATGGAGGAAACCGCCGCGGTGGCCGCGGCCCGCGGGATACGCCTGCCGGATGGCGTAATTGCGGATGCGCTGGCCTTCTTCGACGGCCTCCCGCCAGACTCGATCCCCTCGATGCATCGCGACATCGCGGGCGGCCGGCCCTCCGAGCTGGAGCAGCTGAGCGGCGCAGTGGTCCGGCTGGGTCGCGAGTGCGGGGTGGCCACTCCGATCCACCAGTTCATGCACGCGGCCCTGCTTCCGTCCGAGCTTGCCGCGCGCGGAGAAGGGACGGGGCGGTAGGCGATCGACCCGCGATGCACGTTTAGCAGCGCCCCCCTCGGGTCAATCGCGGTCGCCCACTCCCGGTCCGCGCGCATCCCGGAAGACCCGAACCTTGAACGGCGCCTCGCTGAAGCGGCATCTTCAGGCCATGCACAGGGGTGCCATGGGGTCGCCGTCTCGACCGGTGACCAAGGATCTGGTGCTGGTCGGCGGCGGACACACCCATGTCGCCGTGCTCAAGCACTTCGGCATGAAGCCGATGCCCGGAGTTCGGGTCACGCTCATCTCGCGGGAATCGAACGCTCCCTACTCCGGGATGCTTCCGGGGCTGATCGCCGGGCACTACACGTTCGCGGACGCCCATATCGACCTGGCTCCGCTGGCTCGTTTCGCTCGAGCCCGCTTCCTGCGCGATCGGGTCGTCGGGATCGATCTCGAAAACAAGCGGGTGATGTGCGCGGGGCGTCCGGCGGTGGCCTTCGACGTGCTCTCGCTGAATACGGGTTCAGCGCCCGGCGTGCGGCGGGTCGAGGGGGCGGAAGGCTCGGTGGTTCCGGTGAAGCCCATCGACGGCTTCTTTGCCCGCTGGACACGGGTCCGCGAGCGTGTTGCCGGCAGTTCCGGCCCGGTCTCGATCGGAATCGTGGGCGGCGGCGCCGGCGGCGTGGAACTCGCGCTCTCGATCCGCTACGGGCTCGCCCGGGCCGCGGAAGCCGCCGGTCGGCCGCGCACCAGCGTGCGCATTGAGCTCTTTACCGATTCCAGCGAGATCCTCCCCGCATACCCGCGGCGCATGCGCGCGCGCTTCGCGCAAATCCTTGAAGAGGACGGCATCGTGGTCCACACCGACCACCGGGTGGTGCGGGTGGACGGCCCTCGACTGCACTTCGGAAACGGATCCCGCGCCACCTTCGACGAACTGCTCTGGGTCACGACCGCGGGCGCGCCGGACTGGCCGCGGCAATCCGGTCTTGAAGTCGACGAGCGCGGCTTCATCCGGGTGCGCGACACCCTGCAGACCCTGTCCCATCCCGATGTCTTCGCCGCCGGAGATATCGCCGCGGTGGAAGGGTATCCGCGTCCCAAGGCCGGCGTCTTCGCGGTTCGTCAGGGCCCGCCGCTCGCCCGCAACCTCGAGCGCCGCCTGCGCGGTGCTGCGCTTGCCGGCTTCCGGCCCCAGCGCGAATACCTGAGCCTGATCTCGACCGGCCGCCGCCATGCGGTCGCCGCCCGCAACGGGCTGACGGTCGCGGGTCGCTGGGTCTGGGCCTGGAAGGACCGCATCGATCGGCGCTTCATCCGCGACTATACCGAGTTGCCATCGATGGATGGGGAAGGGGTCGACGATGGCCCGGCGCCGGGAGGCGTGTCGAAGGCTGCAACCCGCGGCGAGGGTCGGCAGGGTGCGTCTTTCGGCCCCGGTCCCGCGATGCGCTGCGGAGGATGCGGCTCCAAGGTGGGCAGCGAGCTGCTCTTCCGGTCGCTGGCCCGGCTGGGCGCCAAGGATGATCCTCGCGTGATGGTCGGCCTGGGCGCCCCCGACGACGCGGCGGTGGTCGAGGTTCCCGAAGGGCAGGTCGCCGTGCAGAGCGTCGACTTCTTCCGCTCGTTTATCGAGGACCCCTTCGTCTTTGGCCGCATCAGCGCCAATCACGCGCTCGGCGACGTCTTCGCGATGGGGGCCGAGCCGCTGGCGGCCATGGCGATGGTGACGCTCCCGCTCGCCGCGGAAGACAAGATGGAGGAGGATCTCACCCAGCTCATGGCAGGGGCGCTCGAGGTTCTGGAGCGCGACGGGGTCGCGCTGGTCGGCGGGCACACGAGCGAGGGGGGCGAACTCGCCATGGGCTTCTCCGTGACCGGGACGGCGCCGGCAGAGGATCTGCTGCGCAAGGCGGGCATGCGTGCGGGCGACCGGCTGGTGCTCACCCGCCCGGTCGGCACCGGCGTGATCCTCGCCGCGGAGATGCGGGGCAGGGCGCAGAGCCTGTGGATCGACGCCGCGCTCGCCGCCATGCAGGCGTCCCACCGGGCCGCGGCGCGGATCCTCGGCGAACACGGAGCCACGGCCGCCACCGACGTGACCGGCTTCGGCCTCGCCGGCCACCTCCTTGAAATGGCGCGCGCCTCGGGGGTGGAGGTGTCGGTCGGCCTCCCCGGCGTGCCTTTCCTGGACGGTGCGCTCGAGCTGGCCCGGCTCGGCATCTTCTCCTCGCTCCAGGAGCAGAACCTGTGCGCGCTCGATTCGGTGCGCGCCGCCCCCGAGGTGCTTGAGGACCCCGCCACCCAATTGCTCTTCGACCCGCAGACGGCCGGCGGGCTGCTCGCCAGCGTCCCCGCCGGCCGGGCCGAGGCGTGCGTGAAGGCCCTGCGCGCCGCCGGCTGCCCGCAGGCGGTCGTGATCGGCACGGTGCTGGCGGAGGACGAAGCCTCGGGGGAGCCGGGCGTGCTGCACCTCCACGCTGGACGCAAGCGATGAGCCCGAATCACCGCCCCCGCCGCCGATCGTGACCCCCACTCATCCCCTCGCCACGCTAGCCACCGAGGTCAGCGCCTGCCGCCGATGCCCGCGCCTGGTCGAGTGGCGGGAGCGGGTCGCGCGCACGAAGCGGGCGGCCTACGCCACCGAGGAGTACTGGGGCCGGCCGGTGCCCGGATTCGGAGACCCCGCGGCCCGGCTGGTGGTGGTGGGGCTGGCGCCGGGCGCGCACGGCTCCAACCGGACCGGGCGCATGTTCACCGGCGATGCTTCGGGCAACCTGCTCTACGGGGCGCTCCACCGGGCCGGCCTCGCCTCGCAGCCGAACTCGGTCTCGCGCGACGACGGCCTCACCCTGAAGGGAACCTGGATCACCGCCGCGGTACGGTGCGCTCCGCCGAAGAACCGGCCCACGACCGCCGAGCGCGATGCCTGCCGCCTGTTCCTCGAACGCGAATGGGATCTGCTGCCCGATCTGCGCGTGGTGGTCGCGCTCGGCGCCTTCGCCTTCTCGGTCGTGCTTCGCCTGCTGCGTGACCGAGGCGAGCCCGTCCCCAGACCCGTGCCCCGCTTCGGCCACGCAGTCGAGGTGCCCATCCGCCCCGGCCTGACGGTGCTGGCCTCCTACCATCCCTCCCAGCAGAACACCTTCACGGGCAAGCTCACCGAGGAGATGTTCGACGCCGTCTGGAGCCGGGCCTGCGCAATCGGAGACCGCGGCGAGCCACATCCGGTGCCGTAGTCGCGACCCCGGCCCCCGTCGCGTATTGGCGAATGACCGCCTCGGGGATATTCTTCTGCAGCCGTGCGCCCCGGGCTCCGACGGAGCCGCCGCGGCAAGGCGGAAGGGCGCGCCCGGCAACCACGACCGGCAGGCCCGTCCACGATCTCACAGAAGCGCCGCACGGGCGCTCGCAGGAGGATAGGAATGGCGTCAGGCACGACCTCGCTTCCGGTCCGAAACCCGACTTCCCTGGCCGCCCGCAATCCGTTCGGCGGCACCATGCGCCGCGACCGGTGGTGGCTGGAGCCGCTGACGGTCTTCCTGGTCTTCAGCACCTTCATCGTCTACACCACCTGGGCGATCTTCCAGGGTGAGTACTATTCCTTCGGGAACTACCTCTCGCCCTACTACTCGCCGGAGCTCTTCGGCGACTCCCACCACGCGTGGCTGGGGCCGCGCCCGGCCTGGTGGGAGGAGTCGTGGCTGGGCTGGCTCCCCTGGTCCCCCGCCTACCTCATCCTGTGGGCCCCGCTGGGCTTCCGCGTGACCTGCTACTACTACCGCGGCGCCTACTACAAGGCCTTCTGGGCCGATCCTCCCTCATGCACCGTGGGAGAGCCGCGCAAGGTCTATTTGGGCGAGAACTCCTTCCCGCTGATCGTGCAGAACATCCACCGCTATTTCCTCTACATCGCCCTCATCTTCATCGTGATCCTCTCCTACGATGCCTGGAAGGGCTTCTGGTTCGAGGCGCCCGGCGGCGGCGAATCGTTCGGCGTGGGGGTCGGATCGCTCGTGCTGGCAATCAACGTCGTCCTTCTGGCGGGCTACGTCTTTGGGTGTCACTCGCTGCGCCACGTGGTCGGCGGCGGGCTGGACAAGCTCTCCTCGAAGCCGGTGCGCCAGCAGGCGCACAGGTGCGTGAGCTGCTTCAACCGGCGCCACATGCTGTGGGCGTGGATGAGCCTCATCTGGGTGGGCTTCGCGGACGTCTACGTGCGCCTCTGCTCCATGGGCATCTGGACCGACTGGAGGATCCTCTGATGGCGGAGTTCGAGCGGCACGAACACGACGTCCTGATCGTCGGAGCAGGCGGGGCGGGGCTGAGGGCCGCCATCGAGGCCGCCGCCGCAGGCGCCTCCGTGGGCCTGGTGTGCAAGTCCCTCCTGGGCAAGGCGCACACCGTCATGGCCGAGGGCGGGGTCGCGGCGGCGCTCGCCAACGTGGACGAGCGCGACAGCTGGGAGGTGCACTTCGCCGACACCATGCGCGGCGGCCAGTACCTGAACGACTGGCGCATGGCCGAGCTGCACGCGCGGGAATCCCCCGACCGGGTGCGGGAGCTCGAGGCCTGGGGGGCGCTCATGGACCGCACCCCGGACGGGCGCATCCTGCAGCGGAACTTCGGCGGCCACGCCTACCCCCGGCTGGCGCACGTGGGCGACCGCACCGGCCTGGAGATGATCCGCACTCTGCAGGACCACGGCGTCCACCAGGGCATGGACGTCTTCATGGAGTGCACCGTGACCCGCCTGCTGCTGGACGGCGGGCGAGTGGCGGGGGCCTTCGCCTACGACCGCGAGCGGGGCCGCTTCCAGGTCTTCGGAGCGAAGGCGGTGGTGCTCGCCACCGGAGGGATCGGCAAGGCCTACCAGATCACCTCCAACAGCTGGGAATACACCGGGGACGGGCACGCCCTCGCCTACCACGCGGGGGCCGAGCTGGTGGACATGGAGTTCATCCAGTTCCATCCCACGGGCATGGTGTGGCCCCCGAGCGTGCGCGGCATCCTGGTCACCGAGGGGGTGCGCGGGGAAGGCGGCGTGCTGCGCAATTCCGAGGGGCGCCGATTCATGTTCGACGACATCCCGGCCCTCTACAAGGAGCAGACGGCCGACTCGCCCGAGGAGGGGTGGCGCTACGTGGTGGGCGACCGCGACGCGCGCCGTCCCCCGGAGCTGCTCACCCGCGACCACGTCGCCCGCTGCATCGTGCGCGAGGTGAAGGAGGGACGTGGAAGCCCCCACGGCGGCGCGTTCCTCGACATCGCCTGGATTTCGGAGAAGATCTCCGACGCCCCGGCGCACATCCGCAGGAAGCTTCCCGGGATGTACCACCAGTTCAAGGCGCTGGCGGACATCGACATCACGAAGGAGCCCATGGAGGTCGGACCCACCACGCACTACGTGATGGGCGGCGTGCGTGTGGACGCCGACACGCAGATGTCCAACGTGCCCGGCCTGTTCGCCGCCGGGGAGTGCGCGGCGGGGCTGCACGGCGCCAACCGCCTGGGCGGCAACTCCCTCTCGGACCTCCTGGTCTTCGGCAAGCGGGCCGGCGAGTACGCGGCCCGTTTCGCGAGCGAGAGCGCCGCCCCCTCGCTCGACCCCGAGCAGGTCGTGGCGGCCGAGCGCCACTCCCTGGCCCCGTTCGCCAACGACGGAGGGGAGGGGCCCTATAAGGTGCAGGAAGACCTCCAGGAGCTGATGCAGAACCAGGTCGGGATCGTGCGCACCGAGGACGACCTGGCATCGGCGCTCGAGCAGATCGAGGCACTCAAGGAGCGGGCCGCGAACGTCGCGGTGACCGGCAACCGGGAGTACAACCCCGGCTGGCACACGGCCCTCGATCTCGACTGTCTGCTCACGGTCTCCGAAGCCGCAACCCGAGCCGCCATCGGACGCAGGGAGAGCCGCGGCGCCCACTCACGCGTCGACTACCCCGCCAAGGATCCGGACTGGGGACGCTACAACCTCGTGTTGTGGAAGGACGCGGACGGCAACATGAAGAGTCGCAGGGAACCGGTCCGCGAGCTGCCCGGGCGGCTGACCCGAATCATCGAGGAACAGGGATAATGGCCGAGAGCACGTTCAGGGTCTGGAGAGGGGACGGGGAGACCGGGGGGTTCCAGGACTATACCATCGAGACCACCACGGGGATGGTGGTGCTCGACGCCGTCCACAGGATCCAGGCCGAGCAGGCGAACGACCTTGCGGTGCGCTGGAACTGCAAGGCGGGCCGCTGCGGGTCGTGTTCCGCCGAGGTGAACGGCATGCCGAAGCTCATGTGCATGACCCGGCTGAGCGACCTTCCCATGGACGAGCCGGTCACCATCGAGCCCATGAAGGCCTTCCCGCTGGTGCGCGACCTGGTCACCGACGTCTCCTGGAACTACCGCGTGAAGGAGAACATCGCCGCCTTCCAGCCCCGCAAGCCCGACAATGAGGACGGCAGCTGGGAGATCTTCCAGGAGGACGTCGACCGGGTGATGGAATTCCGCAAGTGCATCGAGTGCTTCCTTTGCCAGGACGTATGTCACGTGCTGAGGGACCACCACCTGCACGAGGAGTTCATCGGGCCGCGCTTCATGGTGCACGTCGCGGCGCTGGAGATGCATCCGCTCGACACCGGAGACCGGCTCGAGGCCCTGCGCAAGGACCAGGGCGTGGGCTACTGCAACATCACCAAGTGCTGTACCAAGGTGTGTCCCGAGAGCATCACCATCACCGACAACGCCATCATCCCCCTGAAGGAGCGTGTCGTGGACCGGGCGTACGACCCCCTGGCGAAGCTCCTCCGGGTCGTCCGGAGAAAAGGCACGCCGGCCTGACCCCAGCGGGTCGTTCGCGACATGTCCCGGCGGGCCGGCGGACGCCCCTTCGACCGGAGCATCGTAGAAGGGCCGGTCCCGCTGGCGGTATGGATGCTCGCGTGGCCGACCATGCTGCAGAACGTGATCGCCGGCATGCAGGGGGTGGTCGGCCATGCGATGGTCGGCAACTACGTGGGCTACGCGGGCAACGCCGCCATCGGCGTGTCCTCGCAGATCTACCTCGTCGTCATCACCTTCGTGTCCTCGCTGTTCACGGGGATGGGCATTCTGGTGGCCCGTTTCGCCGGCGCGGGCGACAGGGACAAGGTCAATCGGACCGTCTACCAGGCCTTCCTCACGGCCGCGGCTCTGTCCGTAGGCATCGTCGCGCCTCTGGGGTACTTCCTCGCTCCCTCCCTGCTGGGGCTGGTGCGCGCGACCGCAGAAGTCCAGCAGGAGGCACTCCCCTACCTGCGCATCCTCTTCGTCTTCAGCTTCGGCACCATGATGTTCTTCATGGCCGGAGGGGCATTCCGGGCGGCCGGAGACGCGCGAACGCCCCTCCGCCTCGGCGTGGCCCTGACCCTCCTCAACATCACCTTCAGCGTGATCCTCATTCGCGGCCTGGGGCCCATCCCGTCCTTCGGCACCGCGGGCGCGGCGATGGGCAGCGTGATCTCCGGAGTGATCGTGAGCGGGTACGTGCTCTGGCTGCTGCTCTCGCACAGGACGGTGGTTTCCTTCGAACGCGGCATGTCCCTGGCGCCGGACTGGGCGATCATCCGCCAACTGTTCCGGTTCGGGCTCCCCGCCGGCATCCAGGGCGTGGTCATGAACCTCGGCGGCGTGCTGCTGCTCCGCTTCATCGGATCACTCGCCCTGAGCGCGGAGGCGCAGGCCGCCTACGCCGTCGGCTACGTGCAGCTGTTCTCGCTCATTACCTGGACCTCGCTGGGTCTGATGGGCGCTACGGGGGCGGTGGTCGGACAGAATCTGGGAGCGGGACATCCGGAACGGGCCGTCCAAGGGGTGCGGGTCGCTTCGCGCATCGGCCTGGGGGTCGCCATCGCCGTGGGCACAATATTTCTGCTCGTCCCCGAGGCCTTGCTCTCCATCTTCGGCATGGAGGATCCCCGGGTGGCCGGCCTGGGAGTCCAGCTGCTGGCCTTCCTGAGCATCTCGGGGCTCTTCGTGACCGTCGCGCTTACATACACCGGCGGACTGCAGGGGAGCGGCGACACCCGCAGTCCGCTGTTCATTTCCATCATCTCCCAGGTGGTGATTCCGCTCGGCCTGCTGGCGATCCTGCAGCAGATGCGCGGTCTTGAACCCACCGACGTCTGGACCGCGATTCTGCTGGGACACGCCGCCCGCTGCATCCTGAGCGTGGCGCGCTACCGGCAGGGAAAGTGGCGCGACATCCGGGTGGACATCGGACCCTCGCCGGCGCCCCGGCGTTAGCGGCGACGGTGCGCCAGCGCTAGCTTTGGAGGCATCCCCCGGGCCCAGCCCGGTATCGGAACGCGCCGGATCGGCTCAGGGTATTTTGATCTGGCACGCTTTTCCCCGACAGGCTCGCGCATGACTTCCCTCCGGCCGGTCCGACCGGCACAAACCGCCGCACATCCGGGATTCTCGGTTGCGGCGCGGCGCGCGCTCGCCAAGTGTGCCCGCGCGGCCTCGTTCGCAGCCCTGCTGTACGTCCTGACGCTGGTGTCCGTGACCGCAGCCGCCGCCCAGCAAACGGGGACTCTGACCGGCCGCGTGCTCGAGCATGAGAATTCGCGGCCCATCCCCGATGTCGTCGTGCGCCTCCACGACCTCGGCCTCTCCACCGTGACCGATGCCGACGGGATGTTCCGTTTCACGGATGTTCCCGAGGGGGCGCACATCCTGGTGGTGGAGCATCTGGCCTACGGCGACCAGTCGCGGGAAATCGCCGTAAATCCGGGCGAGGATCTGCGTCTCGATGTGCGCCTTGCGGCGCGAACCATCGAACTCGAGCCCCTGGTCGTGGAGGCGGTCACGGAGCTGGAGCGGAGGCGGATCTCCACCGGCCATTCCATCAATGAGGTCGGGCCTGCGCAGCTCAGCGAGGCCGCCCGCCGCGGACTCGGTCTGTCCGAAGTACTCGCGCAGCACCTGCCCGGCCTCCGGGTACGATCGGGAAGGACCGGCTCGTGCGTCGAATACCGTTCCACGTCGGCGCAAGGTGGGTGCAACGAGGTGTCGGTTTATGTCGATGGAGTCCGCTCGGCGGCGCCCTCTCTGCTCTACTTCTCGATGCCCCTCGAGGACATCGCGCGCGTGGAGTTGCTGTCGCCCCTGCAGGCGTCGACGCGGTTCGGCATGGCCGCGGGAGGGGGCGCCCTGCTGGTGGAGACCAAGACCGGTCCGCAGCGCCAGCGCGAGGCCGCTGCCGACAATCTGGTTACCGGCTTCGACTGGTCCCTGGAGGAGGAGCGCTACGGGTGGGAGCGGGTCTTCGCCAGCTCCTTCGTGGGGAACGCGGTCGGCCTGGCGGTCGGCCTCGGTCTGGCCAACCAATGTCTTGAAATCGATACCGGCCTCGGGGGCCTGCGCCCGCGCTGCACCGGCATCCTGACGACGGGCACGGGCATCCTGGCGCTCGCGCTGCCCAGCGCGGCCGGAGGCTACTCGGCCGGGTGGGCCGGCCAGACCGACCGCTCCAAGGGACGCTTTCTCCCCGCCGCGCTCGGAAGCGCCATGGCGGCGACCGCCGGCTACCTCCTGCTCATCGAGGGCAGGAGCAACGAGGCCGGCGCCGCAGAGACCGCGGGGATCGTCCTGCTGGCAGTCGGCACGCCCCTCATGACGACGGTTGCCGACCGCATCTTCCGCGTACTGCGCTGAGGGGCAGGCTGACCCTTACCACTGCTCGTAGGCGCAGAACGGCACCAGCTTCTCCAGCCAGGTGAGGTCTGCCAGCCCCGCCCGAGCCACGAGGGTGCCCCCGAGCCCCGTCCCGAATCCGGTCCAGTCCATGGGCGCGCTGCCGATGGGGGCCCCGGGAGGCGCATCGGGCGTCACCAGCGGTGCCCACGGCTCGTGGGGCCGCTCCTCGAAGCGCCGGATGTCTCGTGCCAGCAGGGCGAAGTGGGCGGCGTTGTGGTCGTCGCCCATCGACCGGCCCTCGGCCGCGTCCCCGAGCCACCCAAGGTGCTGCGCCGCGACCGCCCTCACCTGGGGCATGGCGGCCGCGCCGGCGAGGCTCATCAGCCCGTCCGCGACCACCCGGCCGATGGCGCGCCGCACCTCCGCCTCGTAGGGCGAGTCCGCCGCGTTCGGGTCGCCCACCGCCGTGAGCGCGCCGATTACGTCGCCAAGGCCCGGCAGCGACCCGTCGAGCGCGTTCTGTTCAAGCAGGCGCGCCGCCCTGCTGGGCTCCAGCACCTCGCCCACCACGTGGGCGCTCGCGACCACCGCCGGCGACACCGCGTCGAACATCGACCCCGTGTAGCGCGGGAAGAGCTCGCGGGTGCGTCCGTAGCCGGCGGGCCGGGGCGGCAAATCGTCCAGAACCTTCGCCGGGATGGTCAGTTCGGCCGGCTGCAACGACCGCACCAGCGCGTCCAGCGCCCGCTTCTGCTCGTCCGCCGAGGCCGACCGCACCGGTTCCAGTCCGTCGCCGCGTGTCGCATAGGTGTAGTGCATCCCGCCCAATACCGAGGCGGCGGCGGTCACCTGGTAGCGATGGTGCATGTAGAGGGGCACCAGCACCTCCTCCATCTGCGCCATCGGCATGCCCTTGCGGATCACGCGCTCGCCGAAGCGGTCCATGGCCGCGCGCCGCACGTCGAGCATTCGGTCGAGCTCGGCTCCGGCGTCCGTCCCGTTCGACCACTGGTCGACCCGCGCGTGCGCCGAGGCGTCCTGGCCGGTCAAATAGCGGACATCCTGCTCCCACGCCTCGTCCAGGATCCGGTTTAGCTCCGCGGTCTCGTCCGTCCCGGGCGGGAAGTCGGAGTATCCGTACCGGATCGCGACCTTGTCCCACTCGCCGATGTCGGTGTCGTACACCTCCGAGTAGTCGAACTCGCTGCCGTCCCAGGTGATCAGCGGATGGGGGTAGTCCAGCACCGAGATGCGTCCGACGTCGCTGTCGTAGTAGTTGTGCCCCAGCCCCAGCGTGTGCCCCACCTCGTGGGCCGACAGCTGACGGATGCGCGCCAGCGCCCACTCCGCGATGTCCTGCACGTCCTCGTCCCCGTTCTCGTAGGGCGCCAGCAGCCCCTCGGCGATCATGTAGTCCTGCCGCACCCGCAGCGAGCCCAGGGTCACGTTTCCCTTGAGGATCTCGCCCGTGCGCGGATCGGTGATCGAGCCCCCCGTGCTCCACCCGCGCGTCGACCGGTGCACCCAGTTGATGACGTTGTAGCGCACGTCGTGGCTGCTCACGTCTTCGGGCCGGATCTCCACCCGGAAGGCGTCGATGAAGCCGGCCGCCTCGAAGGCCTGGTTCCACCACCGCGCGCCGTCCAGCAGCGCGGATCGGACGGGTTCCGGCGTCCCGGGATCCAGATAATAGACGAGCGGCTCCACAGGCTCGCTCATGGCTGCGGTCGGATCGCGCTTCTCCAGGCGGTGCCGGCGGATGAAGCGCTGGGTCATGGGCTCGTCCAGCGCTGCGGAGTAGTCCTGGAAGGACATGCCGCCGTAGCCGGAGCGGGAGTCGTGCGCGCGGGGCGTGTATTCGCCCAGCTCGGGCAACTGGATGAAGGAATGGTGCATCCGCACCGTAGCCGCGCCGGCGTTGGCCGCGACATTGCCGACCCCCTCGAAGGCGCCACCCCCGCCGCCTCCGAAGCGGCCGCCGGCCATCCCTCCGTCCTGGCGCACGAAGGTCAGCGACGCCTCCATCTCCGTGTTCTCGGGGAAGTTCATCACCATCGGCAGGTAGACTGCGCTCCGGCTCTGGTCCAGCCGGTAGGTGCCCGGCCGCAGGCGTCCAGCGAAGCCGGCGATGTCCTGCAGCAGGAAGGGCGTGAAGTCGATCAGCACGCGGTCGCCGGTCTGCGCGGCCGCGTCAAAGCCCCACAGCGTGGAGGGCGCGAAGGCGTCCTCCACCGCTTTCCGCTCGGCGGCGTTGTCGCTGGATGCGCGGAAGCGGTAGTTGGGCTGGATCATCAGCACCTTCGGGCCCACGCGATGGAAGCGCACCACGCGCGAACCGGCCAACTGCCCCCGGTCGATGCCGATGTCGTTCGACCCGAGACCCGCACCGATCCCGGAGGCGTGCAACACGTCGGTGTCCCACTGGGCGATTTCCAGCCAGATCCTGCCGCCGGCATCATCCCAGTACATGGGCAGGAAGCCGTCCATGAGCTCCATCGAGCCGGTTCTGTCTTCGATGGTGGGCAGCGCGTCGTCGCTCTGACGATTCTGCGCAGCCGCCGTGCTCGATACCAACGCGGTCGTGAGCAGGGTCAGCGCAAGCGCAATGCCCAGGTCTGTCCACTTCCTTGTCATCGCCGAGATCGGCGTGGTCGTCGCTTGTCTCATCCCCTTTCTCCTCATGGTTCGGTCCTCCCCAGGGCTCGTTCGCCCTGCAGTACTCGTCTTTGCTTCGGTGCTCGTCCCGGCTTCGATGTGCTTCTTCCTGTCCAGGGGCTACCTGACGTTCGCGGGGAGCAGCGCGCCCACCGCGTCCGCCACTCGTCCCATCTCTTCATGGGTGTTGTAAAGATGCGGCGCCACCCGGATGCGCGCCCGCCGGAGCGACGCGACCACGCCGGCCCGCTCGAGTCCGGCGAGCAGCGTCTCGTTGTCGAGATCGGGGTGGCGGAAGGTCAGAATGTGGCGCCGGCTCCCGGCCTCGGGCGTGGCAACGCAGCCGAGCCGCTCCAGGCGCTCGCCGACATCGGCCACCAGCGCGCACACGTGCCCGGCGATGGCGGGGATCCCGGCTTCCTCGAGCAGCTCGAGGGCGGCGCCGAAGCCGGCGATAAGCGGGTACGCGAGGCTTCCCTCCTCGTAGCGCCCCGCGTGGTCCAGAAGCTCGAAGTGGACCCTGTCGAAATTGAAGGCGTCGGTGGTGCTGCGCCAGCCGAGCAGCGGCGGATGAATCCGTCCGACCACCGAGCGGTCCACGAACACCGCAGCGATGCCCATCATGCCGAGCATCCACTTGTGGCTGTCCGCGGACAGGAAGTGCACCCCCGCCTCCTTCACGTCAATGGGCAGGGCGCCCACCGTCTGGATGCCGTCCACGCAGAGGAGCACCCCGCGTTCCCGGCACAGCCGCCCCACCCCGGCCAGGTCGGTGACCGCGCCCGTTGCGTACTGGGCGGAACTGACCGCCAATACACGGCTGCCGGGACCGAGCGCCCGCTCCGCGGCGTCCACCGTCACGGTCCCGGCGCCGTCCACGGGGATCACGTCGAGCGCCGCGATGCCTCGCCGGTCCAGGTCCATCCAGGGGTATACGTTGGAGGGGTACTCCACCGATGCCGCCGCCGCGACCCGGTCTCCGGGCCGCCAGTCCAGCCCGGACGCGAGCAGCGACAGCCCGTGCGAGGTGTTGCGCACGAACGCGACCTCGTCCGCCTCGCACCCGATCAGGCGCGCGAACCGTTCCCGGCAGTGCTGCGCCACCGACTCCCAGGCGTCGAAGTCGGGCCGGCCCTCGCGCGCGATCGAATCCATGAAGCGATGCACCGCCCGCACGACGCGCGTCGAGGTGGGCGCCACGCCCGCATGATTCAGGAAGATGTGGGTGCGGGAGACCGGGAACTCGTCGCGGAAGGACGCAAGAGATGTCATGGGGTCGGGGCGGTTGCGAGTTGCGTGCAGTAACGTTCGATCCACCCATTCGAGAAACCCAGCACCACGGCCCGGCGTGTGATGGCCTTCACCTCCCGCCGCGTCATCTTGGTCTCCCGCCTGAGAACGTCCGGGTTGGCCCGGCTGATGGCCAGCGTGCGTACCGCGAAGAGCAGCGGCAGCAGGCAGAACAGCCGAACCCGGTGGTAGCGTCTCGGGATGAGCCGGATGTAGGCCCGGGCCGCGGCCAGGTGCCCGTCGGCCTTCGTGACCAGCCGCGCGAGGACGGCCATGGCCGCGTCCAGGTTCGCCGGGTCGAAGAGCTGGCTCGGGTGAATGCGCGGATCGGGAACAAATGCGGCAGGCACATAGACCCACCCGCGATCCCGGTCTTCGTGCAGCCCGCGGATGACGTTCACCGTTTGCAGCGCCAGCCCGAACTCGCGCCCGAGCGGCATCATCCGCTTGCGTGCGTTCCGCGTCCCCGGAAGCCGCAACGTGAACAGCTCGGTAAGGAGATGACCCACGCGTCCGGCCACCTCGTGCATGTAGTCGTCGAGATCGGCCTCGGTCTCGAAGCGGGATCCGCGCTCCGTCCAGCGCGCCATCCCGGCGCTCGATTCGCCCACGCGGCGGATGAGGATTTCCCTGGCGGGCGCGGCGAGCCGTTCGAGTCCGGCGAGGACCGTCGCCGCGTGACGCGCCACGAGCGCGTCCGGGGTCTCCTCGCGGGCTTCCCGCAGACGCTCGATCAACGCCTGCCGCGCCCCGTCTCCCGCGAGTACGTCCTGCCACTTCGCCAGCAACGCTACCTTCTCGTCACCACCAAGCTCGCGGTTGTCTTCCAGGTAGTCGGAAACCCGCAGCAGGAGATAGGCAACGGTGACTTCGGTCCTCAGCGGCTCGGGAAGGATCCGGATGCCAACGGCGAAGGTGCGGCTGGAGGCGACGAGGAGTTCCTGGAGCGAGGCCATGGTGGATTGTCGGCGCCCCGGTCGCGGGCGTCAACGCCGGTCGCGCGGCGCTGCAGTGGCCGATCCATCGTTGCCGGCCCAACGGTGACAGGATTAATGTTGTGGGAACCTCAATCAGCCCGCTGCCGATGAAGCCGAATCACTACTTTCGACACCTCGCCGCCGTCCTGGTGCTCTCCACCACCACCGGCTGCTTCAACTACGTGCCCACCGAGATCGGAGCGGTGCCGCCCGGCGAATCGGTGCGGCTGTTCCTGACGCGGGCGGGCGTGGACGCGATAAACGAGGCCGGCAACGAGGATGCGCTGAACACTTTGTTCGAGCCCGTGCTCTCCGGTGAGTTCGTGCGCCGGACCGACGCCGACTTTTATGTGCGCATCCCCACGGTTCGGCGGCAGGTGGGCTTCCACAGCTCGCAGTTGGGGCAGGATATCCGGGTTCCCGCGGGCGAGATCGTGCAGATCGAACGCCAGGAGCTCAGCCGGGCGAAGACGGGCGCGCTGGTCGGGGGTACCGCGGCCGTCATCACCGGGCTCATCGTCTTCATCCTGAACGATGCCCGTCAGCCCGACGCGATCAACCCACCCGTTGACACGGTGGAGGATCGCGGCCGCCGCGTCTTCACCATCCGCTTCGGAGGCTGACGAGCGCCGAATCCCACCTTTCGGCCCGCCAGTTCGATGGCTGTACCAAGGCGGCCTTGTAGCTTGACGGCAGGGGCTGCTGTCGCCTACTCTGCTAGGTTGTAGCTGATTGTGTCATCGCAAGGCCGCGCCAGTACGGCGTGGCGGGTTGCGGAGGCATGCCAGAACACGACAACACTTGTGTGTTTCCCTCAACGGAGGATGTCATGAGCAATCGAAGGTTCGTACTCACAACCACCGCGCGAACCAAGGGGTGGCGGCGCGCCCTGGTCGTGCTTCCGGCGCTCCTCCTCGCGGCGGCACTGCCCGCGGCGGCACAGGAGCCCGGACGGGTTACCGGCCAGGTAACGATGGAGGGCTCTGGAGCACCGCTCGGTGAGGTCCAGATCTTCCTGACCGACACCGGCGTCGGAAGCCTCACCCGGCAAAACGGGCGCTACGTGCTGCTCAACGTCCCCCCGGGCAGCTACGAGATGCGTGCCGAGCGCATCGGCCTGGGCTCGTCCACGGCGCAGATCACCGTGGCCGCCGGCGAGACCGTGGTGCAGGACTTCACACTCACCGAAGAGGCGCTCGGCCTCGACGAGATCGTCGTGACCGGCACGGCCGGCGCGGCCCGCCAGCGCGAGATCGGCAACACCATCGCGCAGATCAACGTGGCCGAGGTGCCCGACCGTCCGGTGCTCGTATCCGACATCCTGCAATCGCAGGCACCGGGACTGGAGGTATACGGGGGCGGCGGCGTCGGCCAGGCGAAGATCATTCGCCTGCGGGGCGCGAGCAGCGTGGAGCTCTCCAACCACCCGCTCATCTACATCGACGGGGTGCGCATGCGCAGCGACCCGCTGCCGGATGCGAACCCGCCGGATCGTCGTGGCGGCCGGAGCGGCAACATCGCTGTGAGTCCGCTCGACAACATCAATCCCAACGACATCGAGCGCATCGAGGTCATCAAGGGATCGGCGGCGACCACCCTGTACGGCACCGAGGCCTCCGCGGGCGTCATCCAGGTCTTCACGAAGCGTGGCTCGGTCGGAGCTCCCGTGTGGACGGCCGAGGTCAAGGCCGGAAGTGCCTGGAGCCGCAAGTTCGGCGTGGACACTCCCGGCGCCGACCCGTACATCAACATGGGTCCTTGGATCTGCACCGGGCCGTTCAGCTGCGGCGAGTATCATCCGGGCTCGCCCTTCACGCTGGACTACTCGCTCTCCGTCAGGGGCGGTAGGCAGGACCTCCAGTATTTCATCTCGGGCGGCTTCCTGGATGAACAGGGCTACATGACGAATGACAGCCAGAAGAAGTACCATACTCGCGCGAACTTCACGATTACGCCCGCAAACAATCTGACCATCCAGTGGAACACGGCGTACGCGGCCAACGCCCTCACGATGACCAACGGGCAGAACAACGCCCAGGGCATCACCCTCAACGCCTTCCGGGCGGAGAGGAACTACTTCGGTACCGGCGATCCCGCGGTCCTCAACGAGCTGATGGACCAGCAGCTCAACCAGGATGTCGAGCGGCTCACCACTGGCGCCACAATCACCTATGCGCCCTTGGAGAGCCTCACCAACCGCTTCACGGTCGGGTACGACTTCTCGACTCAGGAGCACCGCAACCTGCGCCCCTACGCGTGGAGGCAGGTACCACAGGGAGCGTTGCTCAACAACACCTTCCAGAACCGCGTCCTTTCCTTCGACTACGTCGGGACCTACAGCTTCGACCTGACGTCCTCGATCAGTTCGAACTTCTCCTGGGGCGGCCAGGCCACCGGCGACGATGACCGCCTGGTTGAAGGCTTCGGTGAGAACTTCCCCGGCGCCGCCGACCCCACCCTCGAATCCGCCGCCCTCACCCAGGCCCACGAGGCGCGCTCCAAGATCTGGAATGCCGGCTTCTTCTTCCAGAACGTCTTTGACGTTGCAGACCGCTATTTCATTACGGTGGGAACGCGCGTCGACGGCAACAGCGCCTTCGGCAAGGGCTTCGGGCTCCAGGTGTACCCCAAGGCGAGCGCGTCCTGGATCATCTCCGACGAAGGGTTCTGGCCGGATCTGGGCGAGTTCAAGCTGCGCGCCGCCTACGGCCAGTCCGGCCGTGCGCCCGGCGCCTTCGACGCCGTGCGTACCTGGACCCCGGCCGGTCTGGCCGGCGTACCGGCGTTCGTACCCGCGAACGTGGGTAACGACGAGGTCGGTCCGGAGGTCACCGAAGAGATCGAGGCCGGATTCGACGCGTCGTGGCTGGGCGACCGGCTCACCACCACCTTCACGGCCTATCGTCAGACCACCAACGACGCGCTCCTCGATGTCCCCCAGATTCCTTCCACGGGCTTCACCAATAGCCAGCTCACCAACATCGGCAGGATCCAGAACCAGGGGATCGAGGTTGAAATGGGCTTGACGGTGTTGGAATCGGCCAACTGGGGAGTGGACATTGGCGGGTCGTTGACCACCAATCACTCCAAGGTGCTGGAGCTCGGCATTCCGCCGACCAGTTCCCTGCGTATGGACTGCGGACCGAACGGTGACGAAGGATGCCCGCTGAGCAACCGGCGGGACCTGATGGTCAGAAACCCGGATGAAATCGCGGCGCCCAACTACTGCCTCGACCGGGTCTGCACCGAGTCTCAGGCGATCTTCAACGAAGATGCGGTGAACTATGGCCCCAACCTGCCGACCACGTTCATCGGCGGGAACATGACGGTCCGCGCGCCGGGCAACATCACCCTCTCCGCCAACGGCGAGTTCAAGGGCGGCTTCTACATGAACGAGGCCGTCTGGTCCATCAGCCGGAGCGTCCGCTCCCACCTCTGCTTCCCGTGGTACGTGAACCCGCAGAGCTCGATCGAGTTGAAGCCGGACACGCCGGCCCTCTTCCGCGCCCGCTGTAATCCGCGTGAGGGCGAGGGCTACATGTGGAAGGGCGACTTCTTCAAGCTGCGCAGCGTGAGCGCTACCATTCCGGTGGACGCCGTGTTCCCGGAGAGAGTGAGCAACGCGACCTTCACGCTCGCCCTGCGCAACTCGTACCTGTGGCGGAAGGAGATGCCGTTCATGGATCCGGAGTTGACCGGTGATCCCACGGGCGGTCAGAGGCAGTTGGGGTATAACTTCGAGGAGTCCGTGCCGGCGCCGATCACGCTGCACGCATCCCTCCGGATCACGTTCTAGGGGAAGGACACAATGAACATCAAGAAAGCATTCCGGAGTGCTGCCCTCCTGGTCACCGTCTTCGCACTCTCGGCGTGCGAAGTCATCAACCCCGGTCCCATCCAAGACGAGTTCCTGGTCCGCGAGGAATCGCGCGAAGGGCTGGTCAACGGGTCCCAGCGCAGGCTGAACGAAGGCATCGGCTGGATCGGATACACGGGGGCGCTCGTAACCCGACAGATCATGCCCGGAGGCCAGACCGGCGCCTATGGGCATAACGTACTGGAGCAGGGAGGCTTCCTTCAGCCCGGTGGGAGAGGCGGCCAATTCAACGACGCCCAGCAGGGCCGCTTCATCGCCGAGACGGCTCTCAAGCTGTTCGCAGAATCGGAAGATCCCGTTGACTCGGAGATCGTCGCGCAGGCGAACGTCTGGGCTGGATTCTCCAACCGGCTGCTCGGAGAGAACTGGTGCGAGGCGGTCATCGATGGATCGGAGTTGCTCCCCGGATCGGACTATCTGAGGCGGGCCGAAGAGCAGTTCAGCGCGGCGTTGGCCCTGAATCCCGGCGAAACCCTGAGGATGGCGGCCACTGCGGGCCGTGCCTCAGTGCGCGCCTTCCTGGGTGACTGGGGTGGTGCGGCGTCGGACGCCGGAGCCGTCCCCAACAGCTTCGACTACTATGTGGCGTCGGACGCAAACGTGGCCGCCACGCGCAACACCATAATGTGGGCCAACGGCAGGCAGCCATATCTCGCCTTCACCATGTGGAACACCTACTACGGACCGCAGCCCGACATGGCGGCCGGCGGGGCGCCCATCCGCGCGTCCGGCTACTATCAGGAAACCGGGGATCCGCGCGCGGAGTGGTTCGAGGATCCCAACTTCCCTTGGTCGAACGCCTCGCTCCTGGGATACGGACAGACTCCCTGGTTCAACCAGACCAAGTACGACGATCCCAACGACGGCTTCCGGGTGGCAAGCGGCCGCGAGATGCGCCTCATCGAAGCCGAGGCCCAGTTGTCGAACGGCAACTGGCAGGCGGCGATGACCACCATCAACAACCTGCGCGCCACCTACACCACCAACGAGACCATGCTGCATCCGGGTGGCATGCCGCTGGAGCCGCGGGATGCGATGAGCCTGGAAGGGGCCTGGACGTACCTCAAGCGGGAGCGGGCGATCGAACTCTTCCTGGAGGCGCGCACGCTGGGTGACCAGAGGCGCTGGGAGGAGAACAACACGCCCGGCGACCTGGAGCTGCCCGACTTCGAGCGTATCTCCGAGATTTTCAGCGACAACGAGCGCGGCACCCTCATCAACAATCAGGCGCGCCTCTGCTTCGACGTCCCCAACTCGGAGCGCGAACGCAACCCCAACATCCCGGAGCTCGGCGGCACCTGATCGACAGCTTCGGACGAGGTAGTCGCGGCGGCTGCCGGGGGCCTGCGGGCTCCCGGCAGCCGTTTCGCGTATATTGCCCGGGTGTCGAGCCTTAGAGGGAACGGGTGACGCGGTGATCATGGGCGCCGCAACGGACTCGGGAGGTGAACAATGCGCGATCCAACCAAACCCGAGGAGCATCCGAAGGCGAAAGGACCATGCCGCGCGTCTCCGCTCCTTCAGTTCGCCTGCACCGAAGGCGGAGATCCGGCGGCAATGACGGGAGCATTCGAAGCGTCGCCGCTCCGTCCGCCGAGGTCCAACACAACCCGCCGCCAGTTCGTCGCCGGCGCCGCGAGCGCTGGCCTTGTCCTGGCGCTGCCGTTCCCGCTGCGCCCGTGGCAGGAACGCCAGTTCGACACGGTGGTGGTCGGCGGCCGGCTGATCGATCCGGCCGAGGGGATCGACGGACGCCGCGACATCGGCATCACCGGCGGGCGGGTGGCGCGCGTCGCCGAACGCATCGCCGAGACCGAGGGCCGCCAAGTGGTGCGCGCGCATGGCATGATCGTCACCCCGGGCCTCATCGACGTTCACGTGCACGTCTACGACGGCGTTTCGGGTGTTTCCATCGAGCCGGACGTGGTGGGGATCGCCAGGGGGGTCACCACCGTCGTCGACGCCGGCTCGTCGGGCGCCACCACCTTCCCGGGCTTCAGGACCTACGTGGCGGCGCCCGCGCGAACGCGCGTGTACGCCCTCCTCAACGTGTCCAGCCCGGGCATGACCATCTCCAACGAGCTGGCCGACCTGGCGTACATCGACCCGGACGCCATCGTCGCAACCGTGGAGGCCAACCGGGACGTGATCGTGGGCCTCAAGGTGCGTATGCTGGCCGGCATCCCGGGCGGCAACGACCTGGAGGTCATGCGCCTCACCCGCCTGGCCGCGGAGGGCGCCGGCGTGCCCATCATGGTGCACATCGGCGGACAAACCTCTCCCCTCCCGCGCATCCTGGAGCTGCTCCGCCCCGGTGACGTGGTGACCCATGCCCTGCGGCGCAGCGGAAGCATCCTCGACGATGCCGGCAACGTCTACCCGGAGGTGCTGGAGGCGGTGGAGCGAGGCATCCACCTCGACATCGGCCACGGCCGCGGCAACCTGGACTTCGACGTCGCCGAGCGCGCCCTTGGCCAGGGCATCCGGCTCGCGGCCATCTCCAGCGACGTGCACCGCGGCAACGCGCTCGGCCCGGTGTTCGGCCTGCCCACCACCCTGACCAAGTTCCTGCACATGGGCATGTCCCTGGAGGAGGTGATCCGCTGCGCCACCTCCACCCCCGCGGGCATCTTCGACTTCGGGGAAGAGCTGGGCACCCTGCGAGAGGGCGCCGTGGCGGATCTCTCCGTCTTCCAGATGGTGGAGGGCGACTACGAACTGGTGGACTCCGGAGGCAAGCGCCGGACGGCTGCGCGGCGCCTGGTGCCGTACGCGGCCATGCGGGCCGGACGGCCCTACGGGGCGATCACGCGATGAGGTCCGTCCGCTCCCTGGCCACGGTTGCGATCCTGCTCGCCCTCGCCATCCCGATGGGCACCTCCGCCGCCCCCCTTCCCATCCTCACCACCCCGCAGCTCCCCTACGACACCCAATACCCCACCATCCCCTACGCAACCGGCGAGACCACCGACCCGGTGGCCGTCCTCGCCCGCGGCCTGGAGAGCGGGGAAGTGACCCTCGACCGCGAGGGCCCGAGCGCCTATCTGGCCGCCGTCCTGCGCGAACTCCGCATCCCCGTCTCTTCCCAGATGCTGGTCTTCTCCAAGACCAGCCTGCTGGCGCGGCTCATCTGGCCCGAGACCCCGCGCGCCATCTACTTCAACGACCGCGTCTACGTCGCCTGGACGCCGGGGGCGGACGGCCTTGAAATCTCCGCGCAGGACCCGGAGCTGGGACCGGTCTTCTACAACCTGGAGCCGGACGGGGAGGACGGGCCCCGCATCCGCCGCCAGACCGGCCTTTGCCTCCAGTGCCACGACTCCTTCTCGCTCACCGGGGGCGGGGTGCCCCGGCACATCATGGGCTCCGGGCCGACCGACGAGAACGGCCAGCTGGCCTCCCACGAGCTGTGGCAGGTCACCACCGACACCACCCCCATCAGGGAACGCTGGGGCGGATGGTACGTCACCGGCACGCACGGCGACCAGCTCCACATGGGGAACGTCGCCCTCGGCCGCAGAGGCGACTCCCTGACCGCGGGCGGCAATCTCACGGATCTCAGCGAGTTCATCGACCTCACGCCCTACCTCGGCGCCCACAGCGACATCGTTGCCCTGCTGGTGGCCGAGCACCAGACTACCGTGCAAAACCTCATCACCCTGGTGGGATACCGCGTCCGCACCCGCCTTCACGACGACGAGCAGGAGGGCCTGCCCCCCGGCGAGATGTCTCCACGCACCACCCGCCTGGTCGAGGGCCTTGGCGAGTCGCTCGTGCGCGCTCTGTTCTTCGTGGGCACCCCGCGTCTGGAGGACCCCATCGAGGGCACCTCTGCCTTCGCCGCCGACTTCACGGTCGGCGGCCGCAGGGACGCGCAGGGCCGCTCCCTCCGCGACCTGGATCTGCGCACCCGCCTCTTCCGCCACCCGCTGAGCTACCTGACCCACTCGCCCGAATACGACGCCCTCCCGGCCCAGGCGCGCGCTTACGTCGACGGGCGCATCCTCAGCATCCTCCGCGGCGAGGAGGGCGGCCGGGATTTCGCGCATCTCTCCGCGGGCGACCGCGACGCCATCCTCTCGATCCTGCGCGACACCAAGCCTGAGATCTTCGGGCAGCCAGGGTAGGGCAACCGCGCGACGTCACAGAGCGCCCGGTTTTTCTGAACGGGCGCTTGATCCTTGTGTCCCAAGACGGTCCAACGTAGGTTTCACCATGGTGATAATAGCATTTTCACCAGATTTCTAATCACATTTTCACCAAGTTGACAACCGGTTTTTCACCGGATCCCAACCGGCATTCCCACCTGGGCCGCAGCCCTCCTCTCGCCAGTGACGACGGATTTCATGTCTCCCGAGCACAGGATTCTGCCAAGACATCTCACCGCCGAACTGGAGGACGCGCTGACCTGCTCGCGCGTGGTGAACATCACGGGTGCCCGTCAGACCGGAAAAACAACGCTCGTTCGGGACATCATGCGCGCCGGAAGATTCATCACGCTCGACGACGCCACGACGCTCGAGGCAATCGAGAACGATCCCTGGGAAGAGCTGCGAGCCTTGCGCGCCGACCTCGAGGATGCGCCGCTGATCATCGACGAAGCCCAACGCTCCACCCAACTCCCGCTGGCCATCAAGCGAATCGTGGACCTCAGTGACCTTCCGGGGCAGTTCGTCATCACCGGGTCATCCAACATCTTCACCACGTCCCACGTAACGGACTCGCTTGCCGGCCGGCTCCTGACGCTGCGGTTGTGGCCGATGACCGTGGCCGAAACGATGTCGCGCGGCCCCTCGACGATCCTCGACTGGGCGATCTCGAGAGCGCCGGACCTGGGAGAACTGCCGGCCCCGCGAGTCCTCAGCCGACAGGCCTACATCGATATGATCCTGCGGGGCGGCTACCCCGGAATCCGGAATCTCAAACGCCGCGGGCGGCAGAAGATCTACCGCGACTACGTCCATACGATCGTGGACCGCGATGTCGCCGACATCGTTCGGGTCCGCAAGACGGACGCCTTGAGGCGTCTGATCGACCAGTTGGCCATCCGCACCGCATCGGAACTCAACATCGCGGAGCTGTGCTCGCTCATCGGAGTGCGGCGAGGCACGGTCAACCAATACCTTGACGTGCTCCTGCGGCTGTCGCTGATCGTAAAGCTGGGTGCTTGGACCTCCGGAGAGTCCGGCCGCGAGATCAAGAACGCCAAGTATCACTTCGTCGATACCGGGATGGCGGCGGCTCTCAGACATCTCACCACACGTTCGTTCGGGATCGATGGCCACCCCGCCGCGCTCGGCGGCCTGGCGGAGAGCTTCGTCTTCGCGGAGATCATCCGCTCGGCGGCGCATCAGGAAAACGACTTCCGATTCCACCACTGGCGCGACCAGCGTGGGCGCGAGATCGACATACTCGCGGAGAGTGCGTTTAACATCGTCGCCATGGAGGTCAAGGCATCGTCCGCGGCGCGCCGGGCCGACTTCAAGCATCTGGATTGGTTCGCTACCCAGGGCCCAGGCAGGACGCGAACGTTGACGTCGATTCTCTTCTATTTCGGCGAACGAAAACTATCCTTCGGCAACCGCCGGTATGCATTGCCCGTGAGCTGCCTCTGGGGTGCTTTCTGAGGCCCGGTTAGCCGCAGTCTGCGTCCTCGACGACCCATCGCGGCAGGGCGGACGGCTCCATCGCCGAATCGGCGTTTTGGATAGGCAACCTGCTCAGCGCAGCGCCCTGAAAACGCGGTCCGAGACCGTGGTCAATAGTGGTGTGCCCACCGTCAGCAGCACCACACCTGCCACCTGGGACGAGGTGGAGGCGTCCCTCTCGGCCCCGACGACGAGGAGGTAGCCCGCGACGACCGAGAGCCCACCCATGAAGGCCGCCGGTAAGAGCCTCCCCCGAGACCGTTCGGTTGCCCCAGCCCACCTGGCGGCAAACCCGCCGACGAGGCTTGGAAGCCCGAGAGCGAGGAAGCTCGAACCGTACGTCGTGAGGCCATTACACCTCGTGTCGACCTCGAGCAGGCCGGACTCCTTCAGCTGCAGGCATCGGTTCACCGCGATCAGACCTAATCCCAGCCCTGCCGAACTCCCCACCAGCGAGCTGGTGAAGACCCGCTTCCAGGGGTACGGCTTCGATTCTTCCGACCAATCGGCTGCCGGCTGTGCCGCTCGGGCCGCAGTCATCTGACGTTTCCCGGAGCGGGTCTCGACGAGCAGGACTCCCCATCCACCAGAGAGGCCGTAACGGGCTCCGGCCTCCGCCGCGGAAAGCATCTCGAGACGCTCGATATCACTGAGCGGCATGGTGGGGAACAGGAGACTGGGGCTCGATACCTGGACTCCATCGACATAGACCGCGACTTCACGGCAGATCATGCCGCTCGCGACTGCACGGTACGCCACGCAGTCCCCCGAGGCGCCCCCACCGCGCACCACGGTGCCCAGCATACCCTGTCTCAGCAGATCCGTGAGGCTCAGGCCCCGCCTGGAGGCTTCGTCGATCTCCTCTCTCGAGATCTCATTCATGGAGTGGCCCGTGCTCTGTCGCCGCTCTTCGAGCTCGCTCCGTCCCTCGACGAGGAGGGGGTCCAGTGGAATAGCCGTTGTCTTCAGCCGAAGGTTGAGACGAAGTTCGATCCCGTCCTCCACGACGACAGCGTGCAGGTACTGCCCGTAGGCCACATGCTCGACGAGCACGACCTGGGGACCTGCCGGGACGTCAGATAACTGGTAGCGTCCTTGCTCATCGCTCAGCGCCGCCGCTCCCGACGCCCGGAGCTGGACGACCGCGTCAGCCACTGGAACACGCGTCTCGACGTCGACCACCCGTCCCGAGATCGAGCCGGTCTCCTGGGAGCTGAGTTGCAGGGGGAGCGCTGATAGCAGGATGGACAAGACACAGGCGGCGTTGGTGCGCACGCGCCCCGTTCGAGGCCGACGGTTCGGCGCGATTGTCCCAGAGCGAGACCGCCCCAGGGGGCGTCGCGAAACGAGGGCCCACGTCCTCATCAGGGGACAATCGCTTGCAAGACAGTCCATTACTAAATCATAACATAGCTCGTCACGGGCCAGCCAGAAGCCGGAATACCCTTCGCAGGAAGGGTACCTGCGCGCGGAAGAGGTTGTCGGGGAGGTAGCTCTAAGGCACGATCTAGTATATCACCTCGTCACCTGTTTCATCGAGTATTCCTCCCTTGCTGTCGCCCCACATGAAGTGCACGAACAAACCGGTGAGCGCTCCAACGAGGACAGTCGTCACGGCTGCGGTCTTCCTCCGGTCGAGGACCCGTTCCTCTATGCCTTGGATCTCATCCCGTCCGATGATGATCCGCTGTTGTAGGTACGGCGATCCCAAGCCGTTCTCAAACCGATTCGTCGACTCGTGCCGCGAGAGCAGGTGTAACTGCCTCCCTGCGGCTTCGACCACTTGTCCCTCGACGGTGCTTCGAGCATCGCCCAGGCTGACCGTAAGGCGCGCCACTCCGGGAGGGGTCAGGTGTGCGCGAACCGTAGTGCCAGGTGAAGCCGCGTCAGGGGCGATCGCCCGATAAGAGTGACAGCCCGAACTCGCCGCAAAGCAACCCACCGCGAGTATAACCGAGACCAGCTTTGAGCCGATCCTTGCAGCCATCGTCGCCTACCTTCAGCCGCGGAAGTTATCGGCAATATTGTTATTCGTTTCAATCTCACGCTGCGGAATCGGGATGCAAACGTCCTGCTCCCGACTCACGCCGTGCCGTTGCGCGACCTCCTCCGGGATAAACTCCAGGGGGTGTAGCTCGCCCGGCGTGCCCTGCTCCCTCCAGCGGCGCAGATCCCCGATGCGTCTCCCCTCCATCCACATCTCTATGGCCCGCTCTCGCTTGAGCCACTTCCAGGCCGACTCCAGATCGGTAATCGGGAAGGGTTCGAGCGGCGTGCCACCCTCGTGGCCGCCACCGTGTACGCTCGTGTTCTCGGTGATCAGCTCGGCCCTGCGGCTGTTGATGATGTCCCTCGCGGTCTGCCAGTCACTCCTAAGTTCAAGGCCCACCTCCGCGATGATGAGCTGCATCTCACGGTAGCTCGTCACAGGGATCGTGAGATTGCGCATCGCCGTCCCGTCCCGGGAGTCGAAGTCCGTGTAGGCCGCCGGCGTTCTGGGCACGAAGAACTTCAGCGGATACTGGAAGGGGACGTCCCCCCAGGTCAGAGGCCTGGGCGTCTCGCCGGTGGGGTAGTTGGGGTCGAAGCCCCACGCGGCGCGCGGATCGCCGGTGTCCAGGTAGTACTCGTCGAAGAGAGTCATCCAAGTGGTGATGCCTCGCACGGCGGCACCGGATATCTGCGTGACCCAATACCAGCTCGGAGAGTTCTCGCTGTAGTAGTGGACGCCCCACTCGAAGCCCATGGGAATCCGCTGCGCGTCCGCCTCCGCCTCCGCGTAGTTCTGGAGGTGCAGGTGCGTGGACGCCCTCCCGCCGTACGCAGCCATCTGCACATCGCTGCCCGCGGTCGCGATATTCGCCGCCGAGGTAAACTGGCCGATGGCGCGAGTCAAATGCGTCTTGTAGTCCTCCGGTGGTCCACCGTTAAAGACGGCGTGGCACATGTACTCGCCCAGGATCCGGTTCGCGTAACCGGTCCAGAGGTACATCTGGGCCAGCAGCTCGTTGGAGGACGCCGCAGAGCCGAGAACGGCCTCCACACGCTCGATGGCCTGCTCGCCCACCCAACGAGCCTGTTGCAGCTCCCCGAATCCGGCTTCCTGGTCCCCAATGTCGACCGGGGATCCAGGCGAACCGGCGCTGCCGATCTCGTACTCGTGATTGAGATTCGTGTCGCCCGCAGGCTGGATCTGACGGGCCCGCGCGTCGCCGCTCTCGGCGAAATCCTCGAACCCGTTTGCGAGCGCGCGCTCGATGCCGTTCACCAGTGCCAGCCAAGCTCCGGGGTCGTCCGTAGCACTGTCCTGCAGGGGCCCGGGATTGATCACGTCGAAGTCGCATCCTGACAGGCCCAGACAGACCAACAACGTCGCCGCGGCCACGCAGCCGGGAAGCGAAACCCCCCTGTGATTTCTCGTAGTCATGGGATCGCTCCCCGCTTAGAAGGTTGCTCGGAGTGAGATCACGAAGCTCGACGACGGTGGGAGTTGCTCCCCAATCTGCCTGATGATGGGGCTGCCGTTGATCTGGACCTCGAGGCTTTCCGGGTGACCGGTCCTGAGCTCCCTCTTCGTCCAGTACCAGAGGTTGCGGCTGGACACTGTGAGCATCGCCGAGCTGGTCCCCGGGACGAAGCGGCCGACGGGTACAGTGAGGCTGATGTCACGCAGCTCGAAGTAATCGCCGGGGTTGACGAACTTGCCGTACACGCCGCTCTCGATGCACTTGGCCCATTCCCAGGCGTAAAGCTCCTCCTCCTGGCCCGAGTCGAACTTATCGTGCGCGTCCCAGCACATCACCATGTCCAGCCCTCTCCCCAGAGCCGCCGTCTCCGCGATGTTGTTGATCCAGAAGCCACCCTGGTATTCACCTCGCCCCGAGAGCAGAATGTCCCCCGGGAGCCTGAGCGTCATGTTCGGCGATAGGCTGAGCGTGGGCCAGTGCGGACCCATGATCGTGTCGTCTGCGTAGATCGGCTTGGCCTTCTCCCAGTAATTCGTGACCCAATTGGTTCTGATCACGGGCACGGGTTGGCCCTCCTCGATCCACGCCTGGTAGCGAACCGTGCTGGCTGGAGCGAAACGAGGTGAGCCTCCCAGGCTCAAGACTTCGCTGTGGTTCGTCGAGGCCATCAGGCCTACGTTCCAACCGAACGTCTGGTAGTTCAGCACCTCGGCGTCTATCAGCAGCTCATGACCCCAGTTCTTCATCTTGCCCACGTTCTTGAGCTGGGGGCTCCAGTCGCCGTTGGACAAGGGTTCCTGAACCGCGAAGAGCGCGTCCGAAGTCGTCTGGCTGTAGTAGGTGTAGTCGAACCTCAGCCGCCCGTTCAGGAACGCGGCATCGAACCCGAGCTCGATCTCAGCAGTGCGCTCGGGGCCCAGATCAGCGTTCCCGAGATTCTCCGGAAGGAGTGCCGGACGGTTGAGGCCGTAGCCGACCGGATCCCACGTACGCACGGCGTCAAAAGCCCCGGGAGCACGACCCGCGTGCCCGTATGCCGCACGCAGCTTCACGTCAGCGAAGTCGCTTGGCCAGAAGTCCTCGTCCGATAGGACATAGGAAAGGCTGGCCTTCGGGTATGGCTGTAGCCCGAACGACTGGCCGAACGCGCTGTTGCCGTCGACGCGTAGACCCAACGTCAAGAAGTAGCGGTCCCGAAAGTCCAAGAGGTTTTGTAGGAAGAACCCCCCCGTGATGACGCGTAGCCTGCTCTCTGCCGCGCTGCGACGGGCCGTGCTCGACACCGTGAATTCGCCCGGCCCAGGGAAGTCGAACCCTTCGGCCCTGACGTCCTGCTCGTCGGTTTCCACGCCCTGCGCGCCCACCGACATTGTGGACCGCCACTCCGAGGCCAGGTCCCACGTCAGCGAGCTGACGAAGTCGAAGCTCTTAGTGACGGTTTGGTTGACCTGTCGCTCCCGGCTGCCCTTCTCGGCGTCCGCGAAGCGCCAGCCGTAGGGTATCTCGAACTCCCCTCGTAGGTCGGCAAGGTCGTAGCCGACGGTCAGGCGGTTGGACCAGTTGGGAATAGGATCGTACTGGGCGGTCAGTCCGCTGATGAAGCGACGAGTGCTCCGAGGAGCGATTCGGTCGAGCATCGTCCGAAGTGTCGCTTCATCCCGCGATGTGGGGCCCCAGTACTCCTGGTTGGTGACCATGACGGTACCGGTGACGTTGTTCCCTTGCCGGGTGTTCACAACGTCCTGGGACATCATCGAGCTGTTGAACTGAAGGATCAGATTCTCCAGAGGCCTGAAGCTCGCATTGCCCCGTACACTCCACGACTCCTCCTTGTCGGTCTCGATCCCCCCGTCACTGTCGAGCATCGAGGCGGAGAGGAAATACCCGAGCTGACCCTGACCCCCCTGCACGGAGGCCGAGTAGCGCTGACGCCAGCCGTTGCGCAGCACGGGCTCGTGGAAGTTGAACGGCTCCCTGTCGCCCTTGTTCCAAGGGCGGAAATAGTTGAAGCCCTGGTCCATCTGGGCCGCCCAGACGGGGGCACCTGTCGAGCCCCTCTTGGTGAATATCTGAATCACTCCCGCGGCCGCCTCGGTGCCGTACAACGTCGTCGCCGCGGCCCCCTTGATGATCTCGATCCGCTCGATGTCTGCCGGGTTGATGTCGTTGAGGGGGCTACCCGAGGTGGCCGGACGGTTCTGCCGACTCCTGGCCCCCAGGGAGTACGGCTCACTCTTGATGCGCACGTTGTCGACATAGATGAGGGGATTGTTGCTCAGCGCGACGCTGACGTTGCCCCTCAGACGGATCTGCGAGCCCGAACCCGATGAACCCGACTGTCCCGCGATGAGGACGCCGGGGGCACGGGCCTAGATAAGGTTGTCGACATTCGCCACTGGTTCAGCGACCTCGGCGATGTTGATTTGAGCGACGGTGTTGCCCACCTCGCGCCGCCGCGCCTGCCCGGCGGTGCCTGTGACGATGATCTCGTCCAGTGCCAGGGCGTCCTCATCCAAGATGAAGTTCGCCTCGACCGCCTGGCCGGCCACCACCGTGACTTCCTGTTCGACTGGCCGAAATCCGATGCGCTCGGTTCTCAGGACGTGCGTCCCGGCCGGGACATTCACGAGCAGATAGCGGCCGTTCTCTTGGGCGAGAGCTCCCACCTGAAGCGTGGGGATATACACCTGTACTGCGTTCACCGGCCTCCAGCGTGCGCGAGCTGGTGACGAGTCCCGTGATGCTACCCACGGTCTGCGCTGCTGCCGACGTGGCGACCAGGATGGAGACAAGCGAGACGAATACGAATAGCGCCCTCATGGGTGCCTCCTTATCCTCAGGAATCCCAAATAACTGAAGCGCTGTCAGGGGAGATTAGCAGCCGATTCACAGCAACGCAAGCGGACTGCCCCCGCCAAGCCTCCGACGGCAACACACGTTGGGATCAGTGTGCTGTGTCAAGCCCTAGCCTGCTTGCGCAATGGGCAGCTAGTGTAGTGCCGCTAAAGCGGTGTTGGCACGAGTGACCTTTGCCAGGATGTCTTTCACGGTGGCGGTCCAGACGAAGGGTTTCGGGGCACGGTTGCGGTCGTTGATATAGCTGGTGATCGCGTGCACGAGCTGGCCGAGGCTGTGGACCGCGAGGCGCTTGAGCTAGCGCTGCGTGAGGTCGGAAAAGAAGCGCTCGACGAGGTTCAGCCACGATGCCGAGGTGGGCACGAAGTGGAAGTGCACGCGGGGGTGCCCCACATCCGTCCCATCTGGCTGTGGTGCAGCCCCATGCACCAGTGCGTCCCGCGCGACGGCTTCTCCTCGAGCGTGCGGCGCACGACCTCGGCCTCCAGTTCGGCCGTGATCCTGCTTCGCGGCCGGCCGGGGGGCCCGGTCTTCGAGCCCCGGGAGACCCTCCTCGTCATACCGGTCCAGCCATCGCTGCACCGTCGGCAGCGAGACGCCGATCTGGCGGGCCAGAGCTCGGCCCGACAACCCGCCGGTCGAGCCCAGGACGATCCGAGCGCGCTCCACGCGCCGCTGCGGGGTCGTGCGGGCTCGAACCCAGCCCTCGAGCTCCTTGCGGTCCCCGGGTCGCAATCGAATCCTTAGCAGTGCAGGCATGCATGGACTTATGCGGCACTACACTAGGCTTGGCGACTCTCGTTTCCAGTTGTTGTCCGTAGGTTCAAGGGAGTCTAGTTCGGCCGAACCAGGTTCACGGCGCTCATCACGTCGCGAACATCGGCTACGACCCCGTGGCGGAAGACGATGATGGCACGCCAGGGCGGCTCTGCACCCGCGCGGCCGATGGGCTCCAGCCTGACCCGGTCGATCCAGCGAACCCGTTCGAGCGCGTCCTCCATCGCGGTGAGTTCGAGCTCCGTACGCGGACCACGGTCCATGTAATAGTTGATGGGCTCGGGGTCGAACGGATGGTTGAGCCTCCACCGGTTCAGGGCCTGATTCACGTCCAGCCAGTTCGCTCCTGTATCGATCAGGTGCTGCGCATGGAAGCGCAGCATCATGTTGTCGTGCTTGGGATCCTTTGCCAGTGCTTCCTGGAGGAGCCGCTCGAACCCATCCAGGTCTCCGCCCCAAAGCGCCTGCATGCTTTCCAGGAACTCCGTGTCGGACTCGCGAGGATTGACTCGCGCGATGACCTCCGTGAGCTCGCGCCCCTCCTCGCTGAACCAGCCCGGCGGGGCGGTGCCGCGCGAGATCAGGTACTCGCGGACGCCCACGACGAGGCAAATCCCGTATATGACGAGCAACAGGCGGTATCGCTGGTACCACATGGCTACAGCCCCTTCTGAACGTTCTTGTCCCGCACCTTCCAGATGAAGGAATCCACGTAATAATGGGTCAGCGCGAAGGCGGCGATCATCGTTTCGGCGAAGAGCGCGTACCCGGCCGAGTAGTCCAGCCCGGCGATATTGAACTGCTCGATGGCCGGATAGGCGGCGAAGTTCACGACACCGAATCCAAACTCGTCCAACGGGCGGTTGATGAGCAGCTGAACGATGAGTGCGTATGCGCCCCCCCCCAGCAGAAACCACTTCAGTCTCCCCTGTCCCACCACGCGACTCCAGAACCCCGGCTGTGAGGTGCCGTGCTCGGACTTCCTTCGAAGGAAGAAATACACGATCACCATGTACTGGACGCCGTGCATGATCCGGTGCGCCACGGCGTACAGGAGGATCGAATTCGTGTGCCAGGCGGCAAAATACCAGAGGAAATAGCTGGACCCGATGAAGGCGTACTTGATGGGGTTGACCTGGTGGCCAGCGGCCGCGGTCCTCCAGACGTGCCAAGCGTAGAAAGCGAGGTAGGTCCCGAACACGACCCAGCTGACCTTCAGGAGAATCTCAACGAAATCGACGGACACCGGGAGCTGCATCCGGTGCAGCTCGCGGATCCACAAGTGCCTGAACATCGGCGCGTTGAGGAACATGGTGGAGTACAGGACCCAGTGCAGCGTCAGGTCCCATCGTCCGGTGGACGGCATGCCGGCCCCGGCCTTGAAGTCGTAGATGCGGCTGAAGCCATGCTGCTGCATGATGCTGTGCTGGTGGTCCCACGCCGTGACCAGCAGAAGCATCGTGATCGGGGCCCAGGTGAGCCCGACGGCCGTGAAGGCGACGATCACCATCGGACCGATGATGAGGCGGTCCTTGAAGCGCGCCAGCTCTTCTGGCACACCGTACGCGCGCACCCACCCGGCGTAGTGGTGAGGAATCGTGATCCACAGGTTGATGGATGCTACCGCCACATACGGGAGCCAGGCCTGGAAGCCCAACGCGATCAAGACGGCGATGAATGGTAAGCCCAAGAACCAGAGCATATCGCCGCGCGGGCTCACGATGTAGCCGGTCTTGAACATGTGTCGGCTCGAACCAGCTGTACGTTGGACGGGTCGATTCCTGACCGACGGTCCAGATAGACAACGCCCGGCAGACGAGGCCGGGCGAGACATGATTCGGGGATGCGGCCGCCGCCCGATCGCGACGCTCCCTCGCCGCCGACCTGTCAGTCTAGTCGATTGCTCGAGGCCGCAGGCACCAGCCGGGCTCAGGGCTTCCGGGACCGAAGACCTCCTCGCTTCGAGCGTCGGCTGGGCAGACGAGGCGTTGACACTCATCAAGTTTAGCCGAGGTCCACGAGTCAAGCAATAATCTGCCGAGCCGTGCGCGAAGCGACGCGCCCACCTGGTGGATCACGTCTCCCCCCAACGTCCCGGTGCGCCAGTTCGTGCTCTCGGTGCCCAAGCGCCTCAGACGCTTCCTCCACCACCAGCCCCGGAGTGCCGGTGCTGGCCTCCACATCCTCCTCCGGGCTCTGCGGGCCACCTCGAGCTTCACGAGCGCAGTCGTTCCGGAGAACGCGGCGAGCCTCAGAGTGGCCGTGAAGGCGGGCTTTGCCGGCGCGGGACAAGCCGAAGTGGTAGCGAAACCGGACCAGGGTGCGCTCGATGAACGCGTAGGCCTGCTGGCGGTCGTGTAGGGTGATGTCGGTCGCCTCATTTCCTTCCAGGAAGGCGCGGACCTCGTCGAGGGTGCGAATCCGGTTGGTGCGAAATGTCATGATCATGCTCCCATGATCTGCCCGCACCCCGCTTCATGCTCACTTGTCGTTGGAAATCAATCGCACGCTCATGCTCACTTGTCGTCGGACAACGCTCTTGCTTGCCTGTCAACGCCGGGACATGCAATTTCTCTGCAGGTGTCTCCGGCGACGGGAATCGTCGGGGAAAGCCGCCGGTTTCAGGAAGTCTTGCACAGGTTCACCAGAAGATTCATCCCCTTCATTCTTCACGGAGGTACTCCATGCGCGCACACCCATTCACCATCGCCCTGATGGCGCTCGCCGTGGTCGGTTTCGCGACTGACGCGGCCGCCCAGGACAGCCCAGCACACGCTCACATGGGACACGTCGCGGACGGGTTCCGCGGCACCCCCGACGGGATGGGACTGCTTCCCGCCGCCATCGCCGAGGCCGAGGTCGCGGCCATGCACGCGGGCCTGGCCGCGCGTGACCTGACCAGCCTCGACGCCATGAAGCGTCACACCGGCCACGTCCAGCATGCCGTCGATCCCACCGTCGTGGAGAACGGCCCGGGCGCCGGCTATGGCGTGAAGCAGGCTGCGACGGGAGCGGCCCGCCACATCTCCATGGCCGCCGACTCCGAAGGCGCGACCGACAACATCCGCACCCACTCGAACCACGTCGCCACGTCGGCCAACAATACGGTCGCGAGGGCGGACCGCATTCTCGAACTGGCTGCCCAGATCCAGGAAGCCGAGTCCGCCGATGCCGCCGCGCCTCTGGTCGAGGAGATGGCGGAAGTGGCCGGTCAGCTCGTCTCCGGGCTCGACGCCAACGGCGACGGTCGCGTGGGCTGGCAGGAAGGCGAGGGCGGCCTCGAGCAGGCCAACGCTCACATGGGCTTCATGAAGCGCGGCGAGGGCATGGGGCGCTGACCCCGACCCTCACTCGCTGAAACACGCGCCCTGCGGGTGACGCAGGTCACGCGCCGGGCAACAGAGAAGGCCCGCCGCCCCTTCCAGGCTGAAGAGGCGGCGGGCCTTTCTAATTCGTGCGGGTCGCGTGTGTACCCGCAGGGTGTGGTCTAGCTTCCGTTCGCCAGCGTCCAGACGAACGCCGCGACGGCCCGGACCTGCTCGTCGTTGATGGGGCTGCCCGCCCGCGGCACCATGGGGATCATGTGCTCCTTGGGCATCGGGACACCCGTGTTGATCAGTTCCACAAACTGGTCGTAGGAAGTGGGATCCTCGATGTTGAGCCAGGTGTCGTCGGTCAGGTTGGGTCCCAGGTTCGGGACTCCCTCGCCAGTCGCGTGGCAGGTGAAGCACAGCGCGTCGCTCGCAAAGAGCGCCCTGCCTTCTTCCACCATCTCTTCAGTCACGCCTTCCGGCAGAGCCTGCGGAATGCCGGACTCGGTAGCCGGCACGGCAGCGGCCATCACCAGCATGCCCGCGGCGACGAGGCCCCATTTTCCATTCGCGATCATCTCTACTCCTCTTCGGTTCACGGTAACTCTCGTGGGGCCTTGGCTCGCGCCCCGGACCGGGCAGGTTCAGCCGTGCCGGTCGTGACTCTCCTCGTATTTGCGCTGTTCGTTAACCCGCTCCCAGGCCTGGGCCTGGTCACGCTTCTTCGCGGCGCGCATCGCCAACTCATGTGTCGAAGAAGACTTGACCTTGGGTACGGACAGAAGCCGCTTCAGGTCGGCGCTCTCGCATGAGGGGCAGGCCGCGGTCTCCTGCCTCAGCAGCAGAACCTCGAACTGCCGCCCGCAATCGTTGCAAACGTACTCGTAGACGGGCATGGCCTCACTCCAATCGCGGCCTCATCGCTGGCATCGCCGTCCATGCACGGAACGGTTCGGCCCCAAGATCATCATCCGCCGCAGTCAACGCAACCGGGGCTTGTTTCCGGACAAGTCCAGACAAGATAATATAGTACGTCGGTCGCGTCGGCAGGGGCATGAAAGCCTTGTCGCCTCGTACCCCGTTCGACATGTATCCGTGCCTGAAAAAAGGCGTAGCCGGAAGGAGAGTATCGCGATGAGAACGGCCCCGAGACTCACGGTTCCGGGTGGTCTGCTGGCGCTTGCCTCTCTGTTCATCCTCGGGCCCTCGACGCTCCACGCTCAACAGGAGGAGGAAGCGCCGGCGCCCGCTGCGAGCGACGAACGGTTCCTGCTCTTCGTTCAGGTCCATATCGAGGTGGTTGAAGCCCGCGAGGAGTTCAACCAGGCAATTGCCGTGGTCCACGACGATCCCGGCAAGGAGGAGCTGCGCTCAGAGATGGACCGGAGGCTCGCGGAGATCTACGAGAGCCACGGGATGTCCGAGGAGGAGTACCAGCTCTTCACCCTCGAGGTCAGCCTGGACCAGGAGCGGCGCGAGGAGTTCGAGCGGTTGCTGGAGGAGATGGGCGGGGCCTGATCGGCAGGACATCATCGGGTACCCCGGAGGGGAGGGTTCAAGGGATGAGCGCGCTCGGGAAGGTGATCGCGGCCGCGCTCGTCGCTGCGCCGGCGGCGGCCCAGGGTACCAACGACCCTTTCCCCCGCCCGATCGAGACCACCGAGGGCGTGATCGTGGTGGACTTCGTGGAGTTCGCGCGGCTGCCCGATGTCGACGGGGCGCCCGCCAGGATGATGCTCCTCGTCGACGAGCCCGGCACGGGTCGCATGTTCGTAAACGACATGCGCGGCCCGCTCTACGCGGTTGGCTACGGCGGCGAAGCGGTTCGGCAATACCTGGACATCAACGATCCGCGTTGGGGGATCGGCGTCCACTCGCGCGGGGGCGAGAGGGGGTTCCAGAGCTTCGCCTTCCATCCGCAGTTCGGAGAGCCGGGAAGCCCGGGATTCGGCCGCTTCTACACTTGGACCGACACCGAGAACACGGATCCCCCTCCCGACTTCACGCCCGCGGGCGGCAACGACTCCCACGACACGGTCCTGCATGAATGGGTCACGCGCGACCCCGGAGCGGCGACCTACGACGGTGGCGCGCCCCGCGAACTCCTCCGGCAGCAGCAGCCTTTCGGCAACCACAACGGCGGCCAACTCGCCTTCAATCCGACCGCGTCGGTCGGAGACCCCGACTTCGGGATGCTGTACGTCGGGTCTGCGGACGGCGGGAGCGGCGGCGACCCGTTGAACCTCTCACAGGACCTGGGCTCGGCGTTCGGGAAGATCCTGCGGATCGATCCCCTCGGGTCGAACAGCGCCAACGGGCAATACGGCATCCCCGCCGACAATCCCTTCGCCGGCGACGGATCCGACGACACCCTCGGTGAGATCTACGCGTACGGCGCCCGCAATCCACAGCGCTTCGCCTGGGATCCGGAGACCGGCAACATGTTCATGGCCGACATCGGCCAGAACATCGTGGAGGAGCTGAGCCTGGTGGAAGCGGGCGACAACCTGGGGTGGAACGTCTGGGAGGGCAGCTTCAGGTTCGTGAGCCGCCAAGAAGTCCGCCTCGAGAATCCGCGCGGCGACCCGGCGTTCCGGTATCCGGTCGCGGAATACGGCCAGCTGGATCCGCTGCTCCAGAGGCAGTCGGCCGCAACCGGCGTCCACGTCTACCGCTACGGGGCGATCCCCCAGCTCACCGGTCTCGTCCTGTTCGGCGACAACCCGAGCGGCGAGATCTTCTACATCAGCGCCGATGAGCTTCCGGACGGGGGGCAGGAGCCGATCCGGAGAGTCCTGCTCAACGACGGCGGCCAGACGAAGACGCTGCTTCAGGTGATCCGAGAGACGAACGCCTCACAGGGGCGCGAGGCCGCGACCCGGGCGGACCTGCGCTTCGGTTCAGGGCCCGACGGTCAGGCGCTGCTGCTCAACAAGCGGGACGGCGTCATTCGCCTGCTGGTGCCCTGACGCCTGACTTGATCCTCAGCAGGACAGGCAGTTGTCGTTGTTGTGCGCGCCCAGGCTCTCCAGCAGTGCCAGCGCCTCGGGGAAGGGCTGGATGCGCTGCACCGGGCCGTTCGCCATGTCCGCGGTGGTCTGACCCCGGCGGCTGACCGCCATCACGTCGGCTCCCCGGTCCGCGAGATAGCGGATCAACTCCACGTCCCCTCTCGCGGCGGCGTGATGGAGGGCGTTGTAACCGTTGTGGTCGCGGGCGTTCACATCGACCCCCAGTTCCTCGACCAGGTATCTGACGGAGGGCAGCCAGCCGTTCGGGGCGTGCCGGTGCGAGTTGCCCGCGTAGCCCTCCCCGTAGCCCACGCCCGAGGCGGCGTGAATCGGGTACACCCCGGGGCCTCCCACCGGGGCCGGCGGCAGCCCGGAGGGATCCTCGGTGTCCGCACCGCGCCTGCGCCGCTCGGGGGGCTTCATGGTAGGGATCGACGGATCGGCGCCGTACGACACGAGCAGCTTCATGGCCTCCACGTCGGTCCCGTAGGCGGCCCGCCAGAAGGGGGTGGCGCCCTGGGTGTCCACCCGCAACAGGTCGAAGGTGTAGGACATGTACCACAGGTGCCGGGTCAGGCGCGCGTTGGGATCGGCACCGGCTTCGAGCAGCGCCTCCATCAGCTCCAGGTAGGTGATCTGCTGCTGCTGATAGGCCTGTTGCTGAGGATAGCGCGACTTCGGGACCCAGTAGGCGTTGATGGTGGCGAACAACGGTGTCGCCCCGGCGTCGCTGGCGGTGCGTGGATCGGCTCCCCGGCCGAGGAGAGTCATGGCCAGGTCGAAGTGACCGTTGATGGTCGCCATGAGCAGCGGGCTGGTGTGGTCGCCGCCGCTCGCGCCGTTGATGTCCGCGCCCGCGTCCAGCAGCGCCCGGGCCGTCTCCACGTGCCCCTCGCGAACCGCGTGCAGGAGCGCCGTCATCCCGCCCTGGGCACCCACCAGCCCCGTGTATCCGGGAAAGGCGTCCGGGGCTACTTCCGCCTCTTCCTGTTCGGATGCGGCCTGGGACCTCGAGGTCTGCACCTCGTGGCCGGCCCGCACCGCGGCCTGCACCTGCTCGGGCGTGGGCCGCCAGGAGCGCGGGTCCTCGGTCTGCGCCCGGAACCCCTCCAGCACTTCGTCCCGCGCCTCCCCCGCCTCCCGGTCGACGGCCGCGAGGTCCACGATGTCCACGACCCGGGTGCGGAGCGTGAGGTCGGCCCCCAGCGCCAACAACGCCCGCACCGCCTCAACCCGGTCGTTGGCCGCGGCGAACATGAGCGGCGTCTGTGCCCGCTCCGACTCTCGGGCATCGACTTCGGCGCCGTGGCGGGCGAGGGCGGCCACCGCATCCGCGCTGCCGGCTCCGGCCGCGAAGTGCATGGCCGTCACGGCGCCGGTCGCGGTCACCGCAAGGGGGTCGCTCCCCGCTTCCAGCAGCGCCTCCACGGCGCCGGCGCTCCCCGCTTTGGCGGCGAGGTGCAGCGGGGTGTAGTCACCGATACGGGTGACGGCGTCGACGGTGGCCCCGGCGTCCAACAGGACGCGCAGCAGGGCGGCGTCGGCCCGCTCCGAGGCCCAGTGCAGCGCGGTCATGCCGTCGCCCTGGGGGAGGTTCACGTCGGCGCCCCGGGCGATCAGTGCCTCCACGGCGTCCGCGTCTCCCCGCATGGCCGCGTCCGCCACCGGCGAGTCGGCGGCGGGGGCGGCCCACAGCAGAAGCGCGACAACTCCTGCGCTCAGCCGGAACCCCCGTCTCCGCAGCGGGGCAATCTGCGGTGCGCGCACTACCGGCTCCCGCCGGAGGGACCGGCAGCGTCGGTCGCCACCGCCGGGTAGCTCAACCGGAACTCGCCCGTGCTGTCGCCGAAGCTGTCCCTGTCGTCGTGCCCCAGGGCGTGCAGCATGCTCAACATCACGTTGGCCATCGGGGTGCCGTCCGGAGCCTTCAGGTGCAGCCCGCCTTCATGGCGCCCGTTCGCGCCGCCCAGCACGATGAGCGGACAGCGGCGATGGTTGTGCAGGTTCCCGTCCGCCATCGGCGAGCCGTAGATGACCATGGTCTTGTCGAGCAGCGTGGCGTCGCCCTCCGTCGTCTCCTCCAGCTTCTGCAGGAGATACGGAAGCTGCCCCGCCTGGAAGGTGTTGATGCGGGCGAAGTCGAGAATCGCCTCCTCGTTGCCCCCGTGATGCGAGGCCGGGTGGAAGGCCTTGTCGATGCCGCTCTCGGTGTAGACCCGCGAAGACGCGTCACGGCCCGTCTTGAAGGAGAACACGCGCGTGACGTCGGACGCGAAGGCCAGCACCTGGATGTCGAACATGAGCTGCATGTGCTCGGTGAAGGAGTCCGGGACTCCGGCCGGCGCCTCGGGCAACTCGCGCGGCTCTCCGCTGGTGTTGCGGTTCTCGATGCCCTCGATTCTCCGCTCCAGCTCGCGGACGTTCTCCAGGTAGCGATCCAGGCGCTGCTGGTCGTCCTGCGCAAGCGCTCGCCTGAGATACGCGACCTCCCCGGCGATCCAGTCGAGAATGCTCCCGTCGGTCCGTCTGCGCGCGGCGCGCTCCTCGGGCGTGCCTCCGGCCCCGAACAGCATCTCGAACGCCACCCGCGGGTCACGGATCATGGGAAGCGGCTCGGTGGACGAGGCCCAGCTGATGGTGTCGGTATAGACGCACGAGTACCCGTACGCGCACCCCCCCGACTGGTCCACGTTCTCGATGCAGAGCTGCATCGAGGGGATCGGCGTGTCCTGCCCGAAGCGCTGCGCGTGGATCTGGTCCATCGACGTGCCGACATAGACGTCCGAGCCCCGCGTCTGCCGTGGATGGGCCTGCGTCAGGAAGACGGCGCTCGAACGGAAGTGGTCGCCGCCGATCTCGTGGGGCATCCTGGCCTCGGCCATCCGCACGTCGGTGTTGCTGATGATGGTGAGGCGGTCCCGGTACGGTTCCAGCGGAAGCAGCGAACTCGAGGAGAGGTCGAAGTTGCGGCCGGTCGCCTCGGGAGACCACAGGTACTGGGTGGCGCCCCACTCGTTGCAGCCCGCCGCTCCGTGCACCATCTCGATGGCGACCAGGCGGGTGGCGGGTTCGGCCGCCGCGCGCCGTGACCAGACGCCCCCGGCGGGGATCATGGCGTCCAGGAAGGGCAGGGCGACGGTCGCGCCGGCTCCGCGCAGGAAGGTACGACGGGGGATGTGTGTCCCGGTGATGAAGTGCATCTCCACTCTCCTCGGATGGTTCGTCGCCGCTCGGGGGTGGGCAGGGCAGCCGGGTGCGTCTTCCGCCTCCGGCTGCCGGCGCGCCTACCGGTCGGGCGGCTGCGGGGCGCTCTCCGCCAGCGCCTCGGGTACCCTCTTGGATCTGAAGGCGTCGCTCTTCACCACGCCCGCAATGAAGGACGACATCCTGTATTCCTCTTCCGCCGCCTCCGCCACGATGGCGCGGATGGCGGGCTGATCGTAGTACTCGGTCCGGCGGCCCAGCGCGTACGTCATCAGGTTCGCCGTAAACGTACGGATGAGCGGTTCCGGCCGCCGCAGGAGCGCCTCGCGCAGGTCGTCGGGGCTCGCGACCGTGCTGCCGTCGTAGAAGGTGCCCCGCGTGTCGAGCGGCATGCCGTGCTCGCGGATGCGCCACTTCCCGGTCACGTCGTAGTTGTCCAGCGCCAGCCCGATGGGATCCATGAACTGGTGGCAGGCGTTGCACGCCGGGTTGGCACGGTGCTTCTCCATGCGCTCCCGGGTGGTGAGCATGCGTCCGCCTTCCGAGTCCTCGGTCTCCTCGAGGTCCGGGATGCCCGGCGGCGGAGGGGGCGGAGGCGTCCCCAGAAGGACCTCCATGACCCACTTCCCGCGCAGCACCGGCGAGGTGCGGTTCGCCACCGAGGTCAGGGTGAGGATGCTCCCGTGACCCAGCACGCCCCGCCGCTCGGAGCCGGGATAGGCAACCTGCCGGAACTGGCCGCCCAGCACTCTGGGGATGCCGTAGTGCCGCGCCAGGCGCTCGTTCACGAAGGTGTAGTCGGCGTCGTAAAGATCGAGAACGCTTCTGTCGGCCTCGACCAGGTGGTTGAAGAACAGCTCGGTCTCGCGCAGCATGGCGTCGGCGAGCTGCTGGTCGTAGTCCGGGAACCAGAACTGGTCCGGGCGAACCAGCTCCAGATCCTGCAGGCGCAGCCACTGGCCCGCGAACCGGGGTCCCAGGGAAGCCGCGCGCGGATCGGCCAGCATGCGCCGAACCTGCGTCTCCAGAACGTCATCGCGGGCAAGCGCGCTTTCCCGCGCCAGCGCCATCAGCTCGTCGTCCGGGGGCGTGCCCCAGAGGAAGAAGGACAGCCGCGAAGCCAGATCCACGTCGCCGATCCGGAAGGTCTCGCCCGGCTGGATGTCGGCCGGCGCCTCCTCCATGCGGAACACGAAGTGCGGGCTCGCCAGGATGGCCGTCAGCGCGGCGCCGATGCCCGCCTCGAAGCCGCCCTCCGCCTCTCCGGTGCGGTAGAAGGCCATGAGCGGCGCGATGTCGCGCTCGAGCAGGGGCCGGCGGTACGCCTTGCCGGCAAGCTCCGTCAGGATGCTGCGCGCGCAGCTCTCGCTCTCCTGCGCCAACTCGGGGCGGCAGGTGAAGATCCGTTGACGGCTCGGGGTCTCCGAGACGCCGGACGCGTCGATGGGCCCGCCGATCACCAGGTCCCGAAGGTGTGGAAGCAGCGTCAACCCGTAGCCGCTGATGCCCGTGTGCCGGTCCGCCAGCGACCATTCGTGGGGCGACATGAGGTCTTCCACCGGTCCCTCGGTGCGCTTGACGAAGGCCGCGGTCACCCGCTGCGGCCCGGCGCGCACGAAGACCGGATCCGTGCGCATGGAGATGCCTTCCGGATCGGAAATGTGCATCCACTGGTCCACGTCCAGCAGCGCCACCCGCTCGCCGTTGATCGAGACCTCGAGCTGCTCGAAGCGGGCGATCTGGCCGAAGAAGCCCTCGCCCGTGGTGGTGTGCTCGAAGACGATGCGGAACTGGTAGGTGCCGTCAGCGGGGAAGTGGTGAACCACGCTCACGCCGCCGCGCGTGCCGTAGGGCGCCCCGGGCACCCGCTCGCTCTGGGAGACGTAGCCGGAGACCGTGTAGGTCCGCTCGGCGGGCTGGGCGCCGGGGTTGCCGATGGCCAGGCGGCTGATCTGGTTGGCCGCGTTCATGTACGCGTCGAGGAGCGTGGGCGAGAGCAGCTGCGCCTCGGAGATGTTGTCGAAGTTCGCGCTCTTGGTGTCGGGCGGCAGATAGTCACCGGCGTCGATGCGCAGGTTCAGGAGGTCCTCGATCGACCTTGCGTACTCGGCCTGGTTGAGCCGTTGGAAGGTGCGTCCGCCGGGGTTGGGCGCCTCGCGCGCGGCCGCGTCCATCCTCGCCTCCAGCTCCTCCACCAGCGCCACGAGGGTGTCGCCCGCGGGCCGGGGCATCCCGGGGGGAGGCATCATCCCCGCACGCAGCTTGAGGATCATCTTCTCCGCGGTCTCGGGCCGCGACGGCGCCTGCTCCACGTCGAACCCGGCGAGCGAAAGATTGCCCGTCAGGAGCGCGTCGTTGTGGCACACCTGGCAGTAGCGCTGCACCACGGCGGTAAGGGTGGCTGGCGCGATGGAGGTGTGGGCGAAGTCCGCAACCGGCGCGTGGGAAGCTCCGTCCAACGCGGCCCGGCCCGGGGACACACCGGTGTCGGTGACCGTGTCGAGGTCTCCGAAGGTTCCCAGTACAACCGATATCAGGCCCAGCAGTCCGACAGTCGTGACGTTTTTCACCGTGCTTCGCCCGTTGGATGCCGCTGCGTCTTCAGCAGGACTGGCAGTTGTTGTTGTTCAGGGAACCGAACGACTCCAGCAGCGCGATCGCGTCCGGATAGGGCGTGGTGCGCTGGTAGGGCCCGTTAGCCATGTCGGCGGTCGTCTGGCCGATGCGGCTGATCGCCATCACGTCCGCGCCGCGTTCCACCAGGAAGCGGATCATCTCGGTGTCTCCGCGGGAAGCCGCGTGATGCAGCGCGTTGTAGGCGTCGTGATCACGCACGTTCACGTCCGCCCCCAACTCATCCACCAGGTAGCGCATCGCGGGCATCCAGCCGTCGGGCGCGTGGCGGTGGGCGTTGGCCGCGAACCCCTGCCCGTAGCCGACACCGGAAGCCGCGTGAATGGGATAGATGCCCGGGCCGCCGACCGGCACTGCGGGAATCCCCGACTTGTCCGCGCCCGGATCCTCGTCCCAGGCGATGCGGCGGCGCGGAGGCGGTCGCTGCGTCGGCACGCGGTGGTCGGCCCCGTACGCGACCAGCAGCCGCATCGCTGCGACGTCGGCCGCGTAGGAGGCGCGCCAGAAGGGCGTTGCGCCGATCATGTTGACGCTCAGGATGCTCCCGCCGTACTGGGTGAACCAGAGCCGCTTGGAGAGCCGCGTGTTCGGGTCGGCCCCCGCCCGCAGGAGCGCCTCCATGACCTCCATGTGGGTGGCGTGCTGCTGGAGGTGAACGTTGGGCTGGGCGTACCCGGTCTTGGGGATCCACTGCTGGTTGATGGTGGCGAAGAGGGGCGTGCCGCCCGCGTGGTTGGCCAGGTTCGGGTCGGCGCCGCGCTCCAGCAGCGCGAGGGCCATGTCGAAGTGGCCGTTCAGGGCGGCGATGAAGATGGGCGTGGTCCCGTCCGCGCTGACCTGATCGATGTCGCTGCCTGCGTCGAGAAGCGCCTCGACGGCCCCGGCGTGACCCTGGCGCGCCGCGTGCAGCAGGGCGGTCATGCCGCCCATGTGCCCGACCTGCTGCCCCATGGAGAGGGGCTTGGGCGCCTCGGCCGGCTTCTCTTCCTCTTCGCCCTCTTCCTTCTGTTCCTGCGCCGCCCTGGCGGCGAGCTGGGCGTTGATCTGCTGGCGCACTCGGTCCTGTTCGCCGCCGCGGAGCGACTCCTCCAGCTCGACCATATCCACCACCGTGGTGGCGAGCGACGGGTCGGCCCCTCCCGCGATCAGCGCCCGGATCGCCTCCACCCGGTTCTGCGCCGCGGCGAAGATGAGCGGCGTCTGCTCGGCCCGCTGCTCGCGCGCGTCCACGTCGGCCCCGTGCTCGATGAGCGCGGCGACCGCTTCCGCATCACCCGCGGCGGCCGCCAGGTGCAGCGCGGTGGCGCCGCCGCTGCCGGTAGGCGCCGCCGGGTCGCTCCCCGCCTCGAGCAGGGCGCGCACCACCGCCCCGTGGCCCGCCCGGCTGGCCAGGTGCAGTGGCGTGTACTCGGCCATGCGGGTCACCGCCTCCAGGCCGGCGCCCGCGTAGACGAGCATGCGGGCCATTTCGAGGTCGCCGCGGTCGGCCGCCCAGTGGAGCGCGGTCATGCCGTCGCCCTGGGCGGCGTTGACGTCGGCCCCCTGCTGGAGCAGCGCGCGCACCGACCCTTGATCGCCGCGCATGGCCGCGTCTGCGACCGGCGAGTCCGGCGGCGTCGCCGCCGAAACCAGGAGGGCCAGGACCAGGGCGGCCACGAGCGCCCCGGGCCTTCGCGTATCCATTCTCCCCGCTCCCGCTTTCATTCCCTTTTCGCGCATCCTCTCTCTCATCTGCTCTCCAGTGTGCGCGTCATATCCTCGAATACGTGAGTCTCGACGGTCGCCCTCGCGTCCGCCTATCTGCTGGAGCTGCTTGCGTCGGCGGCCGCCACCGCTGGCAGCGACAGTGCGAATTCGCCGGTGCTGTCCCCGAAGTCCTCCAGGTCGTCCAGCCCAAGCTTGTGCAGCATGGTGAGCATCACGTTGGCCATGGGCGTGTCGTCGGGGGCGTGCAGGTGCAGGTTGCCCTCGAGCTGGCCGTTGGCCTTGCCGGCGAGGAACATGGGCACCCGCCGGTGGTTGTGGACGTTGGGGTCGCCCATGGGCGATCCGTACAGCACCATGCTGCGGTCGAGCAGGCTCGCGTCCCCGTCCATCGACTCGTCCATCTTCTCCAGCAGGTACAGCATCTGACCCGTGAAGAACTCGTTGAACTGCTGGAACTTGAGGATCTCCTCGTGGTTGTTGCCGTGGTGCGACGTGGGATGGAACGGCAGATCCAGGCCGCTCTCCGGATACACCCGGTTGGTGGCGTCGCGCGAGAGCTTCAGGGTGAAGACCCGGGTCATGTCGGTCTGGAAGGCCAGCACCTGCAGGTCGAACATGAGCTGCAGATGCTCGGTGAAGGAGTCGGGGACGCCCGCCGGGGCTTCCGGCAGCGCCCGCTCCTGGCCGCTCGCGTTCTGCTCCTCGATCATCTGAATGCGGCGCTCGAGTTCGCGCACGTTGTCCAGGTACTGCTCCAGCCGCACCCGGTCCTCGCCGGCCAGCACCATCCTCAGCTCGGCCACCTCGCCCGCGATCCAGTCCAGGATGCTGCGGTTGGCCTGCCGCCGCTCGGCGCGCGCCTCGGGGGTTCCGCCCGCTCCGAAGAGCATGTCGAAGGCCACCCGCGGGTCGCGGATCATCGGCAGCGGCTCGGTGGGGGAGGCCCAGCTCAGGGTGTCGGTGTATACGCAGGCGTAGCCGTAGGCGCATCCGCCCGCCTGATCCACGTTCTCGATGCAGAGTTGCATCGATGGAATGGGCGTCTCCTGGCCGAAGCGCTGCGCGAACAACTGGTCCATCGACGTTCCCACGAAGACGTCCGATCCCTCGGTCTGTTTCGCGTGCGCCTGGGTGAGGAAGGTCGCGCTCGAGCGGAAGTGATCCCCGCCGATCTCGGGCGAGGTGTAGGCGTCCGCCATGCGCACGTCCGTGTTGCTCACGATGGTGAGGTAGTCCTGGAAGGGGGCGAGCGACTTCATGGCCGTGGGGCTCAGGTCGAAGTCGCGGCCGGTCTTCGCGGGCGACCACAGGTTCTGGGTCGCTCCCCACTCCGTGCACCCGGAGGCGCCGTGCACGATCTCGACGGCGATGAAGCGGGTCTTCTCCAGGTTGGCCGAAGCCCGGGCCCATCCCGCGCCCGCGGGCACCATGGCGTCCAGGAGCGGGAGCGCGAGGGATCCGCCCATCCCGCGCAGGAAGGTACGCCGGTGGATGTGTTTGCCGGTGAGGAAGTTCATCAGTTTGCCTCCCAGGACGTTCAGCCCTTCTTCAGTTGGATGACGTCTCCTCCGTGAGGAGCGCATCCGTACGCTTCATGGAGAATGCGTCGCTCTGGACCACGCCCAGTATGAACGACGACATCCGGTAGTCGTTGGCCTCCGCCTCGCGCGTGATCTCGCGGATCGCAGGCTGGTCGTAATGCATGACGCGGCGCCCGAGCGCGTACGCCATCAGGTTCTTGGCAAAGGCGCGCACGATCGGAATGGGGCGTTTGAGGAGCACGTCGCGCAGGTCGCCCGGGCTCGCCACGGTGGTTCCGTCGTAGAAGGTGCCGCGGGTGTCGAGCGGCATCCCGTACTCGCGCACCCGCCACTCCCCGGTCACGTCGAAGTTGTCGAGCGCCAGCCCGATGGGATCCATGAACTGGTGGCAGGCCTGGCACACCGGGCTGGCCCGATGCTTCTCCATGCGCTCGCGCGTGGTCAGGACCTTGCCCTCCTCGGTGCCTTCGGTGGCCTCGAGCGCCGGAACGTCGGGCGGAGGAGGCGGAGGCGGGGAGTCCAGAAGCACTTCCATGACCCACTTGCCGCGCAGCACGGGCGACGTGCGGTTCGCCATCGAGGTGAGCATGAGGATGCTGCCCTGCCCGAGGAGCCCGCTGCGGCGGTCGTCCGGGTACGCGACGCGCCGGAAGCTGTTGCCTGCGACATCGGGGATGCCGTAGTGGGCGGCGAGCCGCTCGTTCACGAAGGTGTAGTCCGCGGTGAGGATTTCGAGCAGGCTGCGGTCCTCCTGCACCAGATTCTGGAAGAAGAGTTCCGTCTCGCGCCTCATCGCGTCCGACAGCGTCAGATCGAAGTATGGGAAGGTGTAGATGTCCGGCGCCACCTTGTCCAGGTCCTGCAGGCGCAGCCACTGCGATGCGAAGCGGGTCGAGAGCGCTTCGGAGCGGGGATCCGCCAGCATGCGCTGCACCTGTCGCTCGAGTTCATCCTCGTCGTCGAGCCTCCCGCGGCGCGCCGCCTCCATCAGCTCGTCATCCGGAGGAGAGCCCCAGAGGAAGAAGGACAGCCGCGAGGCGACGGCGGCCCCGTCGAGCTCGTATTGCTCGCCGGCGCGCGTGCCCGAGGGCGGCTCCTCGAAGCGGAAGACGAAGTGCGGGCTGGCCAGCAGCGCCTGAAGCGCGAAGCGAATGCCGCGTTCGAAACCTCCCTCATCGGCTCCGATCTCGTAGAAGGCCATCAGGTCGGCGATGTCGCTCTCGGTGGCGGGACGCCGGTAGGCGTCGGTGGCCAGGCGCGAGAAGATGCTGCGGGCGCACGTGGGCGCCTCTTCCGGAGAGGTTGGACGGCAACTGAAGATCTTCTGCCGGCTCGGCGTCTCCGATACGCCCGTAACGTTGTTGGGGCCACGCACCGCGAACTCGCGCAGGTGCGGCACCGTGGTGAGCGCCAGGTCGGGCCAGCCGCTGTTGACGGCGCGGCCGAGAGGCGCGCGCACTTCCTCCACCGGCCCCTCGAAGGTCCTGACGAACGAGGCGGAAACGCTGCGGGGACCGGCGCGCACGAAGATGGGGTCGGTGACCATCTCCCGGCCCTGCTGCTCGTTCTCCGTTCCTCCGCGCAGGTTCACGTCCAGGAGGGCCACCCGCTCGCCGTCGAAGGAGACCTCGATCTTCTCGCCGGTCGCCCTGCCGCCCACGCCGTGGAACTGCATCCAGAACACGTATTCCCCGTCCGCCGGGAAGGTGTGGTTGATGGCGATGCCGCCACGCGACCCGTATGGCGTGCCCTCCACGTGGACGAGCTGCGATGCGCGCTTCTCGACCTTGTAGGCCACCTCCCGCGGCGAGGCCTCGCGGTCTCCGATCGCCAGCCGGCTGATCTCGCTGGCCGCGTTGAGGTACGCTTCGAGCAGCGTCGGCGAGAGCATCTGCACGTCGGCGATGTTGTCGAAGTTGGCGCTCTTGGTGTCCAGAGGAAGGTACTCGCCGGCGTCGATGTCGAGGCCGAGCAGGTCCTTCACCGACTGCGCGTATTCCGCCCGGTTGAGGCGCTGGAAGGTGCGCCCCCCGGGGTTGGGGTTGCGGCGCGCGGCATCGTCTATGGTGTTTTCGAGCGTCTCGGCCAGGGCCAGCAGGGTGTCGCCGGCGGGACGGGGCATGCCGGGCGGGGGCATCATGCCGGCACGCAGCTTGCGGATCATGCGCTCGGCCGTCTCGGCCCTCTGCGCGGCCGCCTCAACCTGGAAGCCGGACAGGGTCATGTTGCCGGTCAGGAGCGCGTCGTTATGGCAGACCTGGCAGTACCGGGCCACAACCTCGGTGAGGGTGGCGGCGGGGAGGTCGGAGTCGGCGGCCGCGTGGTCCGCGGGTGGTGCCGGAGCGGGAGGGGCGTCCGTGAACAAGCCGCTTCCGCTCGCCCCGATCATCAGGGCGACGCCCAGGACGGCCGTGGCGCCAGAGAGTGCATTCATTCCGTGGCCTCCGGATCGCGGACATGCGCCACCAGGCCGGCCCGCCCGGACGACGCAAACCACCCAGTCGGACCGGCCTGATCTCGCAGGTCGGAGATGCAGACAATTTCCTACGACTAACATAGGTTTCCACAGACGGGTTCGCCACCATGCGCGGGCCGGAAAACAGAGAGGCGGGTGCAGGATGTTCAACCAATTCGTTCGCAGGTCGTGCGCGTGTGCGCTTCTCCTCGTTTCGTGCCTCAACCCGCCCCTGGAGCCCCAGCCGTTGACGGTCACCCTCACCGCGAGCCAGGAGAGCGCGGCCGTGGGCCAGGAGATCCGTTTCCGCTACGAGTCGCGGGGCACCAACCTGTCGCAGACCGTGGTCGAATACGGCACGGGCGACACGGAGACCATCCCGTTCATCTACACCGGCGGCGCGCCCGTCAACATCAACTCGCAGGCCGGCCACTTCGACTACGCCTACGAGGAGCCGGGCACCTACGTAGCGCGCGCGACGGTGTCCACGGTCGCGGGAGACTCGCAATCAGCCACGGTGACGGTTCAGATCAGCGGCCCGTGACGCGCAGCCGCCCTCATACGTCCCCTGGCCCGCGCTGCCGGGCCCGGGGGGACTTGCTCGTCGCGGCCTTCGTGACGGCCATGGCCCTGTCGGGAAGCGCCGCGGAGGCGGTCGCCCAGTGGGTCGAGCCGCCCGGCCGAGGCTGGATGGACGTCTCGGTGTTTCACCTGGACACGCGAGACGCCTTCCACTCCGACGGCGATATTCGGGCCTTCGACCCCTTCACCCAGGGGCACGCCGTGAGCACGTCCGCGTTCGCCACGGTCGCGATGGGGCTGGTTCCCGGCGTCGACGCATGGGTGCAGGTGCCCTTCCAGCGTCTGCGGTTCGACGACCTGGGCGGCGACCGGCTGCGCACGGGCATTGGCGACACGCGCTTCTACCTGCGCATACAGCCAGGCCGCTACTTGGGCAGCGGGTTCCCCCTGGCGATCCGGGGTGGCGCGAAGGTGCCCGTGGGCGATTTCGCCGTGGACGCCGAGATCATTCCGCTCGGGGACGGTCAGCGAGACTGGGAGCTGGTCCTCGAGCTGGGCCACTCGTTCTATCCCGTGCCCGCGTATGTGAGCGCCTGGATCGGCCACCGCTGGCGGGAACAGAACCTGGAGTCGCGGAGGGACTTCGGCGACGAAGTGTTCTTTCTGCTTTCCGGGGGAATCGAATTCGGACGCCTGGGGACGAGCCTCATCGCCGAGGGCTGGGACGGAGGGGTCCCGGTCATCGAAGGGCTCTCGATCGCGACGGCATCCCGCTCCATGGTGCGCCTCACGCCCGCCCTGAGCTACCGGCTGGGAGCTGGCTCGGCGAAGGCCGGAGTCCAGATTCCTCTGCGCGGCACCAACCTGCCGGCTGGCAACACGCTGGTGATCGGCTATTTTGTGAGGTTGCGGGCGGAGACCTGACCCCGTCGAGCCCTTACTCCTGACATAGCGCGGCACGATACGCCATGAACCAATCGAGACAAGCCCCGGTCCTCCATCGCGGACTCGCTCTGACGGTCCTCACGCTCTCGCTCCTGGCTTCGCCGGGATACGGGCAGTGGATCGAACCCGAGGGCCAGGGGTGGGCCTCGTTCGCCATGTACTATCTCGACACCCGGGAACAGTTCAGCCCCACGGGCGAGGTCCGCAACTTCCTTCTGGATGGTCACGCGCAGACCGCTTCCTCTTTCCTGACGGTCGCGATGGGAATCGCCCCCGGCGTGGACATCTGGGTGCAGCCGTCCTACCACCGCCTCGAGTACGCCGACCTTGTAGGCACCCGTATTTCGTGGGGGTTTGGCGATACCCGCGTGTACGTGCGCACGGCTCCGCTGCGGCTTCTGGGCAGCGACTTCCCGTTTGCGATCCGCGCGGGCACCAAGCTGCCCACCGACTTCGAGTCGGGCACCGAGCTCATCCCGCTGGGTGACGGCCAGCGCGACTGGGAAGTGCTGGCGGAGGTGGGGCATTCCTTCTGGCCCCGGTCCTTCTACCTGCAGGCGTGGGCCGGATACCGGTGGCGCGAGGTGAAGGAGGACGGAGGCGACTTCGGTGACGAGCGTTTCTTCAACGTGAGCCTGGGCGGTGGCGGCGAGCCGCTCGGCTTCAAGATCCAGTTCGAGGGGTGGTACGGCGGGGTTCCCAGCTTCGGAGGACTCACGGGGGAGGGACAGGAGCGCCAGATGGTGCGGCTCTACCCCTCGCTGCTGGTGACCGCGGGTCCCGGGCAGGTGGAACTGGGTTCACGGCTGCCGCTGTCGGGCCAGAACCTCGCCACCGGCCCCGAGATCGTGGTCGGCTACTTCACCCGCCTCTCCCTGTAGGGCATCCGTTTCTTCGCGGAGAGCCGGTTCGCGCGGATCCCGAGGATCTGGCCGGAGTCCAGGGTTTGAGTTGAACTAGCTCACGCGAGTCAGCAACTCCGGGTCATAGAGATCCGCCACAAACTCCCCGTACCCGTTGAAGAGCTCCGTCGGCTGGGGTGTGTTGCTGGGCAGATGCCGCTCCGTCGCCTGTGACCACGGGGTTCCGACGTCCGGATTGACGTTGGAGTAGAAGCCGTACTGGTTCGGCGCGTAGTCCGACCAGAACGTCGCCGGTTGCGTCTCCGTGAACTCCACCTCCAGGAAGGCCTTCGCGCTCTTGTAGCCGTACTTCCAGGGAAGCGCGAGCCTGAGCGGGGCCCCGTTCTGCTTGGGCAGGGGCTCCTCGTAGGCGCCCGTCACCACGAAGGCGAGGTCGTTCATGGCCTCATCGAGCCGCAACGCCTCGTAGTACGGCCACGGCCAATGTGAACCGCTTTCCTGTCCGACCGCCTCTTCGGGCCGGTGGAAGCTCCGGAAGGCGACGTAGTTGGCCGATGACTGGGGCTCGGCGAGTTCGATCAGCTTGCGCAGGGGATAACCGCTCCAGGGGACGGCGATCGACCAGGTCTCGACGCAGCGCAGGCGATAGAGCCGCTCCTCGATGCCGAACATGCGCTCGAGCGCGTCGATGTCCCAGGTGGCGGGAGCATTGCACAGTCCGGAGAAGGTCACCGTCCAAGGACGGACCCGGAACGGGCCGGTCAGCCTCCACATGTTTCCGGCCCTTTGCAGGAACTCGTAGTAGTTGTTGTACGTGGACGCGACGCCGCGGTCGGTGATCGCTCGCGAGCCCAGCGTATAGGTGATATTGCGCTCCGCCGGATACAGGTCGGCATTGGGGGATGCGCAGATGGTGTGCAACGGGTCTCTCGGCGGATCGTCGTCGCACGTGGGCGGGTTGGCATCCGGCGGGGTTACGGGCTGAGTGGGATCCGCGGGATCCGGCGGCGGATCCGGCTCGACGGGATCTTCTTCGTTCGCGATGAACTTGGAACCGCACGCCGCCGACCCGAGCGCGGCCATCCCGAGACCCAGTGCGCGCACGAATTCGCGACGCCGGAGATACACCCCGTGGGGTGTCGCCTCGGATTCCGGGATTCGCCACCCGGGCGGAATAATGATGTTCGCCATGGCTTTTTCTCGTACCTCTTGTTGCGGACAGGGCCGCGGGATGTATGGGGATACCCCGCCCCCGTCACCGTTCTACGGCTCCGCGGGTTGGCAAGGTCCCGGTGTCGGAATCTGCAAGCCGGCGTCCACCGTGAAGCGCTGGCGCACGACCGACCCGAAGACACCCGTACCGTCCCCGTGGAGACTGGGAACGCGAACGATGCCCGACGGGTTGAAGGCGCCGCGCCGCACCCAGTTGATGTAGTTGCGGTCGGCGGCCGCGATCACGACTTCCGCCTGGGTTCCGAAAGGTAGTCCCTCCTGCAGGACCAGAGCCAGATCACGCCCGAGGTTGGGGCGATCGAAAAGGCCGAATTCCGAAGGGAACACGATGGTGGTATCCGCTTCCGATACGGACAGTCCCACCAGGAGCAATGGGTCTTCCTCCACTTCGATGTTCGAGTCCTCGAGCGCCGCGGTGAGGTTGATGATCTGCGTCTCGGAAATGTAGGCCCACGCGCCCTCGGCGCGGGTCCATTCCACGGTGAGGCGTTGGGCCGGTTCCAGCGAGCACATCCGGCGCCGATTGGTGCGGGGGTTCCGGAGTTCGTAGGGGCCCGGGACGCGCGTCTGTCCCGTAATGCGACCTCCGTCGGGCAGGCGAATGATCGCTTCCACGAAGGAACCCGGCCCGAAGTAGCGTGGATCCAGCGGTTGCGCGAAATAGCACGATCCCCGGAAGTCCTCCGGGATTTCGTCGCCGGCACAGAAGGAAGGGTCGGTCAGACGGAGACGAACGGTGGAGACGCGGGATTCCGCGCGCAGGAAGACATCCGCGGAGGACAGCTCCTGCGACGAGCCTCCACTCCCCAGTGTCCGATGGATCCACGCGCTGCCGGAGACACCGTCGACATCGTAGGAAAGGTAGACCTCGGCGACGACCACGTCCTCGGACTGCGCCACGGTGATCTCCTGAAGTTCGCACGCGGAGACCGACGCCAGGAGTGCCGTCAGTGCGCAGGTGGTGCCGAAGCCGCGACTCATCAGAACGTCACCTCCACGCCCACCGTGGGCAGAATCGGGAACATCGACAGGCCGGAGCGGGTCGCCGTTTCCGCGGAATAGTCGAAGAAATAGAAGAGCACGTTCCTGCGGTTGTAGACGTTGAGCACGTCCAGATGGGGCGTCAGCGTGCCCCAGCCGAGGGTGAAGGTTCGGCGCATGCTCAGGTCGAGGCGGTGATACGCCGGGTAGCGGTTTCCGTTGCGGGAGCCCAGCAACATGGCGTTGGCTTCGTCTTCCTGCATGGTGAGGCGCCCGCCCGACACGTTCTGCGGCGAGAAGTACACGAATGAGGCCAGCGGTCGGGTGTAGGGCAACCCGGTCCCCAGGTTCCACCGCACCCCGCCGCGCAGGCCCGCGGGCATGGGAATGCGCAGGACTACGTCCAGGTCAAGCCGGCGGTCGAAGATCGGTGGATAGGTATGGTCGGGCGGAGGAGTCCGGCCGCTCAGGAAGTTCGGGAAGGTGCGGGTGGCGCGCAGCCACGAAGCGGACACCCATCCGGTCACGCCCTCACCGGTCTTGCGCACGAAGAAATCGATCCCGCGCGAGCGGCCGCTGCCGGGCAACAGGTCGTCGTCGCCGCGGTTCGGGTCGTCGACCGGATTGAAGGTGGTGACGCCGTCGAACAACCGCTCGTAGGTCTCCAGCGACGCAAACCACCCTCCCGGGAAGTATGCGTCGACTCCCACCTGGACCTGGTCGGAGGCGATGTGGGGCGCCAGGTGCCCGGTGAGCACCCATACATCGATGCCGATGGGCACCTCGTCGTCGCGTGCCGAGTGCAGAAACTGGGTGAAGCGCCCCGCTGCGGCCTTCACGGCGAGGTCGCCACCCCGGAAGAACCGCTTCACGGCCAGCCTGGGGGCCAGCTGGTTGATGGGATCCTCCACGGCGGGCGCCCAACGGTCTGCCCGCAGCCCGGCTTCGACCAGCCAGTTCAACCCGCCCCTCCACTCGGCATGCGCGAAGATGCCGCCGAGCCATCCCTCGCCCGAGTTGTCCGTGAATTGGGTGCCCCCCGCCCGGACCAGGTTGAGGTGCGTCATCCGGTCCGCCGAAACTCCGCTCTTGAGCGTCCAACGCCGACCCAGGGCATGTTCCAGTTCGGCGCCCAGCGACAGCTGCGAGATGCCGCTGCTGAACTCCGTGTCCGAGAAATCGGGAAAAGCCAGGGCGGAGTTGAAGCGGGTGTAGCCTGCTCGCACATCGAGGGCGCCCCCGTCGCGGCGAGGCATGGTCCAGCGCATGCCGATGAGGTCGTTGCCCCATTCCCAGGCCGCGCGCAGGGGAAAGCCGTCTTCGTCGTCCTCATCGACCTCGGTCAGGTTGAAGACGTCGTCGCCGGTGTAGGCCGTGATCAGGATGCGGCTGCCGCCGGGCGTCCAGCCCTCCACCACGCCCTGGAAGTCCGTGAGGTGGTAGGGGACCGACCTCGGCAGCTGGTCGAACCAGGAGCGCCGGCCGGAGGCCCGCCACTTGAGACGCTGGAGCCCGAGCGTCCGCTCCATCACCGCGGGCGCCCTGCCTCCGAGAGCCGCGCGCGCGGCGAGCAGCGACACGCCGCCGCGAACGCTGAAGTCGTCGGTCCCGGGATCACTTTCGACGAGCAGCAGCGACGACACGCGGCCGCCGTGCTCGGCCGGAAAGCCACCGGAGCTCAGCTCGACCCGTCCGACCATGTCGGCGTTGAAGACCGAGAAGATGCCGCCCAGGTGGAACGGGTTGAAGATGGGCACGCCGTCCAGCAGGATCAGGTTCTGATCCGCGGAGCCGCCGCGCACGTTGAAGGACGCCGTGAAGTCGGAGGTGGACACCACTCCGGGCAGAACCTCGACCGCCCGGATGGGATCCGCTTCCGCGAGCCCGGGCACGAGACGGAGTTCCGCCTGCGAGATCTCGCGGACGGTCACGCCCGCGGTCTCCAGGAAGCGGCGGCGCTCGCGGGTTTCCGCCGTACTGACGGAGACGCCCTCGAGCACCACGGGGGTGGCGGTCAGCGTGACGTCGACCTCGATGCGCCGATCGGCGACGATCTCGACGGGTCGTACGATTTCGCCATACCCGATTCGCTGGACGCGCAGCAGATAGCGCCCGGGGAGCAGGCTCTCGATCCGGTAGTAGCCGAAGCGATCCGACTCCGCGATGCGGTCGATCTGGTCCGGCGTTTCAGGGATGGCGAGCAGGATGTTGGCGGCGAAGACCGGGGGACCATCGGAATCGACGACCCGGCCTTCCACTCCGCCGGTCTGGGCGGTGAGGACGGCGGGCAGGAGGCAGAGGACCGCCGGCAGTCCGTGGATGAATCCTCGCGAGCACCGAGAGCGGCGAGGCGCCGGACCGGCAAGGCAACGGAAATGCGCCGCCGAGTCGCAGATGCCGGTCGGAGTCTGTCGCTTCAACAAGGTGTCCCCGTGTTCGGGCGCCCGGCACTCCGGAAACCGCCGTTGCGCGATCCCCGGTTCAGGTTCATTTTGGGTTTGCGAGGTTGGCTGAAGATTCCCCCTGACAACCCCCGGTTCGCAATGTACGCAATCCGGAGCCACAACGGAGACACCCGCCGTCACGGCGGGCAGCAGTCCGTGGTCGAGGTCTGCTCGTGTCCATGTTGCGCCCCGATCCGGGGTCGGGCGGGCCGACCCATGTAGCTCCCTCACGAATCGCCAGAGGATGCTCGGAGGCCCGACCAGCGACCCGGCTGGCGGGCGTTTTTGTTTCCCCTTCGCCGAGAACGGTTTCAGGCAATCCCCTGATGGAGGAAGGTTCCGATGACGAGATGGATCGTTTCAGCGGTAGCGCTGCTCGTACTAGCTGGCGGCGGCTGGCTGGTGATGAACCCGCCTGCTCCCGTGGAGGAAGCGGCGGCGCCCCACCCGCACGAATATTCCCCGGTGGTCGCCATCGACCTGACCGCAGAGGTAGCCGGCGCGGGCGGTGACAGGCTGGTGCCCTGGGAAGTTCTCCGCCGTGACTTCTCCGGCACCTCGAGGGACGGAGGCGAGATCGACCTTGAGGAAGTGGTGCGCGGCAACCGGGTCACCCTGCTGACCTACTTCGCCGAGTGGTGCGCCAACTGCCGGTACGAGGCCCCCGACCTGGTGGCCAAGTACGGCGTGCATGGAGACGACGGTCTGATGATCATCGGGCGCAGCGAATACTCGCACCCCGACGTGGTGGACGAGTACGTAGACGAGTTCGGCATCGAGTATCCGGTCATCCTGGGGAGCCCCAATCCCGACCCCGACAATGAAGACCTGGTGCGCGTCACGACCGCCCACTTCCGCATGCGCAAGGCGCTCCTCGATCCGCGCAAATGGGGCACGCCCCTCAACATCGTGGTGGTGGACGGAGACCCCACCCGGGCTTCGATCGTGACCGGCGAGTTCTTCCCCGGAGCATTCGACGACACCTTCGGCGGATACCTGGACGGAAGCATGCCGGCGACCGATGAGGCGTCGGACATGGACCGATAGCCCGGACCGACCGACACCCGCGCAGCCTCTGACAGGGCGGGCCGGAGGGGGCGGCTGCACCATCGCCAACCCCGGGCCCGTCCGATTGCGCTGTCGTCACGCTTCGCGGGCCCCGACACCCCGTTCCCGCGCCCGCCGACGCCCGCCTATAGTGTCTCCGTTTTTCGTCGTCACCCTCCCTTGCGCTGCCGCCACGGGCGATCTATCTAGGGGTTCGTAGCAATTGCAGTAGAACCCGCTCGGATGGTCGCTTCACGGGTGCCGCCGGGCTTCATTCTCGGGGAGGAGGAAACGCCGTGGCCCGCTCGCATCAAGTCGTTACCCGCACCGCTCTCACCGCCTGCATCATCGCTGCACTCGCACCCACCTGGGCGGCGGCACAGGATCCCACTCCGGCAATGGAGTACCGCCAGACCATCATGGGCAGCCTGAACGCGCACCGGGGCGCCCTCACCGCCATCCTGAACGAGGACGTGCCCCATGAGGCTCATGTACTCGGGCACGCGCTCTCTCTGCAGCAGTTGTCGGTGATGGCCTCGGACATCTTCCCCGACGGATCCCATGGCGAAGGCTCGCGCGCGCTGCCGGACATCTGGGAGGACGCCGCAGGCTTCGGCGAAGCTCTCTCGGCCTTCCAGAGCGCTGCCGGGGCGCTGGCGGAAGCGGCGCGTGCGGGCGACATGACCGCCGTCGGCGACGCGGCTGCCGGCCTGGGCCGCACTTGCGGCGGCTGCCATCGGCCGTTCCGGGCGCGCCCCACGGGGTAGCCCCCTCGGCAACCGGCTCGACAGCTCGGGTGTGCGCGGACCTCTGACACGGGCGCATCGGTAGTAGGAGAAGCGGCGCGCCCGCCCTGGCGGCCGCATGGGGCTTGTGTTCTCGCGCGCATCTCGCGGTTGATGGACCCATGTACCTGAACCCTTGACGGAGGCAAGCACGATGAGACGAACCGGAATGAAACTCGTGATGGCGGTGGCGCTCCTCATGCTTGGCCAGGCGTGCGTCAGCACCGCCGGCGACACTCCGGCCGTGCGTCAGCTGCGCGAGACTCTCACGGGCGACCAACTGGCGCAGTTGTGCGCCGACGGCGGTCCCGTGGCCGACGCGCCGGGCGCGGCGGAGGCCAGCGTCCTCTCGGCGGAGGAACTCGACCACCTTTGCGACCGCAACGTCCGGCGCGACCCGAGTGTGATCGTGGCCGAGGAACTCGCGCCCTACGCCACCATGATGCTCGCCGACGCGATCCGTCAGCTGCGGCCCCGCTGGATGAACGTGCGCGGCGCGCCCAGCATCGAATTCGGCGGCGACCGCAGGGTGCCCGTTGTCCTGGATGGGGGAGCCCCGCAGGACTGGGGGATACTGGATTCGCTACGCCCCGACCAGGTCCAGTCGGTTCGCTTCCACAGCGCCGCCGACGCCACTATGCGATGGGGAACCGGGTTCCCCAACGGGCTGATCGAGGTTACGACCCTGAGAGGTGGTGGGGGCTGAGGCGAGAGCTACGCTCGCGGGATGATGCCACCGCCCTGAGACCGCTTGGCAGCGTCTGAGAACACTTTGGCGTCTGAGACCGGCTTGGCAGCACCGGATGCCACGCACACAGAACAACGCCCGCCACGAAAAACCGTGGCGGGCGTTTTCGCTGCTCCGGCCCCCAGGGGGCGCGAAGATCGCTTCTACGCTTCTCCTAGCAGGAGATGCAGTTGTGGTTGTTGATCGCGCCCATGCTCTCCAACAGCGCGATTGCCTCCGGGTACGGGGTCACGCGCGAGACCGGACCGTTGGCCATGTCGACCGTGGTCTGACCCCGGCGGCTCACCACCATGACGTCGGCGCCCCGATCCACCAGCCACTGGATCATCTCGGTGTCTCCGCGCGCGGCCGCGTGGTGCAGCGGGGTGTAGCCGTTGGCGTCCCGCTGGTTGATGTCGGCCCCGAGTTCGAGGAGGTACTCGACCGCGGCGATCCAGTTTCCGGGGATGTGGGTGTGGGCGTTGCCGGCGAAGCCCTGGCCGTAGCCGACGCCCGAGGCGGCGTGAATGGGGTACACGGCCGGGCCTCCCACCGGGACCGGCGGCAGACCTGAAGGATCGACCTGTTCCTCATCCTCGGTGTCGCCGGTGCGCGGGTTGCGGCCCCGGCGGCGCTCGGGCTGCTTGACGGTGGCGATGTTCCAGTCCGCACCCCAGGAGCGCAACAGTTTCATGCCGTCAAGGTCGAGAGCCCGGGAGGCGCGCCAGAAGGGTGTCACGCCGTCCTGGTTCTCTAGCCCGCAGTTGCCGTTGCCGCACCCGCTGTACGTGAAGTACCAGAAGTTCTTCGTCACTTGGAAGTCCACTTCCGCACCGGCTTCGAGCAGCGCCATTGCGAGGTCGAGGTAGACCGTCTCTTGCTGCTCATGCGCCCGCGGCTGCGGGTAGCGTGACCGCGGCGACCACTGGACGTTGAAGGTGGCGTAAAGCGGCGCAACGCCGTCGACCGTGGCCAGGTTGGGATTCGCACCACGTTCCAGCAGCTTCATCGCCAGGTCGAAACGTCCGTTGATGACAGCCATCGTAAGCGGGCTGGTGTTGTCGGCCTCGGTGACGAAGTCGATGTCGGCGCCGCCGTCGAGCAGCGCCATGGCCGCATCAATGGCACCTTCCCGTGCCGCGTGGTGCAGCGCGGTCAGGCTGCCCCACTTCTGGTCGGGGGGTTGGCGGAAGAAGGCCCTTGGGTCGTCCTCATCCTCCTCTTCTTCCTCCTCGGGGACCACGCCGGCGCGCTGGACGGCGCGCGCGACCTCCAGGGCGGCCTGGATCTGAGCCGGCGTCGGCAGCTCGTTGCTGTCACCCTTGAAGGCGTCGAGCACTTCCTGCATGCGTTCGCTCGCGTAGTTGTCCACTTCGCTGCGAGTCGCGGCTTCCATGAGCGTGGTCGTGACGTTCGGGTCCGCCCCTCTCGCCACGAGAAGCGTCACGACATCCGCACGGTCGGCGGCCGCCGCGAACATCAGGGGCGTCTGCTGGGCATCGCCCGCCCTCGCGTTGACCTCTGCGCCCGCGTCCACCAGATGCTGCGCGCCCAGGGCACTGCCCGCACCCGCCACCAGGTGGAGGGGCGTGGAGCCCGTGGCCGCCACTGTGCGCGGGTCCGCGCCGGCGTCCAGCAGCACGCGAATGACCCCGGCCGCTCCTTTCCTGCCGGCTACATGGAGAGGCGTATAGGCGCCCAGACGGGTGGTGACCTCGAGGATCGCCCCCGCACTCACCAGAATCTCCGTGATCTCGGCGTTGCCGGTCTCGGCCGCCCAGTGCAGGGCGGTCATGCCGTCACCGCGCGCAGCGTTGACGTCCGCCCCGCTCGCCAACAGGGTTCGCACCGCCGTCGCATCGCCCTTCATGGCGGCGTCCGCCAACGGCGAATCCGACGCGTCCGCGGATGTGAGCAGCATGCTGACGGCGAGCGCCGCCAGCGCGTTTACGTGCAATCTCTTCTTCATGCTGACCGTCCCCGGCTTAGCGTGACTGACTTGCCTCTTCGACCGCGGTCAACACCGAACTCGGCACGTTGAACTCGCCCGTGCTGTCGCCGAAGCTGGACATTTCGTCGAAGCCGAGCTTGTGCATGACGTTCAGGAAGACGTTGGCCATCGGGGTTCCATCCGGCGCCTTCAGGTGCATGTTGCCCGCGAGCTGGCCGTTCGCGCCGCCCAGCAGCAACAGCGGGCACCGGCGGTGGTTGTGGATGTTCGGGTCTCCCATGGGCGACCCGTAGATGATCATGGTTTGGTCGAGCAGGCTCGAGTCGCCGTCCTGGCTGTTGTGCAGCTTCTCCAGGAGGTACGGCAGCAGGCCAACGTAGAACCGGTTGATGGTGTTGAAGTCGAGGATGGTCTCCTCGTTGTTGCCGTGGTGCGAGGTCGGGTGGAACGGGCTGTCGGTGCCGCTCTCCGGATAGATCCGGTTGGAGGCGTCGCGGCCTGTCTTGAAGGAGAAGACGCGCGTCATGTCGGACTGCAGCGCGAGCACCTGCAGGTCGAACATCATCTGCATGTGCTCGGTGAAGGAGTCCGGCACGCCCGCGGGCGCCTCTGGCAGCTCACGCTGCTCTCCGCTCGAGTTCTGAGCCTCGACCATCTGAATGCGGCGCTCGATCTCGCGCACGTTGTCCAGATACTGGTCCATGCGCCGGCGGTCGGTGGCGCCCAGCTCGCGCCTCAGATGGGCCACCTCGCCCACGATCCAGTCGAGGATGCTCGCGTTCTCGCGCCGGCGCGCCTGGCGCTCCTCCGGGGTGCCGCCGGCACCGAAGAGCAGATCGAAGGCAGTGCGCGGATCGCGGATCATCGGCAGCGGCTCGTTGGGCGCGGCCCAGCTGATCGAGTCGGTGTAGGCGCACGAGTAGTTGTACGTGCAGCCGCCGGCCTGGTCGAGATCCTCGATGCAGAGCTGCATGGAGGGGAGCGGCGTCTCCTGTCCGAAGCGCTCGGCGAACATCTGGTCGAGCGAGGTGCCGACGTAGAGGTCGGAACTCTGGGTCTGCTTCGGATGCGCCTGCGTCAGGAAGGTGGCGCTGGAGCGGAAGTGGTCACCGCCGATCTCGGGGCCCGTGAAGGCCTCCGCCATGCGTACGTCGGTGTTGCTGACGATGGTCATATAGCGGCGCCATTCCTCGAGCGGAGTCAGCGCACTCTGGGCTGCGAGCTCGAAGTCGCGCCCGGTCTTCTCCGGCTCCCAGAGGAATTGCTTGGCGCCCCATTCGACGCTGCCGGCAGCTCCGTGTACCACCTCGATCGCGAGGAGACGCGTTTTCCCTTCCGCCAGCTTCCGAGCCGCCCACGGGTTCGCCGCGGGGAGCATGGAGTCGAGCAGCGGAAGTGCCACTGTTGCGCCCATCCCCCGCAGGAAGGTGCGGCGGGCGATGTGCTTGCCGGTGATGAATTGCATTTCAACTCTCCTGAAGCAGGTAATACGACCCGGTTTCCATCATGCGCCGATCCGTCGGGAAGGCGCTTCTGTTAGCGTTCGCTCTCCATCTCTTCTTCGGCCACCACGTCCGCCATCCTCATCCGGAACGGATCGCTCTGGATCACGCTGGTGATGAAGGAGGAGATGCGGTAGTCGTTCTCTTCGCCTTCCCGCGCGATCGCGCGCACGGTGGGCTGATCGTGGTATTCTACGCGCCGCCCCAACGCATACGCCAGTAGGTTCGTGGTGAAGGTGCGCACCAGCGGGATGGGCCGCTGCATCAGCGCGTCCCTGAGGTCTTCGGGCGCAGTCAACGGCGTACCGTCGTAGAGGTTGCCGCGGGTGTCGAGCGCCATGTTGTTCTCGCGGATGCGCCACTTCCCGGTCACGTCGAAGTTGTCGAGTGCGAGCCCGATCGGATCCATGAACTGATGGCAGGCGTGGCAGGTCGGATTGGCCCGGTGGATCTCCATGCGCTCCCGCGTGGTCAGGAAGCGTCCGTCCGTGGCTCCCTCGGTTTCCTCGAGCGCCGGAACGTCGGGTGGCGGTGGTGGCGGCGGTGTCCCCAGCAGCACCTCCATCACCCACTTCCCGCGTAGCACGGGAGAGGTGCGCGTACCCATCGACGTCAGCACCAGGATGGATCCCTGTCCCATGACGCCGCCGCGGCGGCTGTCCGGGTACTGCACACGGCGGAACTCGTCGCCGAGCACGCCCGGAATGCCGTAGTGCCTGGCCAGCCGCTCATTCAAGTAGGTGTAATCGGCGGTGTACAGGTCGAGAACGCTGCGGTCGTCGCGCACGAGGCTGTTGAAGAACATCTCGGTCTCGGTGCGCATCGCGTCGGCCAGCTGCTGGCTGTAGTTCGGGAACCAGTAGGAGTCCGGGTGCACCTTGTCGAGGTCCTGCAGCCGGAACCACTGGGCCGCAAAGCGCGGTCCGAGCGCCTCGGCCCTGGGATCGGCCAGCATCCGCCGGGTTTGTCTCTCCAGTTCCCTGTCGTTCTGGAGCCTTCCGCGCTCGGCGAGGTCGATCAGCTCGGCGTCGGGCTGGGTGCCCCAGAGGAACGCGGCCATGCGGGTCGCCAGAGCGAGGTCGCTGATTTCGTAGCGCTCGCCCGCCTTGATGTCCTCCGGCTGCGTTTCGATGCGGAAGATGAAGTGGGGGCTCGCGAGGATCGCCTGGAGCGCCCGGCGCACCCCCGTCTCGAAGCCCGAGTCACCGGCGCCGTCGTCGTAGAACGCCATCAGCCCGGCCATGTCGCGCTCGTCCAGGGGACGCCTGTAGGCGGCGCTTCCGATCTGGTCGATGATCTGCGCGGCGCACGGGCGCTCTCCCTCGGGGGTTGTGGGCCGACAGCTGAAGATGCGGCGGCGCGCCTCTGTCTCGGAAACGCTGGTGACGTTGTAGGGGCCGCTGATGATGAGGCTCTTCAGGTGCGGCAGGGTGGTCTGTCCCGGGCTTCCCCCGGCTCCGCCGGCCAGGGACCACTCCGGCGGCTTGATGAGGTCGTCGTAGGGACCGTCGATGCGGCGGACGAACGCGGCGGACACGCTGCGCTGTCCGGCGCGGATGAAGGTCGGGTTGGTCTTGATGGGCGAGCCGCCGCGGAAGTCGGCGCCTCCGCGCGGGAAGGGGCCGGCCGCCAGGAGGGCGATGGGCTCGCCGTCGATGGAGATGTCCACGTTCTCGTAGCGGGCGCTGCGCCCACCCTCGATCACCGGGGTGAGGATGTACTCGCCGTCGGCCGGGAAGTCGTGAGTGACCACGATGCCGCCGCGGGTGCCGTAGGGCGCGCCCTCCACGTATTCCCAGGCGTGCTGGGAGCCGTAGGGCGAGGTGTTGTAGGTGGCGTCCGTCGGATCGACGTTGGGGCTCCCGACCGCCAGGCGGCTCACTTCGCTGGCGGCGTTCAGGTAGGCGTCGAGGTGGGTTGGTGTGAGTGCCTGGACATCGGCGATGTTGTCGAAGTTCTCGCTCATCTGGTCGAGGGGAAGCCAGACGCCCGCATCGACCTCGATTCCCAGCAGTTCGCGGATGGCCGCCGAATACTCGGCACGGTTGAGGCGCTGGAAGGTTCGGACACCCGGATTGGGATGGCGCCGGTAGGCGTCATCCACGTTCTTCTCGAGCGTCTCGACGAGCGAAAGCAGAACCTCGGGCTCCGGCCTCGGCATGCCCGGAGGCGGCATCATGCCTGCGCGCAGCTTGCGGATCATGCGTTCCGCGAGCTGGGCATTGTCGGACGCGCCCTCGACGGTGAATTCGGCGAACGAGACGTTGCCGGTCAGCAGCGCGTCGTTGTGGCAGACCTGGCAGTAGGTGCGCACGACGGTGGTCAGCTCCTCCGTGGGCACGGACGCGGCGTGCACGGCATCCGCCGGGGGAAGAGCTTCTCCGTCGGTGGCGATGCGGCCTGAACTCGTGCCGATTCCGGCACCCGTCACCAGGAGGCCTCCGACCAGTAAAGCGCCAGGGTTGAGGATCTTCATATCCGGTGCTCCCGTCCTTGTCCTGCGAACCAACCTGTGATCGCCTGAAACCGCCGCCCGCGGGTGGGAACCTGGCTGTGGCGCCCGGACGCAAGCGCCAGACGCAACCGACCCTTCCCGTACCCTGCATGACCCCCGATCCACGGAAAACGTTGACCCCGAGGGCTCGCGTTCCGTGGATCGCGGAGACACTTCAACTAGTCTGTCAGCATAATGCGAACCGGCGGTTGCGGCAAGCACGGTTCATCATGCCCGGAAGCCACGGTTTCGGGCTCGCTTGCGGGGCGAAAAGCGAGAGCCGTATGGTGCTGACGAGCATCCGTCACACACCGAGGAGATGACGATGAACACAGTCTTGAGAACCACATGGCGCCTGCTTCCTCTGGTAGCCGTGATCCTCGCTCTCGCGAGCGCGAGCGGGGCGCAGCAGATAACCCCCGAAGCCTACCAGCAGCTTCGCTACCGACACATCGGCCCGGTGGGCAACCGCCTCGCGGCGGTGGCCGGGGTTGCCGGAGATCCCCTGACCTACTACGCGGGGGCCGCCTCCGGCGGGATCTGGAAGACCAGCGACGGCGGAGAATACTGGGAGTCCGTCTTCGATGACCAGACGGATCACTCGGTCGGGGCGCTCGCGGTAGCGCCCTCGGACCCGTCGGTCGTGTGGGCCGGGACGGGCGAGCCCCACATTCGCTCGAACGTCTCGCTCGGAACCGGGGTCTACAAGTCCACCGACGCGGGCCGGACGTGGCGTCACATGGGGCTCGGCGAGGGAGGGCCGACGCGCATGTCGCGCATCGTCGTCCATCCGCACGATCCGGACATCGTGTACGTGGGAGCGCTGGGCCACGCCCACGGGCCGCAGCAGGCGCGTGGCGTCTTCCGCACCACGGACGGGGGCGAGAGCTGGGAGCACGTGCTTTATGTGGACGAGAACACGGGCGCTTCCAGCATCGAGATGGACCCCTCCAACCCACGCCGGCTCTTCGCGGGCATGTGGACCGTGGAGGTGCATACCTGGGGACGAGAGAGCGGAGGAGAGGGCAGCGGCATCTACCTTTCGGAGGACGGTGGCGACACCTGGAACAAGCTCGAAGGCAACGGGTTGCCGGCGTTGCCGGTGGGGAAGACCGACCTCTGTCTGACCCCGGCCGATCCCAATCGGGTGTACGCGCTGATCGAGACCGGCGACGGGGTGCCCTGGCACGGGCGCGAGACCGAGAGCGGCGAGTTCTGGCGTTCGCTCGACGGAGGGTCGACGTGGGAGCTGATGAACCACTCCCGCGACCTGGGCGGACGCACCGCCTACTACAACAACTGTTTCGTCAGCCCCGACGACCCGGATGAAGTCTACTTCCAGACCTCCGGTTTCTCCCGCTCCCTGGACGGGGGCGCGACCTACGTTAACCACCAGGGCCGCCAGCGGCCCGGGGGCGACTACCACGACATGTGGATTGACCCGCTGAACGGCGACCGGATGATCGTGGGGAACGACCAGAACGTGGCCGTCTCCATGAATCGGGGCATGTCGTGGCACGCCACCGAGTTGCCCATCGGCCAGATGTACCACGTGACGGCGGACAACGCGATTCCCTACAACGTGCTCGGCAACCGGCAGGACGGACCCTCGTTCCGCGGGCCCAGCAACAGCCGCACGGGTGGCTTCGGGGGCATCGGCGGACCGATCTCGCGGTCGGAATGGGTGACCGTGGGAGGGGGTGAGAGCGGGTTCGCGACCCCCGATCCCGAGGATCCGAACATCGTGTGGTCAAGCGCGTCGGGATCGGGTGCGCGGGGCGGTGTGGTGGTGCGCTGGGACGCCCGCAACCGCCAGTTCCGGGATGTCGAGGTGTGGCCCGAACTGGCCAGCGGCCACCCGGCCAGCGGGGTGCGCTTCCGCTTCCAGTGGACGTTCCCGCTACACGTGTCGTCGCACGACCGCAACACCATCTTCGTTACCAGCCAGCATGTGCACCGGACCACCAACGGCGGCCAGAGCTGGGAGATCATCAGCCCCGACCTGACCACCAACGACGAGTCGCGCATGGGGATCTCCGGCGGGCTCACACCGGACAACATCGGGGTCGAGTTCTGCTGCGTGATCTACGCCTTCGCCGAGTCCTCCCTCGACGCGAACGTGATGTGGGCCGGGTCAAACGACGGGCTCGTACACGTCACGCGGGACGGTGGCGGGACCTGGAGCAACGTGACCGACAACATCCCGGACCTGCCGCCGGACGGCGTCGTGCGGGGCATTCACGCGTCGGCTTACGAGACCGGGAAGGCCTATTTTGCCATTGAGCACCACCAGCAGGGCAACTTCGAGCCGCACGTGTACCGCACCGACGACTACGGCGAGAGCTTCAAGAAGATCGTCGAGGGCATCGCCGACAGTCCGCTCAGCTACACGCGCGACATCCACGAGGACCCGGTGCGGCCCGGGCTCCTCTATCTCGGCACCGAGAATATCCTCTATGTCTCGTTCGACGACGGGGACAACTGGCGGCCGCTCATGAACAACATGCCGGTGTCGCCGATGTACGGGATCGAGGTGCAGAAGCACTTCAACGACCTGGTGGTGGGGACCTACGGGCGCGGCTTCTGGATCCTGGACGACATCACGCCGCTGCAGCAGTTGAGTGCGGAGGTCGCGGGGTCGGCGGCGCACCTGTTCGCTCCGCGCGATGCCTACCGCTTCCGCGCCATCACGGCTGCGCGCTCCATGCCCAACGACCAGTCCGACGGCGACAATCCGCCCTACGGCGCCTCGATCAACTACTGGCTGGGCGACGGCAGCGCGGGCGGGGCGATGATCCACATCGCGGATGCGGCCGGTAACCCGGTGCGTTCGCTCGAGGGTCCGGGGCAGGCTGGAATCAACCGGGTGTGGTGGGACCTGCGGGACGAGCCGTCACCGGAGATCGTGTTCCGCACCAGGCCGCTCTACGCCGACTGGGTGGACCTTGGCGACGACCGTACGCGCTCCGGCGGACAGGGGCTCTCGATGCTGATGCCGCCGGGCACCTACACCGTGACACTCGAGGTGGACGGGCAGCCCGGCCAGTCGCAGGAGCTGCGCGTGCACAAGGATCCCAATTCCAGCGGAACCGAGGCGAACATCCGGGCGCAGCTGGCGATGTTCTCGGACATCCGGGCCGACTACGCGGAGGTGACGTCGATGGTGAACCGCATCGAATGGGTGCGGCGTCAGCTCTACGACCTGCAGGCCGTGCTGGAGGACCGGGGCGGGGCCGACGAGATCCTCGCTGCAGCGGCCGAGCTGGACGAGAACCTCATCGCGGTAGAGGACAATCTGGTGCGCCTGATCACCACGGGCACGGGGCAGGACGGCGTGCGCTGGGCGCCCAAGCTGGCGGAGGAGCTGCGCTACCTGTCCCGGGCGATCATGAACGGGGACTTCTCCCCGACGGATCAGGCGGGCGAGGTCCAGCGGCTGCTGAACGCGGAGGTCGTGGAGTACCGAACGCAGGTGGAGGAGCTGTTCGAAGGCGAGATCGCTGACTTCAACCGGCGCCTGCTGGCGAGCAACCTGTCACCGCTGATTTCCGACGGGTGATCAGGGCGGGGCGCGGCTCGTCCCGGTCCCATCCGCGGCATCAACGGGCCGACCCGCTGCGCACCGCTGCCGGGCAGCTGGCCGCAACCGCGCCGGGTCAACCACCGGAACCGCCGTCCCGCCTGCCGGGTACGGCCCGAACACTCCTGCGGGCCAACGAGCCAACCGTCCATCACGGGCCGCGCCCGGCGCGGCGCGCCCAAAGTCCCAACCCGTCATTCCATCGCCCAGGCTCGCGCGCGACCCTTCATCTCCCCGCGACCGCGATCCGAGCAAGAGAGAAGGAGGGTGGACGAGATGTGGCAGCTCTACATGGCTAATGGGCACCGTTCTGGCGGCCGTGGTCACTGCGGCGGCCTTTGGGTGGCGCGTGTCGAGCGCCATGCGGAAGGAGAACCGTGAGGCCCACGCCGGCATCCGCACCGAAATCCAAACGTTCCGGGAGGACCTCACGGCCGAGATCGCGGAGAACCGAGAGGCGATCGCAGGTCTCCGGGAGGACCTCGCCGCGTTCAAGGGCCACATGGACGCGAAGATCGACGCCCACGGCGCGCGGATCGACCTCTTGGAGGCCAGGGTCGCCAAGACCGGCGAGGACGTGGCGTTCATCAAGGGGCTCCTGACCGGCGGGGGCCAGGACTGAGCCGCACGGTCGCGCGGCTCCTCGTGGGCTGACCGGGCGCGGATCGCTTCAGGAATCCGCTCTCAGGCTCCGCCGCGCGTTCGCCAGGTGTCGACGAGGATGACGCCGTTGGCCGCGTCGGGGTAGAGCGACGCTGCGGAGGGCCCGCGCAGCACGCGAATTCTGCGTACTTCGGTCGCGGAGAGATCCTCCAGGTACACGATGTCCGCTCTGGCGCCGTCGATGTAGATCGAAGGCATGTTGCTCTGGGAGACGGAGCCGTTTCCGCGAATGCGGATCTCGCTTCGCGTGGTGCCCCCGATGGCGTCCGTGCGCACCATCAGGGACGGCACCCGCGTGGTCAGAAGCTCCAGGGCATTGCGCGCCGAGTCGGATTCATCGGGGATAATCTCGGTGTAGCTTCCGCCGTCCTCCACGTCTTCTTCGGGCCTGTCCGCGACGACGCGCAACTCGTCCAGCAGGAACGCCATGGGAGAAAGCGGGAACTGGACGAAGGTCACGCTGTTGGAGCGGACCTCCACCTCGCCCACGATGGCGATGTACCCGAGTTGCTCAACTCTGACGGAGATGTTGCCGGACGGCACGTCGCGCAGGGAGAAGTGACCGTCCTCGTTGGTGACTTCGGAGAGCTCGTGACTTACAACCTTAACGGTGGCGCCTACGATGGGCTCCAGGGTGACGTTGTCCACCACCTCGCCCACGATGGAACCGCCGTCCTGTGCATGAGCCAATGACGGTGCCGCGGCCAGGGTCATGGCGACCGCGATAAATCGAATCGGTAGATGCTTCACCGGGTACCTCCTGCGTTCTGCCCGCCAAGAGGTGTGATACCCGTCCGAGCGGCAGTCGTTTCCCGCGGGCTCGGCAAATCTCTCAGTTGGGAGGCAGAGCGATCCGGGCCTGGGCGCAGCCGGCGACGCTCAAGGCACGTTCACCACGACGAGCGCCTGCCACGAGGGGGTTAGCTGCGACTCGATGATCGCGTCCAGGTGGTCATCGTGCGGAATGACCCCGCACGGGAAGGCCGAACCCTCGACCCTGTCGATCATCACATAGCTGTCATCGTCGGTCTCGCGAATGTAGCAGCCTATCCAGAGCAGCGACGCCCGGCTCATGTCTCCCGCCTCGGGGGGCAGGTGGCCGAGCGCGAAACCGGAGCGCGTGAGCTGTCCCGCGAACCCGATGATGATCGAGTGCTCAAGCGGGCCTTCGAAGCCCTCGGGTGGCACCACCTCGCGAAGGACGCCAGGGATGTCAGGCAGCTCGACGGAGTGGATGGTGTCGTCTCCGCATGCGAGCGTTGCGAGCACGCCGGCCGCCAGCACGCGCTTCGCCCTCCGGTGCCATCCGTAGCCAGACGCCGGGAGTGAACTCTTCATCCGAACCCGGTTCCTTATCCCCGAAATAGCTCGTGGGGGGGCCGGAGCGGGCCCCCCCACGAAGTCCAACGTCGCGGTCTGGTCGTGACGGTACTACATGCCACCCATGCGCATGTCGATGAGCGACGGGTCGACCGCCCGGTAACCGGTCGATTCGATCCAGTCCATGTAGGACTCTTCGATGTTGTGGTTCGTGTCGTTCTCCGACACCGGCAGCGGGAAGCACATCATGAGCGGATCTTCCGGCACGTTGTAGCGCTGGGCCAGCGGTGTCGGAATGAACTCGAGGTGATTGTACTTGCCGGGCGTGAGCTCTCCGCCGGGCCCTGAAGACGGGGCGATGGACTCGGGGTTGGAGCGCCAGCGCCAGCGGTCGCCGAAGCGGCGTCCCTCCATGCTGAACTCGACGTACCGCTCGAACTTCAAGTACGTCCAGGCTTCTTCGGCGCTCATCGCGTGGAGGGCGTCCATCATGCGGTCGCCGAGCATCATGTTGCCCATCGGGGTCATGTCGGCGCCTTCGGTGAAGTCCTGAAGCTCATAGCCGAACTGGTCGAAATAGGCGGCCAGATCCGGGTTGGCGTCCCAGTCCACCTGCTCGTCCGGATGCAGCCTGAGGTCGAACTTGTTCTGATCAGTCATGTCGATCGGATAGACCGGCGTCGAGGTGCGCACGTTATTGATGTGCGCCATGGCCGCCTGCCAGTTGCCGTTCCGCAGCTCCACCTCCGCTTTGATCAACTCCATCTCGCGTCCGTCCACGAGGTCGATCTGCAGCTGTTCCCGCTGCTGCGCGCGGTCGGGCTCGAAGAAGAGGAATTCCCTCTCTGGATTTCGGGGCGCGATGCCCTTGAGCGGATAGAACATGGGCACGAGCGACACCCAGGTGGGCCGGGCCGGATGGGTTTGTCCGCGAACTGCGGCCGGCTTGCCCGCGGGAACCTCCCGGGAGCCATTGTCGTAGCCCCACGCGACGCGCGAGTCGCCCGTCAGGAGGAAGTGCTCGCCCGCCGGCGTGCCCCAGAACGAGAGTGACTGGAAGCCCAGGCTCTCCACGTGCCCGTAGACGTAGTAGTACTCGCCGCCGAAGCCCGAATAGGTGGTCAGGAACTTGAAGTCGAACGGTACCTGACCGGCATCGGCCCCGGCCCCGGCATAATCGCCCTTGAAGAGCTTGGCCGCGGCTCTGGCACCCACGGCCGCCGTCACCAGGTCGCTCATACCCGCGGACTGACCGACCGTAACCGCGTTGTTGAACGCTTCGATGGCGCGGTCGAAGTAGGCGAGCTTGGGCTCCGGTGAGCCCCCGTCGAAGATGGCGGTGCAGGCGTTCTCGCCCAGATAACGGCTGGCGAGCCCCGCCCAGAAGTGGGCCTGCGCGAGGGGCGGATAGGAGCCGGGATTACTGATTCCGCTGTCTTCACGGTTGAAGCGGCGGACGGCTTCCTCGCCAACCCAGCGTGCACGCTGGAGGCGACCCCAGCCTCCGCGTCCGTCGTAGTTGTCGTTGAGCCAGGCGACTTCCTCCTCGGGACGGACGCCCGCCGACCCGGTGTGGCCGCTCGCGTGGATATCGTGGGTGATGGCGCCGCCCAGCAACGCGTAGGTCCCGAACCCTTCCTGAACGCCGCGGATCGCGCCGTTCACGATGCCCTGGTACGCTCCCTCCAGGTTGAGGGTTGCATCCTGGACGGGCCCGGGGTTGGTGACCGCCAGGTCGCAGGCGGAGAAGACCGCGACCGCCGCAACCAGGCTACCAGTCAACATCCTCTTCGTAAGTCGTCTTACAATCATTTTCTAGTCCTCCTTGCCTTGCGGCATCCAAAACTCCTCGTTCTCGAACCAGGAGAATCCGATTCCCCGACCCTCGAGCCGGGAGAACCGGGCTCTCTCAGGCGCGGATTATCAGAAGACCGCCCGCAGCGAAACGGTGAAGTAGGAAGCCGGCGGCAGCGTCTCGTCGATGCCCTTCACCAGGTCGTGCCGGAACTCGCCCCTGGAGCCGGCGCTGATGCTGTTCTCGTTCTGCTCCGGATGGCCCGTAATCAGGTTCTTGTGGGTCCAGAAGGCCACGTTGCGGCCCGAGATGGTCAGGTCGGCGCGGCTGGCCCAGGTGGTCAGGCTGGGAAGCAGGCTCGAGATCGGAATCGACAGCGTCACGTCGCGGAGTTCGGCGTAGTCGGACTCGGAGTTGGCGTAGTCATATCGCCGCATGCCGAAGCACTGGGCAACTTCCCAGGCGTACATGTCCGCCGGGCGGGTGCCGGGCCACGGGGGTCCCGGGTTGGATCCGAGCTCGCCCTGGACCCAGCCGGAGTCCACCTTGCGGTAGGCGTCGTAGCACTTGGGGTGGGCGATGGTGCGCCCGGTGGCGCCGGCCTCGAAGTAGTTGGAGATCCAGCCGCCGTGCAGGTACTCGCCGCGAGCGGAGAGGCTGATCCCGCCAGGCAGGTCGAAGGACGTGCTCCCCGTCCACATGTAGGGCGGGTTGGCGGGACCGTAGACGGCGCGTCCGTCGGAGAAGACGGGATCGGCCAGGTCGTTGTGGTTCATGACCCGGTAGGCGTTGATCACGGGCACCGGCTCGCCCTCGATCACCCAGCCGTACTCGCCGACGCCGAACGGGGCGGAGCCACCGAGGTCGAGCGTCTTGCTGAAGTTGGTGGCGATGCCGAGGCCGAGATCCCAGCGGAACGAGCGCATGTCCAGCACCGTGGTGTTGGTCATGAGTTCGTAGCCCTTGTTCTCCAGCTCGCCCACGTTGGTGAGCTGGGAGGCCCAGTTCCCCTCGCTGTCGGGCGAGGTGACGAAGAACAGGGCATCCGAGGTTCTCTGGCGATAGTAGGTGACCTCGGCGCTGAAGCGGCCGTCCAGCCAGGCGCCGTCCATGCCGAACTCGTACTCGGTGGTGCGCTCGGGGCCCAGCGCGTCGTTGCCCGGGCGGGACGGCCAGTAGGCCTGCTCGCCACCTGTGCCGTAACCGATCGCGCTCCAGGTGCGCACCTTGTCGAATGCGCCGGGAGCGCGGCCGGCGAGGCCGTAGGCGCCGCGGAGCTTCACCTGGCCGAACGTCTCGGGCCAGAATGGCTCGTCCGAGATGACGTAGGAGGCGCTGACCTTCGGGTAGACGTCGAAGCGGAAGTCGTCGCCGAGGAGTGCGAAGCCGACCTCCTCACCGAAGGCGCTGTTGCCGTCCACGCGGGCGCCGACGGTCAGGAAGTACTTGTCGTCGATGCCGAACTGGTTCTGGGCGAAGAAGCCGCCCGTGACGATGCGCAGCCGGTTCTGGCTGATGCTCTGACGCGTGGCGCCGATCGACAGCGTGAAGTCGCCCGGACCGGGGTAGTGGCGCACCACGTTCTCGGTGTTCTCGATCTCGTTCTCGACGCCCTGGGCGCCGAACGAGAGCGTGTTGCGGATGTTGTCGGCGAGGTTGAAGCCCCAGCTGCCGACGTAGTCGAAGCTCACCACCGTGTTCTGCGACATGCCGCGCCGCTGCTCTCCGCCCTGAATGTAGTCGGAGAAGTCGCTCATGATGCCGATGGGGCAGAGCCAGCAGTGCTGCTGATCGTTGAAGTGGTCGTCCTGGGAGAAGTCGTACCCGAGGGTGAGGCGGTGCGTGAAGTCGGTGCCCGGGGTGTAGTTGACCGTCAGGCCGGTGACCGCGCGGGTGATCTGGTTGTTGTAGTCCTCCGAGAGCAGGAGGCGGAGCGTCTCCTGGTCGCGGCGCCCGGCCATGTAGTTCCGGGGGCCGCGGATGGCGGACATCATGATCGACGTCACCGAGTTGCCCATCTGCGCCTGCTGCAGGTTCGTGCGCGCCAGCGTGTTGTTGAACTGGATGAGCACGTCCTCGTGCGGCCGGAAGGTGGTGTTGGCACGGAGATTCAGCCTGTTCTCGGAATCGGTCTCCACCGCGCCGATGTTGTCGCTCCACGCCGCGGACACGAAGTAGCCGATGTCGCCGGTGCCGCCCCGGACCTGCATGGAGTAGCGCTGGCGGTGCCCGTTCCGGAAGACCTGGTCGAGCCACAGGTAGGGCACCTCATCGGTCCCGAAGGGACGGAAGTAGGAGTAGCCCTGCTGCACCTCTGCGGTCCACTGCGGGGCGCCCTGGCCGCCCTGCTTGGTGAAGATCTGGATCACGCCGGCCGCCGCCTCGGTGCCGTACAGCGTGGTGGCCGCGGGCCCCTTGATGACCTCGATGCGGTCGATGTCGTCGGGGTTCAGGTCGTTGAGCGGGCTGTAGGGATCCTCGGCCCCGTTCTGGCTCGAGGTCGGCTCGCTCTTGGCGCGCATCCCGTCGATGTAGATGAGGGGCTGGTTGCTGAGGGCGACGCTCACGTTGCCGCGCAGGCGGATGTCGGCGCCCGAACCGGAGTTGCCGGAGCTGAACTGGATGCGCGCGCCGGAGACGCGGGCCTGCAGGAGCTGGCCGACGTCGGTCACGGGCTCGGCGACCTCGGCGATGTTGACCTGCTCGATCGCGTTGCCGACCTCGCGCCGCCTGGCCTGGCCCGCGGTCCCGGTGACGACGATCTCGTCGAAGTCGATGACCTCTTCGTTCAGCCCGAAGTCGGCGGTCGTCGCCTGGTCGTCGGCGACCGTGACCTCCTGCGCCGCGCTGGTGTAGCCGATCAGCTCGACACGCAGGGTGTGGGTGCCCGCCGGCACGTTGATGATGAGATACCGCCCCGACGCGTTGGTGAGCCCGCCGAGCCCGGTGCCATCGATGAACACCTGGGCGGCGGAAAGCGGACGGCCGGAGCCGGCGTCCGTCACCAGTCCGGTGAGGGAGCCCACAATGGGGGTCGCCTCCAGGGTGCGGATTCCCAGGGCGTTGCCGAGAGACCTGGCGGCCCGGTCCACCGCCTGGGCGCTCACATCGCCGTTCGCGGGCACCTGTGCCTCCGCGAACGACCACGATGTGGCCCCCAGCAGCAGAGTAAGGGTTAGTAGCCTGATGACTCGCATAACACTCTCCTTCTCTGGGGTGGCTTCCCGCCACCGTTTAAAGTCCCCTCCGCCCCCTCCCGGAACGACCGCCACCTGAGCCAGTGCGCGTAAGGTACACACAGCCCTGCCCGGCCTCCGGGTGCAACCCGATCAGAATGGACGCCCTTCGCGTGACGCGCAAGGGGCCCCCTGTTGTCGATTCGCTGAAGACCGTCAGCCCCGGGTTACGCCTGAACCTTTTCGGAGCCTGGACGCAATGGCTCGGCAGTCGGCTACCTACGGGACGGCGATCGAAAAAAGCCGCAGGCCGATCATGTTCTCCGGGTCTATGTCCGGGTTGTCCGTCGTGCCGGCCGGAATCACGCCGCCCCGGATCATGAGTGCGAACGCGCCCACGCCCGCAGCGACGGTGATGATGGTGTTGTTGCGGTCGAACTCCCTGACCGCCGCCTCCTGAATCGCGCGGGTATCGATCCGGGTGGTCAGCACCGACGCCCCGGCGCCCCGGAGCTGGATGGTCAGGGTTCCGGCGGAGATCTCTGCCACCCGGCCGCTGATGCGGTTGCCGGACAGGTTCATCATCTGGACCGGAAACCCCTCCATGGCTGCCTGGTTCATCACTCGTCCGAAGGCTTCCTGGTCGAGGACAAAGCGCGCCTGCTGGTCGGGGGCAATCGTCTCCAGCGGCACCGTCGAGTAGGAAAAGCACCCTCCGACGGCGAGGAGAAGCACCGACATGGCCGCGAGATTGCCGCACCGGCGCAGTACACACGTGGTTGCAGTCATTCGTTTTCTCCCTCCTGGAATCCGCGGGAGAACCCTGAGCAGGGCTCCCGGGTCAGCAGGCGACGCAGTTGTTGTTGTTGTGGGATCCGAGCGACTCGAGCAGTTCGACCGTGCTCGGGAAGGGCAGGATGCGCTGTACCGGACCGTTCGCCATGTCGGCGGTGGTCTGGCCGCTCCGGCTCACGGCGGTGACGTCGGCGCCCTGGCTGACCAGGTAGAGGATCAGCTCGTTGTCTCCCCGGGCGGCGGCGTGGTGCACGGCGGTGTAGCCGTTGCGGTCGCGGGCGTTTACGTCGGCGCCCAGCTCCTCGACCAGGTAGCGCACCGCGGGAACCCACGCCTCGGGTACGTGGCGGTGGACGTTGGCGGCGAAGCCTTCGCCGTAGGTGATGCCCGACGCCGCGTGGATGGGCCAGGAACCTGGTCCGCCGATCGGGACGGGGGGCAGCCCGGACATGTCGGCACGGCCGCCGCGGCGGAAGCGCCTCGGGGCGTTCACCGTGGGGATGTGGGGGTCGGCCCCGTGCGCCACCAGCAGCTTCATCGCCGTGACGTCAAGAGCGAATGCCGCTCTCCAGAAGGGCGTCGCGCCCATGCGGTCGACGCTCAGGAAGCTGCGCCCGAACTCCGTGTACCACAGGGTCTTGTGAAGGCGCACGTTGGGGTCCGCGCCGGCCTCGAGGAAGATCTCAATCAAATCCAGGTAGGTGGTCTCCTGCTGGGTGTAGTCGGTCGGCTGCGGATGCCGTGACTTGGGGATCCACTGGGTGTTGAGGACCCCGTACAGGGGGGTCGCCCCGGCGTCGCTCGCCAGGGTGATGTCGGCGCCGCGCTCGAAAAGGACCCGGGCAAGGTCGAAGTGCCCGTTCAGCGTGGCCATGAGGAGCGGGCTGGTACCGTCTCCGGCGCTCACCCGGTCGATGTCGGCACCCCGGTCGAGGAGCGCCTCGGCGGCGGCACGCCGGCCGTCGCGCACGGCCATCAGCAGCGCGGTGAGCCCGCCGTAGTGGCCGACCAGGTCCGCGTGGGAGAGCGGCTGGGGCACCGTCCGGTCAAGGTCGCGCGCCAGCGATGGCGGGGGCTCGTCCGGGTTCAGGAGGGTGCTGACCGTGGGCTCGGGCTGGGCCTGGGCAGGGCGCCCGCCGCCGGTCCCGCCCTGCAGCTGCTGTAGCGCCTCCACCCGCTCGTCGCGGCGTCGCTGCGCCTCGCGGTCTTCTCCGTCACGCGCCGCGATGTCGATCACGCGGGCGGTCATGGAGGGATCCGCCCCGCCGTCGATGAGGGCGTGGATGGCTCCGGCGCGGTCGGTCGCCGCCGCGAACATGAGGGGCGTCTGCCCCCAAGCGGATTCCGTCGCGTTCGGATCTGCGCCGTGGTCGATCAGCGTCTCTACGGCTTCACCGCTGCCGGCGGCGGCGGCGAAGTGCAGCGCGGTGGCGCCTCCGGTGGTGGTGGCGGCGCGCGGGTTCGATCCCGCCTCGAGAAACGCACGCACGACTTCCGCGCTTCCGGCCTTGGCCGCCAGGTGCAGGGGGGTGTAGCCGCCCAGCCGGGTGACCGCGGACAGGTTCGCTCCGGCGCTGAGCAGCAGTTCGGCGGTGGCGGCGCTGCCGTTCTCGGCCGCCCAGTGCAGCGCGGTCATGCCATCGCCCTGGGCACCGTTGACGTCGGCACCCTGGTTGATCAGCGAGCGCACCGCATCCAGGTCGCCGCGCATGGCGGCGTCCGCGACCGGGGAGTCCGGCGGCGGCGCGGCGGCCAGGACCACGAGGGTCAGAAGCAGCGTGGCAATCGTGCGCGGAAGCTGTATCATCGCCTTCCTCTCCATCGGAATGCGCTCGTTCTCAGGAAATGTTCTGTGACTTCAAGAGCTGCTTTGTGCGGCCAGCACGCCCGGCATCCCCAGAGGGAACGCGCTGGTGCTGTCGCCGAAGCTGGTCACGTCGTCGTGGCCGAGGGCGTGCAGCAGGCTCAGCATGACGTTGGCCATGGGCGTACCGTCGGGAGCCTTGAGATGCAGGTTGCCCTGGACCTTGCCGTTGGACCCGCCCAGGGTGATCAGCGGGCATCTGCGGTGGTTGTGCAGGTTCCCGTCGGCCATGGGCGAGCCGTAGACGATCATGGTCTTGTCGAGCAGGTGCGTGTCGCCCTCCATGTTCTCGCGCAGGCGGTCCATGAGGTAGGGCAGCATGCTCACGTGGTACTTGTTGATCGTGGCGAAGTCGAGCACCCCCTGCGGGTTTCCGCCGTGGTGCGACGCCGGATGGAAGGGCTTGTCGGTGCCGCTCTCGGGATAGACCCGCGAAGAGGCGTCCCTTCCCAGCTTGAAGGAGAAGACGCGCGTCATGTCGGAGGCGAAGGCCAGCGCCTGCAGGTCGAACATCGTCTCGACGTGCTCGGTGAAGGAGTCCGGGACCCCGGCGGGGGCTTCGGGGAGCTCCCGCGGCTCTCCGCTGGTGTTGTGCGCCTCGATGCGCTCGATGCGGCGTTCGATCTCGCGCACGTTCTCCAGGTACTGGTCGATGCGCTGCCGGTCCGAGGGCCGGAGATCCTGCTTCAACCTGGCCACGTCGCGGGCGATCCAGTCGAGGATGCTGCGGCTGGTGCGGCGCCGGGCGGCGCGCTCCTCCGCGGTTCCGCCTGCGCCGAAGAGCTGGTCGAACGCGATGCGCGGATCGCGGATCATCGGCAGCGGCTCGGTGGGGGAGGCCCAACTGATGGTGTCGGTGTAGACGCAGGCGTAGCCGTACGCACACCCGCCGGCCTGATCCACGTTCTCGATGCAGAGCTGCATGGACGGGATCGGCGTCTCCTGCCCGAAGCGCCGGGCGTGCAACTGGTCGAGCGAGGTGCCGACGTAGACGTCGGAGGCCTCGGTCTGCTTGGGGTGCGCCTGCGTGAGGAAGACGGCGCTCGACCGGAAGTGGTCGCCGCCGATCTCCTTGGGCTGGTAGGCCTCGGCGTTCGCGACGTCGGTGTTGCTGAAGATCGTCAGGTAGTCGCGATAGCGCTCCAGCGGGGCGAGCGAACTGGGGCCCAGATCGAAGTCGCTCCCCGTCGCGGCGGGAGACCAGAGGTTCTGGGTGGCGCCCCACTCGTTGGCGCCGGCCGACCCGTGGACGATCTCGATGGCAATGAGCCGGGTGGGATCGTCGTTGCGTGCCGCCCGCGACCAGGTGCGGCCCGCCGGGATCATGGCGTCGAGCATGGGCAGCGCGACGGTGGCGCCCACGCCCCGCAGGAAGGTGCGCCGGGGGATGTGCTTTCCGGTGATGAAGTGCATCGATGTCTCCACTGAAATGGCTTGTCAGCTTCCTTGGCTTTCCGCGACCGCGGGCTCGGGTCCGCTCATCTGGAAGGCATCGCTTTCGATGACGCCCCGGATGAACGCCGAGATGCGGTAATCCTGTTGCTCGGCTTCGCGTACGATGGCCCGAATGCGCGGCTGATCGTAGTACTCGACCCGTCGTCCCAGCGCGTAGGCCATGAGGTTGGCGGTGAAGGTGCGGATCAGGGGTTCGGGGCGCTTGAGCAGTGCCTCCCGCAGCTCCGCCGGACTCGAGACGGGCGTCGTGTCGTAGAACGTTCCCCGGGTGTCGAGGGGCATGCCGTTCTCGCGAATGCGCCACTTCCCGGAGACCCCGAAGTTGTCGAGAGCAAGTCCGATGGGGTCCATGAACTGGTGACAGGCGTTGCACACCGGGTTGGCGGCATGCATCGCCATGCGCTCGCGGGTGGTCAGCATTCGCCCATCCGCCGATTCCTCGGTTTCCTCAAGGTCGGGCACGCCCGGCGGCGGAGGGGGCGGCGGCGTGCCGAGCAGCACCTCCATGACCCATTTGCCCCGTAGCACCGGCGAGGTGCGCCCGGCGTGCGAGGTGAGGGTCAGAATGCTGCCGTGGCCGAACAGCCCGCGCCGGTTTTCGTCCGGGTACTCGATCCGGCGGAAATGATCGCCTGCCACATCCGGGATGCCGTAGTGCCGTGCCAGCCGCTCGTCCACGAAGGTGTAGTCCGCGTTGTACAGATCGAAGACGCTGCGGTCCTCCCGAACCAGGTTGTAGAAGAACAGTTCGGTCTCGCGGTACATCGACTCGCGCAGCTGCTGGTAGAAATCGGGCTGCAGGCGAACGTTGGGGTTGATCTTCTCCAGGTCCTGAAGGCGCAGCCACTGGGCGGCGAAGCGCGTTCCCAGCGCCTCGGCGCGCGGGTCGGCCAGCATGCGCGTCACCTGGGCGTCGAGTACCGCCGGATCCGACAGCCGGCCTGCCACCGCCTCCTCCATCAGCTCGTCGTCGGGCGCGGTGCCCCACAGGAAGAACGACAGGCGCGCGGCGAGGTCGATGTCGCGGATCCGGTAGCCTCCGTCGGCGCGCGTGCTCGAAGGCGGCTCCTCGAAGCGGAAGACGAAATGCGGGCTCGCGAGGATGGCTTCGAGCGCGGTACCGATGCCCGCCTCGAAACCGCCCTCCTCGGCGCCGGTGCGGAAGAACGCCATCAGGGCGGTCATGTCCTCGTCGACCAACGGCCGGCGGAACGCCTTCTGCCCAAGCCGGGAGATGATCTCGGTCGCGCAGGCGGTCTCCTCCGAGGGCTCCGTGGGCCGGCAGGTGAAGATGGCCCGGCGGCTGGCGGTCTCCGACACCCCGGTGGGGTTGAAGGGGCCGCCGATGACCAGGTCGCGCAGATGCGGCAGCGCCAGCAGGCCGTACGTGCCGGCGATGGCCGTGCTCGCGAGTGACCAGTCGTGCGGGGAGATCAGGTCCTGGACCGGGCCTTCCGCGTACTTCAGGAAGGCGGCGGTCACGCGGTGGTTGCCGGAACGCACGAACACCGGGTCGGTGCGCATCTCGACGCCGTTGGGGTCGGAGACGTGCATCCAGCGGTCGAGTTCGAGGACCGCCACCCGCTCGCCGTCGACGGAGATCTCGAGTTGCTCGGGAAATTCGTCCGTGTGCAGCGCGTTGCGCCCGTTGCCGACCAGGGTTCCGGTGGTTTCGTGGTGGAACGAGACCCGGAAGACGTACTCGCCGTCGGCGGGGAAGTTGTGCTCGACGCTGATGCCGCCGCGGGTACCGTAGGGGGCACCCTCCACCCGCTCGGTCTGAGAGGCCCAGCGGGAGACCTGGTACTGGGTCTCGCTCGCGGTGGCGGCCGCATCGCCCAGGGCAAGCCGCGCGATGCCGCTGGCCCCGTTCAGGTAGGCCTCCAGCAGGGTGGGCGAGAGCATCTGGGCGTCGGCGATGTTGTCGAAGTTCGCGCTCTTGGTGTCGAGCGGGAGGTACTCGCCCGCGTCGATGTCGAGATCGAGGAGGTCCTTGACCGAGCGTTCGTATTCCGCGCGGTTCAGGCGCTGGAAGGAACGGGCGCCGGGATTGGGGTTGGCCGCGATCGCGGCGTCCATGCGATCCTCAAGGGTGGTGACCAGGAGCTCGAGCGTGTCGCCGACGGGGCGGGGCATCCCCGGCGGGGGCATCATCCCGGCGCGCAGCTTGAGGATCATCTTCTCCACGGTCACGGCGCGCGCGGCCAGGTCGTCGATGTCGAAGCCGGCCAGCGACAGGTTGCCGGTTAGCAGCGCGTCGTTGTGGCAGACCTGGCAGTAGCGCTGAACGACTGCGGTGAGGGTGGCGTCGGGCAGATCGGCGGCACCGGACGCATCGTCCGCCAACATCCGGGCGACCCCGTACTCCGCGTCGCCGGGCTGGAACGTCGAGGTGGCGTTCCCGAAATCGCCGGTGCCGGCAGCCGCCAACCCGATGCCCGCCACGATCGCCATCGATGCAATTGCTTTCATGCGCTCGTCCCCGCTTCTCTGACTGACCCCGCCCGTGGCGGGTGCGGATATGCTCGAAGTCTTCCGCCCGCAGGCCCGTACCTGCGGGACACACGCCAACCCGGGCGGAGACAACCCCGCAGCCTTGATTCTACAGCGAAACCCCGGGCTTCGCCATTAGCGCGTTTCCATTTCCTCCTCGAGGGCCATCCACTCCTCCGTGAGGCGCTCGGCCTGCGTGGCGAGCCGTTCGCGCTCGGCCTGAAGTTCCCGGATTCCCGCCGGGTCGGAGTCCTGGTAGAAGGCCGTGTCGGCAAAGGTTGCATCGATTTCGGCAAGCCGGGATTCGATGGCTTCGAGACGGGCGAACGCGCGGTCGCGCCTGGCTTCGGTGGCCGGGTCGGGCGCGCGGGGTTTGCTCGAGGGGTGCCTCCAGGGAGGCGGTGCGGCTGCTCCCCGGTCTTTTCGCTTCTCCCGCCGCGCCTTCAGCACCACCGTGTCGACATCCAGGTGATCGTCCCCGCTGGCGTGGACGTACTCGTCGTAGGTGCCGGGGTAGTCCCGCACGCCGCCCGGCGTGATCTCGAGGATGCGGGTCGCAAGCCGGCTGACGAACCAGCGGTCGTGGGAGACGAAGACAAGCGTGCCGGCGAATCCCTTCAGGGCTTCCACCAGTGCCTCGATGGACTCCAGGTCGAGGTGGTTGGTGGGTTCGTCGAGGACGAGCACGTTGGGCTGCTGGATGGCGAGGCGGCAGAACACCAGGCGGGCGGCTTCTCCTCCCGACAGCGCCGAGAGGGGCTTGGCGGCGTCGTCTCCGCTGAAGAGCACAAGACCCAGTTGCGCGCGGACGTAGCCGATGTCGCGGCCCGCGCAGGCGTCCCATATCCAGTCCTGGGCCGTGCGTCCGGGTTCGTCGAGTTGTTCCTCGTGGTCCTGGGCGAAGTAGCCGACGTGGGTCTCGTATCCCCAGCGCACCGATCCGGCGTCGGCTGGCATTTCGCCGAGCGCGATCTTGAGCAGGGTGGATTTGCCGATGCCGTTGGGGCCGAGGATGGCCAGGCGATCGCCGCGGCGGACGCCGAAGTCGACGCCGTGGAGAACCTGGTTATCGCCGAAGGACTTGCGCAGTCCTCTGGCTTCGAAGACCTCGCGTCCGCTGGCCCGGACCGGCTCGAACCGGAACGCAGGATAGCGGCGGGAGCTGCCGGGGAGCGTCTCGAGCGACGCGGCCTTCTTCTCGATGAGCCTCAGCTTGCTCTGCGCCTGGCGGGCCTTGCTGGCCTTCGCGCGGAAGCGGTCCACGAACTTCTGGTGGTGTGCGATCTCCCGGTCGCGGCGCACGATCTCCTTCTCGCGCCGTTCGTGTTCGGCCCGCTTGCTCTTCCGGAAAGCGCTGTAGTTCCCGGGATACGCGAGGACGGTCTCGTAGTCGACGTCCAGGATGTGGGTGACGATGTTGTCGAGGAAGCGGTGATCGTGGGAGATGACCACCAGCGGACCCTTGAAGTCGCGCATGAACTTCTCCAGCCAGCGGATGGAGAGGATGTCGAGGTGGTTGGTGGGCTCGTCGAGCAGGAGCGCGTCGGGGGCGCCGGCGAGCACCTGGGCGAGGAGTACGCGCAGCCTGAATCCCCCGGAGAGCGTGGAGAGCGGATCGCGGTGGCAGGCGGCGGGAAGGCCCAGTCCCTCGAGGATGGCGGCGGCCCTGGCTTCCGCGGTATAGCCGTCGTAGCGCTCGACGACCTCCTCGAGGCGTGAGAAGCGGTCCGCGTCGAATTCCCCGCCCGCCTGAACGTGCGCGAGCAGCGCCTCGCGGGCCGCCAGGGCTTCCCAGAGCACCGGGTTCCCGCGCATCGCGACGCGGAGGATTTCTTCTTCCTCGTAGGCGAACTGGTCCTGGCGAAGCACCCCGAGGCGGAGTCCGCGCGGGATGGAGACCGCGCCCTCGGATGGTTCCACATCGCCGCTCAGGATATTGAGAAGGGTGGTTTTCCCCGATCCGTTGGCGCCCACGAGCCCGTAGCGCTCGCCGGGCTGGAGGCGCAGCGCGACATTGCTGAAGAGCGTTCGATCGCCGAAGGACTTGGCGAGGCCGGTGGTGGAGATCACGGCCGGGACGGATGCGTCCTGAGCAAGGTGGGCTGCTACGCCGGCCGCAGGTCTGCGAGCGCTTCGATGAGGCGGTCGATCTCCGCGGTGGTGTTGTACACGTGCGTGGAAACCCGGATGGCCTCGTGGCCGTCGCGGCGGTGCTCGTCGATGTGGATGGAGGCGCGCTCGGCGACGACCGGCACCGAGGCGACGGCGTCGACGCCCTCGATCTCGAAGATGGTCGATGCGGGCCCGCTGGTCTCGGGGTTTGCACCGCTGACGAGGCGAACCCCCGGCAGGTCGGCGAGGCGCTCCTTCAGGTAGTCGGAGAGGAAGCGCGTGCGGGCTGCGACGCCGTCGATGCCCACCTGTTCCATGAACGCGAGGGAGGCGGCCAGGGCGGCGCGAACGGGCAGATCGTTGGTGCCGGGAGGCTCGAAGGCGGGGTTCTCGGGCGTGGCGTCGTATGCGAAGGCGGAGCGGATGTGCTCTCTCGCGCCCGCGCGCACGTAGAGAAAACCGGTACCCATGGGGCCCAGGAACCACTTGTGCAGGCTGGCCGAATAGGTGTCGCACCCCATGTCGTGAAGGTCGACCGGGAACATGCCCACCGCTTGCGCGCCGTCCACGTGCGAGAAGATCCCGCGTTCGCGCGCTAGCGCCGCAAGCCTGCGGACCGGATAGAGGTGGCCGCCGCGCGTGACATGGCAGAAGGCGATCACGCGCGTGCGGGGAGTGAGCGCGGCCTCGAAGGCCTCAACCACCTCGGCCGCGCCGGAAAGCGGGCTGGGGATGAACACCTCCCGGGTCACGATGCCGTCCCGGGCGGCCCGCAGCTGCCAGGGGCGGCGGCCAGCCGGGTGCTCCTGGGTGGTGAAGACGACTTCGTCGCCCGGGTGCAGGTCGAAGCCGGCGGCGCTGAGGTGAAGCGCCTCGGTGGCGTTGCGGGTCAGGGAAAGCTCGCCCTCGTCGGCGCCCAGGAAGGCCGCGAGCCCGGGACGGACCCGGCCGGCGACGAGTTCGCGGAGTTCGCCTGTGGCCCTCCGGGGTTCGCGCGAGACCGCCTGGTAGCCGTCGGCGACCGCTCGCGCGACGCTCCCGGGAGGCATGCCCAGGCCGGCGTTGTTCATGTAGGCGGTGCCTGCTTCAAGGTCGAAGGCGGCCCGTACATGCGCCCACGCGGGGTCGTCGACCCCGTCCGGGCGGGCGAGGGGGGCGTCGTCCGGTGGGGCCGGAAGGGTGCCGTCATCGGTCTGCGGCGTACTCTGCCCACACGCCGTCAGCCAGGCCCCGGCCGCGCCGGCGGCCCCCGTCCCCACGAACGCGCGTCGCGACAGCCCGGCCATGGTTTCCTCCCGCGTTGGTGGATCCCGGTTGCGCTCGCCCCTTACCGCCAGCCAGGCGGCGGCGGAGCAATGCAGTGGGGGATGCTAACGCGAAATGGGCGGTCGCGCGCGCCCGGACGCGGTCAGGTGGTGGAACGCACCGCGGTGAATTCCCGATCTCCGCCGCGGGCGCCCGAGACCGTGCCCGTCATCTGATCACCCTGAATGGTCGCGCTGTAGCTCTGCGTGACCTCGCGATTCCGCAGTGTGCGCGTGACCTGGAAGGTGATCCGGCCATCCTCGAAAGCGACATTCTGAAGTTGAGTGCTCCCGTTGCGGGCCGTGGCCGAGCCCGTGAGCGCGTCGCCGTCTGCGGCGAAGGTCAGCGTCTGGGTCACGCTGCCGCGCGGGGTCTCGAGCGTCATCTCCCAGGCGCCCAGGACGGCCGAGAAGTCGGAGGAAGTCTGAGCCGAAGCCCTGGTAGCGGGAACGGACGCCAGTGTGAGGGCGAAGGCAAGGGCGATCAATCGGGACATCGTGGGATCAGCTCCTTTTGGGGCGTGATGTTGGTCGGGCGCCCCGCAGTCGGGATTGCCCGGATCGGTACACGGTCGTGCAGTTTCTTGGACAGCCGCTGGCCACGAAGCGTTGCCCGTCCGGATCCGGTGCTCCGACATCCAACGTTACTTCTCCCGACCACGCTATTACCTTGGGAGGCGCGCTGTCTCCCGTTTCGCCCCGCAGCCCTCGCCCGAGGTGTTCGCCCATGAAGCCCGGCAACCCGGTCCAGCCCTTCCGATGCCGGAGCCTTCAGTGCGGACTGCGGGTGTTGCTCGCGTTCGCGCTGCCGCTCGCGGCCGGCTGCTACACCTATACCCAGGTGGGGGTGGAGGCCGTGGCGCCGGGAGAAGCGGTGCGGCTGCGCGTGTTCGAGCAGGCCGTCGACCGCCTCCCGGCGCAACTGGAGAGGAGAACGCAGGTCGAAGGCACCGTGGTCGACATGGACGCCGGGCGTCTCAACCTGCTCCCGGAGCTGGGATCGGTGACGACGGATCCGATTGCACTCCCGGTATCCGACATCGAGGCCATCGCCCGCAGGGAGCTGGACCGGACCCGCACCTGGGTCTCGGTGGCCGTCGGCGCGGCGCTCGGTGTGGGGCTGCTCCTGTCGATCGAGGGCGAACCTGCGGGGACCTCGGGCGGACCCATCACGGAATTCATGACGGGGTGGTCGCTCCGACTGGGTGGGTGATCGCCGACACGGCCGCTCTCTAACCCTCCGCGATCGCCTCCTCCACCGGATCGCCGCGGTGCTCCCGCACGATATCCATGACCTCTTCGTCGGTCAGGACGCGATTGGACGCCTTCGCGCGCGCCAGAATCGCGGAACACAGTTCGTCGTCGACGGGAATGCGGCGCGAGGCCAGCCAGTAGCTGACGTTCGACAGTCCGCTCATGTGGCCGATCTCGATTTCCTGGTCGCGCCCGAACCAGTTGGCCGGGACGCCGGAGTACACCCGGTCGGCGAGGTTGCGGTCGCCTCGCTTCAGCGCCTTGATGATCGCCGCTGCGTGCACCCCTGTGCCCGTGCGGAAGGCGTCGCGGCCAGCCATGGGGTAGCTCGGGTGGATGTCCACCCGGCAATAGCGTGACACCGCCTGGCAGTAGCGGCCGAGCTTCGACAGGTCGTGGTCCCACTCGCCCAGCAGCTTGAGGTTCAGCAGCATCTGGTCGATGGAGGCGTTTCCGACCCGCTCGCCCACGCCCAGACCCGTCCCATGGGCCCGGGTGGCGCCGTATTCGATGGCCAGGATGGCGTTGGTGACCCCCAGGCCGCGGTCGTTGTGGCCGTGCCAGTCCAGTTCGACCGGCTCGCCCAGGCCACGGATGAGCGAGTGAGTCCAGTCGAACAGGTTCTTCATGCCGTCCGGGGTGACGTGTCCCACGGTGTCGCAGAGACACAGGCGACGCACCCCCAGGCGGACGGCGGCGCGAAAGATGGGATCCAGCACGTCCGGCCGCGAGCGCGTGGTGTCCTCCGTGACCAGACACACCTCGAGGCCTTCGCGCATGGCGAAGGTCACGGTCTCGTCGATGCGCCGCAGAAGCGTGTCGACGCTCCAGGATTCGACGTAGAGGCGGATGGGACTCGAGCCGATGAAGGTGTAGACCTCCATCGGCACGCCGGTCCGCTGGGCAATGTCGGCTACCGGCTCCACGTCGCGCACCATGGTGCGGGCGGCGCACATCGGCTTGAGCTTCATGCCGCTGTCGCGGATCTCTTCTACCAGGGCCCGGACATCGTCCCGCGCCCGCTTGCCTGCCCCGGGAAGCCCGACATCCGCCATCCGGATGCCGAGGTCTTCCATTAGGTGGATGAGCTCGATCTTCTGCTCGATGGTGGGATCGGTTACCGAAGGGGACTGGAGACCGTCCCTCAGGGTTTCGTCCACCAGGTCGAAGCGGCCCGGTGCGAGGGGAGCCCGCTTGTACAACTGGTTCCAGTCGAAGATGACGTCCTGCCCGGCGTCGACCGTACCTGTTCGCACAAAACCTCCCGGCGGGCCCCCCGCCCGGGCTTCAGTCAGCTCACCCGATTCAGAGGGTTCGAGTTGGTGTCGATCTCGCTGACCCCCACGGGGAAGCAGTTGCTGCGCCCCGACATGTCCTCCATGGGCGTTGCGCCGGGACTTGACTGAAGGCCCCAGCGGCGCAGGTCGGCGAAACGGCGGTTGTCGAACCACAGCTCGACGCGGCGCTCCTGCTTGAGCGCGGTCCACGCCTCGGTCGCGTTGGAGGCGGTCGCGGGCGGCAGGGCCTCCCCGGTGTGATCGCTCACTACGCTGGTCCGAACCTGGTTGATGAGGTCCATCGCCGCCTGGAAGTTCCCCGGGTTGTTGGCCAGGATCTCCTCCGCCTGAATCAGGATCATCTCCCGTCCCGACGCGAGGGTGTGCGGCGCGGTCTTGCTCGTGAACTTGAGCTGCACGTAGAAGGGGAGGTTGTACACCATGGTGACGGCGTCCGCGATCTCATACCACCCCATGCGCGGGTCGCCGGTCTCGGTGTAGTAGCTCTCGGCGAAGGTGCCCCAGATGGTGTACTCCCGCCAGGGGTCCGACGCCCCGCGGAAGTAGACCTCGTTGGGATCCGGGAAGTCGTCCAGATCGTAGTGGTGCAACTGGAAGACGAAGTCCTCGGGGATGCCGGTGGCGTCGCTCCGGGCGCCGCTCCAGTCTCCGAGCCACATGCGCACGTCGGCCCGCCCGGCCTGGGCGGCGAGCGCGATGTCGGAGGCTCCGGAGGCGTTGCCGACGCCGATCGCCTCGGTGAAGAACTCCTCCGCGCGCGTCAGAAAGTCGGTGTAGGGCTGCTCCGGACCTCCATCGAACACGGCGATGCACATGTTGTGGCCCAGGGTCCGGTTGGCGAAGCCGGCCAGCACCAGAAGCCTGCCGGCGATCTGGTTCGAACCGAACTCGCCGCCCAGAGCCTCTTCCAGCCGGCGCACGCCGTCCTCCGCCATCCAGCGGGCCTGCTGGGCCCGCTCCCAGTGATCGTCCACATTCTCGGAGGTGAGCTTCCCGTTGTAGAACTCCGAGTCGACCAGCCCTCCCGGCGTTCCTTCGAAGCTCGTCAGCCCCGAGTCGTAGGCCAGCCGCGTGTACGCGAGCGCGTTCGCGCGCCGAACGCCCTGGAGCACCGACGGGAACGCCTGTTCGTCGTTCAGGAACTCGTCCTGAACGGGGCCGGGGTTGGTCACTTCCAGATCGCACCCGGTGGCGGCCAGGGCGGCCACGGCCACCAGAGGCGCGATCCGGCGCCTGTATGCAGTGGTTCGCTGTATGCGCATCGTCAACGACTCCTTCCTGTTTTCGCTGTCGGCTCTCCCCTCGTTCGCCCGCCGCATCAGAAGCCCATCCTGAGCGAGGCGATGAAGCTCGCGGGCGGCGGAGGATGCTCCCAGATCGCGCGCGTGATTCCCGACTCCATCCCGTTGTTGCCGGCCATCTCCGGATCCATGGCGAGGAAGTCTTCGTTCTTCCACGTCCAGAAATTCTGCACGGAGAGGGTCAGGGTGGCGTTGGTGGTTCCCGGGACGGTGAACGGCACAGGCGCCGACACGGTCAGGTCGCGGATGCGGAAGAAGTCGTTGGGATAAACGAGGTGTGCGCTGAATTCGCCGCTGCAGGCGTAGATGTCGAAAGCCGTCAGCTGACCGCGCTGTCCGGCCTGGAGGGCGGGCACGGCGTCGTCGCAAAGCGGACTGACCTGGCCGCGCTGGGCCGAGGTGGTGCTCTGGCGGTCGAAGATGTAGTGCCCGGCCAGGTACTCGCCGCGCGCCGAGACCGTGATGCCGCCGCCGAGGGCGATGGAGGTGTTGGGCGTGATGGTCATCGTCGGCTGGTTCGGGCCGAAGATGTGGTTCCGTTCCACGACGGGCTCCCCGATCTGGTCGGGGTTCGTCAGCCGGTCGTAGCGAACGGCGGGAACCGGGTGTCCCTCCTCGAGCCATCCACCTCCGCTCACGCGGAAGCCGGCGTTGCCGCCGAGATCCACAGCCTCGCTCTTGTTGGTGTAGAGCGTGACCCCCAGGTCCCAGCTGAGCGCACGGCTCTGCAGCACCGTGCCGTTCACGTCGAGTTCGATGCCCCTGTTCGACAACACGCCAACGTTGCGCAGCTGCGAGCCCGTGAAGCCGAGGCTCGGGACCAGCTGCACCGGAATGAGCGCGTCCTGGGTCTCCTGATCGTAGTAGGTGAACCCGATCCTCAGGCGCTCGTCCATGAAGACGCCGTCGATGCCGGCCTCGAGTTCGATGGTGCGCTCGGGTCCCAGATCCTTGTTGCCCACGTTCAGCGGGTTGAAGGAGGTCTGGCCGAGCCAGGGGATCGGCTGCCAGGTCCGCACGGCGTCGAAGGCCCCGGGGGCGCGTCCCGCGTGTCCCCAGGCGACCCGGACCTTCATCTCGCCAAGGTCTTGCGGCCAGAACCCCTCGTCCGACATCACCCACGAGAAGGTGGCGCGCGGGTAGGGCTGGAGGCCGAAGTCTTCGCCGAAGGCGCTGTTGCCGTCGATGCGCAGCGCCAGGGTCAGGAAGTAACGGTCGCTGAAGTCGAGCAGGGTCTGGCCGAAGATGCCCGCGTTGACGACGCGCGAGCGGGCCTCCCGGGCCTGATAGGATGCGCCGCTGGTGACGGTGTGCTCGCCGGGTCCGGGGAGCGTGTTGGTGCTCGCCCCCAGATCGGTGTCGCGGGCCACGATCGACTGTCCGCCCCAGGAGAGGCTGGTGCGGAAGCTCTCGGTGAGGCGCAGGTCGAAGCTGCCCACGTAGTCGGCGGTGAGCTGCTCGGCGGTCCAGGTGCGGTCGGAGACGGAACCCGTGGGGTCGTTGACATAGCCGAAGGGCCGGATGTTGCGCATGTCGCTGGCAAGGCGGTCCATCCCCAGGGTGAGCCGGTTGGTGAAGCGCGGCATCGGCGTGTAGGTCGTGGTGATGCCGGCCACCACGCGGTCGACGTCGGTGTCGATTTCGTAGTCGAGCAGCCGCCAGATGACATCCTCCTCCCACGTCCGCACATAGGTGGCGTGGGCCTGGCGGGCGGGCGCCCGCTTGTACCCGTTGTGGGAAATGCTGTACGGGCTCGACCCGCTGGGCGAGTTCTCCACGTGCTGGCGTGTGATCGACGTATTGACCTGGATGTCGAGGTCGCTCCGGGGCTGGAAGCCCAGGTTGATGCGTCCCAGGTACTTCTCGTCGCGGTCGTTGGGAAGGATGCCCTCGTTGTCGTCGAGGCTGCCCGACACGTAGTACGAGATGCTCTCGGTGCCGCCGCGCACGGAGAGGGAGTAGCGCTGCTGGTGGCCGTTGCGGAGCCAGGGATCGAGCCTCATGTACGGCGCGTTGGGCGGGCCGAACTCCTGTACCCAGTTGACGCCCTGGTCGACCTGCGTGCTCCACTGCGCGTCGCCGCCGGAGCCGCGCTTGGTGAAGATCTGGATGACCCCGCCCGCTGCTTCCGTCCCGTAGAGCGCGGTCGCGGCCGGGCCCTTGACGATCTCGATGCGCTCGATGTCGCTCGGGTTGATGTCGTTCAGCGGCCCCATCACGTCCTTGGGGCCGAAGGCGACGTGCTGACCCACCGCGTGGTTCAGCGCGAGCCCGTCACTGCGGATGCGTACGCCGTCCACGTAGACGAGCGGCTGGTTCGACATCGCCACGCTTACGTTGCCGCGCAGACGGATCTGCGAGCCGGAGCCCGACATTCCGGACGTCCGGACGGCGACCACGCCAGGGGCGCGCGCGGAGAGCAGCTGGTCGACGGCGGGCACCGGGTCGGCCAGGGTGGCGACATCCACCTGGGCGACGGAGGTCCCCACCTCGCGGCGGCGCGCCTGCCCGGCGGTGCCGGTGACCACGATCTCGTCCAGGCCGAGCGCCTCCTCCTCCAGCGCCAGGTCGGCGGTGGTGGACTGGCCCCCCTGGACCGTGATCTGCGCCGTTGCCGTGCGCATGCCGATGCGTTCGGCGGTCAGGGTGTAGTTGCCCGCGGGCACGTTCAGGATCAGGAAGCGGCCGTCGCCCCGGGTCAGCGTCCCGAAGCCGGTGCCGGCCAGATAGACCTGCACCTGGACCAGGGGACGGCCGGTGGCCTGGTCGGTCACCTGGCCGATGACCTGGCCGTTTTCCTGGGCCTCGAGCGTCGCGGGAGCCGCGAACCCGAAGACCACCGCAAGCGGAATCACCGCCGCAGCGGCCAGGGCCGCCCTCCTCAGCCGGGCGATGCCGGCGTGCAGATTCATATGATCCGACCTTGGATGCACCATGTGGCCTCCTCTGCTGCGAACAAGAGATGGACTGTGTGTCAGCCCGAAAGAAGAGTTTGCCTCACCACGTGGGCGGAGCAACGCCCACAATACGCTGCGGATGCGCGGGGATCAAGCGGAACGACTGTGCCCCGTCCCGGCTCGTAGCGCCCGAAGTCAGCCTTCGCCCGGGGGTTGGCCGTTGACCAGCGAGTTCCAGAGTTCGATGGTCGGGTTGCGCTGAATCCGGATGCCCTCGCGCTGGGTCTGCGCCATCGCGTGAACATCGTGTTCGTCACCCAGGATGAAGGTGTCGAACATCGCGCTCATGATCTGGAGCGACTGCCTGACGCTCGCAGGGCCCCAGTGGTACCAGCCATGCGGCTCCGCGCCGTACACGACCCAGTCGTACCAGTTGCCGTGGATCTCGGCCTGGATGCCGTACTGCTCGATCTGCTGGAAGCGGGCCGCTCCGTCGCCCTGTGCGTACAGGAAGAGCAGCGGGACATCGATTTCGTCGGCATGGTAGATGATGGAGCGCTCGTAGTAGTTGCGCGGGTTCTCCATCGGCGTGCGCCCGATCAGGAAGCGGTTCCAGCCCTCCATGCCGCCGTAGGTCGACAGGGTGACCAGGTCGGTCGAGCCGTACCAGACGATGCCCGCGCGGAAGCGGCCGGGGTCCTTGGTGACCGCGGTGGTGGTGTAGAAGCCGCCGGTCGAACCCCCGAAGGCGCCCACCCGGCCGGGGTCGACCCAGCCCTGCCCGGCGAGCAGATCCATGCCGATGAAGGCGTCGCGCAGGTCGTGGTCGCCCCCGTGGGTGTGCACCGCCTGCCGGTACGCCTTTCCCCGCCCGGTGCTGCCGCGGAAGTTGGGCGCGAAGACCAGGTAGCCGCGGCTGACGAAGTACTGGACGTACGGATGCCACTGCTTCGGATGCTGTCCGTTGGAGTTGGCGCGGAAGAAGAAGAGTCCCGGAAGGCGATCGCCGGCGCTGGCGCCCTTCGGCTTGTAGACGAGTCCGGCGACCTCGAGACCGTCGAAGCTGGTGTACTCCATGAACTCCGGCTCGACGAACAGGTCGGGGTCGCCGACGGCGGGATGCTGGTGGTCGGTGATTTGGCGCGGCGCCCCGCCATCGACCGGGAGGATCCAGAGATCGCCGGTCCGCGAAGGCCCCGAATGCGTGTGGACGATGTGCTCACCGTCCGGGTGCCAGAGGTGGCCGCCGCGCGTCTGGCCGGTCGCCCGCGAGCCTCCGTTGACCCCCGTCGCGTGGGTGAGCTGCTCCGGCTCGCCGCCCTCGGCGGGGATGCGGAAGATGTGGTAGTCGTAGTCGAGATTGCGGGTGAAGGAGATCCAGCGGCCGTCCGGCGACCAGCGCGGCTCGCTGTGCTCGATATCCTCGGTGAGCAGCATGGTGGCTTCGCCGGTCGCCACGTCCAGCACGCCCAGGTTGTTGAAGCCGTTGCGGTCGGAGATGAAGGCCAGGCGGGTGCCGTCGGGCGACCAGCGCGGCTCGGTGTCGCGCCAGTCGAAGGTGTTGGGGGTGAGGGCGCGGGCGTCACCGCCGGTCGCCGGCGCGACCCAGACGTCCTGGTTGCTCTGGGCGTCGTCCCCCGGACGGGTGTTGCGGGTGAAAGCGAACATGGAGCCGTCGGCGGACAGCTGGCCGCTGCCCCCCGGTCCCACCCGCTCGATCTCGCCCGTCTCGATATCCACGGCCGCCACCGAGTTGTCCCAGAACATGCTGGTGTTGAAGTAGATCCGGCGGCTGTCGGGCGCCCACGAGATGCCGGAGTCGTTGAGCGGGTGCTCGGTGAGGCGTCTCGCCTCCCCGCCGCCGGCCGGCACCACGTAGATGTCGCGCACGTCGGTTCCGCCGAAGTCGGCCTCGAAGGCGATCCAGCGCCCGTCGGGGCTGAAGCGCGGCGCCATCTCGCGGCCCGCCATCGCGGTGATGCGGGTGGGCTCGCCTCCCGCCGTGGGCACCGTCCAGAGGTCGTAGGACCCCTCGGCGGCCGACTTGAAGACGAGGAGGCCGCCGTCGGGCGAGATGTCGAACTCCTCGATCCACACGGTCTCGGCCAGCGCCTCGATCGGCAGCCCGGGACGGAACTGCGGCGAAGTCGCGCGGGTCGGACCCCAAACCACCAGCGCCGCGACCAGAATGGCCGCGGCGCCGGCGAAGACCCTCATTGTTCTTCTGGACAATCGCCCCCCTTGAAAGGCCTCCGAGCCGTCAGCAGGACACGCAGTTGTCGTTGTTCTTCGAGCCGAGCCGCTCCAGCAGCGCCACAATCTCCGGGAAGACGGTGACCCGCTGCACCGGACCGTTCGCCATGTCGGCGGTGGTCTCGCCCTTGCGGGTGAGCACGGTGACGTCCGCCCCGCGTTCCACGAGGTATTCGATGAGTTCCCGGTCCCCGCGGGCCGCGGCGTTGTGGAGCGGCGAGAACCCGTTGTAGTCACGCGCGTTCACGTTCGCGCCCAGCTCCTCGACCAGGTAGCGCACCGACGGGAGCCACCCGTTGGGGGCGTGCCGATGGGCATTACCCGCCAGCCCGAGGCCGTAGCCGACGCCGGAGGCCGCGTGGATGGGCTGCACGCCCGGGCCCCCGATCGGCACCACGGGCAGTCCCGAGGGATCCGGCTTCGGCTCGCCGTCGTCGCGGCCGTTGCCGGTCGAGGGACGCCCCGGCGGGCGGAAGGTCGGGGTGGTGTAGTTGGCGCCATAGGCCACCAGCAGCCGCATCGCGTCCACGTCGGTGCCGTAGGCCGCGCGCCAGAAGGGGGTAGCGCCCCAGGTGTCGACTCCGAGGACGTTGTGGTTGAAGGAGGTGTACCAGAGGTGGCGCTTCAGGCGCACGTTGGGGTCGGCGCCGGCGTCGAGCAGAGCCTTCATGAGCTCCAGGTAGGTGGTGTTCTCCTGCTTGATCGCGGTGGGCTGCGGATAGAAGGACTTGGGGACCCACTGCAGGTGGACCGCGGCGTAGAGGGGCGTGGCGCCCGGGTCGCTCTGCAGGTTGGGGTCGGCGCCCTGGTCGAGCAGCCACATGGAAAGATCGAAGTGGCCGTTCAGGGTCGCCATGAGCAGCGCGGAACTCAGGTCGCCGCCGGTGACCTGGTCGATGTCGGCTCCGCCGTCGAGCAGCGTCTTGACGACGTCGTGTTGGCCCTCGCGCGCTGCATAGTGGAGCGCAGTGTTGCCGCCCTGCCTGCCCACCAGCTGATCGTAGGACATCGGCGCCCGGGTCTGCCCGCGGACGGCGGCCCTCCCGGCCGGCCGTTCTTCTTCCTCCTCGCCTTCGTCTTCCTCTTCTTCGTCGTCGTCCTGCCGGGTTCCGTCCACGGGGGTGTCGGAGATGATGTCCTCGCCGAAGAGCGCGGAGAGGCGGGCGTCACGCTGCCTGATGAGCACGCGGTCTTCCCGGGCCATGGCCGGGTAGTCGATGACGTTGGTCTGGATCGACGGATCCGCGCCCGCCCCGAGCAGCGAGCGCACCATGTCGGTCCGGCCATAGGCGGCGGCGAACATGAGCGGCGTCTGCCCATTGGCGGATTCCTGCGCGTTCACATCGGCGCCCTTGTCCACCAGGGCCACTGCGATCTCCGGGTTGCCCGACCAGGCGGCGTAGTGGAGCGCGGTTTCGCCCGTCTCGGTGGTCGCTTCGAGGTTGGCGCCCGCATCCGCCAGCAGGCGCACGATGCCGGCATGGCCGGCGCGGCTGGCCACCATGAGCGGCGTAAACCCGCCCAGTCGGGTGGCCGACTCCAGGTTCGCCCCGGCGAATACGAGCACGTCGGCCAACTCCTGCTGGCCGTTCTCGGCCGCCCAGTGCAGCGCGGTCATGCCGTCGCCCTGGGCCGCGTTCACATCCGCCCCGGCGCGCAGCAGCTCGCGAACCTCGTCGGCGTCGCCGCGCATGGCGGCGTCGGCCACCGGCGAGTCCGGCGGCACGGCTGCCGAGATCAGCAGCGTCAGACACACCAGGTTGATCTTCCATGCGGCCTTCATCGGCCCTCCTTCATGTGCGCGCACTCTTCGTTCCGTGACCGTCGGCACCGCGGGGATGCTCGGGTCTGCGACTAGGAACTCGAGCTGACGTCGTCGGCGTAGGAGGCGGGAAGCCTCATCAGCATCTCACCCGTGCTGTCGCCGAAGCTGTCGAGGTCGTCCAGCCCCAGCCTGTGGAGCAGCGTGAGCATCGCGTTGGCCAGCGGCGCGCCGTCCGGAGCCTTGACGTGCAGCCCGCCCTCGAGTCCCATGGCCTGTCCGCCCACCACGATGAAGGGCACGCGACGGTGGTTGTGCAGGTTTCCGTCGCCCATGGGCGAGCCGTACACGACCATCGTGTTGTCGAGCAGCGTGCCGTCCACTTCCGCCGTATTGTCGAGCTTCTCGAGCAGGTAGGGGAGCAGGCCGACGTGGTACTTGTTGATCTGATAGAAGCCCAGCACGCCCTCGTTGCCGGCTGCGTGCGACTGCGGATGGAAGCCCCCTTCACAGCCGCTCTCCGGGAAGACGCGCGACGACACGTCTCGGCTCATCTTGAGCGAGAAGACCCGGGTCATGTCGGTCTGGAAGGCGAGCGCCTGCAGGTCGAACATCATCTGCACGTGCTCGGTGTAGGAGTCCGGCACGCCCACCGGGGCCTCGGGCAGCTCGCGCTCGAACCCGCTGGTGTTGCGGGCCTCGGTGCGCTCGATGCGCCGCTCCAGTTCGCGTACGTCCTCGAGGTAGTGCTCCATGCGGATCCGGTCCTCGGGCGGGAGGGCGGCACGCAGCCGCGCGACCTCCTCGGTGACCCAGTCGAGGATGCTCGCCTGGGTGCGGCGCCGGCGCGCGCGCTCCTCGGGCGTGCCTCCGGCTCCGAAGAGCTGGTCGAAGGCCACGCGCGGATCCCGGGTCATGGGGAGCGGATCGGTGGGAGAGGCCCAGCTGATGGAGTCGGTGTACGCGCAGGCGTACCCGTACGAGCAGCCGCCCGACTGGTCCACGTTCTCAATGCAGAGCTGCATGGACGGAATCGCGGTCTCCTGGCCGAAACGCTGGGCGAAGAGCTGGTCCATGGAGGTGCCGACGTAAACGTCGGATCCCTCGGTGCGCCGCGGATGCGCCTGGGTTAGGAAGGTGGCGCTGGACCGGAAGTGGTCGGCGCCGATTTCCTTCGGGGCGAAGGCCTCCGCCTGCCGCACATCGGTGTTGCTGATGATGGTCAGGCGATCCTGGAAGCTCTCCAGCGGCTGGAGCGCGCTCGGGCTCAGATCGAAGCCGCGACCGAGCTTCGCGGGAGCCCACAGGTGCTGGGTCGCACCCCACTCGTTGCTCCCCGCGGCTCCGTGCGAGTTCTCGATGGCGATGAGGCGCGGCTTCTGCACTTCGGCGGCCACATCGCCCCAGAGCCTGCCGGCGGGAATCATGCTGTCCAGAAGAGGCAGCGCAAGCGCGACCCCCGAGCCCCGGAGAAAGGTCCGCCGCGGAATGTGGGTTCCGGTGATGAACTTCATGTCGTGCTCCTGTCGGTGACGGGGTAGCCCTGTCCTGTAGTCTCGTTGTGCGCCTTCAGCGTTGTGCTTCCGTAGCCAGTTCCGCTGCCCTGCGCATGCGGAAGGCGTCGCTCTCGACGATGCCGAGGATGAACTCGGAAGGACGAAAGTCGTTCTCTTCGGCTCGCCGCACGATCCGTCGCACGGCGGGCATGTCGTAGTATTCCACGCGGCGTCCCAGGCCATAGGCCATCAGGTTCACCGTGAAGTTGCGCAGCACCGGTGTCTTCAGCCGCAGCATCGCCTCGTGCAGGTCCGTGGGGCTGGTGAGCGGCGTGCCGTCGTAGAGCTGGCCCCGGGTGTCGAGGGCGATGCCGTTCTCGCGAATGCGCCAGCGGCCGGTCACGTCGAAGTTGTCGAGCGCCAGCCCGATCGGATCCATGAACTGGTGGCAGGCGTTGCAGACCATGTTGGCGCGATGGATTTCCATGCGCTCGCGCGTGGTGAGCATGCGCGTGCCTTCGGTACCCTCGGTCTCGTCGAGGTCGGGTATGCCCGGCGGGGGAGGGGGGGGCGGCGTGCCGAGGATGACCTCCATCACCCACTTCCCGCGCAGAACCGGGGAAGTGCGGTTGGCGAGCGAACTCTGGGCGAGCACGCTGCCGTGGCCGAAGACGCCGCGGCGCCGTTCCGACGGGTACTGCACCTTGCGGAACTCCTCGCCGACCACCCCGGGAATCCCGTAGTGGGTGGCCAGGCGTTCGTTCAGGAAGGTGTAGTCCGCGGTGATGAATTCGGTAACCGGCCGGTCTTCGCGGAACAGGTGGTCGAAGAAAAGCTCGGTCTCGCGGATGAGCGCATCGCCGAGCTGCTGGTCGTAGTCCGGAAAGAGCACCATGTCGGGGTTCAGCTTCTCCAGGTCCGACAGGCGCAGCCACTGCGCCGCGAAACGGCTGCTGAGCGCGCTTGAGCGAGGATCGGCCAGCATGCGCAGCGTCTGTTCGCGCAACGTTCGTCCCGAAAGCCGATTCGTGCGCGCCACGCTCGCCAGCTCCTCGTCCGGAGGCGACGCCCAGAGGAAGAAGGAGAGGCGGGAGGCCAGATCGATGTCGCTGATGCGGTAGGTTTCGCCCGGTTCCACCCCTTCCGGCCATTCCTCGAAGCGGAAGATGAAGTGCGGGCTGGCGAGGATCGCCTCGAGGGCGTAACGGACGCCGCCTTCGAAGCCGGACTCCTGCTCACCCTGGTCGTAGAAAGCCATCAGCCCGGTCAGGTCTGCCTCATCCACCGGCCGGCGGTAGGCGTCGGTCGCGATCCGCTCGATGATGGCGCGGGCGCACGGCCGCACCTCGTCCGGTCCGGTGGGACGGCAGGAGAAGATGTTGCGGCGACTCGGGGTGTCCGAGACGCCGGTCACCCTGGCCGGTCCCTTGATCACCAGGTCGCGGATGTGGGGCGGCATGGTGAGCCCGTATCCGATGCCGATCTGGGTGTCGGCGATGCTGTGTCCGTGCGCGGAGAAGAGATCGTCCACCGGGCCGCGCTCGGTCGGAATGAAGACCGCGGAGACTCGATGGGGACCCGCGCGCACCTGGATGGGGCCGGTCTCGAGGATCAGGCCCTTGCCGCCGGGGTCGACCTCGCCCATGAAGCGGTCGACGGGAAGCAGCGCGACCTGCTCGCCGTCGATCGAGATGTCCACGGCCTCGCCCGGCTCGTTACGGCCGAAGAGGTAGCCTTCCGGGGAGTAGTGGAAGGAAACGCTGAACTCGTAGGTGCCGTCGGCGGGGAAGTTGTGCACGACGGAGGTGCCGCCCCTGGAACCGTAGGGTGCGCCCGGCACGCGCTCCCGCTGGGAGGCGAGCCGGGGAATGCGGTAGGTGGTCTCCTGGTTCCCCGCGAGCGGGTTGCCCACCGCGAGGCGGGAGATCTCGCTGGCCGCCTTGAGATAGGCGCTCAGAAGCGTCGGCGAGAGCGCCTGCACGTCGGCGATGTTGTCGAAGTTCGCGCTCTTGGTATCGAGCGGAAGGAAGTTCGCCGCATCGATTTCGATCTCCAGAAGATCCCGGATCGACCTCTGGTACTCGGCCCGATTCAGCCTCTGGAAGGTGCGGCCGCCCGGGTTGGGGGCTTCCGCAGCGGCCCGGTCCATGTTGGCTTCGAGGGTCTCGACCAGCAGCTGGAGGGTGTCGCCTCCCGGGCGCGGGATGCCCGGCGGCGGCATCATTCCGGCGCGCAGCTTCTGGATCATCTTTTCCGCCGTCTCCGCCGTGCTCGGGGCGGCGGCCACATCGAAGCCGATCAGGGACAGGTTGCCGGTCTGGAGAAAGTCGTTGTGGCAGACCTGGCAGTAGCGGACGACCACGGCGGTGAGGTCTTCGTTGGCAATGGTGGCGGAGCCGTGGCCGACGATGGCGGCCGAGGGCTGCCCCGCGCGCGTCGCCGGTCCCCGATCCGGTCCGGCCGCGCCCTGGCCGACGAAGCTGCTTCCGCTCGCAAGCAGAAGTCCCGAGATGAGCCCCGATGCCGCAAGTGCGCGCATGACATTCCTCTCCACGATCCTGAAGACGCCTAACCGTAGAGGAATAGCTCGCGCGGACCCTCCGCGCAAGCAGACGAAACGGCTAGTTTGTGGCCATGCTCCCTCTCGTCTCAGCGTTGCTGGCTCCGCTGGCCGGGGTGCTCATCTACGTCACGATGCACCACCGGCCGCGCACGGTTCGGCTGCTCGACACGGCGGTCATCGTCGCGCTTCCGCTTCTCGTGGCGGTCCAGGTAGTGCCGCACGCCTGGGCCGAACGGAGTATGGTGCCCGTCCTGGTAGTGGCGCTCGGGGCCGGGCTGGTCGCGCTGGTCGAGCGACTTTCCCATACCCTGGCCCGCTACACCGACGACGCGACCATCCTGTTCGCCGTGCTGGGCATCTCCGTGCACGCGCTGCTGGAAGGGAGCGCGCTCACGGCCGGCGCTTCCCCGGCCTTCGTCCTCGCGGTGGTGGTTCACCGGGTGGCGCTGGGATTGCTCATATGGTGGCTGGTGGTGCCGCGTCACGGCGTGCGGGCAGCCGGTGCCGGGGTGGGTGCCATCATTGCCGCGACACTGGCCGGGTACGTGGTAGGCACCGGCGTGATCACCGGCCTGGCGTCCGTCGACAGCCACCTCCTGGAAGCCTTCGTGGCGGGCACCCTCCTTCACGTGGTCCTGCACCAGGGACGCGAGGACCACCGGCACTGAGAAGGCGGTCAGGGATCGTCCACCTGAGCCTGATAGAGGCGGCGTCCCTCCTCGAAGGTGGCGAGAACCTCTTCCTTGTGCGCGGGGTCGTCCCAGCGGTCCATGAACCGCAGTTCGTACAGCACCTGATCGATCCAGCGCACGAAGAATGCGGCGTCTTCGCGGGAGTGGATGGGTTCCTCGTCGGCGATGACGAAGACCGGGTTGGTGTGGGCGAACAGGTAGCTGTCCATGGCGCCGTGCTGTGGCGGTCCCAGGGCGCGCGCGGCGATCCAGCCTGAGTTCTCGACCGGGATCTCCAGCTCGGCGCTGAGCGATTTCGCGTCTCCGGTGGCTTCCACCGTGTGCACCACGTGCCCGTCCTGGATGATCTCCAGACGGTGCATGCGGAAGAGCGACTCGGCGGTGGCGTTCACCGTTACCCTGTCGCCCGGGGCGACCTGCAGTTCCTCGCCCATTCCCCTGCCTGAGACATCGAGGGTGAGGATGGGGCCGCTGGTCACGAAGGCGCGTCCCGCCGCCATGGCGTCGGCCCAGGCGTCGTAGTCGAGCCGGTCCTCGCCGGTATGGACATACGTGCGCGTGGTGCCGACCGCCGGGTGCCGCCAGATGTCCGACATCACATCCGTGCCCGCCGTCGCGGGAATGCGGGATCCCGTGTTGAGCAGGCGATACCATATCTCGGCCGTTCCCAGCTCGTCGCTCCAGATGCAGGCCACGTCCACGAAGTCCGCCAGGCCGAGGATGGCATCCACGGGCAATTCGCGGGCGGAGCCGGCTCCGGCGGCATCCGGGTCGCGGTGCCGGAGCCCGAAGGGATGCACGTAGCCACCGATGCCGCCCTGTTCGTGGACGCGGCGAAGAACGTGCGCGTTGTCGGGATAAAGGGCGTGGTGGGCGGTGCCCACCGAGCCGATGTAGAAGGGCGTGATCAGTTCGACCAGGTTCAGCAGCGAGAGGTGCGCGAAGAAGCTGGGCCGGTATTCCTCGTTGTAGTAGACGATGGTCCTGGGGTCGTCGTGCGGATGCGGATGCGGGCGCCCGAGGAAGTGTTCCAGATCCTCGACCCGGCTGTTGCCCCAGTAGTTGGCGATCATGCCGTTGGCCACGTTCAGGTCTTCGGCCCGCGCCTTGTCGCCGAGGTCGGCGGGAGTGATGAAGTAGTGCCCGCCGTAGTTGGGATGGATGTGGTTGTCGCCCGAGTACCAGCCTTCGGCGGCCATGTCGATCCAGCGGTCGAGCTGGACCTCGACGATGGTGTGCTCGCCCGCCCGCACCTCGACGGGGCGCGAGACGGGCTCGTATTCGAAGCCGCGCCAGGCTTCCAGGCTCGCCTCGCCGGCGGGGAGGGTCACCGTGAAGCTGCCGTCGCTGTGGAAGTAGTAGTCCTCGGTAACGCTGACGACGCGCGGATAGCTGCCGTGGGGGAAGTACGCCCGCCCGTCGGCGCCCGTCAGATAGATGCGCGACGGCAACAGCTCGCCGCCGGAGTCGGTGACGCGCACCCGCAGCTGGCCGGTCGGCTCCGACCACGCGTAGCCGTCGATGCGCACTCGCCGGGGCTGCCCGCCGCCGCGCCCGACCGTGTACAGCGCGAAGCCCATCCCGCCGTCGATGGTGCGCGGCTGGTCGTCGGTGCCGCCGTTGCGGGCAAAGACGATGCGCTCGCCATCCGGTGACCATGACGGGAAGTACTCGTCCGTGCGCGTGTGCGTGAGGCGCACCGGCTGGATGCCGCGCAGCGACTTCGCGCTGGGGACGGCGTAGAGATCGTTGTTGCCGGACGCGTCGGTGATGTACGCGACGATGCCCCCGTGGGAGGCGACGACCGGAGCCGCCTGGTAGTTGGTCTCGATGCGGATGAGGAGTTCGGACTCCCCGGTCTCCGCGCGCCAGCGCCAGAGCGAGCCCGAGCCCAGCGCGGCCTCGCCCCGCCGGGACACGAAGACGATGTCGCCGCTCGAACCGACCCAGTCGCCGGCCATGTCGTTCACGTCGGGATCGGCGATCACCGGCTCGGCGGCCGCGCGCGCCAGGTCGTACACCCAGAGGTCGAAGGTGCCGTCGCGCTCGGTGGTGAAGAGGATGCGCGAGCCGTCGGGCGACCAGCGGGGCCGGAGGTCCAGAAACGGATGATCGGTCAGCTGCCGCGACGCGCCCGTCGAGACCTCCACCACGAAGATGTCGAAGTTGCGGTCGATGTCGGCCGCGTAGGCGACCTGGCGCCCGTCGGGTGACCAGCTGGGCTGGGAATGATAGCCGGGGCCGCTGCTCAACTGGCGCGCCGTCCCGCCCTCGACCGGGACGATCCAGATCCTCCCCTGGTACGCAAACGCCAGTTCTTCACCGTCCGGCGACCACGCGGGATAGGTGGGGGAAGCCGTCACTGGCGGGGGAAAATAGCTCTCCATGTACATCCGTCCCGCGCCACCGGCACCCGCGAGCGACGGGTAGCCTCCGGGGAACGGGTCCGGGTACTCGTAGGCGTCCTGGGCGGCCGAGGCCGGGACCGGCGAGGAGGGCAGGACGGCCGCGGCAAAACCGGGGGCGAGAAGAAGGGCGGGCCGGAGGAGCGGAACGCGGAGGAAACCGCGCAGCGATGCGATGCGGTTCATCGGTCGATCTCCTTTGGGAATGAGCGACAATGGATGCAGGATAGGTGTCAGGCACCTGTGTGACGAACCGGGCTGCGGCTTCCCGGGACCGGGCAGCCGGTTCGGGGACGGGCAGCGCGGTGGGCGCGAAAACGAAGGAGACCGGTTGCCGTCCGCGCCCATCCGGTGGAGTTTGCGCAGGACTTTGTACGTCAACTGAATTCCGCGAGCAAGCCGATGGATGAGAAGAATCGCCCCCTGACAAACCCGCTGGCGGTGGGAGCCGCCGCCGCCCTTCTGGCAACCCTGGCCACCGCCCAACCGGCGGCGGCACAGAGCCACTTTGAGCCCATGGACGTCTTTGCGCTCGAGTTCGCGGCCGACCCGCAGATCTCCCCGGATGGCAGCCGGGTCGTCTACGTGCGCAACTCGATGGACATCATGCGCGACCGGCGCCGGTCGGAACTGTGGATCGTGGACGTGGACGGGTCCGGGCACCGGCGCCTGGGCGAGGGAGGATCGCCGCGCTGGTCCCCGGACGGCACCCGGCTCGCCTACACGGCGGGTGGGCAGATCCACCTGCGCTGGATGGACACCGGCGAGACCGCCACACTGACCCAGCTTACCGAGTCGCCGGGCGGCATCCGCTGGTCGCCCGACGGCCGCCGGATCGCCTTCAACATGCTGGTGCCCTACCCGGCGCCCAGCCTGGTGGCGCCGCCGCGCCCGCCCGAGGGGGCCGAGTGGGCGGCTCCGCCCATCATGGAGGACCGCTTCAAGAACCGGCAGGACGGGGTCGGCTACCTGGACTTCGGCTACAGCCACCTCTTCGTCATCCCGGCGGAGGGGGGCACCCCGGTCCAGGTGACCACGGGCGACTTCCAGCACTCCAGCGCGGCGGCCTGGACGCCCGACGGCGGGAGCCTCGTGTTCTCGTCCAACCGCAACCCGGACTGGGTGCTCGACTACCGGAACTCCGAGCTGTACATCGCGCCGGTTGCGGGCGGGGAGATTCGCGCCCTGACCGACCGTTCCGGTCCCGACCAGAGCCCCGCGGTCTCCCCGGACGGGCGGCAGATGGCCTTCGTCGGCTACGAGGACCGCACGCGCACCTACCAGGTGAGCCGGCTGCAGGTCATGAACCTGGACGGCAGCGGTGGGCGCGTCCTGACAGGCGGCCTGGACCGCAGCGTCGCGAACCCGGTGTGGGCGTCGGACGGCAGCGGCCTCTACTTCCAGTACGACGACGAGGGCAACTCCAAGGTCGGGTTCGTGACGCTGGACGGTGAGATCGACGTGCTGGCGGAGGACCTGGGCGGCACTTCGTACGGCCGGCCCTACGGGGGCGGGTCGTTCTCGGTCGCGGGGGACGGCAGCATCGCGCTCAACCAGACCCGCCCGGACATGCCCGGCGAGGTCGCCGTGCGCCTTCGCGGCGACAACGAACCGCGGCGCATCACCGCGCTCAACGACGATCTGCTCGCAAACCGCACGCTGGGAGAGGTGGAAGAGATCTGGTGGGAATCGTCGTTCGACGGCCGTCCCATCCAGGGCTGGATCGTCAAGCCGCCGGACTTCGACCCGGCGCGGCGCCATCCGTTGATCGTCGAGATCCACGGCGGTCCGGTCTCCAACTACGGCGACCGGTTCTCCGCCGAGATGCAGCTTCTCGCCGCCGCGGGGTACGTCGTCCTCTATCCCAACCCCAGGGGCAGCACCAGCTACGGCGAGGAGTTCGCGGACCTGCTCTACCACAACTATCCCGGCCAGGACTACGACGACATCATCTCCGGCGTCGACGCGGTGATCGACAGGGGGTACATCGACGAGAACAACCTCTTCGTCACCGGGGGCAGCGCGGGCGGGATCATGACCGCGTGGATCGTCGGCAAGACCGATCGATTCCGCGCCGCGGTGGCGCAGAAGCCGGTCATCAACTGGATCAGCAAGACGCTCACCGCGGACAACTGGTACGGCTACTACTTCAGCCGCTATGACGGTCTGCCCTGGGAGAACCCCGACCCCTACTGGGAATTCTCTCCGCTGTCCCTGGCCGGCGAAATCAACACCCCGACGCTGATCATCACCGGCGAGGAGGACCTGCGCACGCCGCTGTCGGAGTCGTACCAGCTCTTCCACGCCCTGAAGATGCGCGAGATCGACACGGCGGTGATCCGGCTGCCCGGGGCCTCCCACGACATGAGCCGGCGACCCAGCCAGCTCATGGCCAAGATCGCCAACATCGTGGCCTGGTTCGACAAATACCGGGCGACCCCGCGGGCCAGCTGAGGCCAGCCGGCGCGCCCCGCCAACCCCCTTTCCTTCGCAAACCGGACCGAATCCATGACCAGCCTGCGCATCTTGCTCGCCCTCGTCGTCGCCGTGACCATTGCCAAGGTGGCCGGCGGCATCGTGTCCGGCAGCCTGGCGCTCCTCGCCGACGCCGGATACGGCCTGACCCTGGGCGTGGCCCTGGGACCGGCGCTGCTGGCGGCCGGATCGGACGCGCCCGCTGGCGCGGTGCGGCGCACCTTCCGCTACCAGCGCGCCGACATCGTGGCCTCTCTGGCCAGCGCGCTCGTGCTGTGGGGGATCGCGGCGTGGATTCTGCTCGAGGCGTGGGGCCGGTTCGGCGAGGTCTCCGATGTCGACGGCGGTCTCCTGCTGGGTATCGCGGTGATCGGGCTGGCGGTGCATCTCATCGTCATGCTCATGCTGAGACAGCCCGCGCAGAAGCACGGGGGCGCCGCGCACGCCCTGGAGCAGACCCTCCCGAGCGTCATGGGTCCGGCGGCCGCGGTCCTGGCGGGCCTGGCCATCCAGATGTTCGGATGGCAGGCGGCGGATCTCGCGTGCGCGGCCCTGATCGCCATCCTGGCGCTCGTCAACACCTGGCGCCTGCTGGCCCACGTCGTCCACGTGCTGCGCGGGGGCACGCCGGAGCACATCGACGTCGACCGGCTCTGCCGCCGGATCGAGGACCTGCCCGGGGTGACCCTGATGCACGACGTGCACGTCTGGACGCAGACGCCGGGAAGCGACGCCCTCGCCGCCCATGTCCTGGTCGACCCGGAGCGCCGGGGGGAGATGGACTCCCTGCTCGGCCGCATCCGGACCATCGCCAACGAGGAGTTCGACATCCGGCACGTGACCGTCCAGCTGGAGACCACGGCCGCGAACTGGAAGGAAGATCCCCGCGTCGCTGCGCGGCTCGGGCGGCGCGGCTAGCCATCGCGTGGACCAATTGATTGCCTACGCGCGGCCGGCGTGACCCCGTGCGGCGAATCCTCGTCCTGAACTGGCAGGACCGGGAAAACCCGCAGGCCGGTGGAGCCGAAGAGCACGTCCACCAGGTCTTCGGCCGACTCGCCGGACGGGGCTACGAGGTTGCGCTGCTGGCCTCGGGCTTCGAGGAGTGCGAGCCCCGCGTGCGGCTGGACGGCATCGAGGTTCACAGGACCGGCGGACGCTACACCTTCTCGATGGCCGCGCCCTGGTACTACCTGCGCAACCTGCGGCGCGAACGCTGGGACGTGGTGGTGGACAACCTCAACAAGGTGCCCCTCTTCTCTCCGTGGTGGGCGTCGGCCCCGGTGGTGCCGCTCGTGCACCACCTGTTCGGGCTCACCGCCTTCCGCGAAGCCTCCTTCCCCCTCGCGGCGGCGACCTGGCTCATGGAGCGGCCGCTCCCGCTGGTGTATCGACGCCGGCCCACCATTGCGGTTTCGCGGAGCACGCGCGACGACCTGACCCGACGAGGACTGCGGGCTCCCATGGAGGTCATTCCGGTCGGGGTCGACACCGCGCACTACGCGCCGCACGCGGAGGGCCGCAGGACGCCCGCGCCTTCTCTGCTGTACCTGGGACGCCTCAAGCGCTACAAGGGCGTCGATCTGCTGGTGCGCGCGGTGGCGAAGCTTGCGCGGCAGGGACTGCGCGTCGACTTGAAGGTGGCCGGCGCGGGCGACGCCCGCCCGGAGCTGGAGCGGCTGGCAGGCGAGCTGGGCGTGGAGGATCGGGTCATCTTCCTCGGATTCGTGGACGACCGGACGAAGATCGACCTGATGCGCACATCGTGGGTGCACGGGCTCACGTCTCCCAAGGAGGGCTGGGGGATCACTGTGCTCGAGGCCGGCGCCTGCGGCACGCCCTCGGTCGCGAGTGACGCCCCCGGGCTGCGCGAGGCGGTGCTGGATGGAAAGACCGGACTGCTGGTGCCCCACGGCGACGTCGAAGCCCTGGCCGGGGCGGTCCGGAGGCTGGTCACGGACGGGGAACTTCGCGGGCAACTCGGAGCGGGCGCGCGCGCCTACGCCGAGTCGCTGTCGTGGGACGCAACCAGCGTCGCGGTGGAGCGCTTTCTGCTTGCGGTTTCCTCCGGCGAGGCGGTGTCCTGAGGCCCGGGGAGCGGGCCGACCACTATCCCAACCCGAAATCCTGCGCGATGGCGTGACAGGTCGCCGCGGCCGAGAGGACCACGCCCGGCACGCCCGCGCCGGGATGGGTTCCGGCTCCCGCGAGGTAGAGCCCGCCCACCTCTTCGCTCCGGTTGTGCGGCCGGAACCAGGCGGTCTGGGTCAGCCTGGGCTCGATTCCGAAGGCGTTGCCCAGGACCGCGCCGAACTGGGTCGCGAAGTCGTCGGGGGTGAAGACCTCCCGCACCTCCACGGCCCCGGTGAGCCCCTCCAGCCCCCAGGCTTCCAGGGCGTCGAGGACGCGAAGCGTCATCCGGGGAGCCTCGATGGCCCAGTCGATGCCCGAGGCGGCGTTCGGAACGGGCACGAGGACATACATGCTCTCACAGCCCGGAGGCGCCATGGAGGGGTCGGTCCGGGACGGCGTGTGCAGGTACATGCTGAAGTCTCCGGCCAGCGTCTTCCGGTCGAAGATATCCCGCACCAGGCCCTCGTACCGGGGCCCGACGATGATGGTGTGGTGCATGAGCTGCGGGTAACGCCTGCGCACGCCGAGATAGAGCAGGAAGCAGCTCATCGACTGATGCAGGCGCGCGAGCCGGTCGTCGGTCCAGCGGCGCCGGCGCACATGGCCCAGGAGCCGCCCGTAGGTGTGCCCCGGGTCGGCGTTGCTCACGACGATATCGGCGGGAAGGAAGGACCGGGGCAGTTCGCGGCCCCCCGTCCCGCCCACGCGAACGCCCCTCACCCTTCGCCTGAGCACCTCCACGCGCAGTGCCGGCGTTTCCGTGTACAAGACGCCGCCGATCTCGCGGAAGACGGTCTCAAGGGCGGTGACCAGGCTGTACATGCCCCCGCGCGCGTACCAGACGCCGCCTTCCTTCTCCAGGTACGGGATCATGAGAAAGATGGAGGGGGCGCGGAACGGGTTGCCTCCCAGAAACAGAGGATGGAACGAGTACAGGAAACGGTGTCGCCAGTTGTGGAAGTGTCGCGCCACGGAGCGGGCGACCGGCCTCCAGGCGTTCAGGCGGGCCACCCGGGGCGCGAACCGGACCATGGCGGCAAGCGTGTCGAAGGGGCGGGCCCCCAGCCCCTCGGTGATGACGGCGTCATGGATGGGCCGGAGAGCGGCGAAGAAGTCCTCGAGGCGCGCCGCGTCGCCGGGGTAGTACCTGGCCATCGACGCCTTCATGCGCTCCATGTCCGAGGTGTAGTCGAGCCAGGTGCCGTCGTGAAACCAGACCCGGTAGAAGGGGTCGAGGGGGACCAGGGAGACGTAGTCGCCGAGGCGTCGGCCGGCCGCCGCGAACAGGTCTTCGAGGAGCGCCGGAGCCGTGATCAGGCTGGGGCCGGTATCGAACACGTATCCGTTCCGGCGCAGCTGGCCCGCCCGTCCGCCCAGCTGGGCGCGCTGTTCGACGAGGGTTGTGGACACTCCGGCCGCCTGGAGGCGGATGGCCGAGGCGAGGCCGCCGAAGCCACTCCCGATGACGACGGCGCGGAGCGGTTTGTACCCGTCGGAGCCGCCCTGCGGTGGACGCGGCGCCGCGCCGTTGGTGCGCCCGGCGGACCTGGAAGACATGGGGCGCCTACCCTCGCGCGGCGGGGTGCCGTTCGACGCGCCACCGCCGCCCGGCCCGCAGGCGCCCGTAGCCCCGGCGGGCGAGCACCACCTTGGCCGGCAGGGAGGTGTGGGCGCGGAGGTTCAGACTGTCGTGACCGTTGGCGCGCACCTGGTCGTGGATGCCCTGATAGACCTGCGCGGCCACCGCCACGGCGCGCTGGAAGGAAGCCGGCAGGTGGGGCATGCCTTCGTAGGCGTCGGCATAGGCGGCATCGGCGATGCCCATGAGTTCCTCGAGCAACCCGGAGTACGCCGCTCCCACTCCGCCTCCACGTCGCGCGCGCGCCCGCACCGCGAGGAGCGCCTCCCGGCTCACGCCATGGGCGGCCATGCGGTCGGCGGGGAGGTAGAGCCGCCCGCGCGCGAGGTCCTCTCCGACATCGCGGATGATGTTGGTGAGCTGCATCGCGTGCCCCAGCGTGTGTGCGCGCTCGATCACCCAGCCGTCGCGCACGCCGAACGAATACGTCAGCCAGGCGCCCACCACCGACGCGACGCGATGGGTATAGAGGCGCAGCTCGTCCATGGTCCGGTAGATGCGCGGTTCGACGTCCATGCGCACGCCTTCGATGAGTTCGGACGCGAGGTCGAAGGGGATGCGCCGGCTTGCCATATCGCCCATGACCGCGTCGGCGAGGGGGATCCCCGTCGCCTCGCCGTCGTAGGCCGCCCGGCAGATCGCGGCCCAGGCGTCAAGCGTTCGATACAGGTCGACGCCGGGTGCGGAGGTCTCGTCCACCAGGTCGTCCGTGAACCGGCACCAGGCGTAGATCTCCCGCACTCTCCTGCGTTCCTCCGGCGCGAAGAGCCGGGCGGCGAAGGAGAAGCTGCGGCTGTGGCGGGCGAAGTAGCGTCCCCACTCCCGCCGGGCCCCGAGCGCCTGGGCGCGGGCCGCGATGGAGGTGATCGTCGTGAAGGCGGGGGGCGCGGCCGGCCCGTCCGCCCGCCGCCGGCCGCTTGTGGAAAGGCGGGACGCGGATCCGTTTGCGGGGATCCGCGGCGCGGGGCGCCTCGCAAGACCTTGCGCCGCCGCGCGCTCGCAGCGCCGGACCCATCTGCGCATGAGGTCGACGAGGGCCGGGTCGGCCTTTGCCGCGAGGAGCCTGCCCGCCAGCTTCGAGCCGCGCGCGCGCAGACCCTCCAACGCCTCGTGTGCCATGGACGGAGCGGCGGGGACATGTTCGGTACCGTTAGTCCTCTTCCGGAAGAACTCGCGCAGCGCCTCTTCGGGGGTGAGATCGAACCACCGGGGTCCGCGGTCGCCGAGCACGGAGGTCCAGACCCGGTTCCGGAAGTCCTGTAGCTTGGGCTTGCCGGTATCGTCGCCGGGGCAGTAGTCCAGGAAGTCGTCCACCAGTTGATAGAACGCCCCGAATTCGATCCCGAGCTCGCGGAGTTCGCGCGCCGACCGGATGGCTGCGCCATCGCCCGCCCAGCCCGCCAGCCCCGCCGCCGCCCCGAATAGCGCACCGCTCTTGGCGCGCACCACTTCCAGGTATCCGTCCGCGTGGCACCCGCGCGCCGACACTTCCCCCTGCATCTTCTCGCCCCGGACGGTTGTCTCCACGGCCTCCGTGAAGGCGGTCAGGAATCCCTCCGAGCGGGTCATGAGCGCGACCCGGTAGCTCCCGGTCAGGCAGAGGTCCCCCGCGAGGAGGGCGGCGCCCGCGCCCTTCGCACCCAGCAGGGAGGAGGAGTTGCGGCGCTTCGCTCCGCCGTCGAGGACATCGTCGTGGTGGAGCGAGGCCTCGTGCGCCATCTGCACGGCCAGGCAGCCAAGCCAGAAGCGATCGGTGAGACGGTCGCGCCGCTCCGGTGGCACGAAGGCCAGCGCGGTCCGGGGGCGGAGCAGCTTGCCGCGCAGGGGCGGCACCGCAACCCCCCGCTCGGAGGCCGCCTTGCCCGCCCTGGCGAGCCCCGTCTCGACGAGGCCGCTGGCCGCTAGCGTGCTTCGCGCGCTACCCACCGCTGCCCCCCCTTCACCAGCGCCAGCACGGCCACGGTCGCCATCACCGCTCCCCGGTATCCGCCGACCAGCGTCATCGCAAGCGACAGCGCCAGCACCGTCGCGTAGTACGTCTCCATGAGCGGGACGGGGATGCGCCGGGCTGCTTCGTCCGCCCGCACCAGGTCGAACCCGGCCATGATCGCCACCCCCGTCGCGAACCACCCGGCCAGGTTGACGAGCGGCATCCCGTAGTACGGCCCCGGCGTCTCCCATACCCAGTACCGCGTCAGCGAACTCATCGCGGGATCGAGCGTCAGATCCCAGGTCGTCAGCAGAAGCGCCCCGATTCCCCAGCGCGCGACTCGTGAATCAGCCATGGCGTTCGCGATGACGTAGGAAGGAAACGCCATCATGAACCAACTGAGTGGAATCAGCAGGGGAACCAGCCCGGCGACCCGGTATCCCAGCAGCTCGGTGTAGCGATAGGCGCTGAACGGAAACCCGGTGGCGGTGCCCAGCAGCTCGGCGCCCAGCGACAGTCCTCCGGCCACTGCCAGTCCCGGGAGCCAGCTCCATCCGGCGCGGGCCGAGAGGGAGATCGCCAGCGCCGCGAACGCGACGAGGATGTGGCCGCGGGCGAAGAACTCGAACGCAACCGGAAAGAACCCGGCGGACGAGGGGAAACTGGCAAGCAGTTCGGGATGCCGTCCGAAGGTGGCGTACCCCGCGACGGATGCCATGGAGAACAGAGCCAGGGCCGCGAGGCCGATCTGGTCCACGCGAGTCAGTCCGGACATCGGTGGATCAGGCGGGAATCGATGCGGTCTGCGGAAAATGCCGGTCCATCCAGCGCTGGAACGCCGACAGGCTGGCGAACCGCCCGGACCGGCCGAGCGGCCACCCGCGCACGGCGGATCGGGTTCCTCGGCTGCCGGTGCCTCCGACCGCGAGCGCGAAGGGCCGTCGGGGATCGGCGAGTTTGCCCGCGACCTCGATGAACCGTCGCACGTCGTTGGGGCCGGATGGTGGCGTCACGGACAGGCACACCAGCGCGGCTCCCCGGGCTCGCTGCGCGGCCACGATTTCCGGGATCGGCAGGCCGGTGCCCAGATACTCGACCGCCCACCCGCGCTGCACCAGCATCAGGCGGACCAGGAGAGCGCCCAGGCCGTGACGGTCGGTCTCGAGGGTGCCAACGACGGCCACCGGCGGTTGCGGGCCCGGCCGCCGGTCGGCATGGCCGCTCCCTCCGACCAGAGAGATAATCGTTTCGCTCACCTCGCGGGTGGCGGCGCGCTCGTCGGCGATCCGCAGTTCCCCTCGCCGCCACCCCTCGCCCACCCTGCGCAGGAACCCTCCGAGCACGCCGTCCAGAATCCGCGCTCCGATCGGATCAACCGCCGTCACATGGCGCAGGAAGCGACCGATCAGGTGCGCCCGCCCAAGCTTGAGCCAACCGACGAGCAGGTTTCGCGCCGGCGAGGCGTTGCCGCCCTCCAGCGCCTGAACCGCGGTCCAGACCGCCCCGGCGTCGTCCCCGAACCAGTGCAGATACACTTCGTTGCCGCGCTCCCGCGCCACGCGCAGGGCGGTGTCCAGCGGGATGCGGCGGTGGCCCCCGGCGGTGGTCCCGACCCGGGCGCCCGCCGAAGCGGGCTCAGGGCGGGCGGCGCCGGATGCACCAGACCCGCGAACCCCCCGGAACCACCGCTTTACGGTGGAGGAATGCACGCCCAGCAGTTCCGCAACTTCGCGTGTGCCGAGCTGCACGGGCTCCGGGTTGGCTGGGGATACGATCAAAGCGTTCGTAGGGGCAACGCGTGAGCGGTTTGCGAGCGGGCGCAGGTGTCATGATAGCATCAAATACGCGTAACAGACAACTGATAATCGGTATGAAACAGACGCACGGCTGCAAACGGCCCCTGAATTCGCTCATCGTGGTCTCTCAGGACGGTTTGACCCGAGGCCGCGCGGGCCGGCCCCGGTGATGCGTGTCAGGATGGGCTCCCGCCCGGCGGTTACCGTCCGGCCGCCTGCCTCCCCAGCCGGATGGCCTCCTCCGCGCCGCCCACCTGCATGAGCAGCCCGAGGAAACCCTCACCGACCCGCTGCCCGATGTCGCCGGCGTTGGCGGTGATCATGTCCGCGAGCCCCGCCCGCGTGGCCTCGGCGAGGACGGCCTGGTTGCCCTGCTCGGCCGCCTCGCGGTCGCCGCCGAGGGCGCCGGTGAGGCTGCCGATGCCGCACGCCAGCACGCTGTAGCCGGGCACGTCCGCGATGGCGGCGGCCTCCGCGACCGCATCCGGGTCCTCGACCATGAGCATGGCGATCACCGTGCCGTCCGGGTTGGCGGGCGACCACACGTCCGCGCCCGTGTCCTCGAAGAAGCTCACCGCGGCGCGCGCCTCCGCTACGTTGCGGACGTGCGGCAGGACGACCCCGTCGGCACCCAGCTCGAGCGCCTCCCGCACGCGGGCGCGGGTCGCTTCCTCCCCATCCTGTTCGATGGACGGGATGCGCACCAGCAAGGTCTTGCGGCCGACCGCGCCGGGGGAGCGCAGGCCCGTGGCGATGGCCTCCACCGCGGCCGGGTCGTAGCTCCGCTCGAGGTTGAGGAAGACGAAGTCCAGGAGGGGATTGCGCGCCAGTTCACGCCCGCCTTCGACGGTGTACCGCGGTGGGCCCCTCTGGCCGCGCGCGCCTGGGCCCGCCCCCGGCTCCGCTCCCGGCCCCGCCCCGGGTGCCGCTGCCGCTCCTGGCCCGCCACCCCCGGCGAACTCCGGCGGGACGAACACCCCGAAGGCGGCCAGGTTGCGCTCCCAGAGCCCGATCGTGCTGGTCGCGCGCGCGACCTCCGCCTCCGCCCGCCCGGCGTGAGCGCGCCCCACCGCGAGCGCCTCCGGCGACGTGACGATGAAGAACCGGAACCCCTGGTCGAGGCGCTCACCGATGTCGTCGGGTCCGGCCGTGATGCCGCACGCCACGCCGGCCGCCAGGCACTCTGCCAGGACGGTCTGGATGGCGGCCTCCACCGCCTCCATGTCCCCCTCGTAGGCGCGCCGCAGGTCGCCCGGGCCGGGGATCACCACGCTCACCCCGGGGGTGCGCACGATCTCGGCCGCGCGTTCGATCCCCACCCGGTCCTCGATGAGAAGGATGTTCACCAGGTTGCCGTCCGGGTTGCCCGGCCACCCCGCGTCGCCGAGCGCCCCCACCGCCAGCTCCGCCTCCTCGACGCTCTCCACGTGCGGGTAGACGATCGAATGGGCGCCGGCATCCAGCCCCGCCCGCGCGCGCACCCGGGCCGAGTCGGCCCCGTCCCGGATGGGCGGGATGCGCAACGCCACCGGCTGGGGCGCGTACTCGCCCGCCCCCTCGCGCATCCCTCCCATGTACGCCTCCATGGCGGGGATGTCGAAGGGCCCGGACTCCAGCGAGTAGAAGACGAAGTCGACCTCGCGGTTGCGCGCCATGCGTGCGCCCTGCCCGGGCGTGTGCTCGCCGGAGAAGATGCCGAAGACGGGCTGGCCGGTCGCGAGCAGATCGACCATCGGGTTGGCCCCGGTTGCGGAGGCCGCGGTCTGCTCCTGCGTACCGGGCGCATCCCCGGAGGGTGCGCACGACGCGACCGCCGCCGCTATGGCGAGAAGGAGGGTCGCGGACAGACCGCGGGAGCCGGACGAGGGTCGGAGCGGGCGCATGGGACGATCCTCCTGAGCGGGGACGGGGATGGCTGACGCGCCAAGGCGACCACGGCGCGTCGCACGGGCACGCATGACGCATCATGCATGCGCGGGCGGCCGAAATGCCAGTAACGGCCCGCTCCCCGCCGGGCACCTACCGCCGTGCTCAACACTATGGCATCTTCCGAAGTCCTTGCCGTGGAGCCGGGAGGCTCCGAGGAACGACGGCCCGCAACCCGAGCATCCTTCAGCAGCCATCCTCATCGCGTTGCCCACTACCTTCCGCCGAGCCTCCGCTAGCGATCCCGCGCGAGCCCCTTCCCGCCTGACCGGCAGTCCGCGGATGAATCCGCGCGTGCACGAAGAGCGGCGAGGCGCCGGGCTGCCAGGGCGATTTGCCCGGGCCGCGTGGTCGGCTCTCACACCTCTTCTGCTCACGGTTCTCGCGGCCGCGCCCTCGCGCGCCGCAGCCCAGGAAGCCCCACCCGTCGAAAGGCCGAACGTCTTCTTCGACTGCTCCGGTCCCAGGTGCGATTTCGACTACTATCGAACCGAGATCGACTGGGTGAACTGGGTGCGCGTGCCCGATGCAGCCGATGTCCACGTGATCATTACCAGCCTGGGCACCGGAAGCGGAGGCAGGGAGTTCCGATTCGACTACCTCGGCTACGGTCCCTACGAAGGCTACGAGTCCGCGGTGCGGTACCAGTCGTTCCCCACCGACACCGGACGCGAACAGCTCGACGGGGTCGCCCACGCACTGGGCGTCGGTTTGGCGAGCTTTGCCAGCAGCGCCGGCTTTCGCGACATCGTGACGCTGGTAAGCGCCGAGCCGCGGGACATTACGGGTGAGCGCGTGGTCTCACGCTCGGAGGTCGAGGATCCGTGGGATCTCTGGGTATTCCGCATCAACGGGAGCGGAGAATTCGACGGTGAGTCAACCCGCACGAGAACGCAGAGCTCCGGCAGCTTTTCGGTATCCCGGGTGACCCCGACGTGGAAGGTGCGCACCAACCTCCGAGGTAGCTACAACCGGCTCAACGTAGAGCTCGACGACGGCGATTTCTCGGACACCAGGGTCGACTGGAACTTCAATCAGACCGCCGTCTACTCGCTCGCCGACCACTGGTCCACCGGGATGCAGTTGCAGTCCGCGCGCACGACCCGGTTCAACCAGCGTGTCCGGGTCGAGCTGACCCCGGTTATCGAGTACAGCTTTTTCCCGTACGAGGAAGCGACGCGGCGCTCGCTGACCGCTTCCTATCGCATCGGCGCGGCGTACCGGGAATACTTCGAGACGACCACGTTCGGGGAGGATGAGGAGACCCGCGCGGAACACTCGTTCGAGATCGACTTCTCGCAGCGCCAGGACTGGGGCGACGCCGGCGTGACCCTGCAGGGATCCCAGTTCCTCCACGACACCAGCCTCTACAATATCTCGCTGCGCGGGGATATCGACTATCGCGTGGTGCGCGGCTTCAGCATCAACGCCCGCGGCAACATCCGGCGGGTCGAAGACCAGATCTACCTGTCGGCGGCGGGCGTGACCGACGAGGAGGCGCTGCTCGCGCTGCGGCTGCGGGCCACGTCGTACGACTACAACGTGCGCCTCGGCTTCTCGTTTCAGTTCGGCTCGCTGTTCAACAACGTCGTGAACAACCGTTTCCGCGGCATCCAGGGCTTCAACTGATGGCTGGGCCGACAGGACGGGGAGGCGTTGGGGGGCGGCGGGCATTCGGGAGCGCGGAGGCAGCCGGAGCGCTGGTCGCATCGTCCCCACTCGCCCGCATTCCATCGCTGCGATAACATTCCAGAGAGACTTGGACCCTTACAGGAGAACTCAGATGGCCCGCTCCTTCTTCGCGCTCGCCGCCGCCGGACTTCTGCTGGCGGCGCTGGCTCCGACCTCCGCCTCGGCGCAGTCGGGCGTCGTTCGCTCGCTCGAACACGACTATCGCGTGGTGACTGTGGCCGCGGGCCTGATCCGCCCGTGGTCGATGGCCTGGCTGCCCAACGGGGACATGCTGGTCACGGAGAAGCCCGGCAGACTGCGCATCGTCCGCGACGGTTCCCTCCTGCCCGATCCCGTGTCCGGCGTGCCGGAGGTGGTCGACCAGGGCCAGGGAGGGCTCTTCGACGTGCTGCCGCACCCGGATTTCGCGAACAACAACGTCCTCTTCATCAGCTACGCCAAGGCGGTCGATGGGGGCTCCACCACCTCGGTGCTGCGCGGAACCTTCCGGAACGACGTCTTCACCCCGGAGCGGGAGATCTTCCTGGCGAACTCGCAGGGGCGGGGCCATTACGGCGCCCGCATCGCCTTCCATCCGGACGGCACCCTGTTCGTCACCGTGGGCGATCGCCAGGCGCCCCCTTCCGGGGACCTGGAGGCGCACCCGGCCCAGAATCCGTCCAATCACCACGGAACCACGAATCGCATCAACGAGGACGGCAGCGTCCCTTCCGACAACCCCTTCCTGGGTCGGTCGGACATCGAACCGTCGATCTGGGCCTACGGTCATCGCAACGCGCAGGGGCTGGCCATCGACATGGAGACCGGCGCCGTCTGGCAGACCGAACACGGACCCCAGGGCGGCGACGAGCTCAACCTGGTGATGCCGGGCGAGAACTACGGCTGGCCGGTGGTGGGCTACGGCGTCAACTACCGCTCGGGACTCGCCATCCACAAGGGCACCATGGACGAGAACATGGCGGACCCCAGCCACGTCTGGGTGCCGTCCATCGGCGCCTCCGGCCTGATGGTCTATACTGGGGACGCCTTCCCGCGCTGGCAGGGCGACATCTTCGCCGGCGGCATGGCGCTCGAGCAGCTCGCGCGCCTGGTCATGGACGGCGAGACCGTGCAGCGGGAGGAGACGCTGGTGTACGGGATGGGGCGGATCCGCGACGTGCGCCAGGGCCCGGACGGCCTCATCTACCTCGCCATCGACCACCGCGACGAGCAGCCGACATCGATTGTCCGGCTGGAGCCCGCCGACGGACGCTGAGGGCGCCTCGCGCGGTTTCATCCACGGGCTGCTGAAGATGGTCGAGCGCGGCCCCGGACGGCCGGTAGCTGGCGTCTGAGACGGAAAGCCCCCGCGACGGGCCGCGTCTAACGGCGCCGATCCGGCGGCGGGAACAGGCCGTGGAGGACGGCCCGGTCGCCCGGCGACAGCCCGGAGTGGTTCGCGATGTCGGCCCGGCTCGCGAGCCGCTCCCGGTAGCGCATGAAGTAGCGCACGATGTCGCCGCCGTAGGCGAACGAGTACATGATGTCTTCGAAATCGGCGGTGTGCGGCAGCCCGATCGCGTGCCCCAGCTCATGGACGCAGGTCAGGTAGACGATCGTGTCCCGCAGGAGCGGGTCGTCCGCGGCCAGGCGCGCGATGGCAGGTCCCTGGAGGTCGACGCTGGGCGTCACGTAGAGGAGGGCCCGCGGCCGGCCGTCGACCAGGACGGTGCGCATTTCCCCGTACACACCGCTCCCGGGATCAATCCAGACCACGTGGATGAGCGCGTCCTCCGAGTCCGCTTCCACGAACCCCAGCCGACCGCCGCTCTCCCGCGCCCAGGCCTCGAAAGCCGCGCGGGCCAACTCGTCATCCGATGGCTGGTATCCGGGGATGCCGACCCCGTTGTCGATGAAGTAGGGGATGGCTTCGCCGGGACCCGGGTCGTCCTGGGCTGCCGCCTGCGAGGCGAGAGCCGTGGCGCCGAGCATGGAGACGCCCATCAGAGCGGAGAGACGCCCGGCTCCGCGGCGCACCCGTTCGCACATCGAGCGGATCAGCATCCGTACCCCCTGCGGATTGGAAACGACGGTGCGCAACCGGTAGCATCCGGGGCGGCCGTCACGCAAGCTCACCGGCGTGGCGGCAACGCACCGGAGGCCGCATTTCCACCCCGGCCTTGCGAGCCATTACATTCGAAGAAGCTCGCAGCGCGTGAAGAACCTGACGCAATGAGGGATCCTTACGGATGAAGGGCACCATCGCCGCGATCGCCGAACTGGTCAGCGGCAGCCACCGCGACAACCTCCAGCTGAGGCCCCTGAACCTGCTGGGCTTCGCGGTCGTGCTGGTCAGCTTCGTTGCCGCCTCCTCGATCATCTTCCATCTGCTGATGGCGCGCGAGGGTCAGGAGCACGACTGGTTTACGGGCGTCTACTGGACCCTGACGACCATGAGTACGCTCGGGTTCGGCGACATCGTGTTCCAGTCGGACCTCGGGCGAATATTCAGCATGGTGGTGCTGGTGGCCGGGGTCAGCATGCTGCTCATCTACCTGCCGGTGGCCTTCCTCCGCTTCTATGCGCCCTGGGTGGAGGCCCAGTTCAAGACCAGGGTGAGCACGCGCGTCCCCGCGGATCTCGACGGGCACGTCATCATCAGCACCTGGGACGATGTGGCCGAGGAGCTGGTCGAGCGGCTCGCGCTCTCCGGAGTCGAAAGCGTGGTGATCGAAGCCGATCCGGTGCGGGCCGCCTCCCTGCACGCGGACAAGGTGCCGGTCGTGCGCGGCGGCCTGGGGGTGCGGGCCACCTACGAGAACTGCGCCTTCGGCCGCGCGAGTCTCCTGCTGGCCAACGCGCCGGACGTGGTGAACACCAACATCGTGCTCACGGCGCGCGAGGTGTCGGAGCGCGTTCCCATCGTGGCCACCGCGGTGAACCCCGAGGGGGAGGCGGTGCTGGAGCTGGCCGGGGCCAACCATGTCGTGCTGACGGCGCGCAGGCTCGGCAAACAGTTGGCCAACAGGGTGTCGGTCGGTTCGGCGCGGGCGCTGACCGTCGGCCGCTACAAGCAGATCGCGATCGCCGAGTTCCCGATCCGCAACACCCGTCTTGCCGGGATGACCCTGGAGGACGCGCAGGTCCGCGCGCATACGGGCGTGACCGTGTCCGCCATCGCCAAGAGAGGCCACCTGGAGCCGGGGCTTCCGGACACGATGCTGCGGGAGGACTGCATCGGGCTGGCGGTGGGGAACGTGGCCGAGGTGGAGGCGCTCAACGGGTATCTGAGCGAGGGCATCACCTGCGGGGGACGCGTGCTGGTGATCGGTGGCGGCCGGGTCGGATGCGAGGTGGCGCGGGCGCTGGAAGGGCGCGGGGCGGAGGTTCGGATCGTGGAGCGCGACCCGACCCTGCGGGGAAACATCGAAGAGGTGACCAGCGACATCGTGATCGGGGACGCCGCGGACACGCGGGTGATCGAACGCGTCGGGATCAGGGAGGCGGCTTCCGTCGTGCTCACCACCAACGAGGACGCCGTGAACATCTTCCTCGCGGTCTACTGCCGGAAGCTCAACCCGGATACCATCATCGTCAGCCGGGTGACCCACCCCGAGAACGTCGAGGCCATCCACCGCGCCGGTGCCGACTTCGCCGTGAGCGATTCCCAGATCAAGATCCAGTCGGTCCTGGGCGCGCTCCGGGGCACGGAACCGATGATCTTCGGAGAGGGGCTCGACCTCTTCAACGCCGAAGTCCCCCGCTCGCTGGACGGCAAGCAGCTGCGCGAGAGCGGCATCCTGGCGCGCACCGGGCTCGCTGTGATCGCAGTGGAGCGCAACGGGGTGGTCAACCCGCACCCGCGCCCGGGGCACGTCATCCGCAGGGGCGAGCACGTGCTCTTCGTGGGAACGGCCTCGCAGCGGGACGAGTTCGAGCGCGTATTCATGTAGGGAGTTCTTCCGCGGGCTGCTACGGGAAGATCCCCCGCTCCGCGTAGATCAGCGCGATCTTGTCGATGGCCATGATGTAGGCCGCGGTGCGCAGGTCGACGCCGTGGCGGCGCGACACTTCGCAACTGGCGTGGTGCGCGTTCACCATGGTGTCCTCCAGGCCGGAGCGGACCAGGTCCTCCTCGCTCGCGCCCTTCGCCGCCGTACCCAGCACCGCCTCGGAGAGCTGGTACCCCGTCACTGCTTCCATCGCAGCCAGCAGCCGGCGGTTGCTGGCCTCCTCGAATCGCTTCTCCATCCGTCCCATGCGCACGTGGGAGAGGTTTTTCAGCCACTCGAAATATGAGACGGTGACCCCTCCGGCGTTCAGATACATGTCGGGCAGGATCAGCACGCCGCGCTCCAGAAGCATTTCCGCGGCGGCCGCGGTGGTGGGCCCATTGGCCGCCTCCGCGACGATCGAGGCCCGGATTCGCCCCGCGTTCTCGTCGGTGATCACGTTCTCGATGGCCGCGGGAATGAGGATGTCGCAGTCGGCCTCCAGCAACTCCAGGCTGTTTTCCACGTCGGTGGTCCCCGGGAAACCCAGGAGCGAGCCGTGCTCGCGGAAGTGCTTGCGGGCCGCGCGCGGATCGATGCCGGACTCGGACCGGATGCCGCCGTTGTATTCGGCGATGCCCGTGACGACGGCGCCGGCGTCGTGCAGGAAGCAGGCGGCGTGGTAGCCCACGTTGCCGAGCCCCTGGATGACGATGCGCTTGCCGCCCACGCCCCGCTGCAGGCCCAGGTCCTTCATGAACCCCTTGTCCAGGCAGGTTTCCCGGATTCCGAAGAAGACGCCCAGCCCGGTGGCGGTGGTGCGGCCGCGGATGCCGCCCTGCGCGATCGGCTTTCCGGTCACGCACCCGGCCGCGTTCAGCTTGGATGTGGCGATCTGCTCGTAGGTGTCGACGATCCAGGCCATCTCGCGGGCCCCGGTGCCGTAGTCGGGGGCGGGAACGTCGATGCCCGGGCCGATGAAGTTCTTGGCGACCAACTCGAAGGTGTAGCGCCGGGTGATGCGCTCGAGTTCGGCGTCCGAGTACTGGCGCCGGTCGATGCAGACCGCGCCCTTGGCGCCGCCGTAGGGGACTTCGACCAGGGCGCACTTGTAGGTCATGAGGGTGGCGAGGGCCACCACCTCGTCCTGGTTGGCGTGCGAGGCGTAGCGGATTCCCCCCTTGGTCGGGGTCTTGTGCATGCTGTGCTCCGCCCGCCAGGCGTGGATGACCTCGATGGTGCCGTCGTCCTTGCGGATGGGGAAGGTGAACGCATAGACGCTGTTGCACACGCGGATCTGTTCGAGGAGGCCCGGAGGGTGTTCCGTGTGCGCGGCCGCCTTGTAGAAGTGGCGGTCGACCTGGGCGGTAAAGCTGATCTCACTCATGCGGGCCCTCGATGCTCGGGTCAGGGCGGTTTGCCGGGCGCTCCGGCACCTCCGCACATTGGCACCACGGATTATCCCCGCCCCGCGCGGGTTCCGCAATCATCCCGACGCCCCGCACCCTGAACGCAACTGGAGGCCCCATGCGTTACCCGGTCCTTGCTTCCCCCGCTCGTCCGTTCGCCGTGGCGGCTCTTCTCGCAGCCCTCGCCGGGGGCGGGGCGGCCGTCGCCCAGGAGGTGGACTACTCCCGCGCCGAACGCTTTCTGACCTGGAACACCGAGCGCATGATCGCGGGGGCCGAGGTGGTCCCGACCTGGATGGAGACCGGGGACAGCGACCGCTTCTGGTACCGCAACAACACGGGGTCGGGCTACGAGTTCGTGATGGTGGACCCGGCCGCGGGCAGCCGCGAACCCCTCTTCGACCACTACCGCCTGGCGGGAGCGATGTCGCTCGCGAACGACACCAGCTACGTCCCGGACCAGCTGCCTTTCAGCATATTCAGCTTCGGCGGGAGTGAGAGCGAAATCGAGTTCACGGCGAACGATCGGCGCTTCACCTGCGACATCGCGGGCTACGCCTGCACGGTGGGGGACACGCTCACCTCGCGGCTGCCCTTCGTGGAGTCGCCCGACGGGCGCTGGGAGGCCTTCTCGCACGAGTACGACCTGTACGTGCGCCCGGCGGGGGGCGGGGACTCGATCCGGCTGACCAGCGACGGCGAAAAACACTACGCGTACGGCTACAACGAACCGCGGCCCAACCAGGAGCGGCAGGGGCCGGGGCCGCGCACGCCCACGCTGGCCTGGTCGCCGGACTCGCGCTACATCGCGGTGGCCCGCCGGGACGAGCGCGACGTGGAACACATGCACTACATCTCGTACACGTCGCAGCGGCCGCGGCACTTCTCCCAGCCCTACGCACTGCCGGGCGACTCGGTGATCCCGCTGCCCACGGTGCACATCGTCGAGCTGGAGGAGGCGGAGATGGCAGCCGGCAGCGGGGTGGGGGAGGATGGCGACGGCGCCGGCGCGGAAAACGTCCCCGCCCCGCGCGCGGCCGCCAACCGCCGGGTCGAGGTGGCGCCCGTCCCGCACCAGCTCTCCTTCGCCGGCTCGGCCCCCGACTCCGCGTGGAGCGCGGACGGCACCCGCCTGCACGTCAACTACTTCACGCGCGGCTCACAGCGGGTGTTCCTGGCCGAGATCGACGCTGCGACCGGGTCCTCACGGGTCATCCTGGGCGACTCCACCCGCACTTTCGTGTCGCTCGGGCACCGCGGCGGCGGGTCGAGCGGCGGCACCCCGTCCTGGTACGTGTCCGAGGGCGGCGACGACGTGATCTGGTGGTCGGAGCGCGACGGCTGGGCCCACCTCTACCGCTTCGACGGGCAGGGCAACCTCAGGAACCGCATCACCTCCGGCCCGTGGACCGTCGGCCAGGCGGTCTTCATCGACGAGGCGCGCCAGCGCATCTATTTCACTGCCCGCGGGCGCGAGCCGGGGCGGAATCCGTATTACGCGCACCTGTACCGGGTCGGCTTCAACGGCTCGGAGCTGACGCTGCTCACTCCGGAGGACGCCAACCACGTCATCGAGTTCTCGCCGAGCGGCAGCTACTTCGTGGACACGTACTCGCGCGTCGAGGGAGAACCGGTCACCGTGCTGCGGACCGCGGCCGATGGTCGCGTCGTGCGCGAGCTGGAGCGGGCGGACATCTCGGCCATCGAGGAGATCGGATTCATCCCCGGCGAAGTGTTCACCGCGAAGGCGCGGGACGGTATCACCGATCTCTACGGCATCCTCTACCTGCCGCCGGATCTGGACGAGAACGCGAAGTATCCGATCATCTCGCACATCTACCCCGGGCCCCAGCGGGGCAGCGTCGGGGACTGGGAGTTCAAGGGCGGCGGCGAGAACTTCGCGCTGGCCCAACTGGGCTTCGTGGTGGTGCAGATCGACCACCTGGGCACGCCGCACCGCTCCAAGGCCTTCCACGACAACTACTACGGCAACTTCATCGACAACGGCATCCCCGACCACATCGCCGTCATCCGGCAGCTCGCGGCGCGCCATCCGTTCATCGACCTGGACCGCGTGGGCATCTACGGGCACTCGGGCGGCGGGTTCGCCTCCACCGACGCCATCCTGCGCTTCCCCGAGTTCTTCAAGGTGGCGGTTTCGGGCGCCGGCAACCACGACAACCGCAGCTACAACATCTACTGGGCGGAGAAGTACCAGGGCGTCATGGAGGAAGACTCAACGGGCACTGACAACTTCGAGGCATCCGCCAACAAGACCTACGCCGCGAACCTCGAGGGGAAGCTGCTGCTGATGCACGGAGACATGGACGACAACGTCCACCCGGCGATGACGGTTCAGGTGATCGACGAGCTCATCAAGGCCAACCGCGACTTCGACCTGATCTGGGCCCCGGACCGCGCCCACGGCCTGAACGAGCCCTACTTCATCCGCCGGCGGTGGGACTACTTCGTGCGCCACCTGCTGGGCGCCGAGCCGCCGCCGCAGTACGAGATCGTGAGGCCGGAGGGGTAGCTTCCCCGCCGCGGGACGCGTTCTCACGCCGGCATGAGACGCTTTCCCTTGGGTTCCGGTATCGGATCTCCGAACTCCCTTGCGGTATCGATCCAGAGATCCATCGCTCTCGTGATGTTCTTGAGAGCGGCTTGCTGTGTGTCTCCGTGGGCCATGCAGCCGGGTAACTCCGGGACCTCGGCCACAAACGCGCGGTCGGCCTTGCTCCAGTAAAGAATGATCTCGTACTTATGCATCATTCAGGTTGTCCCCAGAGATCGTATCTCTGAATGACGCCACGCACCTGCCGAACCTGGTAGGGCTTCGCGTGTCCGTCATCGCGCTGCAGGTTGAGTTTCTCGGCAACGCCACCCCGCCTGAATATGGTGGCTTCCGCGCACTCGCTCGGTAAAGCCCAGATTCCGCAGCAAGCCACGCAGATCGTCGAAGCGGATACTCGTATCCGAGCGACCGTCGAGCACCCTCTGCAGCAGCTCTCCGCGTCGGCTCATGCGATGGATCCCTTTGGCCCAAGGATGGGGTGGGAGACCACCAGGATCGAGCCAGCCACATTGGTCCGCGGCGATTCAGGGTGAAGTCCCGCTCGACACGATGATTGGCAGGATGGCCGGGCGAAACCATAGCAAGAACGGACTCGTTGCCCGGGGCGGGGACAATCCGCCTACTCGAGCGGCCTCCCAGGGTGGGGAACCCGCTGGGCCGGACGCGGTCCTCTGAGGATGTCCGGTTTCCAGGCACGACGGTGGTCCCAACTCTCGACCGCGCGTCAGTACGGCCGCCGTGGCTCCTGGACCGGCGCTGTCTACCCGATCACGCCGGAGGCAGATCCTCCACCAGCTGGACCATGCGCTCGAGCTGGCTCTCGTCCGGGAGCCCGCCGATGCCGCCGCCCAGGTTGTCGATCATGTGCTCGGGGCGGCTCGTGGCTGGGGTGACGCAGGTTACCGCCGGGTGCGCCACCACGAACTTGAGGAAGAACTGCGCCCAGCTGTGGGCGTCGAACTCGCCGGCCCACTCGGGCACGTCGCGCCCGCTTACCCGGTTCCAGAGGCGGGTGCGGCCGAAGGGGGCGTAGACCAGCACGCCGATGTTCCGCTCCTGCGCGAGCGGCAGGATCATGTCGGCCGAGGCGCGGTTGTCGACGGCGTAGTCCACGCCGATGAAGTCGATGGGCTCGTTGCGCATGATCGCCGCGAGGTCGGGATAGCGCCGCTCGCTGGTGCTGGTGATGCCGGTGTAGCGCACCCGGCCCGCAGCCTTCTCCTCCGCGAGGATGCCGAGCTGGGTGGGCGGGTCTCCCAGATTGTGCACCTGGATGAGGTCGATGACCGGCAACTGGAAGCGGTCGAAGGAGCGCTCGATCTGCGCGCGCGCCGCCGCCGGATCGGCCCCGCCGCCCCCGCGTCCGGCCACGTTGACCTTGGTGGCCCAGAAGATCCGGTTCTGGATGCCGAGTTCGTTGGCAACGTCGCCGGCCACCTGCTCGGAGGCGCCGTAGCCGGGGGCGGTGTCGAACACCGTGCCGCCGTTGTCAACGAAGGTCTGCAGCACGTTGCGGATGGCGGTCACATCCTCGCTGCGCGCCACGCGCGAGAAGGTGGCGGAACTGCCGAGCCCCACTACCGGAATCGTCTCGTTCGTGCCCGGAATGGCCCGGGCCAGGACCTCCTGGCGCGCCAGCGACGCAAGCAGGTCGGGGGTGAGTGCGAGAGCGGCGCCGCCGCCTGCCGTGAGCCTGAGCCAGTCGCGTCGTGTGAGCGTCATCTTTCTCTCCTGAACATCGAGTGTGTTGCGGGAATCGCCTGCTTCGCGGCCACACGCCTCCAGGATGAGGCGCGAGCCCTCTCCCGCATGGACAACCGGGGCGGCCTTACCGCTGAAGAATTACGTTAGAGCCGACCGCGCCCGCGGGCACGGATGGATGCGGCGGTCGGGAGCATCGGCTCCCGACCCGTCCGCGGGCGTCACGCGACCGCCTGCACGGCCTCCACGATCTCGTCGAACGGGGGCAGGATGCCAGGGTTCTCCGCCACCCACGCGTAGGTGACGCGTCCCTCCCCGTCAACGACGAAGACCGAGCGCTTGGCCACACCGCGCAACCCGATGAGTTCGTCCTGCAGAACTCCGTATGCGCTCACTGCTTCCTTGTTGAAGTCCGAGAGGATGGGAAACGGTGCGCCCATCTCCTCGCCCCACTTCTGGTTGACGAACGGGGAGTCCACGCTGATGCCGACGACGTCGGCGCCAAGCTCGCCCCAGTGGGCCCAATTCTCGGCGACATGGCAAAACTCGGCCGTGCAGGTGCTCGTAAAGGCCAGCGGCACAAACATCAGTACCGCGGGCCGGCCACGGTGCTCGGAGAGCTTGAAGTTCGCCCCGCCGGGGGGCGCGAACACGGTGAAATCGGGCGCATCGGCGCCCACGCGGATGGGTGTCATGAAGTCGTCACCTTTCGTGTTGAGTTGCGGTGGCGACACCAAGTCGCGGCCCGCGTCGTATCGTACCGCGGCTGATGTCCTGTGCGTCGCCAATCGCGCGAGCGTTGAACCGATCGAGGATCGAGGCAAGATTGTTGAGCCCCATAATCGAGTCAACGATTGAGCCGCGCCAGAACAGCCTTCCCGTTGCCGACATCCATCCCCCACATCCCGAGGAATCCCGTCATGTCCGACACCGCAACTGCGACACCCGCCGAGACCACAACGACCACACCCACCGGCCGATTCTGCTGGCACGAACTGCTCACCAATGAACCTGCGGCCGCGGCCGCCTTCTATGGTGAAGTGATCGGCTGGGGCACGGGCGAGTGGGGTGAAGGCGGGACCCCGTATCACCTGTGGATGAATCAGGGCGTGCCGATCGGCGGGATGATGGCGCTCCCCGAGCATCTCGCGAGCACGGGCGTGCCGCCCCACTGGCTTCTGTACGTGTCGACGCCGGACGCCGACGCGTGCGCCGCGAAGGCCGAGAGCCTGGGCGGGACCGTTCTGGAGATGGTCGATGTCGATCAGGTCGGGCGCATGGCCGTGCTCAAGGATCCGCTGGACGCGGTCTTCATCGCCTACCAGCCCTCCGACGTGACGCCCGGGCACGACGAGCTGGCCCAACTCGGCGAGTTCTCCTGGCGCGAGCTGGCCACCACCGACTGGGAGGCGGCCTGGGCCTTCTATTCGGAGCTGTTCGGCTGGCAGGAGGCTGACCGGATGGACATGGGCGAGGCGGGCATCTATCAGATGTTCCACCGCGGCGCGCACCCTCTGGGCGGCTTCTACAACCGGCCTCCCGAGATGCCCGTGTCAGCCTGGTTGAACTACGTGCGGGTGCCGGACGCCTTCGCCGCGGCGAAGAAGGTCACCGAGTTGGGCGGGACGGTGCTGAACGGACCCATGGAGGTACCGGGAGGCGGGTTCATCGCGCAGTGCCTGGACCCGCAGGGCGCGGCCTTCGCGGTGCACTCGGAGCCGGAGGACATGGGGCGGGGTTAGCGCGGGCTCACCCCCGAACTCCGCGCCGGCGGGCGGCACTCGGGCCACTGCGTGCCCTCCGGCATCGCCCGCCGGTCCCGCGGCATCATCTCCGGATCCTGCGACGCCAGATAGACGAACAGCGCGGTCATCACCGCATCGTCCCGCAGATCCTCGACGACGATCTTGTCGAAGGTGTCCCGGTTGGTGTGCCAGGTGTAGATGCTGGTGTCCCACCGGTTGTCGGCAATGTTCATCTCGCTGCGGCCGGCGCCGACGTGGAAGCTGAACGCCGGCACTCCGGCGCACAGGAAGGAGGCGTGATCCGTCCCGCCCGATTCGGGCATCCCCGGAATCTCCAGAGTGACCAGGTCCGACAGCTCGCTCGGGATCTGCGCCAGCCACTCGCCGAAGCGCCCGGCGGCTCCGGCGAATCCCTGCATGGGGATGAAAGTGACCGGCCCGTTCCCATGATCGACGTTGAACACCGTGTGGGTGCGCTCGAGGATCCCGGGGTTGTCCTCGACGAAGGCGCGTGAGCCGTTCAGGCCCTGCTCCTCGCCGTTCCAGAGGGCGCCGATGATGGTGCGCCGGGGGTTGGGAACCGCGCTCTTGAGGATGCGCATCGCCTCCATGATGGCGACCGCGCCGGTGCCGTTGTCGAGCGCGCCGTCCGACCCGTCCCACGAGTCGAAGTGGCCTCCGAGGATGACGTACTCCTCGGGTTCGGCGCTGCCGGGGATCACGGCGAAGGCGTTCGAGACCGGCACCTCTCCCAGGAAGCGGGCCTGGGCGTCGACGCGCAGCACCGGCCCCTGATCGTTCTCGGCCAGCCGGTACAGGAGCCCGTACGCCTCGCAGCTCAGGTCCAGGACCGGGGCCTGCTGAGCGCGGGTGCCGAAGATCTTGGTCACGCCCCAACCTTCGGACCACTGCGAGCGGATGACCCCGGCGGGTCCGCCTGTGCTTAGCGCTTCCGGTAGCGAGCGCGCATCAAACCCCGTGTTCCCCACGCGTTCGCTCCACTCCGCGCTCGCGCGCTCGCGCTCCGCCGTCATGCGGGCCATCGTCTCGGGCCGCGCGAACCACTCCAGGTTGTCGGGCGCGCGGCAGCTCGGCTCCGGGGGTGAGACGAGCACGAACTTGCCGCGCACCTCCGACAGCGATGTTTCGAAGGCTTCGGGGCTGCCCGCGTCCGGGAGGATCACCACCTCCGCCTCGACCGGCCCGTCCGTGGCCGGGCTCCACGCGGCCGCCATGCCCTCGAGCGTGCGCACGCGCGGCGCGATGAGATCGATGTGGGTGATGCCGCGCTCCCACCCGCGCCAGGTGCCGTACTGCTCCTTGTACGCTTCGATGCCCCATTCCGCGTACTTCGCCAGCGCCCAGTCGTTGGCGCCGACCATGGCCGGTGAACCGGTGAGACGCGGCCCGATCGAGTCCATCATCACCTGGCCCAGTTCGTAGACCTGCGAGCGCTCCACGCCCTCCTCCCAGATCGCCCGGATCACCGGGTCGTCGGAGGGAAACGACTGCGCGGCCAACGCCCCCGTGCCCACCAGCTCGAACGGAACCGTCATGGAGGTGAGGAAGGCTGGAACACAGATGATTACAGCTCGAACCGAGGGCCTCATGGATCGCTCCGCGATGAGGAATGGACCTGCCGCGTCCGATACTATAGAGTCCAAACGACCCAAAAACACTCGATGCGGGACGCCGCCCAACACTGCGCGACGCGGCCCCGACGCTGCAGGTGGGCCGCCACCCCACGACGACACGCTCCGCTCAACCTCGAGGAAGAAAGCAGATGCACACGATGAACAAGGACTGGTGGCCGAACCAGTTGAACCTGAAGCCGCTTCAGCGCCACGCCCGCTCGACCGATCCCATGGGCGAGGCTTTCGACTACGCCGAGGAGTTCAAGTCGCTCGACCTGGAGGCCCTGAGGAAGGACCTCTTCGAGCTGATGACCACGTCGCAGGACTGGTGGCCGGCCGACTACGGCCACTACGGGCCACTCTTCATCCGCATGGCCTGGCACAGCGCGGGCACCTACCGCATCAGCGACGGCCGTGGGGGCGGCGGCGCCGGCACCCAGCGCTTCGCGCCCCTCAACAGCTGGCCCGACAACGCCCACCTCGACAAGGCGCGCCGGCTGCTTTGGCCCGTCAAGCAGAAGTACGGCCGCAAGCTGTCGTGGGCCGACCTGATGATCTTCGCTGGCAACTGCGCCCTGGAGTCGATGGGCTTCAGGACGATGGGGTTCGGCGGAGGCCGCGAGGACGTGTGGGCGCCTGAGGACATCGACTGGGGCGCCGAGGACACCTGGCTCGGGGACGAGCGCTACAAGGGCGACCGCGAACTCGACGAGCCCTTCGGCGCGGTGCAGATGGGACTCATCTATGTGAATCCGGAGGGGCCCAACGGCAAGCCGGATCCCGTCGCGGCGGCGCGGGACATCCGCGAGACCTTCCGGCGCATGGCGATGAACGACGAGGAAACCGTCGCGCTCATCGTCGGAGGGCACACCTTCGGCAAGGCACACGGCGCGGCGGATGCCGGCCGCTACGTGGGTCCCGAGCCGGAGGGTGCCGAAGTCGAGGAACAGGGCCTCGGCTGGAAAACCAGCTACGGCACCGGCAAGGGCCCCGATTCCGTTACCAGCGGGATCGAGGGCGCCTGGACGACCAACCCGGTGAAGTGGGACAACAACTTCCTGGAGAACCTGCACGGCTATGAGTGGGAGCAGGTGACGAGCCCCGCCGGCGCCGCGCAGTGGACCCCGAAGGACGGCGCCGGCGTGGGAACCGTCCCGGATGCCCACGATCCGTCGAAGACGCACGCCCCGATGATGCTGACGACGGATCTCTCCCTGACGATGGACCCCGCGTATGCGGCCATCGCCAAGCGTTTCATGGAGCATCCGGAGGAGCTGGCGGACGCCTTCGCCAAGGCCTGGTACAAGCTCACGCATCGCGACATGGGGCCGGTTGCGCGGTATCTCGGCTCCGAGGTGCCCGCCGAGCCGCAGCTTTGGCAGGATCCCGTGCCCGAGGTCGACCATGAGCTGATCGACGCGCGGGACATCGTAGAGCTCAAGGCGCGCGTCCTGACGTCGGGGTTGGCCGTATCCCAACTGGTCTCGACCGCCTGGGCATCGGCGTCGACCTTCCGCGGAACCGACAAGCGCGGCGGGGCGAACGGGGCGCGCATCCGCCTTGCCCCGCAGAACGGCTGGGAAGTGAACGATCCGGCCGAACTGGCGGAGGTGCTCGCGGTGCTGGAGGCAGTCCAGGACGACTTCAACGGCTCGCAATCCGGCGGGAAGCGGGTGTCGCTCGCCGACCTGATCGTGCTGGGCGGGTGCGCGGCGGTTGAGCAGGCGGCCAGGGACGCCGGGCATGACGTGCAGGTGCCGTTCGCGCCTGGGCGCACGGATGCGTCCGAGGAGCAGACCGACGCCGAGTCGTTTGCGGTGCTCGAACCCAGGGCGGACGGGTTCCGCAACTTCGCCGGGAACGGAAGCGGAAGGCCGGCGGCGGAGCTGCTGGTGGACCGGGCTGACCTGCTGACCCTGAACGCTCCCGAGATGACCGTGCTGGTCGGCGGGCTACGCGTCCTGAACGCCAACTCGGGGGGTTCGGAGCTGGGCGTCCTCACGGACCGGCCGGGCACGCTGACCAACGACTTCTTCGTGAACCTGCTCGACATGGGTGTCGAATGGCAGGCATCCGACGGTTCCGACGACCAGTTCGAAGGACGCGACCGCGGGACGGGCGAGGTGAGGTGGACCGGCACCAGCGTCGACCTCGTCTTCGGCTCGAACTCCGAGCTGCGGGCGTTCGCCGAGATCTACGCCTGCGACGACGGACAGGAGGCCTTCGTGCGCGACTTCGTGGCGGCGTGGAACAAGGTGATGAACCTGGACCGCTTCGATCTGGGTTGATGATTGACCGGCTCGGCCGGAGGCTCGCCCGAATCCGGACTCTCCATGCGTCTTGAAGGCAGGCGTGCTCTGGTCACCGGAGGATCCCGGGGTATCGGCCGGGCCATCGCCCTGGGCCTGGCTCGTGAGGGCGCGGATGTAGCCGTCAACTATCGGCGAAGCCACGCGGATGCCGGGAGCGCCGTTCGCGAGATCGAGCGAATGGGGCGGCGCGCGGTTGCCCTGCAGGGGTCCACGGACTCGGCGTCGGATGTCGAGCGCTTCGTCGCCGGGGCGCACGACTTCCTGGGCGGCATCGACATCCTGGTCAACAACGCCGGCATCCTGAAGCGCACGCCCCTTCTCGAGATCGATGAGGAGGAGTGGGACGCCATCCTGGACGTCAACCTGAAGGGGTATTTCCTGGTCGGGCAGGCAGTGGCGCGCCGCATGGTCGAGGCCGGGACGCCGGGCGCCATCGTCAACGTGTCCTCCGCCGGGCAGGCGGCGGCCGGTCCGAACCTCACCCACTACTGCGTGTCGAAGGCGGGGGTCGGGATGCTGACGAAGCAGATGGCGCTCGAGCTCGCGCCTCACGGGATCCGGGTGAATGCCATCGCGCCGGGCCTGATCGAGACCGATCTCAACCGGGCCGACATCGCGCGGGACGAATTCCGGGAGGGCCGCCTCGCGCGCATTCCGTTGGGGGTGATCGGCACGCCGGACGACGTGGTGGGGGCTGTCGTGTTTCTCGCGTCGGGCGAAGAAGCGCGCCTCGTGACCGGGACCAGCTTGTTCGTCGATGCCGGGCAGTTGATCTGAGGGTGCGGAGGGGGCTCGCGGAGGGGATCGCTGGTGCGATGGGCCGAGGGAGGTGCCGCGGCGGGTCACGAAGGCCGCCGCGACGTATCGTCGCCAGACCCTCTGCAGAGCGTTGCATTTCCCAGTATGCAACACAGCATTGCATTTCCGGTTTGGCAACACTCTCCGGATGTGGCTGCAGGAATGACGGTACGCCGATCCCGCGCATCGCGGACGGGCTCCGGGGCCTTCGGCGAGCACTCTCCCTACGCAGCGACAGCGTAGTGCTGCGAAGCGCCCCGACCCACGGCATCGGCCCGGCGGTCGATCGCGTTCCTCGAGCTGTGCGGGCGCTGTTGACGGCGATGTTGGTGTCGTTCCTCGCGGTGTCCTGCCGCGGCCCGCAATTCGGCGATTCCGACAGTGCAACCCTGGGCGACTCCCGCACTTGGGAGGTCCGCTTCTCCCATGTGCTCTCGACCAACTCGGAATTCCATCTCCTGGCGGAGCGTTTCCGGGATCTCATGCTCGAGCGCACCGGCGGGCGCTTCCGGGTCGTCATCTATCCGTCGGGGCAGCTCGGCGGAGAGCGCGTGGCCTTCGAGCAGATCCAGGTCGGCGCGGTGCACCTGGCCATCACGGGCACGCCCGTGCTATCGGGCTGGGTGCCCGAGGGGCAGATGTTCGACCTCCCGTTCCTTTTCGAGAACCGGGATCACGGGCTCGCGGTCATGAACGGCGCCGTCGGGGACTGGTGGCGTGATCTGCTGCTGGAGCGCACGGGCGTCCGTTCGCTGGGCTTCCTCGACTACGGGTTCCGCCACGTCTACAACCGGCGCCGGCCAGTGGAGACGCCCGGGGATCTCGCCGGACTGAAGCTCCGGGTCCTGCAGAACGCGACGTACCTGGCGGCGTACTCGGCGCTCGGCGTCCAGGCGACCCCGATGAACTACGGCGAGGTCTACTCCGCGCTGCAGCAGGGCGTGATCGACGGCGGCGAGGCGAACGCCATCGGATTCGTGAGCAGCCGGCTCTACGAGGTGGCCCGCTTCTACAGCTTCACGTCCATCACCTACAACCCGATCACGCTTCTGGTGAACGAGCCGTTCTATCGGGGGCTCCCCGAGGACATCAGGGAGATCGTCGACCGGTCCGCGGCGGATGCGCTTGCCTATCAGAGTGAAGCCGCGCGCCGGATGGAGGCGGACGCGATCGAGCAGATGCGGGCCGCGGGCGTGGAGATCTCGCGCCCGGGGCTGGCGCCGTTCGTCCCGGCCGTGCGGCCCCGCATCTGGAACGAGCTGGCCGATCGGCTGCCGGACGGCGAGGCGCTGATCGCAAGGCTGGTGGAGGAGGCGGAGCGTGAGGCGTTCTCTCCCGGCGCCGTGGACAGCCTGATCCCCCCGCGATGAGATGAGCTTCGATTCGAGAGCCGCCGGCTTGATCGCAGACCTGCAGGGGCGACTGGACGCGGTTGCGGATCCCGCCACTAAGGTGTGGTTCGAGAACTACCTGAAGCACGCGATCGGCTACCGCGGGGTGAAGACGCCGGTGGTCACGCGGATTGTGGCCGAGTGGCGAGGCGAGCACGGGCTCGAGCGCCTGCCGGACGACGATCAGCTCGCCCTGGCCCGTTCGCTGATCGGGGAACGCCTGGCCGAGGACAAGTTCGCCGGGATTCTCTACATGCAGCAGTACCTGGTGCGGCGGCTGCATCCGGACCGGCTTCTCGCGGTGGCCGAAGAACTCTTTGCGGAGGGCGCCTTCTTCGACTGGTCGACGAGCGATTGGTTCAGCGTGCGGGTGCTGGGTCCGCTGCTCCGCCGTGGCCCGACCGGGACGGCCGAAAGGATCGCCGGATGGCGCACCGCCGAGAACCTCTGGCAGCGTCGCGCGGCAATCGTGCCCTTCAGGGCGGTGGTGCGCGACGAGTCGTACCATCCGCTCATCGAGACGACGGTTGCGGCGCTTGTGCGCGAACGCGAGCGGTTCATCCAGACCGGGATCGGGTGGGTCGTGAGCGACATGTCGAAGGTGCACCCGGGTGTCGCGGCCGCCCTGGTGGAGCGGCACTTCGGCGATCTCTCGGCGGAGGTGATCCGGCGGCATACGCGATACCTGCCAGATCACGAGCGGTACAAGGCGAGAACGCGGACGGGGGCTATCAGGTGACGCGAGCCGAGGCTGAGCGCGAATGATGCGACGGCTCCGCGCCCTCAACGGGGTCCTGGTGAAGCTCGAGACCTGGGCGGCGGGTGGCCTTCTGATCACCGTAGCCCTCGTGGTCCTCCTCCAGGTCCTGATGCGCTACCTCTTCGCGTACCCGAATCCGTGGAGCGAGGAGGTCTCGCGTTTCTGCTTCATCTGGCTGTCGCTGCTGGGGGCGTCGCTGGCAGTGGAGCACCGGGCGCACTTCGGGTTCGACCAGGTCACGAAGGCGCTCGCGCCGCGCGAGAAGAAGGTCGTGGCGAGGTTCGCCGGGGCGGTCGTGCTGCTGTTCTCGCTGCTCCTCATCGGCACCGGCATCGCGCTCATGGACCTCACCATGGGAGAGCGCTCGCCGGCCCTGAACCTGCCTGTCGCCCTGGTCTACGCGGCGGCTCCGGTGTCCGGGGTGCTGATGGTGGTGCACATGGTGGCGGGATGGGCCGGGGAGGACACCCGCTGATGGGCGCGTTTCTCCTCGGCATCTTCGGGCTGCTGGTGCTGGCCGCCGTGCCCATCGGCTTCGCGCTCGCGATCGCGGCCGTGCTGGCCATCGTGGTGGCCGACCTCCCGCTCGTCATCATTCCGCAGCAGATCGTCGCGGGCATGGACTCCTTCCCCATGCTCGCCGTCCCCCTTTTCATTCTCGCCGGCTTCCTGATGGACGTCGGAGGGATCAGCCGCCGACTGGTGACGCTGGCGCGGGCGCTCGTGGGACACCTCCCCGGAGGGCTCGGGCAGGTGGTGATCATGGCCGAGATGTTCTTCTCGGGGGTGTCCGGCTCCACTTCCGCGGATGCGGCCGCCATCGGGGGCATCATGGTGCCGCAACTGACGGCGAACGGCTACGGCCGCGCGCGCGCCACCGCGATCGTGTCGGCCGCGTGCGGCATGGGAATCCTCATTCCGCCGGCCATCGTGATGGTCGTCTACGGCGTCATCGGCAACGTCTCCGTCGGCGCGCTGTTCGTCGCTTCGATCGTGCCCGCGCTGCTCATCGCCGTCGGCCTGATGACACAGATCGGATGGCAGGCGCGCAGGCAGGGATGGCCTGCCGGGGAGCGCGCGTCCCTCGCAGAACTCCGGCGCGCGGCGCGAGATGCGCTGCTGCCGCTCCTCATGATCGTGGTCATCCTGGGGGGCATCCGCTTCGGGCTCTTCACGCCCACGGAGGCCGCTGCGGTGGCGGTCGCCTACGCGTTGCTGCTGGCCGGGCTGGTGTACCGGTCCCTCACCCTTGCGGAGCTGTGGAGGAAGATCGTCCAGACCGCCATGGTGTCGGGGATGGTGCTGTTCGTGGTGGGCGCCGCGCGCCTGCTGGGCTGGGTCCTCGCCGTGATGCAGGTGCCCCAGACGCTGGCGGCATCGGTGGTGGGAATGGGCGGCGGGCAGGCCGGCTTCATGCTCCTCACGATCCTCGTTTTCCTGCCGCTCGGCGCCATCCTGGAGGGCGTGCCCGCGGTGGTCCTGCTCACGCCCATCCTGCTGCCCCTGGCGATGCAACTGGGCATCGATCCCGTGCACTACGGCGCCGTCATCGTGGCGACCCAGGGGATCTCCGTGTTCCTCCCGCCCGTGGGCGTCAGCCTGCTGGTGGCCTGCTCGGTGGGAGGGGTCGAGCCGGCGGAGGTGGCGCGGCCGCTGTGGCCGTATTTGGCGTTGATGCTGGGGCTTACGATGGTGATCGCGTTTGTGCCGGGGGTGGTATTGTGGCTGCCGGGGGTGTTGGGGTGGTGAGCCCCGACCAACACCGGCGGGCGCTCCACGGCGCGATGGCGGCGCTCTTTCTGGCCGCCATGGGGAACACGGTCGTGAGCACCGTGCTGCCTGCCGCCATCGCCGACCTGGGGGGGTTCGACAGGTACGCGTGGGCGTCCACGTCCTACATGGTGACCTCGACGACGGTCATGCCGATCGCGGGCAGGCTCGCCGACCTCTACGGGCGCCGGGTCATGTTTCTGGTCGGCGTCGTGGCCTTCACCCTCGCTTCGGTCCTTGTCGGCTTGAGCCAGTCGATGAACCAGCTCATCGCCTTCCGCGCCCTGCAGGGTGCCGGGGGCGGTGTGATCCTGGTCAACGCCATCGCCGCCGCCGGAGACCTGGCTCCTCCTGAGGATCGCGGCAGGTACCATGGCATGGCCGGCGCTGTCTTCGGCCTGGCAGCCGTCGCCGGACCGCTGGTGGGCGGGGTAGTCGTTGACCGGGTGCATTGGGGCTGGGCGTTCCTTGTCAACGTACCGGTCGGGTTGGCGGTGTTCGCCCGGCTCGCGCGGTCCTATCCCCGTCCCGCCCGCCCGCCCGGAGATCGCCCGGCGATCGACCATGCGGGAATCGCGGCGCTGGTCGTAGCCACGATGTCTGTGCTCGTGGCCCTCTCCGCGGGCGGCGTCCTGTATCCGTGGGGTTCCTGGCAGGTTATCGGGCTCCTTGTCTTCGGACTGGCGGTCACCGGTCTCTTCATGGCCATCGAGTCCAGGGCGGCGTGGCCGATCATGCCCCTGGACATCTACCGAAACCGAACCGTGCTCGTGTCCGTGACGGCCATGTTCCTGATCGGGTTCATGATGTTTGGAGGCATCCTCTTCATACCGCTCTTCTTTCAGGCGGTGCAGGGGACATCCGCCGCGCAAAGCGGCGCTTATCTCGCCCCGATCATGCTGGGCATCGTCGTCGGCGCCGCAACGTCGGGACAGCTTCTCTCTCGTTCAGGCGTGAGCCATCGCGCGTTGGCTCTGTCCAGCACGGCGCTCGCAGCGGCCGGGATGCTGGCGCTTTCGACCCTGACCCCCGAAACAGGGGTTGCCATTGCCCTCGCGTACATCCTGGTGATGGGCATCGGGATCGGCGGCGTGACCTCGGTATTCACGGTTGCGGTACAGAACACCGTTGCCCATGCCAACATCGGTGCTGCCACGGCGGCAGTGCAGTTCCAGAGATCGGTGGGAGGCACGGTGGGCGTGGCCGTCATGGGCGCGGTGGTTGCGCAGCGCACGTCCTCGCGGTTTCTCGACGCCCTCCCCGAGTCGCTGCGCGTCCAGCTTCCCGACGGCTGGATGGAGTCGATGGCGCTGGCCGGAGCGGCTCTCGACTCGACGTTGCAGGAACTGCCGGGCGGCGCTCAGGCTGCTGACAGCGTGCGCCGGTACTTCACGACGGCTCTGGGCGGCGCGCTCGACGATGCCTTTGTCGTCGGAGGCCTGGTTGCCGCCATCGCCATCGCCATCGCATTGCTGTTGCGGCCCGGAAGGGCGGACGGGTAGCGCACCCCCGGCACTGGCCAGGCATCCTGCCCCGTCCTATCCATTCGAGCATCGCTGGCTCGGAAGAGGTCTGAGCAGGAGGGGAGACATGCGGGATTTGACGATGCTCGTTCGGGAACGCTGCCTTGCGCTACTCACCGCCGCCAGCCTCGCATCCCCGCTCGCCTTGACCCCGCTCGTCGCACAGGAGCGGACGTTCCGCCCACTCCGGTCGCTTGGAGGAGGAAGCGAACTGACTGCCTCGGTGAGCCTGGGCGACGTGAACGGCGACGGGGCGCTGGACGTGGTTGTCGCCAACGGCCGCCACTGGCCCGAGCAGAACCGGGTCTACCTGAACGACGGCGACGCCGCCTTCACGCTGGCGCGGCGGCTGGGTGAGGAGGAGGCGGGCAGCTACGCTGTCCCGCTCGCCGACTTCGATGGCGACGGAGATCTGGATGTCGCAGTGGGGAACGACCGCACGCGCAGCCTCATCTTCTTCAACGACGGAACGGGCCGCTTCGAGACCGGTGCCACGTTCGGAGCGCCAAGTTCAACGCGCAGCCTGACGCTGGCCGATCTGGACGGCGATGGGCAGGTGGACATCCTGGTGGTCAACCGGGCCCGCCAGAACTTCATCTTCCATGGAGACGGTTCGGGGGCCTTCGGCAAGGGAACGCCGTTCGGGGCCGGGGACGACTCTACCATCGATGTCGTCGCCGCGGACCTTGACGGCGACGGGGACCCGGACCTCGTGCTCGCCAACCGGGACGGTGGGGCGAACACCATCCACTGGAACGATGGCGGCAGCTTCGAGCGGGTGAGCGGATACGGGACCGGGAGCGACGAGACGCGCGGTGTGGCTGTGGGCGATGTGGACGGCGACGGGGTCCTCGACATCGTGACGGCCAACATCGGCGAGTCGAACGCCGTGTACTTCGGCGATGGATCGGGAGGGTTCGACCGCAGCCTGCCCTTCGGGCTGGCCGACGACGAGAGCTACGCGGTCCAACTCGCGGACCTGGATCTCGACGGGGATCCCGACATCGTTGTTGCGAACGTGGGCGCGCAAAACGCCGTCTACTTCAACCGGGGCGGCGAGCTCCCGGCGTTCGTCGAGTTCCGTTTCGGATGCGCGGACTGCGCGACCTACGGCTTGGGTGTGGGGGACCTGAACGGCGACGGGCTTCCGGATATCGTGACCGCGAATTCAGGGGCGCCCAACGGGCTCTTTGCGAACGTGGCGGCCGGACGGGACTAGAAGGTCTTTTCTCCGGGCAGCGCCGACGCCTGCTTTATCCAGCTCACCAGCAGATCCTCGTCCGGCTCATCGTCCTCGAGGATGTGGAAGTAGCGCACGTGCTCGTACTTTGAAGTCACCGGGGGAAGGGGACGCAGCGAGCCGCCGTTCAGGAAGGTCACCTTCACGTACTTCGTGAAGCAGTGGTAGGCGAGAAACCAGCCCTGGCCCTCGATGCCGTAGAAGGGTGAGTTCCATCGCACCGCCTTGCGGACATCGGGCACGTGGCGCTCGACGAGGGCGTCGAGATAGCCGCCGACATCGTGCTTCCAGCCCGGCATGGCGGCGATGTACGCCTGCACGGGCGCATCGCCATCGGCCTTCGCAATCTGGGGGTTGCCGCCCGAGAGGAGTTTGGGTTTCACGCTCCAACGAAGCGCTCGACCGCGATCTCTTGCGTACGGTCGCGGGCCCGCCATAGATCGTAGGCCGTCTGCATCCCCAGCCAGGTCTCCGCCGTCGAACCGAATGCCTTCGACAGCCTGATGGCCATCTCCACCGAAATCCCGGTTCGCTCGTTCACCAGCTCCGAAAGCGCCTGCCGGGTAACGCCCAGACCCTTGGCGACCCGTGTCACGGTCAGCCCCAGGGGTTCGAGACACTGCCGCTTGACGATGCCACCCGGGTGTGGTGGGTTGTGCATGGCCATGATCGATCCGTTGTGAAAGGGTTAATCCTATAGGTCAAGGCGAGCGAGAAGATCGTCTACTGTCATCCCGTGATGTCGCGCGACGCTCTTCAGTATGCTCGACAGCGTCTTGACCCGAATCGGATTGTGATCTGGAATGACTTCATGATGTTCGCCACCGACCTGCGTGGTGATCCGGACGTGAGACCCGCGCTGGCGGACAACCTCATACCCCAGCCGCGCCAAGGCGGCCGTTAGCCTTCGTCCACTGACATTTCGGGGCAACCTCACGGAACAAGGACTTCATCGCGCACGAAATGCAGACGGATGATCCCGGGGCGTTCCATCGTCTCATCGAAGTAGCAGTCAACAGCCTCCCGGACGTTTCGACGGATTTCCTCCATGGAATCGCCCTGCGTGTGAATCCCGTACCCGATCGCGCTGGCCGAGTAGCCACCGTCGACCTCGTCCTCCGTAACTTCGAAGATGATCTCGTTCATCGCTGCTTGTGTCGTTCCTGAAGGTTCCACGGCCCCGTCGCCAACTCTATCAGAACGATACCACAATCCCGGCCCGTAGGGCAGCACGTCAGGTTTCATCAGCCCTCGCCCCGGGCGCTTGTCGGGCGGCGGCCCGACACGCTGATCGCTTCCAGCCTTCTTGAGACCCCGCCGGCAGAATCTCCGCGGCAACGCACTGGCCCGGCATCAGCCTCCGTCCTATCAGTCAGAGTACCCGAGTTGTCGGTCTCGGGATGCCTGAGCGGGAGGAGTGACATGAGGAATCGGACGACCCCACGGATGAGCAAACCGCGGATCTCGACCGCGGGTGTTCTGGCGGCCGTGGCCACCCTGGCCGCACTCACCGCGTGCGAACCCGCCGCAGACACCCCCTCCACCGACGCCGACGACATCAGCGGCATCGTGACCGGCGCGAACGGCCCCGAAGCCGGCGTCTGGGTCATCGCGGAAACACTCGACCTTCCCACCCGCTTCGCCCGGATCGTCGTGACCGACGACGAGGGCCGGTACCTGATCCCCGACCTGCCCGAGGCCAGCTACGATGTCTGGGTGCGCGGCTACGGCCTGGTCGATTCGGAGAAGGTTCGCGTCGCCCCTGGCGCGGATCTGGACCTGACGGCGGTGCCGGCGCCCGATGCCCGCGCAGCGGTGGAGTACTACCCCGCGGGGTACTGGCTGTCGCTGCTCCAGGTGCCGGAGGAGCACGAGTTCCCGGGAACCGGTGACCAAGGGAACGGCATCTCGCCCAACCTCGAGCACCAGGCCCAGTTGATGCGGCTCCTGAAGTCGGGCAACTGCACGGCGTGCCATCAGATGGGCGGCCTCGGCACCCGGAACATCCCGGCGGAACTGGGTGAGTTCTCCTCCTCCGTGGACGCGTGGGACCGGCGCATCAAGTCGGGGCAGGCGGGCGGGGGCATGAGTGGCGGCTTCGACCGCATGGGCCGGCAGCGGATGCTCGAGATGTTCGCCGACTGGACCGACCGCATCGCGGCGGGCGAGGTGCCGGCGGAGGCGCCTCCCCGGCCCGAGGGCATCGAGCGCAACGTGGTTGTCACGCTGTGGGACTGGGCCGATCCCAAGGCCTACCTCCACGACGAGGTTTCCACCGACCGGCGCGATCCCACGGTCAACGCCTATGGGCCCATCTACGGGGCGCTGGAGGCCAGCGCGGACTACGTGTCGGTCCTGGATCCGGTGGGCCACGCCGCGACGCAAATCCCTCTCACGGTCCGCGATCCGAGCACGCAGCCCGCGTCGGGTCCGGGCATGCCCGAGCCGTCGCCCTACTGGGGAGACGAAGTGATCTGGACCAGCAAGAACAACGTTCACAACCCGATGCTGGACGAGCGGGGGCGGCTCTGGCTCACCTCCACGGTGGCTCCCCCGGAGAACCCGGACTTCTGCCGCGAAGGATCGGACCACCCATCGGCACAACTCTTCCCGACCAACAGCGCCCGGCGCCACCTGCAGCTGTGGGATCCGGAGACGCAGGAGCTCACCCACATCCGTACCTGCTTCAGCACGCACCACCTCATGTTCGCGGAGGATGAGGACAATACGCTCTGGACCAGCGGGGGCGGGCAGGTCGTGGGCTGGCTGAACACGAGGATGTTCGAGGAGACCGGGGACGAGGAGGCTTCCCAGGGCTGGACCGCGCTCATCCTCGACACCAACGGCAACGGCCGGCGGGACGACTACGTCGAGCCCAACGAGCCCGTCGATCCCACGATGGACAAGAGGGTCGTCGCGGGCTTCTACTCTGTGGCGCCCGCGCCGGACGGGTCAGTCTGGGCGACGTCACTCGGCTATCCGGGCGCGATCGTCCGGCTGGATCCGGGCCCGAATCCGCCGGCGACGGCGCTCGCCGAGCTCTACGAGCTGCCCCTCGACGAGACCGGCGCGCCCATCAATGGGTTCTCGCCCCGCGGCGGGGACATCGACCGCAACGGGGTGATGTGGGTGGCGCTCGCCAGCGGGCACATGGCCAGCTTCGACCGCACGAAGTGCACGGGCCCGCTCAACGGCCCGGATGCCACCGGCCAGCACTGCCCCGAGGGCTGGACCTTCCATCGGGAGCCGCTCCCGCAGATCCGGGGTGTCACCGCCCCGGGAAGCGCCGAGGCGAGCTACTACACCTGGGTCGATCAGTTCAACGTCTTCGGGCTCGGCGAGAACGTGCCCATCAACACCGGCAACGCCTCCGAGGGGCTGCTCGCCCTCGTGGACGGAGAGTGGGTCGTGCTGCGCGTCCCCTATCCGCTCGGCTTCTACACCAAGTGGCTGGACGGCCGCATCGACGACCCGGACGGGGGATGGAAGGGAAGGGGGCTGTGGGCGACCGTGAGCACTCGGGCGCCGTTTCACATGGAAGGGGGGAGGGGCACGCCCAGCAAGGTCCTCCAGTTCCAGCTACGGCCCGATCCGCTGGCGGGGTAGGGGACGCCAAGCCCCGAGCCCCGTCCTCCGCGCTTCTCAGGACTCCGGAGGTTCTGCAGGTCCGCACAGCGGCGGCATCCCCTCGCCGCCCGCGCCAGCTCGGACGTCGAGCACCCGCTGCGTTGCCGTGCCGAAGAAGCCGGTCCCATCTCCGAACACGGAGGGGATGCGGATGATCCCCGAGGGATTGAAGTTTCCGCCCCGTGCCCAGTTCACCCAGTTCCGGTCGGTGGCGGCGAATCCAACCCTTGCCCAGGCGCCGCCAGGGAGGCCGTCGTCTAGAATGCGGAGGAGATCGGTATCGGCACCCTCGCCCAGGTCGAACAGCCCGTATTCCCCTGGGAAGAGGACATCGGTGTCGTCCTGTCCGATCGCAAACCCGGTCAGGTACAGCGAGTCGGGTGCTTCCACGTCGCGGCCCGCCAGCGCCTGCGGCAATCCCTCGATCCAGGCGTCGGAGAGATACGACCAGGTGCCCGCCGCCTCCGTCCAGTTGAAGCGGTAGTTGGTGTCGGGTTCCAGGCGGCAGTACCCGTCCTCGTGCGTGAGGCCGATGAAGTCGAAGGCGGAGGGTATCCGGCTCGCCCCGGTCAAGGTCCCGCCTTCGGGGAGAAGTACTTCGAGTTCCAGAACCTCGCCCGGAGAGAAGGGCGATGGAGAGACGCTGGCCCGGTAGCACGATCCGATTTCCCGGAAGGGATCGTCGTCGTTGTCATCGTCGGGCTCCGGCCGATAGAGACACACACCCCCGCTGTCCGCTGCCTCGAGCTGCACGGTCGCCCCCGATTCCCCCGACACGCGCACCATGGCGCCTTCCACCTCGTCCGGGCGCGCGGCGCTCAGCGTGCGGTGCAGATAGCTGTACACGGCGAGGGATGTCCCCCCGTCGTCGTGAAGGTTGACGGTCAACTGCGTCTCCGAGATCACCACGTCATCCGATTCGGCGATCGTGACCTCGGTGAGCTCGCAGGCCGCGAGCAACGCGACGGCGGCGGTGACGACACTCGCGGCCGAAGACCGAAAGGCGCCCGGCCTGCGGAACCGCCGCCAAATCCTCCGCCCTCGCTCTGAGGCCATCATCAGAACGACACCTCGAAACCCACGGTGGGAAGGAAGGGGATCATCGAGACGCCCTCCCGGGCGGGAGGCACCGCCTGGTAGTCGAAGAAGTAGAACAGGACGTTCTTCTGGTTGTAGACGTTGATGATGCTCAGGTAGGGCGTCATCGTGCCCCAGCTCTTCGTCACCGTCTTCCGGAGCGAGAGGTCCAGCCGATGCCGGGCCGGATAGCGGGAGCCGTTGCGCGGCCCCAGCACCACCGCGTCGTCGTCATCGATTTCGAGGACTCCCGTCACGAACCGGGTTCGATAGACGCGGTAGGTGCCGAGTGGTTTCGTGTACGGCAGGCCGGTTCCGAAGTTTGCCCTGATCCCCGCTTCCAGTCCCCACCAGCCCAGGGGCCGGCGCAGGGAGAGATCGATCTCGAGGCGGCGATCGAAGACGGGCGGATAGGTGATCAACGGCAGGGGATCGATCCCGACGCGCGTATCCGGGAAGGTTCGGACGGTTTTCAGGAACGAGACCGACAGCCACCCGGTGGTGGTGCCGCGGTCCCGCTTCACGTAGAGGTCCACGCCGTACGCGTTGCCGTCACCCGCCACCAGAGCATCGGTTGCGTCGTTCGGGTCCTCGGCCGCGTTGACCGCGGCCACGCCGTCGAAGGTCCGGTAGTAGCCTTCCAGCGAGGCGAACCACTGGTCGGCGTCGCCGAAGAACCTCTCGGCTCCGACCTGGACCTGGTCCGACACGACGCGCGGGGCCTCCACGCCCGCCAGGATCCATGTGTCGAGCCCGAACGGAAACTCCTCGTCGCGCGTGGAGTGGATGAACTGGCTGTACCTGCCCACGGCCAGACGCACCGCCGCGTTTCTCTCTCCCAGAAAGCGTCTCAAGGCGAAGCGGGGCGAAAGCGTGACCGCCGTCTCCCCCGCGCTCGGGCGCCAGTAGTCCAGGCGCAGGCCGCCCTCCACCAGCCAGTCGGGGTTGGGGTCCCAGTGTACCTGGCTGTAGCCGGCCACCTCGACGCCCGTGCCTTCCTGGTCCAGGAAGGTGGAGCCGCCTCCGACCAGCCCGTTGTCGTAGGCGACCCGTTTCACGGCCATGCCCGACTTCCAGCGCGTCGCCCATGCCGGACGCTGTTCGAGATCGGCTCCGAAGGTTGCCTCCTCCACGCCCGTCTGGAACTCGGTGTCGACCTCCGGAAAGGACAGGTCGGACCCGAAGCGCGAGAAGGAGGCGCGGACCTCCATGGACGCGCCCCCGTCCATGGATTGCGTCCATGACCCGCCGAAAAGGTCGTTTCCCCACCACCAGCGGATCGGAAGCGGCGTATCGTCGACCCCGGAAAGATCCAGAATGTCGCGTCCGCTGTATCCGACGAACCGGAGTCGGCTTCCTCCCGCCGTCCAGCCTTCGAAGACGCCCTGAAGGTCGGTCAGGTGGTACGGGAAGTCGACCCACGGCTTGAAGAGAACGTCCAGATACGATCGGCGGGCCGAGGCACGCCAGCGCGTCGTGGTGAAACCGAGTGTCTGCGAGGCGCTTTCGGGAAGGGCCCCGTTCATCGCAAGGCGGGTCGCCAGAAGGCTGACGCCCGCGTCGACGCCGAAATCTCCGTCGCCCGCATCGCTGGCAACCGTCAACACCGAAGACACGCGCCCGCCGTATTCGGCCGGAAAGCCCCCTGACTGAAGCTCGACGCGGTCCACCATATCCGCGTTGAACACGGAGAAGATGTTGCCCAGGTGAAACGGATTGAAGATCGGGACTCCGTCGAGGAGAATGAGGTTCTGGTCGGCCGAACCGCCTCGCACGTTGAAGGATCCGGAGAAGTCCGACACCGTCGTCACCCCCGGCAGCACCTCGATGGCGCGCAGCGGGTCCGCCTCGATCAGCACCGGGATGGACTTGAGGTCGGCGGCCGCGATCTCCTGGACGGTGATGCCCGCCGACTCCTCGAAGCGGGTCTTGGCGCGGCTGCGCTCGGCCTCCACGGTAATGCCTCCGACCAAGATCGCCTGGGCCGCCATCACGACCTCGACCTCGGTCACGTCCGCCTCGACGCTCACCTGTTCCCGGTATTCCTGGAAGCCGATTCGGGTCACCCTGAGCACGTAGGCGCCCGGCTCCAGATCGCGTAAGGCGAAGAAGCCCAGCTCATCCGCGAGGGTGTATTCGACCCGCGTCGAGTCCGAAACCGGGTTGACCTCCGCCAGCGCGCCTTCGACGGGACGGCCGTCCTCAGACCGGACCCGACCGCTGAGCTGACTGGCCTGTGCGAAGACGGGAAGAGGTGCAGTGAAGGCGAGGAGCGAAAGCAGGATCGGCATCCCCGTCGCGAATCGCGCGCACATTCTTTCCACGTCATCCCTCCACGAGCGCGAACCGGAGGTTCTGGACCCGGCCCGCGTCGACCATCATCGCCTGGTAGCGGGTGTCGACCAGTTGCGAGAGCCGGAGAGTCCACCCCCGCTCGCTGGTGAGCACCCCTTCGGACTCGGCCATCAACGCGGCCGGATCGAGCCGGCCGACGTGGAGCGTGAGGCCGTCATCGCCTTCCTCGACAATCCAATAGGTGGTGTCCAGTTCGGGGCTGTAGAAGGATCCGGCGTAGTGCGCGCGGTTGGGGATGTCGAGGTCGGGCTCATCCGGCGAGTCTGCGTCGCCCGTTGCCTCCGCGGGTGCCTCCTCCTCGGCCACCTCGGCTTCCTCGCCCTCCACCGGCTCCATCCGGTCTTCCAGGTAGATCTCGGCCGTGCTCGCGATGAGCGTCGCGGGGGCGATGGCCGACCGGTTGCAGAACGCCACGAACGAGTAGCCCGCCTCCGGATAGTGCGACATCGCCGCCCGGTAGCCGACCCACGAGCCGGTGTGGCCGACCGTCGCCAGCCCCCGGTGTTCGCCGTGCGAGATGCCGAAGGCGTAGGGGATGGTGTCACCGGAGTTGAGCACACCCCGCTCGTGCATGAGCGCCACCCATTCGGGCCCGCCCACGGTGCCCTCGGTGAGGTTGCGGTCCCATGCGACCCACTCCTCCACCGAGGTGAAGACGCCGCCGTCGCCCACCATGTCGAGCGTGGTCACGTTGATGCGGAAGCCGTCGCCGGTGGGGGCGTAGCCGATGGCGCGGTTGGGCACGATCTCGTTGTGGTCGTCGTGGAAGTGGGTATGGGTCATGCCCAGGGGGTCGAAGAACTCGCTCTCCGCGAACTCGCGCAGGCTCCGTCCCGAGACCCTGGCCACGATCTCGCCGAGCAGGAAGTAGCCGGCGTTGCTGTACAGGTACTCGGCGCCGGGCTCGAAATTGAGTTCGCGCTGCCGGTTGATGGCGTCGAGAACCTCCTGGTTGGTGTAGAAGTCCTCGCTCCGGTTGCCTGCCAGGGACATGAGCACGATGTAGTCGCGCACGCCCGAGGTGTGGTGAACCAGATGCCGGACGGTGGGAGGGTCGGGATAGTCGGGGAACTCCGGGATGTAGCGCTGCACGGGCGCGTCCAGCTCCAGGTCGCCCCGGACGGCCAGCAGGGCGATCGCGCCGGCCGTGAACTGCTTCGAAACCGAGCCTGTGCGGAAGATGGTCGCGGGCCCGTTGGGGATGCCGTGGTCGAGATTGGCGGTCCCGTAGCCCGTGGCGTGGATCAGGCGGCCGTCCTGGATAACGCCCATGGAGCAGCCGGGACCCGCCTCGCTGGCGTAGTCGGCGAAGATGGCGTCGACGCGGGCAGCCGTCGCCTCGTCTCTGGCGGGCGCGTCGCCCATGGGGGCGCAGCCTGCGAGCGCGGCGGCGATGCCCGCACCGATCAGAAAGGTGTTTGTCCGACGCCGCATGGAATACCTCCTGTCAGGGCCCTCTTTTTGTGTGCCAGATCAACTCGTTTCTGGCGGACAAACCGCCAGTTCGTCGAGCTTCCGCAGGTTCGACAGCCATTCGGCGGCGTCCGCGAATCCCCCGAAGGTAAACAAATGAATGTCCAGGGAAGCCGTGTCCTCGCGATCGGCCAGGTGCCGAGCCAGCGCCAGCGCGATTGGAGTGGGTGACCATCTGCCCGCCAGCCGCGCGATGCCGGGCTTGCGCTTCAGCGCCCGTGCCGACGCCACGACGCCGGAGCGGACCGCGTAACCGATCAGCGCGCCCAGTGCGACCGGTCCGGGCAGCCCGATGCGAACCGGCAGCGTGCAACCCGCGTCCCGCATCCGCGCCAGCCAGGCGAGCACCGGGGAGGGCGAGAACACGAACTGCGTCACGATCCACAGCTCAGCACCCGTTGCCCGCGCGTATTCCCTCTTGCGCCGGAGTGCTTCATCCAGATCGGCCCGGGCGATCAGGGGATGCCCCTCCGGATACGAGGTGACGCCGAGCCGCCGCAGACCGTGCTCGGCCAGGAGCCCGGAGTCGAGCAGGGCCGGCGTATCGGGGTAGGGGCCGGTGGGCGTCGCGCGGTCTCCGGCCATCAGCATCACGGCGTCCACCCCTCTCTCCACCACGCCGGCCAGCCAGTCGTCGAGCTCGCCCGCGCTGCGCACCGATCGCGCCGGCAGGTGCGGCACCGGCTTCATTCCCGCCGCCAGCGCCTGTTCGCAGGCGGCGACCGTGTCCGGCCACCGGCCCTTCGGGGGGTACGGTATGTAGACGGAGGTCCCGCGCGGAAGGTGGCTGGCGAGGACTTCCGGAGACGGCAGTTGGCCCGGGAGTATCTCCACCGAGGCGCCGAGGGCCAAGTCGCGGAGCGCGGTCCGAGCCCGCGTGCCAGCAGGAGATGGCGTTTCATCCGATGCCAAGGGCCTGCCGCCTTCAGATCCGCCCGCTGAGGCGCAGCCACCTGAGGTGGGTGCGCGCGTTGTCGTGCTCGAAGTAGGCGTCCTGGAGGTGCCGTTGCCCATTCGAACGGAGCGCGGTGCGACCGTGCAGCACGCGGTGCCCGGCGCACAGCAGCACCTGTCCCCCCTCCAACCGGAAGGTCACCTGCGCGCTGACGTCGTTGACGCGCCTGGACAGCTCGTGATAGGCGTCGTAGAAGTCGCTCAGCCGCGGCTCCGATAGGGGGACCGCCTGCATTTGCGCGGTGTTGAAGCGCATCATCCTGACCTCGCCGGCGCTGTCCAGCTCGACCATGGGGTTGGCGGCGTAGACTTCGTATCGCTCGCTGAAGATGCGGAACGGGACCGGTACCGCGCACAGCGCATCGAACTTGTCGGGGGAATCACTGCGCAGCTCGTGGAGCAGCCCGAAGCCGTCCACGACTATGGACTCGCCGCCGTCACACTCGTTCACCAGCATGTGCAGGGCCTGTACGCTCGGCGGCCAGGTGTAGCTGGTGAAGTCGTTGTGTGGCGCGACGGCCAGGCCCGTGTGCGCGATGTTGTACCCCTTCGGATCGACCTTGACGTTGTGGATGCGCTCGAACAGCACCTCGCGGACCGGGCCCAGGCGGGTCGCGAGCTGCTCGGACGAATCCGGTTCGGCGGGAGCGTCGACGAGCACGCAGACCCCGGTCCGGAGAAACTCCTCGATCAGCTCCGCCGCCGCCTGGTCGCTCGCCAGGAACCGTGCATAGTCGAACTGTCGCGGCTGGAACCGGCCATCCCAGTAGCGCAGCTCGGAGCGAGGCTGGCTCAGCAGGCCGTGGATCTCGCTCGCCCGGTAGCGGGTCTGGTGCCCGTCCGGCCAGGCGATGGAGATCGCCTCGTCCCCGGATTCGGCGCGTTCGATGCCGACCTGAAGCGGTCTCAGGTCGCTGGCGACCTCGAAGATGTGGAACCGCTTCTCCGTGGTCTGCACGACGCGGCACTCGCTGCATCCGCAGTTGTCGCGCAGCCAGAGGTACGGAAGCTCGGTCCGTTCGCCGCTGCTCCAGACCGCGGCCAAGGCGCCGGCATTCGGGCTGACGCTGCTGATCGAGTGCTGCATGGTCGATCCTCCGGGTCCGTTGTGACTGCCTGACGCCAGGGACTATCTGACTCCCCCTGCATGGCGCGTGTCAACCGCCGACGCCGCGCGCCCGTCCTTGACACATCTCTCGGCGCAGGCGCACGCTGCGGGGCGACGCACCCTCACTTGCGAGCGTGACAGGCATGGACGATCCGGCAAGGCGCGGCGGCCGCATGGTGAGCTTCACCAGCATGGCGGACGGGACCCGCGAGGACTACGAGTTGCTCGCGCACCTCGAGGAGGAGTTCGCCGCCGGCACCGCCGACCGGGTGCTGGCGCACCTCCGCGAGCTATCCGGTTCGCTCGCCGGCTACCAGGTCGATCGGCTGGAGCATTCTCTGCAGACCGCGACCCGCGCCCATCGCGACGGAGCGGAGGAGGAGCTGGTGGTGGCGGCGCTCCTGCACGACATCGACGACCTGATGGCCCCGCACAGCCACGGCGAGCTGGCCGCGCTGCTGCTGCGTCCCTACGTGACCGAGCGGACGTACTGGATCGTCCGGCACCACGGCCTGTTCCAGTACTACTACTACGCCCATCACGTGGGCGGCGACCGCAACGCGCGCGACAAGTACCGCGACCATCCCTGGTATCAGGACGCCGTGGACTTCTGCCACCGCTGGGACCAGTGCGCGTTCGATCCCGACTACGACACCCTGCCGCTCGAGTTCTTCGAGCCGATGGTGCGCCGGGTGTTCGCCCGCGAACCGTTCAGCCGCGCCCCGAGGGAGGGTTCCTGACGGAACGGCTTCGGGATCCGAGAGCCCAATCGCGTTTCAGCCGAAACGCGGGGCTCCGCCTGCGCCGTTTCTGACGCCCCGTTGTTGCCATTTCTGACGCTGATATCGTGCCGTTTCTGTCGTTGAGGACGCGCCACTCGTGCCGCTGTCGCATGTCAATCGTCATCGCGAATGACCGGGGATGGAGTCCGTTCTTGGATGGCGTTCCGCGCCGCGCCGTTCACGGATGGCGCGGTTGCGTTCCATGATGCCCCGCCAGCGTTGCTGGTTCTCGATTTCAATTGCGGTCTGGAGGGAGCGCTGGTATTGCCGTCGCTTCCAGCCAGGCAGGCCGAACCCGCAGTTCGAGGCGTCGAAGCGTCCGCCACAGGTGCGTATGCCGAACCCGGCGAGGTAGATGCTGCCTGGGGCGACGCCCCAGAGCCGTCCGCCCGCGTCTTGAGTCGTCCATGTGTCGAACGCCCAGGCGTCGGGCGGTGTGTATCGTGATTCGCGTCCCTCGACGCGGTCGCGCAAGAGCATGCCGCTCGTCCATTCCGTATCGGCTCGAGCGCCCCGGATCTCCCGCCAGAGCGCGGGATTGGTGAAACGGGGCCTGAGCCGGGCGGCGGGTTCGATCCGGTCAGGTCGCGACGGCTCGCCTTCGATTGTCTCGGCCGCATACTCCATTTCGGGCGCGGAAGGCTCCGCCACGGGTTGCTCGGTCGCAGGTTCGGGAGACTCGAGCCGCGCGTCCGATTCGTGCAACCGGCGCTGGGCAACCGGCTCGGCGACGATTCTGATGACCCGGATGCCCGAGGGGGCGTCGGATGACGTGGGGCGGCCGGGGGAGTCGGGAACTGTCCCCGCACGCCGGCTGGTCTCGGCCGATGGCACCATGACGACAGAGAAAACGAACGCATGGATCGCGATCGACGCGGCCATGGAAGCTACGATGACCCGTCGGCTGTTCCTGCGTCGGGCGTCGACTCTCGCGCGATCCGATGTCCCTGTCGTCACCGCATGTCGCTCGTCCTCGGGAACGATGCTCGCACCAAGGCGCGACCCGGCCGGATGCCTCACGCCCTCGGTAGGATGTGATTCTCTCTGTGGCGAGGAGGTTGCCCGATTGCCCCGTCATCGTGATGCCACGCCCGCAGTGGCGCCGCCCGTCAGGCTGGTCAGGCCGCATGCAGTGACCTATGGCCTGTCAAACCCGTCCGTGGAGTGTTGCAAAATCCAAAATGCAACACTGTGTTGCCTTTTCGAGTTTGCAACAGCCTGCAGAGGGGCGCTCATCACAATGCAACTGGCCGCTGAGAACGGGGCGGCGGCGTACTTGGCTACAACCGGCCGACGCAGCCGCGAATGCGGAGTGGGACGTTCAGCTCGGCCAGAAGAAGGGGATGCAGATCGAGGCCACGATCGCAAGAAGCAGGTTGAGGGGCCCGCCCACCTTCACGAAGTCCATGAAGCGGTATCCGCCCGGCGAGTAGATCATCACGTTCGTCTTGTAGCCGAACGGGGTGACGAAGGAGGCGGAGGCTCCGAACATCACCGTTACCAGAAGGGCGTAGGGATTGAGCCCGGCGTTCTGGGCCACAAGGATGGCCACCGGGGTGAGCATCACGGCTGTGGCGGTGTTGGCCACCACCGCGGTCATGACGGCCGTCAGCAGGTAGAACGCGGCGATCATCCCGGTCTCACCCAGCCCGGAGGTCGTGCCCACCACCCCCGAGGCGATCCAGGCGGCCGCCCCCGTCGACTCCATCGCCAGCCCCAGCGGGATGAGCCCGGCCATTACGAACACCACCAGCCAGTCAAGCTCCGCGTAGATCTCGTCGACGCGCACGCACCCCGTGAACACCATGAGCGCCACCCCCGCCATGGCCGACGTGGAGATGGGGAAGAGGCCTACGCTCGCGGCCAGCACCACCGCGGCCATGATGGCGGCCGCGAAGGCGGCGCGCGGCCGGCTGCCCACCGGGTGGTCCACCTCGGCCATCAGGATGAAGCCGGGTTCGTCGGCCAGGCGGTCGAGCGCGCTCGCCTCCCCGCGCACCAGGAGGATATCGCCCACGGAGAACTCCATCTGCGCGATCCGGTCGGTGACGGCGGCGCCGTGGCTCTGGACTCCGAGCACGGTCACGTCGTAGCGCTGAGCGAAGGAGAGGTCCTTCAGTGTTCGCCCCACGAGCGCCGAACCGGGCCCCATGATGACCTCCACCATGCGCCCTCCGACGACGGTCTCGCTCGCCTCCTGCGGCGGCTTCCCCTCGGGCGTGTCCAGCCGCTGCCCCTGGGCGAGACGGAGCAGGTTGTCGGCCGCGCCCTGGGCGTAGAGCCTGTCCCCGGCCTCGATCACACGCTCGCCCGCAGGGAGCGAGATGACCCGTCCATCGCGCTCGATTCCCACGACCACGACGTCGAAGCGCTCGCCCCAGCGCAGCTCGGCCAGCGAGCGTCCGGCCGCGGGCGAGTCCCGCCCCACGCGCAACTCGGTCGTGAACCGGCGCACGCCGTAACGGCTCGACAGGTCCGGCGGGCGCTCCCGGCGGGGCATCTGGTGACGCCCGATGGTGAACAGGTAGAGCATCCCCACCGCCAGGCAGATCAGTCCCACCGGCGCGATGGAGAACATGGTCAGCTCGTCGTACCCGCGCGCGACCGCCTCCCCGTGTACGACCAGGTTGGTGGCGGTGCCGATCAGGGTTACCGTCCCCCCCATGATGGCCACGAACGAAAGCGGCATCAGATACAGCGAGACGGGTTCGTCGGCCTGCTCGGCGAGCGCCGCGAACACCGGGATGAACACGATCACCACGGCGGTGTTGTTCAGGAACGGCGAAAGGAAGGCCACCAGCAGGCAGAGGATGAACATGCGCAGGGTCTTGCCGCCCAGCGGCGCCGTGCGCGCCCAGATGCCGATCGCCGCCACCAGCCCCGTCTTGCGCAGCCCCAGCCCGAGCACCAGCATCGCCGCCACTGTGACGGTGGCCTCGCTGGAGAGACCGGAGAGCGCTTCCAGCGGGCCGATGATTCCGCCCAGCAGCAGCACCACCGGAACCGACATGGAGAGCTGGTCGAGCCGGATGCGATCCATGGCGAAGAACACCAGGGCCGCCGCCGCAACCACAAGCACGAAAACGATTTCGTAAGTCATGCGCCTATTCTAGCCCCGAGAGTCCCTGGGGCACACTCAGGCCCGCAGCTCCCGCCAGGTCACCCGCCCTTCGAGCACGGCTTTGCGCACCGCCCTCTCACGCTTGCTCAGGCGAGACCGGCCTGTCTTGACCTCCACGAACACGATCTCGCGCACATCCGTCTCGCCGAGGCCGTCGAAGACGACAAGGTCGATGGGACTGCCGAGAAAGCGGGCGTCCCGGGGATGGTAGCCGAAGTCGTCCATGAAAGGCACGAGGTGCTCGAATGCCTGCCCGCGCACGACCGCCGTGCTGCGCGCCACGGCGTCCTCGCGCGCCTCCCGCAGCCGGACCGGCAGCTCCAGGCGCAGCCGGGTGTAGCGCCGCAGCACGATGGCGAGCGCGAGGGCGGCGAGGGCGAGAAGGCAGCCCAGGATGGCGATCGCGAGAAACCAGGGGTCGTTCACGGGAGGTCTCCGGGTTCGGGCGGCCAATCGGTGGCGGCCGTTGGTGGCGGTGTTGCGGGAGAGGATCCATCGGGCGCGAGTCGATGTATCGTACTACCTTGGTACACATCAACCTCCCCCACTCGCGAGAGATTGCTCAATGTCTGACTCGCCCCGGTGTTCAGCGGTGCTCCAGGCGATCGGGATCGGGGTCGTGGCTCTTGGCGTCGTTTCTCCGGCTGTCGCACAGCAGGAGATGCCCGAATGCCTGGACGACCAGGCGCGGATCCTCGGGGTTGTCGTCGATGCCGGCACCGAGATGCCGTTGAGTGGTGCCTATATTTCGGCGGCGGGGTCGGATTGGGGATCGCTGACTACGGACAACGGCTGGTTTGCGCTGTGCGGGATCGAGGCCGGAATCCACCTGGTTACCGTGGAGCGGCTCGGATACGCCACGCTGGAGTCCCAGGTCGAGGCCGCCGCACCGTCGGACCGGATCGCCCTTCGGATGCAGCCCGACCCGATTCTGCTCGAAGGTCTGGCGATCGTAACCGACCGGTTCGAACGCCGGCGGCGGGCTGTGGAGTCCGGCGTCAGCACCTTTGGCCAGGAGGATCTTCTCCGCAGCAGTCAATGGTCAGCCGCCGATTTCGTCGACCTGCACGCAGGCGTCTATACGACGCCATGCGCCGGGAGCACGTGCGTCTACTACCGGGGCTACGCGCGAGGCCCGCTCGAGCCCGAGGTGTATCTCGACGAGATCCGCCTGCTCGGGGGCTGGTCGGAGCTGGAGGACATTCCGACCAGCCAGTTGTACATGGTGGAGGTCTACGCCGGGGGAACCCACATTCGAGCCTATTCGCACCAGTTCATGGAGTACGCTGCGAAGGTTCGACTGGAGCCTGCGGTGATCCGCTAGCGCGGTAAGTCATCCGGGCGCGGGGTTGCCGGGCGGAAAGGCCGAAGCGTAGCATCCATTCCATGCTGCACATCCTCATCGCCGCCGGGCTCGTGCTGGGTTTCGCGGTCGGGTTGCTCGCCGCGGCCACCGGGTCGGAGGCCCTCATGGCGGCGGCGCTGGCCTCCGCGCCCATCGGCACCGTTTTCATGAACGCCATCCGCATGGTGGTGATCCCGCTGGTGATGGCGGTGATCTTCACCGGGGTGGCCCGCCTTGGCGACCTGCGCAAGCTCGGCCGGCTGGGCGGCACCACCCTCGGCTTCTACTGGATCACCACCCCGCCCGCGATCGTGCTGGGCATGGCGACCATGGCCTTCTTCCTGCGCTTCGCGCCGGAGGTGGCGATGCCGGCGGCCGGCGAACAGGCCGCGCCCGAGATCCCCGGCGTGGTCGACTTCCTGGTGACCTTGGTGCCGCCCAACCCCTTCGCGGCCGCCTCGGCGGGAAGCCTGCTCCCGCTGATCGTGTTCACGGCGCTCTTCGGGGCTGCCGCGGCCGCGCTCGGCGGGAAGCACAAGGAGCAGTTGATGACCTTCGCCGACGCGGTCTCGGCCACTCTGGTCAAGCTGGTCTGGTGGGTGCTCTGGTGCGCCCCGGTGGGGGTCTTCGGGCTGGCCGCCCCGGTGACCGCGCAGCTCGGGTGGGACCTGGTGCAGAGCCTGGCGGTGTTCGTCGCGGCCGTGCTCGCCGGGCTCCTCATGTTCACCGGCGGGGTGTTCCTGGTGCTGCTGCGCTGGGTGGGCGGCATCGGTCCCGGCCGCTACGTGAAGGGCGTGTTCGGCGCCACCTCCATCGCCTTCGCGAGCACCAGCACGGTCGCCGCCCTCCCTGCGTCGCTCCAGGAGGCGAGCGGGAAACTCGGGGTGTCGGAAAACGTCGCCGACCTGGTGCTGCCGCTGGGCGCGTCGCTCTACCGGCCCGGCAGCGCGCTCTTCCAGGGGGCCGCCGTGGTCTTCCTGGCCCACCTGTTCGAGGTGCCGTTCCCGCTCGCCGCGGCCGGGGGCGCGGTGCTCGCCGTCTTCCTGGTCGCGCTCACCATCGCGCCGGTGCCGTCGGCGAGCATCTTCACCATGGCGCCCGCCCTGGACGTGGCGGGGGTGCCGCTCGGCGGGCTGGGCATCCTGCTCGGCATCGACCGCATCCCGGACATGTTCCGCACGGTGACCAACCTGTGGGGGCAGATCACCACGTCGGTTGTGGTCGACCGCTGGGTGGGGGGAGGTGATGGGCCGCCAGCCGCCGGCTGACGGTTCGGTACCGTCTTACGTGTCCGCGAACGATCGGCAAATCGCAAGACGCATTCCGGTTTGATCGGCAACTCGTCTTGCACGGCCCCCTACATCCTCTGGCTGTCCCTCGAACTCCGCGCCGCGGGCGTGCATTCCGGCCAGCGCCCGCCGGTTCCGCCGAGCCCCATGATCAGCTCGCGCCGCTCGCGGCTCACCCGCTGATCATCCTCGGAAGCCAGGTAGACGAGCGAAGCCGCGAGCACGGCGTTGTTCTTCAGGTCATCGAAGACGAGCTTGTCGAAGGTGTCGCGATGGGTGTGCCAGGTGTGCGAGCCGTAGTCCCATGACAGCGCGCTCAGGTTGATGCCGGGCGCGCCGTGGCAGACGAACGAGGCGTAGTCCGAGCCGCCTCCGCCCGGGTTGCCCGGCAGCCTCAGGCTCACGTGGCCCGAGACCTCGACCGGCACCCGCGTCAGCCATCGCGCAAGCGACGATCCCACCTCCGTAAACCCCTGGGCGGAGATGTTCACCACCCGTCCGGTCCCGTTGTCCTGGTTGAAGAGCACCTGCAGCCCCTCCACCACCTCGGGATGGTCCTCGCTGAAGGCGCGCGAACCATTGAGCCCCTGTTCCTCCCCGTTCCAGAGCCCGATGAGGATGGTTCGCTTCGGGTTCGGATACACGGCGGACAGGATGCGCATGGTCTCGAGCATGAGCAGCGAGCCGGTGGCGTTGTCGGTCGCGCCCGATCCGCCCTCCCACGAGTCGAAATGCGCCGAGAGCATCACGTACTCGTCCGGACGCTCGGTCCCCGGGATTGTGCCGATGACGTTCGAGACCGGCACCTCGCCCAGGTTCTCGGCCTCCGCGGTCAGCCGCAGCACCGGCTCCTGTCCGTTGGCGGCCAGGCGATGGACGAGTCCGTAGTCCTCGCACCCCAGCTCGAAGGTGGGCGTTTCGCGGTTGTAGGCGTTGAAGACGCGGGTGGTGCCGTAGGAACCCGGCCAGAGCGAGGTGACGATTCCGAGTGCGCCCGCCTCCTCGATCTGCGCGTGCAGGTCGCGGCGGCGCGGATCGCGCGAGCCGGCGGCGGCCAGGCTCTGGTTCCAGGCCCGGTTGCCCGCCGTGCGCGCCTCGGCCATGGCTTCGTACGATCCGTCCTGTGCGAACTCGAGCCACTGCTCGTCCGCGCGGCAGGTCGGCTGCGGGAAGGAGAACATCACCCACTTGCCGCTCACCGTGCCAAGGAAGGTCTGCCAGTCCGCCGGCGAGCGGATCTCCGGGAGCACGGCGACCCCGCCCTCCATCGGCTCGCCCCCGGTCCCGGGGCTCCACGCCAGGATGCGCCCCTCCAGCGAGCGTACCCGCGGCGACACCAGGTCCACGTGGCTGGCCCCGCGGTCCCATCCCTCCCAGGTGCCGTACTCCTCGGTGCGGGCCTCCACTCCCCAGCCGGAGAGCATCGAGACCGCCCATTCCTGGGCCCGTTCCATGTGCGGCGACCCGGTCAGCCTGGGGCCGATGGCGTCCAGCAGCACCTGCCCCATGGACTCGATCTGCGAGTTGTCCATCGCCTCGGCCCAGATGCCCTCGAGCACGGGATCGGGTACCGCCAGCCCCTGGGCCGCGGCTGTCTGCGTCGGACTGGCCAGTGCCGCGGCCGAGCCCAGCAGCATCCCCAGGGCCCATCCTCGCATCGTGATTCGCGTCGTCTCCATGTCATTCCTTCCTTTTCCTGCCATCTGGCGTGGCCCATCTACCACACGATGTGGAACTTGCTCTGCCTCCGGAACACCCAGTGCCGCTCGCCCTCGGTGTCCAGGTACGCCTCCTCCTCCTGGCGGCAACTGGCCGGCTTGCCGTCCCACTCGGGGATCGGGGTCGTGGCCTGCAGCTCGATCGAGTGCCAGGTCGAGGGCAGCAGCACCGCGTCGCCGCGCACGGGCACGCCTTCCTGCCCGTCCCAGCGCCCGATCAGCGGCCCGGCGCCGTGGCCGTGGTCGCCGATGGGGTGCGTATACACGGTCCCGTTGATGCCCTCCTCCCGCATCTGTGCCAGCGTGTTGGCCAGGATCACGTTGCCGGTCAGCCCGGGTTCCATGTGCTCGAGCAGGATGTCCTGCAGGCGGTTCGAGTTGGCGATGCACTGCAGGAGCCCCGGCGGCACCTCGGTCTCGCCCTCGCGCAGGACGTAGCCCAGATGCTGCGTGTCGGTGTGGAGATTCTGCGCCACCACCCCGAAGTCGGTCCAGAGCAGGTCGCCCCGCTCGATCACGGCGGGGCCGTCCGAGGGCACCTCGCCCGCCCGCTGCACGTCCACGTTGGCCATGAACCAGGTCGTGTAGCCCAGGTCGCGCACCCGCTGGCGCATCCACCACTCCACGTCCTCGATTGTGGTCTCGCCGGGCGTGATGACCGCGTTCGAGAACGCCTCCGAGATGACCGCGTGCACCGTCTCCTCGATCTTGCGGTATCGGGGCATCATCTCCGGCAGACGCAGCGCGATGTAGTTCATGGCCAGGCGCGGTTCGCGCTTGACGCGGCCCATCAGCTCCGGGCCCAGCGCTTCCTCCAGAGCCTCGCGCTCCCCGGCGTGCAGGCCGTCCGAGAAGGCCCAGTCGGGGTCGATGTTGAGCACGATGTTCTCCGGGTCTCGGTCCTCCACCAGTTCGCGCAGCAGCCTCCACTGCTCGTTGCCGACCAGCTCCGCGGTAGGCTGGGTGGGCGCCGGCCGCGTCGAGCGATAGGCCTGGAAAACCCCGCCCTGGTCCGTCCCGCCGAGCGCCAGCCTCTCGACCGCACCGTCGTCCTGGCGGTTGAAGACGTAGATGGAGCGCCGGCGGGCGGCAAAGGTGGTGGGCGAGGTGATCGACCAGAAGACGGGATCCTCGGCGTACTCGCGCATGGACAGGATCCACATGCGCACGTCGTATTCCGCCATCAGCGCCGGCAGAATCCGCCCGATGCGCAGCTCCAGCCACTCCTGCTGCTCCGCCGCCTGCTCGCGCAGGGAAGGCAGGGGCTGGACGCGGGCCGGAATGTCTTCCGGGACATGGACCGGCTTCTGCGCGGCCGCGTCGGCCGCTAACGCGGGGGCCAGCGCAAGCAGGAAGAGCGCCGCGCCGCCGGAGCGCCGCCGTGCGCGTGAATCGAATGTCATTTCTTGCTCCTTGGGAAGAGGGCTGCTACCGATTCTCGGGGCGCGCGCGAGCCTGCCAGTCCACGGTCGCGACGGCCGACAGGTTCACGATGTCCTGCACTGCGCATCCCCGCTCGACGATGTGCACCGGCTTGGCCATGCCCAGCAGGATGGGACCGATCGCGTCGGCGCCCCCCAGGTGCTCCAGAAGCTTGTATGCGGCGTTGGCGGCCGAAAGGCGCGGGAAGACCAGGATGTTGGCGGGCCCGGTCAGGTGGGTGAACGGGTAGACCTCGCGCAGTGCCACGGGATCCACCGCGGTGTCGGCCTGCATCTCGCCGTCGATCTCCAGTTCGGGATCGGCCTCGCGCACCAGCTGCACCGCCTGCGCCACGCGCCGGGACTCGTCGTGCGGCGCCGAGCCGAAGTTGGAGAAGCTCACCATCGCCACCCGCGGCGGGATGCCCAGGTCGCGCACGAAGGAGGCGGTCTGGAGGGCGATGTCGCGCAGGGTCTCGGCGGACGGAGCGATGTTCACCGTCGTGTCGGCCAGGAACACCAGGTGGCGGTTGCGGAAGGCCAGCATGTAGAGGCCCGCCACCCGCATGTCCCCCTTGGCCCCGATCACCTGCAGCGCCGGGCGCAGGATCTCGGCGTAGTTGGCCTCGATGCCGGCCACGATGGCGTCCGCCTGCCCCTCCTCCACCATGCTGAGCGCGAAGTAGATGGGCTTGTAGAGGTTCCACTGGGCCTCGGCCAGCGTGAGGCCCTTGCGGGCGCGGCGCTGGAACAGCTTCTCGGCGTAGTCGTGGCGGTCGTCGGGACGCTCGGCGGCGTAGACGACCTCGACGCCGTCCATGTCCAGCCCCATCCAGCCCGCCTTCTCGGCCACGCGCGGCGGCCGCCCCAGCAGGATGGGGCGACAGGTCCCGGCCTCGGCGAGCTCGGCAGCGGCACGGATCACGTCCTGGTTGTGGCCCTCGGGGAAGACGATGCGCGCCGGCTCGCGCCGGGCCTGCGCGCGGATCCCGGTCATGACCGCGCGCCCCGGACCCAGCAGCGCCTGCAGGCGGTCCAGATACTCGTCCAGGTCGAGCTCCTGGCGCGCCATGCCGGTGCGCATGGCCGCCTCGGCCACCGCGGGCGCGACGTGGAAGAGCACGCGGTGGTCGAAGGGTTTGGGGATGAGGTAGTCGCGCCCGAAGTGGATGTCTTCGTGGCCGTACGCCCCACGCACCGCCTCGGGCACCTCCAGCCGGGCCAGCTCGGCGAGGGCGCGCGTCGCGGCGAGCATCATCTCCGCGTTGATGCCGCGCGCGCGCACATCGATCGCGCCCCGGAAGATGAACGGAAAGCCCAGGACGTTGTTTACCTGGTTGGGGTAGTCGGACCGTCCGGTAGCCATGATGGCGTCGTCCCGAATCGCGGCTACGTCCTCCGGCAGGATCTCCGGATCCGGGTTGGCCAGGGCAAAGATGACGGGATCCGGCGCCATCGACGACACCATGGCTGGCGTCATGATCCCCTTCACCGAGAGCCCGATGAAGATGTCGGCTCCGACGAGCGCCTCCTCCAGCGTGCGCAGTTCGGTTTCGACCGCGAAGGGGGCCTTGTACTCGTTCATCCCCTCCTCGCGGCCCTCGTAGATCACGCCGCGCGAGTCGCACAGGAGGACGTTGTGCGGATCCGCGCCCAGCCGGCGCAGGTGGCGGGCCGTGGAGATTGCAGAGGCGCCCGCGCCGCTGAAGACCACGCGCACGTCCTCGATGCGCTTGCCCACCAGGTCGATGGCGTTGAGCAGCGCCGCCGCGGCGATGATGGCGGTGCCGTGCTGGTCGTCGTGGAAGACGGGGATATCGAGCTTCTCCTGCAGGGCCTGCTCGATGACGAAGCACTCGGGCGCGGCGATGTCCTCCAGGTTGATGCCGGCCACGGTGGGGCTCAGGAGCTGGCAGAAGCGGATGACCTCCTCCGCGTCGCTCGAATCCACCTCGATGTCGAACACGTCGATGCCCGCGAAGCGCTTGAAGAGCACCCCCTTGCCCTCCATCACCGGCTTGGCGGCGAGCGGCCCGATGTTGCCCAGCCCGAGCACCGCGGTCCCGTTGGAGACCACCGCGACCAGGTTGCCGCGCGCCGTGTAGGTGAAAACCTCCGCGGGATTGGCCGCGATCTCGCGGCAGGGCTCGGCGACCCCCGGGGAATACGCGAGGGTGAGTTCGCGCTGGGTCGAGAGCGACTTGGTCGGGACCACCTCGATCTTGCCGGGGCGGCCGTCGGTATGGTAATCGAGAGCCTGCTGGCGCCGGTCTGCCATATGTATGCGTCTCTGAGTGGTATCGATGTCGATAAGGTATCGGAACATTAAGCGCACAAAGCTGGATGCGCTCGAACCACGATGCAAACCCCGGTGCGCTACGAACCTCCCGAAGATCTCTCGCAATACCTCCTGACCGCGTCCATGTCCGCGGCAATCGCCTTGCGGACCATGCCCTTCATCAGCGGCACCATGAGCCGGGCGGGGAAGGTGAGAGGCGTAGCCTCCATGACCAACATCAGGCGCGTTTTACCGTCTCGGCCTGCCACAACCGTGAAGACCGTGTCCCACTTCACGCCACCCGCCTCCGACAGAAACCGGACTCGTTCGGGCGCTGCGAACTCCGTGATCTCGAGTTCGACCGTGGCCTCCCGCCCACGCATGCGGCGGGTTTCGCGGAAGCGGGTGCCCAGGCCGGTCCGGGTGTCGGACAGGAACTCGACGTGCTCGATGTGCTCCACGGCGCGCGAGAAATGTCTCACGTCGGCGACCGCTGCGAAGACCTTGTCGGCGGGCGCGGCGATCGTGCGCTGTATCTCTGTGCGGCTCAAGGCTCTCCCCCCGGTTTCATTTCCCCGCGCTCCCCGGTCTCGGAAAGAACTGGTCGATCAGCACCGGGTTGCCGTCCGGATCCGTCACCACGATGTGCGCCGGCCCGGTGCCGTCGGGGTCCGTATCCGTCGACATCTCCACGCCGTCAGCCACCAGCGACGCGCGGATCTCCCTCACGTCGGTGAAGATCTCCGGCCGCGACATGTCCTGCGCCAGTCCGGGGTTGAAAGTGAGGATATTGCCCTCGAACATCCCGTGGAAGAGGCCGATGATCGTGCTGTCGTTGACCATGATCAGATATCCCGTGCCGTCCCCGCCGGTCTGCCTGAAGCCGAGCTTCTCGTAGAAGGATTTCGAGGCTTCGAGATCGTTGACGGAAAGGCTGATGGAGAAGGCGCCGAGTTGCATGGGATGGATCCTGGGGTGGCGTAGGTGGTCGTGTTCGGGAAGGGGATGTGGTCCCCGTCGAGTCACGGGATAATCGGCCTCGACGCCGGATCCCCGAGGTGGCGCCGGTAGAACTCCACCATGCGCCGGGCCGCGTCGATCGCGCTCGACCTCCGCCATGACGAGATGACGTGGCCCTGATCCAGGTACGAGGCCAGTTGCGCCGGCTTTCCCAGCCGCCGGAGCGCGCTGAAGAGCTTGCCGGCGTCGTGATAGGCCATGTCCTCGGTTCCGTGTACGATCAGGACCGGGGTCGCGATCTTGTCCGCGTTGTAATAGGGCGAATTGTCGAGATAGCGGCGCACGTCGGCCCAGGGATGCGTGCCCATGCGCGCCTGCCCGCCCTCGCTCCAGGCCAGGAAGAAGCCGCCGCCGTCGACATCGATGCGCCCGTAGGTGCCGAACAGGTCGAAGATGCCGGAGATGGGCACCGCCGCCCGGAAGATGTTGGTGCGCGTGATGATCGAGCCGGTGCCGTAGCCGCCGTAGGACTGGCCGGTGATGGCGAGGCGGTTCAGGTCGACGTAGCCGAGCTCGGCGGCGCGGTAGACCTGGGGCAGGAGCACGTCGACCATGTCCCGGATCGGGTTGCCGGCCTGCTCGTTGGGGCCGAGGGTCAGGTCGCATAGCACCACCGCATAGCCGCGGCTGGTGAAGACCAGGTTCGGAACCGTGAAGACGCTTCCGCCCCCGAAGTCGGCGGCGCGGCGGGTTATGTCGCTGCCCGGATACATGGTGACGAGGGCGGGAAGGCGGTCGCCCCGCGTTGCTCCCGGGGGAAGCAGCACGGCCGTCTTGACGGTGGCGAGGGTGCCGTCGTGAAGCGGCACGGTGGTCTCGAATACCTCCGCGGTCCCGATCTCCACGTCGTCCAGGCGGGGATCGATGTGCGAGATGCGCTCACGGGCCGAGAAGTCGGCGTCGAAGCGGAAGATGTTGGACGGCGTGCGCATGTCCTCGTACTGGCCCACGATGAAGTCGTGGCTGCCGCCGGAGGTGAGGTTGACGAGCCGCGCCCGGGCCTTCCAGAGCACGCGGCCGTCGTCCGTGGCCGGATCGTAGCGGAGGATGGCCTTGTCACCGGTCGCGCGTTCCGTCACGAGCACCGAGATCGATTCGCCGTCCGGCTGCCACGCGGTGCGCTCGTCGGCCTTGAGGACCTGGTCGTAGGTCCAGCGCTCGTCGTCGAGGGCGAAGGTCGCGGGCGGGCTGCCGTCCAGCGGAACGACCGCGAGCGCGCGCGGGCGCGCGTCGCCGTAACCCTGGTCGTCTACGACATCGACGCCCATCACCGCGGCCTCGCCGTCGCGTGTGAAGGCGAAGACGGTCGAGGCGACGTCGCCAAGCTCGGGGGCGAGAGGCACGGGGGCGGCGGGCGACCCCGAACGGAGGTCGAGCAGGTGCAAGCGCTTGCCGTCCAGGTACACCAGGCGGTCGTCCGACGGATGCCAGGCGTAGCTGACGCTGAAGTAGGCGTTGCGGGTGAGCGGGACGTTGCGCACGACCGGAATCGGTTCGCCGCCCGCCGTCGGCACCACCGCGACGTCCATCACCGTGGACTGGGTGGTGTCGCTCTCCGGCCGGAAGGTGGAGAGATACCCCAGCCACCTGCCCGACGCCGAGCGGCGCAGCGTGCCGGCCGGAAACTCGGCGTCCTGAGCGACGAGCACGCGGGTCACTCCGCTGGCGACATCGACCGCCTTCACGGCCACCAGATGCTCGCGCGCGTAGTGGTCGGTCATCGGCGTGGGGGGCGGCGCTTCCGCCTCCGGAGCCGCAGCCGCCTCGCTGCCGCTGCGCAGAACCACGACCCCGGCCGGGTTCTCAGGCCGCACTTCGGCCGGGCGCATCGGGTTGCGGAACGGCCCCTCCGGCGCGAACCCCACATACAGCGTCGACCCGTCCGGGCTCCAGCGCGGCTCGTCCCCGTGCCAGAGCTTTGGCTTGACCGGCTCGTCGGAGAGCTTGCGCGACGTGCCCGTCGCGACATCGTGCACCCACAGCTGCGGCACGCCATCGGCGTCCGAGAAGAACGCGATCAACGCCCCGTCCGGGGACCACACCGGCCTCCAACAGGTGCCCCCCGGACAGACCTCGACCGTCCGCCTCGTGGCCATCTCCGTGTAACGGATGGTCGCCCCCACCACGGAACTGGGCGTGCCGTTGGGCTGATAGCGCTCATCCAGGTTGGCTGTGGTATCCGCGGGAGGAATCCGCACGTCGTACGCGACGAAGCGCCCGTCGGCCGAGACTGCGAACTGGGTGTCCCAGATGAACGACGCCATCCCGAAGGCGAGGTCGTAGGGGAGGGCGCCGGGGGGGTCGGCCGGCAGAGCCTGCTGGGCCATCGCGGTGGCAGCGGTGAAGAGGGCCGTTGCAGCCGCGAAGGCAAGGCGGAGGATGCTGTTCATCGGGGTCTTCCTCTCCTGGAGTCGCCCTTCGAGGGGCCGCGCCGTCGCTCGCAACCGGCCCGGAGGTAGTCGAGCTTAACGCCCTCCATCGGATTCCAGCCAGACGACGACGTTCCCCGGAGACGTCACATTCCAGCTCGTGCATTCGTTCTCCGAGGACAGTGCTACTTTCATCATGAGCGAGTTGATGTTGAACAGGGGATCAGCGTGAGCAGCCACAGACGCGTCGGAGCGAACTTCCGAATCGAACCGGTATTCCGCGTCGCGTGCGTTAGCCGCATCGCTCTGGCTATCTGGATCGCGGCAGTGATGCCGGCCCTGGCCTGCTCCGACGACCTTGTCGAACCGGGTCCAGCAGATCCTGTCGTCCCGGAGCCCACGGATCCCGGTCCGCCGGACTCGATCGTCATCCCACCGCGCTCGGCCTCCGCGGAGGCTGCCGTCCTCGAAAAGAGCAACGCCTTCGCCTGGAATCTTCTTCCCGCCGCGATGGCCGCGGATCCCGAGGCGAACGTTCTCGTCTCGCCACTGAGCGCATCCATGGCTCTCGGCATGGCGCTCAACGGGGCTCGGGGGACGACGTATGATCAGATGCGGGCCACCCTCGGCTTCGAGGACGCCCCGCTGGACACGGTCAACCTGGGCTATCATGGCCTCATGGCCCATCTGCCTGCAGCGGATTCCACTGTGAACACGCAGCTCGCCAACTCGGCGTGGTACCGTAGCGGATTCGCGGTCGAGCAGGACTTCCTGGAAGCGGTGCGAGCCTTCTTCGACGCAGAGATCGCCGGGCTCGATTTCTCGAGTGCCGCCGCCGCGGACGCCATCAATCAATGGGTGTCGGAGGAAACCGGCGGACGCATCGGGGAGATCGTCGAGTCTCCCATTGACAGCCGCACGATGCTCTTCCTGATCAACGCGATCTACTTCAAGGGCCCGTGGAAGTACGCATTCGATCCGCAAAGGACGCAGGACGCGCCCTTCCACATTGCCGATGGCCAGTCGCAGTCCATGCCCATGATGGAGCTGACCGCCGAATTCCCGTACGCAGAGGACGGCAACCTTCAGGTCATCGAGCTGCCTTTCGGAGAAGGCGCCTTCGCGATGACGGTTCTCGTGCCGGGAGCCGGGAGCAGCATCGACGCGCAACTCGCTTCGATGGATGTGAGGCGCTGGCAGAGCCTGCTGGACAAGCTGAACGCGAGGAAGGTGAGGGTCGTGCTCCCCAGGTTCCGCGTCGAGTACGACGAGAGTCTCAAACCGGTTCTGCAGGCGCTCGGGACGACGGACGCCTTCCTCCCGAACGTCGCCGACTTCACGGGCATCTCCACCACTTCTCCTCCGCTATTCATCTCCGAAGTCAAGCAGAAGACGTTCGTGGAGGTGGCCGAGGAAGGCGCGGAAGGAGCCGGCACAACCTCGGTCGGGATCGGGGTCACGAGCCTACCGCCATCGGTGATCGCGAACCGGCCCTTCGCCTACCTGATACGAGAGCGCGAGTCCGGCGCGATTCTTTTCGCAGGAGTGCTGAGGAGGCCGCCGGACACGGGATAGCTGGCTGGTGTTCCTTGAACATCCTCACTTGTTCTGCGGATTTTCAAGGATTATCATGAGGGCATGCTCATCGCCCGGCCAGTGCCCACCAGACGCATTCAAGAGGCGCTCGAAGTCCATCCCTGCGCCGCGCTCACCGGTCCTCGGCAATGCGGCAAGACCACGCTTGCGCGACAGATCTCCGCCGAATCCCCCGGTACCACATTCTTCGACCTGGAGGCCGCCGTCGACCGACGGCGTCTCGCCACACCCGAGCAGACGCTCGGACGGCTGAGCGGCCTAGTGGTCATCGACGAAGTCCAGCGGATGCCTTCGCTCTTCGAAACGCTGCGCGTGCTGGTGGACCGCCCTGACAACGACGCCCGCTTTCTCTTGCTCGGTAGCGCCTCTCCCCAGCTGGTGAAGGGCGTCTCCGAATCTCTTGCGGGGCGCGTGGGGCTCGTGGATCTAGGCGGCTTCGGCTTGAGCGAAACGGGAACGGATGCCTGGAGAAAGCTCTGGAACCGCGGCGGATTCCCCCGCTCCTTCCTCGCGCGCGGCACGGAGGCGTCATCGCTGTGGAGGCGCGACTTCGTCCGCACGTTCCTGGAGCGTGACATTCCCCAGCTCGGCATCACCATTCCGGCCGAGACGCTGCGGCGCTTCTGGACGATGATCGCCCACTACCACGGGCAGGCCTGGAACGCCGCCGAGTTCGCCCGGTCGCTCGGGTCGAGCGAAGCGACCGCCCGCCGCTATCTCGACATCCTTGCGGGGGCCTTCATGGTGCGCGTCCTGCCGCCATGGTTCGAGAATCTGAGGAAGCGTCAGGTCAAGGCGCCGAAGGTCTACGTGCGCGACACGGGCCTGTTGCATTCGCTGCTGGGGATTCCCGGTGAGAACGAGTTGCCGGGTCATCCCAAGGTCGGAGCCTCATTCGAGGGCTTCGTCGTCGAACAGCTGCTCGGTGCGCTGGAGACGCGGGACGCGTACTACTGGGCGACCCACGCCGGCGCCGAACTCGATCTCCTCGTGCTCTCCGGAGGGAAGCGTTACGGCTTCGAGTGCAAGTTCGCGGACGCCCCTGGCACCACGCGGTCGATGCGGGTGGCGCTCCAGGATCTGGGGCTGGACCATCTTTGGATCGTGTATCCGGGCGACGAGGGGTACGTGCTCGACGACCGCATCTCGGTACTTCCCGTGGCGGAAATCGGGACCCTTGTGGAGCGGATCGGCCCGAAGGGTTGATAGTCCACGGATCTTATATTATATTGTCTATCGTATATCATGTCTACATAGTATATATAATATATATTAGATATTGCAATATATATCAATGTCTGCTCAATATATCACGTCACTACAATATGAGACGACAATAATGAACCGCACCGTCCTGGCCCTCATCGAAGCGGAATACCGGCGCTACAAGCTCCTCGGGGAGCGCGCCTTTTCCCAGCTGGACGCCGAGCACCTCGTCGCCGGTTCCGAACACGCCATCTCGATCGCGACCATCGTCTGGCACGTCGCCGGCAACCTGGAGTCGCGCTTCACCGACTTCCTGACTACGGACGGGGAGAAACCGTGGCGCGACAGGGAGTCGGAGTTCGAGCCGCGCGAGGTGTCGCCCGACGAAGTCGCCGCGAAGTGGGACCGGGGCTGGGGCGTGCTTTTCGAAACCCTCTCACAGCTCACCGACCACGACCTGACCTCTGAAGTGACCGTCCGCCGCGTTCCCCATCGAGTCGACGAGGCACTCCTCCGGTCGCTGGCCCACGCCGCCTACCATGTGGGGCAGATCGTGTACCTGGCCAAGTCCTTCCGAGGTGAGGACTGGGAGTACCTGAGCATTCCGCCTGGGCAGTCGGAGGCCTACAACGAGAATCCGACGCTGGAGAAGTCCTTGACGTACGTGGAGAATGTTGAAAAGAGGCAGGAAGGGCGGTGAGGCGAGATCCGTTGACACGTGGCCGAGCGGGAACGTTCAGACCGTGGAGGCAGTCTGAATGGAAGGGACGTCCGCTGCCTGCTCGTTCCGGCGGCTCGCCAAGGAGGATCGAATGCCTGGCAGGTCCACCAGGGCATCGTTGCCCTTCGCTGTCGCTCCACTTCCACTCGCTGTCGTCCTGGCCGGCTGGCTTTCCGGCTGTGACGCCCCCGACTCCCACAGGGATCTGACCACACTGCAGGACAGCACCGCCACCGTAGACATCCTCGAGAGTCCGGGGATGTGCGCAGACTGCATAACCGTAGAGCGCGTCGTGGCTCTGGGCGACACGACAGGCCCGGGGTACATCAACTGGTCGATTTACGTGGCGTTGGATGATGCCGGCAATTACTGGGTCGGACAGCAGCAGGAAGGCGTGATCAAGGTCTGGGACGCGGAGGGGAGATTCCTGAGGCAGGTCGGCCGCAGGGGGGACGGGCCCATGGAGTTCCATCGTCCGGCTCCGGTCCGCACCGATGGCGAGGGGCGAGTTCACATCGTCGACCTCGATATCGGACGAGAGACCATCGTGAACGCCGACTTCTCCTATCACTCGGACAGGTTGCTCGACCCGGGGGGTTCCCATCTCGCGGTACCGCTCGGAGACGACGGGAGATACCTGTTGAACAGGCCAAGGATGACGACTCAACGGGTCGCCATGCCCTTGCACATCGTCGATGGACCGAATGTTCTCCATTCGTTCGGCCGGATGGCGGGCCTTGACGCACCGGGCAACGCGCACCGGGTGTTGGCGGTAGATCGGCAGAAGCGCATCTACAGCGCGCGACTCGACGACTATCTCATTCAGGTATGGAGCGATAGCGGCCGCAGGATCCTCGGGCTCAGCGGGCCGGTGCTGAACGAGCGGGAACCATCACGCGAACCCTGGTCTCCCGACAATCCGCCACGGAACCGGATCTTCGCGATGCAGGTCGACGATCAACAGCGACTCTGGGTGATCAGTTCTGCTCGCAAGGACGACTGGCAGGATCGCATGGACTATCGAGTCATGCCCAATGGCCGGGTAGCCTACGTCCCGATCGACGATGACATGAAAGCGATCTACGAGATGCGCATCGACCTGATCGATCTCGCCAACGGCTCGCTCATCGCAACCCGCCGTCACGATGCGCTGTTCGAGGCCTTTATCGGGAATGGCCTGGTCATCGAGACCGTCGAGAACGAACGGGATTTCCCCGAGATGGTGGTCTGGAGGCTGGGGTTCGCCGAGCCGAGGTAGGTCACCCTCCCGCCTGGGCGATGCGGCGCGCCATCCACTCGACGTATGACGTGCGCGTCATGCCGCGCCATCGATCAAGGCTGGATGCCGAAGCATGGTCTTCTCCCTACTCGTCTGGCCACTGCGCCTTGCTGGCGATGGACCGGGTCGTCCTGCCGGACGCAATATGCCCGAACGTCCGCGCCAGCCCCTCCCGGAGGCTCTGCGCCGGCGACCACCCCATCGCCCGCATCCGCGCCGTCGAGAGCACGCTGCGCCGAAGCTCGCCGGCCCGAGCGTCCTTGTGGATCCGGCCCGGCCGGGCGCCAGCGATCTCTTCCAGAAGCGTCGCCAGCGTGTTGACGCTCGTCGCTTCGCCGGTGGCCACGTTGTAGGCTCTCGCGTCGATGCCGGCGCGGTCCTCCAACGGCATCTCGGAGGCGATCAGGTTCGCGGCCGCAACGTCTTCCACGTAGACGTAGTCCCGCGTCTGCTCGCCGTCCCCGTAGATGTCGAGGGGTTCGCCGTCGATCAGACGGTTGCAGAAGATGGCCACTACGCCCGCCTCTCCATGGGGGTCCTGCCTGGGGCCGTAGACGTTGCCGTAGCGAAGCGCCACGTAGTCGAGGCCGTGCACTTCGCGGTAGTAGTCGAGGTAGTACTCGCCCGCGAGCTTCGACACCCCGTAGGGAGACACCGGGCACTTGGGGGTGTCCTCGGGCGTGGGATACACCTCGGGCTCCCCGTAGACCACGCCTCCGCTGGATACGAAGACCACTCGTTGCGTCCCCGCGTCGCGCGCCCCTTCGAGGATGTTGATGAGGCCGGCGATGTTGACCCTCGCGTCGCCGATCGGATCGGCGACCGAGGCGCGCACGTCGATCTGCGCTGCGTGGTGGTTGATCAGGTCGAAGCCGATGTCGGGGATGAGCTCGCTGGCGCGGCGATCGGCGATGTCCATCTCGACAAACTCGGCGCCGGAGGGAACGTTCTCGGCTCGCCCCGCGGAGAGGTCGTCCAGGACCCACACCCGATCGCCCCGGGCGACGTGGGCGTCGGCGAGGTGGCTCCCGACGAAACCGGCGCCACCGGTGATCAGGACCTTCCGGCTCACGGAGAGTAACTCCGGTGGCGGCCGGCGTCCCCCCGCCCGATCATCGTCTCCAGAATCCTCCCCCTTTCGCTATCGTCGACCTCGGTGTTGAATACGGTAACCAAAACCGACGCCGGTGGTAACGGACGTTCGAGCACCCTGCGAAGGCGGGCACGCCAGCCGATGAACGAGCCCACTGACAGCGATGTCGTGTCTCGCCCAACCCTGACCCTCGTCATCCTCGCGGCCGGCCAATCCACCCGGTTCGGCCGCCTCAAGCAGCTCGCGCCCATTGGCCCGGGCGGCGAAGCCCTCCTCGACTACGCCCTCTACGATGCCGCGATCGCCGGGTTCACGCGCTTCCTGTTCGTCATCCAGGAGACGCTGCGCCCGGATTTCGATGAGCATCTTCGGGACGCGGCAACCCACCTCGACATCCGCTACGCGTACCAGCGGATGGCCCATCCGGGACTCGTGGATGACCCGCCCCCGGGACGAATCCGCCCCTGGGGTACCGGCTTCGCCGTGCTCACCGCGGGCGAAGAGGTCGGCGGCCCCTTCGCCGTGTGCAACGCGGACGACTTCTACGGGCGGGGAGCGTACGCGGCTCTTGCCGGGGCGATGCGCGGCGCTCAGTCGGTACCCGCCGACGCGCGCAACACCACTCATTTCACCATCGGCTACCCCCTCGAAGTCACCCTGTCGGAGAGCGGGGGCGTCTCCCGTGGCCTGTGCGAGATCGACGAGTCGGGCGCGCTCCGGCGGTTGACCGAGGGGCTGGAACTCCGACGTGACGGGGACCGCGCCGTGGGCCGGGACGTGGCCGGAAAACCGCTCGACGTGCCCCTGCAAATGCCCGTCTGCACCAACCTCTGGGGGTTCCAACCGGACATCCTTCTGCCCCTCCGGGACCTGTTCGCCGCGTTCCTCGCTTCGGGACCCGGACTCGACCGCGAATTCTACCTCTCCGAGGCCATGAACGACCTGATCGCGGCGGACCGCGCGCGCTGCACCGTGCTGCCCACCCGCGAGCTGTGGCTCGGTGTCACGTTCCCCGGCGATCATGCGGGAGTGGCCGAGTCGCTGCGGGGGCTGGTAGACTCGGGGGTCTACCCGATGCGTCTCTGGGACGCCCAACCAACCCTTTGGGACGCCCGGCCATCCCCTTTCTCCCGCGATGCCCGGCCCATCCGCCGGGACGCGCCGTCATCCTCCGCCTCCAGCGACTGAAGCCGCATGCAACTGACCACGCTCGACTGGATCGTCATCGCGCTGTACGGGCTCACCGCTCTCGCCATCGGCCTCCGCTTCGCCCGGCGCGCGGGGTCCGGGGCCGACGAGTTCTTCCTTTCGGGGCGGAAGCTCCCGTGGTGGCTGCTGGGCACGTCGATGGTGGCGACGACCTTCTCGACCGACACGCCCAACCTGATTGCGGACTTCGTGCGCGGGGGCGGGGTCGCGCAGAACTGGGCGTGGTGGGCCTTCCTGATCACCGGGATGTGCACGGTCTTCTTCTACGCGCGCCTGTGGCGGCGGTCCGGCGCGCTGACCGACATCGAGTTCTATGAGCTGCGCTATTCGGGGCGCGCGGCGGCGTTCCTGCGGGGCTTCCGGGCGCTCTACCTGGGCGTCTTCTACAACGTGATGATCATCGCCACCGTGACGCTCGCGGCGACCAAGATCGGCGGCGTACTCCTGGGGCTCGATCCGCTGACCACGGTGCTGATCGCGGGCACGGTGACCATGATCTATTCCGCTACTTCGGGGCTCTGGGGCGTCGTCGTGACCGACCTCGTACTCTTCGTCGTAGCCATGATCGGATCGGTCGCGGCCGCCGTGTTCGCGCTGCGCCAGCCCGAGGTCGGGGGGCTCGCGGGGCTCGTCTCGCACCCGGAGCTGCAGTCGGCGATGAACTTCTTCCCCGACTTCTCCGACTGGAGCGTCGCCGCGGGAATCTTCATCATCCCCATCGCGGTGCAGTGGTGGAGCGCGTGGTATCCGGGGGCCGAGCCGGGGGGCGGAGGCTACGTCGCGCAGCGGATGCTGGCCGCGAAGAACGAGAAGGAATCGATGAAGGCGACGCTCTGGTTCAACGTCGCGCACTACGGGCTCCGCCCCTGGCCCTGGATCATCGTGGCGCTGTGCTCGATGCTCGTGTACCCGGAGCTGTCCGACATCCAGGCCCGCTTCCCGGACCTCGATCCCGGGCTGGTGGGCAACGACCTGGCCTATCCGGCCATGCTCGTGTTCCTGCCCGCCGGGCTGCTCGGGCTGGTGGTGGCGTCTCTCGCGGCGGCGTACATGTCCACGATCAGCACCCAGCTCAACTGGGGCTCGTCGTACGTCGTGAGCGACTTCTATCGCCGCTTCGTGAACCCGGATGCCAGCCAGCGGCGGCTGGTTGCCGTGGGACGCCTCTCGACCGTCGGACTCATGATTCTGGGCGCCTTCATCGCGCTGCAGCTCGACACCGCGGGGCAGGGGTTCCAGATCCTGCTCCAGATCGGAGCCGGGACCGGGCTCATCTTCCTGCTGCGCTGGTTCTGGTACCGCGTGAACGTGTGGAGCGAGCTCGCCGGGATGACGATCTCGTTCATGGTGGCCGTCTACTTCGCCTGGGTGCACGGGGCGCTGGGACTGGCGCCGCTGCCGGCGTGGACGCAGCTCGTGATCGGCGTGGCGGTCACGACGGTCGGCTGGCTCGGGGTGACGTTCCTTACGGCGCCCGCCGATTCGGAGACGCTGCAGGGCTTCTACGACAGGATCCGGCCGATGGGGGCGGGATGGCGGCGGGTCGTCGACGTGGGCGACGGGCCGCGCGAATCGGGGTCCGTCACGGCGGCCTTCCTCGCCTGGTTCCTCGGGTGCGTGCTGGTCTACGCGGCGCTCTTCGGGACGGGATACCTGCTGTACGGGCAGGGCGTGGCGGCGGTGGCTGCGCTGGCGATCTCGGCCGGGGCGGGAATCTGGCTCTTCCGGCTGCTGCCGAAGTTGGGCTATTCGGATTGAGCGGTGAATTGCGCAGCCGCGATGCCGTCCGCTGGCGAGCGATCGCCCCCGGCCGCGTCAACCTGATCGGCGAACACACCGACTACAACGGCCTGCCGGTCTTTCCCATCGCCATCGACCGGGACGTCCGTATCGAGTTCCGGGTCGTGGACGATCCGGTGGTGCGACTGGACAGCCCGTCGGCCCGTTTCGCGCCGTTCGCGTTTCAGCTGAAACGTCCCATCGAGCCGGCGGCCCAGGGAGACTGGTCCAACTACGTGCGAGCCGCAGCTCGGGGACTGCTCGAGCACGGGATCTCGCTGGAGCGAGGCATCGAAGGAACCGTGTCCGGCGACGTGCCGATCGCATCGGGGCTGTCGTCGTCGTCCGCGCTGGTGGTGGCCTCGGCGCTTGCGCTGCTGAAGGCGAACGGGGTGGACGTTGGCGACGGGGCGCCGCGAGGCGATGGGGCTCGGGCCCTGTCGCGCCTCGAGCTCGCGGCCCTCATGGCGCGTGCCGAGCGCTTCGTCGGCCTCGAAGGGGGCGGGATGGATCAGGCCGCGTGTCTTCACGGGGTCGCCGGACACGCCCTCCGCATCGAATTCGACCCGTTGCGGGTGACCCCGGTACGCGTGCCCAAGGGATGGCGGTGGGTGGTGGCGTCGTCGCTGGTCCGGGCGGAGAAGTCCGCGGGCGCGCGCGACATGTATAACGAGAGGGCGCGGCAGTGCCGGGAGGCGCTGGCAGCGTCGGTCGGCGCCGTGGCGGGAGGCCGGGCGGCCAACTCCGGCAACCGCGCAACCAACACCGCGCCTGCGTACAGCGACTTGGTCTCAGCGGCCGACCCCGACGGCCTGCTCCGCCGCGTCCGCCGGATCCTCTCCCCCGTACTGTTTCGCCGATTCCGACACGTGGTCACGGAGGGCCGCCGGGTGGCCCTCGCGGAGCAGGCCATGCGCGGCGGCGACCTGCACCGCTTCGGCGACCTCATGGTGCAGTCGCACGAAAGCCTCCGCGACGACTACGAGGTGAGCACGGATGAGTTGGACGCCATTGTAGCGGTGGCGCTGGAGGCGGGTGCAGCGGGTGCACGCCTCACCGGCGCCGGCTTCGGTGGCTGCGCCGTCGCCCTCTGCGACGACAGCACCGTCGAACCGGTCATGGAAGCGCTGACCGCGCGCTTCTACGAGCCGCGTCTGGGCGGGCCACCCACCACCGACATGCTGTTCGTCGGGAAACCGAGCGCCGGGGCGCGAGCCGAATCACCCTGACCGGGCTCCGCGCGTCTTCACGATTGTATCCCCTTCGCCGCGGCTCGGGAAGGCGTGCCGGGACGCAGAAACCGCATGCCGCAAGGGTGCAGAGGGTAGCCATCGCCCATCACACTCTTGGCACTACAAATCTTGGCATAGATAGCAAAAAATGTTAGTATCGCAAATAATCGTATCAAAAAAAGGTGAGCCGATTCTCTGCGAACGTCGCCTTGGGCGTCACTTGCACAGGTAATTGTACTATCCATGTTCGCTCGTGATTACGTCGCCGACATGGCGGCGCGGGGACGACATCATTTCACGACCGACGAGGCCGTCGGCGCGATTCGCAGCCCCAGGAGCGCCGTTCGAGCGCAGTTGCGGCGGCTGAAGGCACGTGGCGTCATCGCCGAGCCCATTCGCGGCTTCAACATCATCGTCCCGGCCGAGTACAGGAGTCGCGGCTGTCTGCCTGCCGAGCAGTTCATTCCCCAGTTGATGGATCTTGCCGGCGAACCGTACTACTTCGCCCTGCTCAGCGCGGCGGAGCGATACGGGGCGGCGCACCAGCGGCCGCAAGTCGTCCAGGTGATGGCTCGCAGGAACCGCGCGGCAATCGAGTGCGGGCAGGTGCGCGTCGTGTTCGTCGCCCGCCATGACCTCGGCCGGATGTTCGTGAAGGAGTTCAATACGCCTCGGGGCTTGGCTCGCTACTCGACTCCCGAGGTAACCGCGCTGGAGCTCGTCGGCTACCCGAGCCACGCCGGCGGCATTGCCAACGTCGCAACGGTCCTGCGCGATCTTGCGGAGGAGATGGAGGCGGACGCCCTCGCGCGGGCAGCACATCTCTCCCCGGTGAGTTGGTCGCAGCGCCTGGGATACCTCCTTGAGCGCTTCGGCGAATCAGACCTGGTTGATACGCTGCTGCCCTTCGTCGAGGAACAGGCTCGCAGCTACACCCCGTTACGCCGCGCGGCGCCGAACACCGGAGCTGGGCGAGACGCGACCTGGAAACTCATCGTGAACGTCGTCATAGAAACAGACGGATGATCCCCCGGGACTACATCACGTCCTGGCGTGTCCACGCGCCCTGGGCCACGGACGCGCAGGTCGAGCAGGATCTCGTTATCAGCCGGGCGCTTGTCGAGCTGTTTCGAGTGCCCAATCTGGCCAGCGCGCTCGCCTTTCGCGGGGGCACGGCGCTATACAAACTGCACCTGACGCCACCTCCCCGATACTCGGAGGACATCGATCTCGTACAGGTTGGCGCGGAGCCGATCGGCGATACGCTCAACCTCATGCGGCCGGTACTCGATCCGTGGTTGGGCCCGCCCCGGTGGAAGCTCAAGGAGGAAGGCGTCAACCTCTTGTACCGATTCGAGTCGGAGGATCAGCCACCGCTGAGGCTCCGCCTGAAGATCGAGATCAATACCCGCGAACATTTCACGGAGCTTGGACTCCAAAGGGTGCCGCTTGACGTCGATAGCCGCTGGTTCGGCGGGTCCGCGGGAGTAACCACGTACACACTCGACGAGCTTCTCGGAACCAAACTCAGGGCGCTCTACCAGCGGAAGAAGGGGCGCGACCTGTTCGACCTATGGCATGCCCTGGACACGGGTCGGGTCGACGTACCCAGGGTGATCGCCTGCTTCCTGCGCTACATGGCTGAGGGCGGTCACTCCGCGACTCGTGCGCAATTCGAGGAGAACATGGAGGGGAAGCGCGGGCTCCCCGACTTCCGCGAGGACATGGGTCCGTTGCTTCGCCCGGGGCTCCTCTGGGATGTCGACGTTGCCATGAACACGGTTCTCGAGCGCATCATCGCCTTCCTGCCGGGCGATCCGTGGAAGGGCTTGTCGCAGCCCCACTGAGTTCAGGCCGCAGTCCCGAAGGCCAGCGAATCCGGGAACGCGTTTCAGCTGAAACGTCCCATCGAAGCCGATCAGGGCTTCGCCAGCCGCAGAACCTGCGGATGCTCGACGTCGTCGACATCGCGCCGCACCCCGAACACCTCGTCGGCCCCCACCCGCATCAGCTCGAAGCGCGCCGGCGTTTCGACGACTCCGAGCCACGCCCCAGACGAGTCCAGCACGTACCACTCCTGCGGTTCGTCGCGCCGGGCGAGGCCGAGGTACTCGCCCGCCCACACATTCCCGTCGGCATCCACAATCATGCGCTGATAGGCCGGCTTCTCGGTGGGCTCGGGCAGGCGAGCCATGAAATCCCGAATGAAGGGACTGGGATCGGGTCCCAGCCACTCCTCCCTCTCACGGTCCACTTCCGCGCTGGACACGGTCAGCGGAACTCCGGGGATCCTCGCGATCAGGCGCAGCTCCCCGGTTCCGCCGTCGACGATCGAGTACTCGAGCGCGTCGGCCGTGCCCATTGCGATGCGCCCCTCGCCGTCCGGCACCGCGTGGGGCAGCCGGCCCATGATCGGGATGTCGTCCCCTTCGGTGACGATGAAGTTCTCGTATCCGGGAAGGCTCGTGACCGAGTCGGCCGACATCCGATCCTCCGACAACCGAACGACATTGACCGGGGGGCGCAGTACACCCGCGCTTCGTCTCTCCTCATCCGTGCCTGGCGCCAGGTCCAGTCCCCAGACCACGTCCGAGGGCAGGGGATGCCGAACCGGAGAGACCCCCTCCGGCATCCGAAACGAAGACGTCAGCCCCGATCCCAGGTCGAACTCCGCGCCGCTTCCCCCCGCGGCCCGGTCCAGCGCCACGAGTCGTCCGTCGGGCTTCAGGACGACGGTCCAGAGAGAGCGAAACTCGCCCGGCCCCTCGCCCGGCCCGCCGAAGGCGCGGACGAATCGCCCGGTCGCATCGTAGACCCGGACCTGCTGGGACGCGCCGTCGGCCACGGCCAGATGCCCGGATCCCGCGCGCAGCACATCCCTTACGCGAAAGAAGGTGTGCATTTCGCCCGAGCCGGCCTGGGCGAGGTCGAGGATCGGTTCCTGCTCGATCCGCCAGGCGTCACGCGCGGCCCACAACGGCGCAACCGATTCGACGATCGTTACCCCGAGGCTGTCGCGCGACGTGTTCGTGGAGACGGGGGCCGCTTCGCAGCCGGCAACCGCGGTCGTGGCCAGGGCCAGGATCGCGCACCGCGCGTACCGCCGCCGCAGCTCTCGCCGGAGTGCGCCGAGACCCGGTTGTCGCTTCATCGCTTTATCCCGTCTTCGATCGCAGCCTCGGGACCTCTACTCGGCTTAAGAACCGCATACGCCTCGTACGTCTTCGGTCCGGGGACGGACTTGATGCGTTTCCAGGCCGCCACGGCATCGGCCCGGGTCTTGCCCTTGTTCGCCGGGTCTGCCCAGAAATCCGTGACGAAGTTGTTGAATCGACCGGCGGGGATCCGCGGAAAGCGGCCCTCCCAACGCATAAGCTCCAACAATCGATTGCCGAGGTCCGCGTAGGTGATGCGCTGGCCTGCCCGAAGTTGCGTACGGCGCCATTCGTTGAGCCGGTACCACTGGCCCGACTTGTCTTTTTGCTGGGGGTCGCGCGCGCGCGCGAGGTCTCGCAGAAAGTCCTTCGTCCTGCGGTCGTCGACGTAGTCCCGGACGATAGTCTCCGCCGCCAGCCTGTCGCGCGACTTGCCGGACCGGCGATCAGGCTCGGGTTTGGCCAGGGGAACCGTCCCTGTTCGAAGGAACTCCCGGATAAGCGCCTCAAGCTCGAGCTTCCGCCGTCGGCCGACGGCAATGCCGAGTTGGCGCGCGAAGGTCTTGAGTTCCGCGGCATAGAAGTAGTTGTCGTCGAACTCCTCGACCGACATGCCCGCATGGAGCTTCGCCATCTACGCGGGCCCCACCAGCTCCAGCGCCGCCAGCGCCAGCACCTGCGTGCTCGCCACGAGGTCGTCCACGGAGCAGGACTCGTCCGGCTGGTGGGCCTCCTCGAGGGGTCCGGGGCCGTAGGCCACGCAGTGCTCGATGCCGGCGATGCGGTCGAAGTGCTTCTGGTCGTAGGTGCCGGGACTGGCCACGAGTTCGGCGGGCCGGCCGGCTACCGTTTCCACCGCCCGGGACAGGGCAGCCACGAGCGGCGACCCGGGGGGCGCGGAAGTCGGATGGACCACCATGCGCTCCTCGATGGTGAAACGGCGTCCGGGGTCGGCGTCCTCCACCGAGCCGACCAGGCGCGCGATCTCGGCGCGGACCTCCTCGAAGGGCTCCTCGGGGATGAAACGGCGGTCGATGGTGGCGACGCAGCGGTCGGCCACGCAGGGCGACTGGGTTGGTTCGCCGGCCTGACCGCCGGTGATCGCATTGACGTTCAGGGAGGGGCGCCTGGAGGGCTCCGGCACGATGGGCAGCGCTGACTTGCGGGTGGCCAGCTCGGGGAGGAGCCGGGTTCGAAGGGCTTCCAGAAGGGCGCCCATGTCTTCGATGGCGCTGCGTCCCAGATGGCTCATGCTCCCGTGGGCGATGTGGCCGTGCGCGACGATGTCGAACCAGTAGACGCCCCGGTGTCCCAGGCACACTCGGGTGGGCCCGAACGGCTCGGGGATGATCGCGTATTGGGTATGGTCGCTCGAGATGATCCCGGTCTCGCAGAGGTGGGCCACGCCCGCGAAGCCGCCGCTCTCCTCGTCCACGGTGGCGCTGATGTCCACGGCTCCCCCGAGCTCGACTCCGGCCCGCCGAAGTGCCTCGACCGCGAAGACGGCGGCAGCGATCCCCGACTTCATGTCCGACGCGCCCCTCCCGGAGATGCGCCCGTCGCGCACCAGGCCCGCGAAGGGGTCGACCGTCCAGCCGTCACCCGGCGGAACCACGTCGAAGTGGCCGTTCAGGTGGAGCCGAGGGCGTCCCGGAACGGCCGGCCCCCGCCCTACCACGTTCACCCTCGGGTGTTGGGCGGTGTGCTCGGGGCGCCCCTCGGCCTCCACGTACTCCACGGCCAGACCGGTCGCCTGCAAGCGCCGCCCGATCAGCTCGGCGCAGTCCCGATAGCACGCTCCCGGAGGGTTCACCGTGGGGATCCGGATCATCTCCGCCGTGAAGGCCACGATCTCGTCCCGCGCGGCCTCCACTTCGGCGAGGATGCGGTCTTCGCGTTGGATGCGGGTCGGACGGTTGGCGTGGTGCATGCAGTTTCGGGCTGGGGGCTGGAGGCAACGAAGGCCGGGCGCGTGGGGCGGCGCGTCCTTGGGCCGGGTTGCCGGCTGGGCGCGGCTGTTAACATTGTGCCCCGCTCCTTCACCACACGAAACCCCACCGGAGACCCGTCATGACAACCATGTTCAGCCTGGAGGGACGCGCGGCCGCGGTCGTCGGAGGCGGTTCCGGCATCGGTGAGGCCGTCGCGATCGGATGTGCGGAGGCGGGTGCGCACGTGTCCTGCCTCGACATCGACGCGGACGCCGCCGCCCGCACCGCGGCGACCATCCGCGCGGCCGGCGGCGAGGCCGTGTCCGCCCGCCTGGACATCATGGACGGCGCGGCCGTCACCCGCGCGTTCGAGGACATCACCGCCACCCGCGGATCTCTCGACGTCGTGGTGTGCACGCCCGGAGTGAACGTGCGCAAGCCCCTCCTCGACTACACCGACGAGGAGATCGACCGGGTTCTGGGCCTCAACCTGAAGGGCGGCGCGCACGTCATCCAGGCCGCGGGCCGGATCATGAGCGGGCAGGGCTCCGGGTCCATCATCCTCTTCAGCTCGATCCGGTCGGTGGTGGTCGAGCCGGGCCAGAGCATGTACGCCGCGACCAAGGCGGGGATCGTGCAGATGGTGCGCGTCGCCGCGGCCGAACTCGGGCCCAGCGGGGTGCGGGTGAATGCCGTCGCGCCGGGCGTCATCGACACGCCGCTCACGGCACCCATCAAGGACCACCCGGACTGGTACGGCGCCTACGCCGCGCGCAACATCCTCAACCGCTGGGGCAGCGCCGCGGAGATGGCCGGCCCCACGGTCTTCCTGGCCTCGGACGCCGCCAGCTACGTGACCGGGTCGGTCTTGTTTGCGGACGGCGGCTGGACCGCCATCGACGGGAGATACACCCCGCCTTCGGGTCGGTCCTGAGGCCCGTGGCCGCGGTTCAGGGCCTCAACCATCTCGCGCGGCCACGCCGATGAGAGAGGGGCTTCCGAGGCGCCTCCAGGCCGTCGTCCTCCTCCGGTGCCCGCGTTGCCTGGGCGGCTCGGTTTTCGCAAGCCTCTGGAAGATGCACCCTCTCTGCCCCTCCTGCCGGCTGAGATACGAGAGAGAGCCAGGCTACTTCACCGGGGCGATGTACGTGAGCTATGGGTTGGGCCTGGCCTTGTGCGCGCCGCTGGGTGTGGTCCTGATGGTGTTGGGGGGTCTCTCGGCGAATCAGAGCATCCTGGCGATTGCGGTGATGGTGCCCTTTCTGGCTCCTCTGCTGTTCCGCTACTCTCGAGTCATCTGGATGCATCTCGACCAGCTCCTGGACCCCAGGTAGACAAGCTGGCCTGAGCGCCATCACCGCGCAGTCGGTTCCGCGCTCCGACCCCCGGTGCCAGCGGATTGGCTGACAGTTCTTGACCTTCCTTCACCTTCGGCCTACCTTCGGTACATCAACCCCGGCGAGGATCGGCCAATTCCGGTCTAACCGGCCCCCGGCGAGGGCGGAGCCATCCGTGCCTCGCCGGGTCCTTTTTCTGCCCACCGCGTCGCCGGACAGGATCCCTTGCTATCGCGAGTCTCGTTCTTCGTCGACGGCTTCAATCTCTATCATTCCCTGCGGGACTCTCGGCGTGACGATCTCAAGTGGCTTGATGTTGTAGGCCTCTGCGGGTCCCTGCTTCGAGACATGCGTTCACCCTCGGTTCAGGACGCGACCCTGGGGCGAAGACGGCGGGGCGGCGTAGTCTACCATGAGGAGAAGGGGACCGATGTATGGCTTGCGGCTACCCTGATGGAATCAGTGCTCCTCGGCCGATGCGACGCGGCTGTCATCGTTTCAGGAGACACGGATTTCGGCCCCGCTGCCAGAATGGCGCGCGAGCGAGTACCGGTATGGTTTGCGCCGCCGCCACGGCGCTCACCCAACCCCAGGAAACGGCGTCATCACAACGAACTCCGGAGGGCGGCTACAGGGCTCCTCACCATCAGGTTCAGACACTACGCGGAGAACCAGCTTCCCGGACGAATCGTCGACTCCGCGGGTACCGTGGTAGCGACACGGCCTAAGGAGTACCAGGCCGGGTAGCCGCCCCGGACCGGCGGATATCGTCCCGTAGGCGCATCGAATCCTGGTTGGGAGGAGTGGCGGTTACTCGTCGGGCGAAGAAGCAGCACGTGACGCGCATGCGGTGTCGCAAGAGAGATCGCGGATTTGGCTCCAAGGCCCGCGCTGCCGGCGGGTGGACCGAACCACCGATTCCCTATCCCGTTGCTCGGCAAGGAGGTGGGCGACAGGCTATTCTCCATCCGAGCATTTCCCCTGAATCGTCGCGAAGATGGCGCTAGACCGGATCGATCTCGCCGCGTTCCTCATCTTCCTCGGCATCGTTGTGAGCGTGTCCCTCTACGCGGGCCGCAGGGAGGACACGACCGCCGACTACTTCCTGGCGGGCCGCAACCTGCCCTGGTGGCTCATCGGCATCTCGCTGATCGCGTCGAACATCTCCTCCGAGCACTTCATCGGCATGTCCGGAGAGGGGTTTCAGACGGGACTTGCCATCGCCGCCTTCGAGTGGATCGCAGCCATCGCACTCGTCTTCGTGGCGCTCGTGCTCCTGCCCAGGTTTCTGCAGGCCGGCATCTACACGCTCCCGGAATACCTCGAGTTCCGATTCGGGCCGACTCCACGCGTCATCATGGCCGCGTACCTGATGACGGTCTACGTCATTGTGGGTCTGGCCGGCATCCTCTACGCCGGAAGCCTGGCGCTGACGAGCATCTTCGGGCTCGACCTGACGGCCGGGGTCTGGGCCATCGGCCTGCTCGCGGGCGGCTACACGATCTACGGCGGGCTGAAGGCCGTCGTCTGGTCCGACATGCTCCAGGGCATCGCGCTGCTCGGGGGAGGAGCCGTGCTGTTCTTCCTGGCCATGGACGCCGTGGGTGGATTCGGTGCCTTCCTGTCCGCGAACGAGGACAGGCTCCACCTGATGCTGCCGGCCGATCATCCGACGCTCCCGTGGACGATCTACATCATGGGCATCTGGGTCCCGAACATCGCGTACTGGGGGCTGAACCAGTTCATCTCCCAGCGGGCGCTGGCCGCGCGGAGTCTGGCCGAGGGCCAGAAGGGCGTGATCTTCGCGGCGTTTCTCAAGCTGCTGATCCCGTTCCTGATCGTGCTGCCCGGGATCGCGGCATATCAGCTCTATGCGGGCGGGATCGCGATCGGAGATCAGGCATATCCCACGCTCATGACCGATCTGCTGCCCACGGGCCTTCGCGGCGTCATGTTCGCGGCACTCTTCGGGGCGGTGATGAGCTCGCTGGACTCCATGCTGAACTCGGCGTCCACGATCTTCACGCTGGACATCTACTCGCGCCACGTCGTGACGGAGGAGCTCGAGCCCCGCAGGGCGATCCGCATCGGCAGGATCGCGACCGGCGTCTTCGTCGTGATCGGCTGCCTGCTGGCGCCCCAGCTCGCGTCGGTCGGGGGGATCTACGAGTACATGCAGCGCGTCTGGAACTTCATCTGGCCGGGCATCCTCGCGGTCTTCCTCATGGGGATGATCCTGCCCAGGGCCCCCTCGCGGGCGGCGACGGTGGCGCTCCTGATCGGCCCGGTGGCGTACGGGCTGCTGACGGTGGTGCTCGATGTGTTTTTCGACTCGCAGGCGTACCTGAACGCCGCGGCCGGAGCGTTCGTGCTGTCGAGCCTCGCCATGATCGTCGGGTCGCGCGTGCGCCCGCTGAGAGCGGCTCGGTCACTGCCGCAGTCCAATGCCGTCGATCTGGCACCCGCGCCCTCGGCGAGGTGGGCGGGCGCGGTGGTGGTGATACTGACCGTGGGGCTCTACGTGGTGTTCTGGTAGGAGGCGACGGGCGACGCACTTCTTCGGCGCTTCAGTCCCCCGCAAACCCGACTCGGACATGACTTCCGTCGCAGAAAGGCTTGTTCTCCGAAGCCCCGCAGCGACAAAGAGCGATGCGTGTGTCCCTGAGCAAGACCTCGCCCTCCCCTGTGACGATCTCCAGGTCACCGCGAAGGTAGACCGGACCGTTCCGCTCTATGATCGCGGTATTCCGCTCGGGCGTGGGCTCGGTGTGTTCGCCGTCGCTTCGCTCCAGATGCAGGGCACCCGTCGGACAACGCATGATCACCTGGAGGAGCTGTTCCGCCTCGGCGCAGTCGGGATCGATCCAGGGCTTTCGGCCCGGGTCGAACACATCGGGCAGGCCGTGAACGCATTCGGCGGCGTGGATACATCTCCTCACATCGTAACTCACGGCCGCCTTTTCGCCGGAGTAGTGCAGAATCTTCGATTTCATCGGCTTGGCCCTCCTTGGCTCTTCCGCGCAATGCTAACCATCTTCTACGTGGCGGCGGGTCGACTGATTCCGTCGCGCCAGAATAACAGGGACCCGCGGCTGGAGCGCCAGACAGGATGGACGACTCAACCGACCCGGGTCGCACGCGCGATACCGAATCCACCGTCTCCGACGAGGAAGCCGGCTTCGATGTCCTGGAGGGTTTTCGGCGCTTCTCGCAGAGGGACGACATCTTCTGCCGTTCGTTCTGGGACCCGGAGGTGCGGACGCACCGCTCGGACATGTTCTACGAGACCTACCGCACGCCCAAGCTGACCTGGCGTGCCGTCGACGGCTTCACCCAGCGTGACTACGCGCTTCGCAACGCATCGTGGCACGTGACGGACATCTTTGCCGAGCTGCGTGGAGACGACGATCGCCGCGAGGGTTTTCTGGATCCGTACACCGCCGTCCGCGAGGGCCCGGGCCACACGCTGCCGGTGGAATCTCCCGAGGAGGCGGCGCGCGAGATCAAGCACGCCGCGAAGACCCTGGGCGCCGACCTGGTTGGGATCACCGGCAACGACGAGCGGTGGCTCTACACACACGCCTACAGCCGCGAGAACGAGCACGAGAAGCCGCAGGAGATCTCTACCGATCTCGGAAACGTGATCGTGATCGCGCAATCCATGGACCGGGAAGTCCTCAGCACTGCCCCCTCCGCGCTGAGCGGCACCGCGACGGGAGCCACCTATTCGCGCGACACCATCGTGCTGCTGGCCATCGCGCAGTACATCATCAATCTCGGCTACCGGGCCGTGGCCAGCATGAACGACTCGGCACTGGCCATCCCGCTCGCCATCAAGGCCGGGCTGGGCGAGTACGGGCGCCACGGCCTCCTCATCACCCGCGAGTACGGCCCCCGCGTCCGGCTCGGCAAGGTCTTCACCGACATGCCGCTCGCCCACGACCGGCCCGTCCGGTTCGGCGTGAAGGAGACGTGCGACATCTGCCGCGCGTGCACGAACAGCTGCCCCGCGAAGGCCATCGACGACGGCGAGCCGTCCACCGTGGTCCACAACCGGTCGAACATCCAGGGCATCCGCAAATGGACCACGGACGCCGAGAAGTGCTTCCGCTTCTGGGCCAACCAGAACACCGACTGCTCGATCTGCGTGCGCGTCTGCCCCTACAACCGCGACTATCGCCACCTGTGGAGCCGAGTCTGGCGATGGCTGGCGGGCACCCCGCTCCGGCGCCTCGCGCTCTGGCTGGACCGGGTCAGCGGACGGGGCGAGCGCCTGAAGCCGTCCAGTTGGTGGAGCGCCGCGGGATAACCCGGACCGGCGCGGCCGGAACGCGGCCTAGGGAAGCCCGAGCGCGATGAGCTCGGGCGGATGCTCTCTGCCGCCGATGGCCACGACGATGAACTGCTTCCCGTCGTGCATGTACGACATGGGGCCTCCCGTCGTACCCGCGTCCAACTCGATCTCCCGGACCACGTCTCCCGTGGCCTTGTCCCAGGCGCGGAAGCTCCTGCCCCACATGTTCGCCTGGACGCCCCCGAACACTCCCTGGCCTCCTTCGCCCATGAACAGGAGCGTCTTCGTGACGAGCGCCACGGGCCGGCTGGCGACGCCGAGCGGCGGGACGTCGATACCGCGTAGAGCGGGGTGATCTTTCGGGCCATCCCCGTTCGCCTTCATCCAGACGTGCTCGCCCCGGTTCATGTCGATCGCCGTGATCCGGCCCCACGGCGGCTTCGTGATCGGCAGCCCGTCGATGTAGGGCGCGTCCCGGTTCGGGCTCCAGTACTCCATCTCCGACGTCGGGTCGGTGGCCTTCACGAGACGGTACACGCGCGGGATCGTGTGCGCGAACGCGTAGTACATGCCGGTTTCGGGATCGAACGCGCCCGTGTTCCAGTTTCCCGCCCCCCACGATCCGGGCACCATCAGCGTTCCCTTCTTGCCGCCCGGTTCCTCGCTTACCAGCGACGGCGGGGTGAAGATCGGGCCGAGGACGAACGAGTCGGCCACCGCGCGCGCCCGCTCCCGGAGCTCCGGAAAGTCGATGAGGTCGTCGAGGGTGAGGCCGTGCCTGGCGAACGGCGCCGGCTTGGTGGGAAATGGCTGCGTTGCGGAGGTGTGCTCGCCCGGAACCGTGGACTGGGGCACGGGACGCTCCTCGATCGGCCATACCGGCTCGCCGGTCACTCGGTCGAAGACGTAGAGGAAGCCCGTCTTGCTCGGCTGCATGACGGCCTGGATGCGGCGACCGTCCACCACGATCTCGCCCAGCGTCGGCGGACCCACGGTGTCGTACTCCCACACGTCGTGGTGCACCATCTGGAAGTGCCATACCCGCTCCCCTGTCGCGACGTCGATCGCCACCAGGCTGTTGGAGAACAGGTTGTCGCCCGGACGATGGCCCCCGTAGTAGGCGGCGGTCGGCGCCGAGAAGGGCACGAACACGAAACCGAACTCCTCGTCCGCGCTGAGGCAGCACCATGCGCCGAGGTCGCCGGATTCCTTCCATGAATCGTTGCCCCAGGTGTCGACGCCGAACTCGCCCTCCCGCGGCACGACGTTGAAGGTCCAGAGCAGCTCGCCGCTGCGCACGTCGTATCCGCGCAGGTTCTCGGGCGCGCTCCCCTTCCAGCGCATCCCCGAGTCGCCCGCCCCGTCCACCACGCCCGCGACCACGATGACGTCGTTCACAACGATGGGACCGGAACTCCAGCTGAACCGCTCGGCCGAGGCCGGAACCAGGTCGACCCTCCCGCCATCGCCGAAATCGTGACGGGCGTGGCCGGTTGCCGGGTCGAGGGCGTAGAGAAAGCCGCCGCGCACGTGGATCAGGCGCCGGTCGGAGCCGTCGGTCCAGTAATCCATCCCCCGTGAGGACCGGCCCCGGGCCTCCTCGATCGTCCGCGGAAACGGCTGCTGGATCCACAGGGTCTCGCCGGTCGCCGGATCGAAGGCCTCCGCCAGACCGACACCGTTGGGAGCATAAAGCACGCCGTCGATGAAGATCGGCGTCGCCCGGAGGTAGCCCGACACCCCTAGGTCCGGGAAAGAGGCCGTCAGGGCGGGATCGACCGCGGGGCGCCGCCAGAGGATCTCCAGGTCCCCGACATTGTCACGCGTGATCTGATCGAGAGGGGCGTATCTCGTGAAGGCCTTATCGGCGCCGAAGTAGGCCCAGTCGGCGGGATCGGCGTCGCCGCCGCCGACACGGGGCTCGCAGGCCCCGAGCCACGCCACGAGCGCGAGCGAGCCCGCTCCGATCGAACGCAGACGAGTTGGCATGAGCGCTTCCTCGGGTTCTGGTCTTGCTTGACACCGGTTTTGGGCCGGAGGAGTTTGCATGAAAACTACCTCCCACGCCACGCCGCGCGACTGGAGAAACCGGAGAGGCCATGTCCACGAGTGAGGATCGCGATCTCGGCATGCACCGGGACATCACCCGGCGCGACTTCGTCAACGGGGTCGGGGTTGCCGTCACCGGCTCCCTCATCGCGCCGGGATGGCTGTCGGCCCTCGAAGGCCGGCCCTTCGGCGGCCCGCAGGAGTACTATCCGCCCGCCCTCACGGGAATGCGCGGGAGCCATGCGGGCTCCTTCGAGGTGGCCCACCAGCTCCGGGACGGGATCACCTGGAGCGATGCCGCCGACACGCGCGAGAGCTATGACCTCGTGGTGGTCGGCGCGGGCCTGAGCGGACTCTCCGCGGCGTACTTCTTCCTGACATCGGCCGGCCCCGGCGCGCGCGTGCTCGTGCTCGACAACCATGACGACTTCGGGGGCCACGCCAAGCGGAACGAGTTCACGTACGGGGGCCGCACGCTCCTCCTGAACG
>JAPPJO010000096.1 GCA_028820325.1 Gammaproteobacteria bacterium | reverse complement strand
GGCATGGGACTCGTCGCGAAGCGGATCGAGCACGTGCCGCTCTCCGACCCGCCCAAGGTCGTGCTCAGGTCCCTAAACCCGACGTACGATAGCCACGAGTGCCTCGCCGAGGATGTCCGCGTCGTCGGACGGGCCGTCTGGGTCTCCAGAAGGCTGTAGGACTGGTTGGACCCGAGACCCCCACGCCCGAGGAGGTGCCCGATGGCGCGACGGCGCTATATTGGTTAGTCAACTCGGACCTGAAGGGAGAATCCATGGAATGCCTGACGGACCGTTTCACGAAGGAAGCGGAGGCCGCTGGCTTGACAACACAGAGCACGAACCGCCCGGTCACCCCGCTTCCCTTGGGGGGCGTGGCCCGGGCGAGGATCCGCCCCGAGGAGGTCGAGGATCGAGACCGACCTTCGGTGATCCTCTTCGGTTCTCACGGTGGCTGCGGCCGCCGGAGCGGTGCGCCCGCATCGGTGCCAGCTCGAACGATCGGCGGAGTCGCGAACTCCGTGCTGGTCACATAGCCGAGGTCATATGCCGCGCAGCGACCTTCCGTTCGGCAGCGAGTTCTCTCCAGACCGGATCGATCTCGGGGTCCTTCTGGAGTTGGCGCACGAGCACGGTGCGGATTGGAATGCCTTCGAGGAGGGAGTGAGAGATCGCTATTTCGCTGACCACGAGACCAGCGATTACAACAAGCGCAAACTTGCCAACAACACGAAGCTGTCCCTCCGGGCCTACGGCCTCATCGGCGATGCAGACGCCACTCTCACAGAGACCGGCAAGGCACTCTACTCCACCCGCCACGACCAGGTAGCGCTGTTCGAGTCTTTCGCTCGCCACATCCTCAAGAACTGTCGCGGAATGAGCTTCGTTCAGTGCCTGCTGGACATGCACGCCGCAGGTGAACGAATCAACCTCATCAAGCTCCGTCACTGGCTTCAGGAACGAGGCATCTTTGTGCCGCGCGGCGGGAAGCACATGAGCACCATGCGCCTCTGGCTCGAGAAAGGCGGAGTGCTCGTCTCCGGTTACCGAGTCGATCAGGCGCGCTTGAACGAGATTCTCGGCATCGCCATCGAGGAGTTCGAAGCCCTGGCCGTCTTCTCGCCGCAGCAGCGCGCCTACCTCAAGGCTCTCGCCAACATCGACGGGGGCGGGCCCTACCCGTCCAACGACATCGAACGACTCGCGGCCGCCACCTACGGCGTGACCTTCAACGAAAAGAACCTCCCCAAACAGGTTCTCTATCCACTGGAGAAGGCTGGGTACATCGAGCTGGAGCGAGGTACGAAGAAGGCAGGCCGGGGTGCCAAACCGTTCCTGGTCACGGCCACCGACAAGCTGGCGGCTGATGTCATCGCACCTTTGATCGAGCAGATCGAGCACTTGACCCAAGCCGATCTGCGGCCCCTCCTGCGCAAGTCCCTCCGGGACGTGCGCGCGGACCTAACGGCGGAAGATCGGCACATTCGCGGCCTCGCGCTCGAAGCGCTCGCCTTCAAGCTCATGCGGCTCATCGATCTGACCTACGTGGCGACCCGCCTCCGCGGCGCGGCCACCGGTGGAGCCGAGGTGGATCTCGTATTCCAGAGCACGAGGCTCGTCTTCTCCCGCTGGCAGGTCCAGTGCAAGAATACCGCTCGCGTATCGCTGGACGACGTTGCCAAGGAAGTGGGGCTCACGCATTTCCTTAAGAGCAACGCGATCGTCATGGTTTCGACCGGCAAGATCAGCGAAGATGCCCGGCGGTACGCCAACAAGATCATGGCCGATTCCAATCTCTGTGTCGTAATGCTGGACGGCGACGATCTTGCGCTCATTGAGGCCCGTCCCGCCGCCATCGTCGATGTGTTCCATCGCGAGGCCCGCCACGCGATGGAACTCAAGAGACTTGAACTGTAGGAGCCTGCCCGTGTCGCAAACACAGCCCGCCTTCACGACTTTTCGCGAAACCTCCTGGGGGAAGATCATTCAAGGCGACAGTCGCGAAGTGCTGGCGAGCTACACGGACGAGTCCGTGGACCTCATAATGACCAGCCCACCATTTGGACTGGTTCGCAAGAAGGACTACGGCAACGTCGAGGCCGACGAGTACGTCGATTGGTTCAAGTGCTTCGCCGACGAGTTTCACCGTGTCCTCAAGGACAGCGGCAGCTTGGTCATCGATATCGGCGGCGCGTGGAACAAGGGCTATCCCACCCGGAACCTCTACCACTTCAAGCTGCTCATCATGCTGTGCGAGGAGTTGGACTTCCACCTCGCACAGGAGTTCTATTGGTGGAATCCCTCGAAGCTCCCAACGCCTGCCGAGTGGGTTACGGTACGCCGGATCAGAGTGAAAGACGCGGTCAACACGGTCTGGTGGCTCTCCAAGACTCCTTGGCCCAAAGCCAGCAACCGGCGCGTTCTCCAGCCCTACAGCCCAAGCATGCAGGACCTGCTGACCAAGGGCTACCGTGCAAAGAAGCGCCCGTCCGGCCATGACATCAGCTCCAAGTTCAGCATAGACAACGGTGCGGCGATCCCACCTAATCTCATTGCGATTCCGAACACCGAGAGCAACAGCTTCTATCTGCGCTATTGCGAGGAACACGGCCACAAGCCGCACCCGGCCCGTTATCCGGCGGACCTTCCCGAGTACTTTGTCCGAATGCTAACCGAACCCGACGATATGGTGATCGATCCCTTTGCCGGGAGCTGCGTGACCGGCGAGGTGTGTGAACGGATCGGTCGTCGGTGGGCATGCATTGAGCTGTTGGAAGACTACTGCCAGGCTGCTTTGGGCCGCTTTGTCCGAGATCCCCGCGAGACTGCGAAAACGGCCACGAAGCCCAGTGACCCGTCAAACTACTACCGCGTGCCTCGACCGGGAATCTTGTGGGACGGCGGTGCGGATCCGCCACTCGCCCAAGATGGGGGCAAGAAGCGTCCCGTCAAGCCGAAAGATCTCCCGGCCAAGGCACCCGACGATACGCTGGAAAGTGCTCGCGAGCAGTACGAATTTGTCATGCGCCGCGCCTTTCCAGATCGCTCCGCGAGGTCTGGAGTCAAGGAAGCGGTTGAGACGAATCGCTGAATCCTCGTCGGTTGTACTGTCGTGCGGTCCTCAGCCGTCAAGGCGGCTTGGATGCTCGCCGCTTCAATGAGGCCGGGGCGGATCCGCCCCGGAAACGGCCGCCGAGGAAGGCGAGGACAAGCCCGCCAAGGGCGCGCTTCAATGAGGCCGGGGCGGATCCGCCCCGGAAACCGCGCGGCGGGTTCGGCGTCCTTCTCATTGCCCACAGCACGCTTCAATGAGGCCGGGGCGGATCCGCCCCGGAAACTGAGGGTATCCCCTTCCGCCGCCTGCTCCAAGGCGAAGCTTCAATGAGGCCGGGGCGGATCCGCCCCGGAAACAATCCACCACCGCCTGTGTCTCCTCCTGCTGGTACGCGCTTCAATGAGGCCGGGGCGGATCCGCCCCGGAAACTATACGGCCTGCCACCCGCGATGACGGGAAAGCACCTGCTTCAATGAGGCCGGGGCGGATCCGCCCCGGAAACGTGATCAGCTCGGGATCTTGGCCAACGTTCCCGACGAGGCTTCAATGAGGCCGGGGCGGATCCGCCCCGGAAACGGGGGCAACGCAAGCGACGGCGGGTGAGTCTCCGCGCTTCAATGAGGCCGGGGCGGATACGCCCCGGAAACGCGGCCGGCGCCGGTCGCCCGGGGGCCGGATCTTGTAGCCGCTTCAATGAGGCCGGGGCGGATCCGCCCCGGAAACTGCTTGTCGCCGTCGGGCTCGCCGGATGGGTGATATTGCTTCAATGAGGCCGGGGCGGATCCGCCCCGGAAACACACCAACGCCACGCCCTCCGGGATCCTCAACTTCAAGCGGCTTCAATGAGGCCGGGGCGGATCCGCCCCGGAAACGTGGAGTCAGTCGCGAAGGACGGGACCGTGACGACCCGGCTTCAATGAGGCCGGGGCGGATCCGCCCCGGAAACCGCTTGCTCATTGGATGCCTCCTTCCCGGCGGCCGCGGCGCTTCAATGAGGCCGGGGCGGATCCGCCCCGGAAACGGATCACGGGGCCCGCTCAGGATCCCGAGATCATCTTGCTTCAATGAGGCCGGGGCGGATCCGCCCCGGAAACGTGCTCGGCCCCGTGTCGATATGCTCGAAGTCCGGGATGCTTCAATGAGGCCGGGGCGGATCCGCCCCGGAAACTTCTTGTAGTAGGCGCGCGTATCGCAGTGCTGGCACTGCGCTTCAATGAGGCCGGGGCGGATCCGCCCCGGAAACTGCCGTCGTGCCAACCCGTTGGGCAAGAGCGGTTTGCTCGATGAGTTGCGAGCGGTCGTCGCTCTGAGCCATACGAGAACCTAAACCCACCTCTTGGATCTGCACGTACCACGGCCTAACTCCTTGGCGTTCCTGACGAAGCGCCGACGCGACCGCTCCCGGAGAATCCTTCCGCATCGGAGCTCTCGCAGAGGCACCGGCGGGTGCTCTAGACGATTGTAGCCTGTCGGGTGGGTGCTTCATAGCTTTTCCCCAAGCTCTCCACTCGGGGCTCGATCTTGTCCGCGGGACCCAAGTCCAAGATCAATATATGGTCCTCGGTCGGCTTCATCCATTCTTCGAGTCGGATGGTCATTTCCGCGCGACGGCGGGCCGTCAACCGGCACTGGAACACCGACAGCTGGAGCCAGTGTCCGTATCCCTTCATCAGCTTGAAGATGCGGCGCCATCGTTTGGGATCCGAGATGTCGTAGGTCACGAGGTAGAGGCGTTCCTTTGCCATGGCACGCTACCTGGGGAGATAGTGCGGGTACTTGACGATCTCGCCTTGAAAATGGCGGGCGAGCAGTCTGGCTTGGACCTCCAGCATACGCCTCATGGAGACACGGTATCCGAACAGGGGATGCGTGGTGACTTGGTCCAGTCGGCGCTCGAACGCCGCAATCAGCGCCTTTCGACCCTTCGGTTTCAGAGAGCACGCTGGTCCGTTCGACACGAAGTCATTCGGCTTCACCTCGCCATTGTTCACCGCTTGGATGACACAGGAATCCGCGAGGATTGCACGGAACGGCTCCATAAGGTCCAGGGCAAGCGCTGGCCTACCGTGGCGCGGGCGGTGATACAGACCCATGTACGGATCAAGACCGGTTGCGGAAACCGTCGTCGTCAGCGTTCTGGCGAGGAGCGCGTATGCAAGAGACAGCATGGCGTTCACTGGATCGGTGGGAGGACGCCGGTTGCGGGTCGTGAACGAGAACTCGTCGAAGCCTTCCGATCCGCTTGGTCCCAGCATCTTCTCGAATTGGGAGAAGTAGATCGCTGCCGCCTCTCCCTCGAAACCGAGTAGCTGCTGGGCATCGTCCGCATGGAGCGCACGCCGGGCGATTCGCTTGAGTCCCGCCATCGCGTCCTGCTTCTCGTCTGTACCGCGTTCGGGACGCCAGTTGCGGCGAAGCATCGTGCGGGAATTGCGCACCTTAGCGTTTACCAGATCGCGCGCAAAAGACAGGCTCCGACGTTCGTTAAACGCAGCTCTATACTGGGCTTCGCGGACGGCAACGTTGCCGTTTCCCGTCCCGATGGTGTGCCCGAGGAACCATCCCCCGGTCGAGAACCAGGACACAGGGATCTCCGCCCGCATCAACGCGTGAAGGGCGGGGGTAGTTACAGACACCGGCCCGAACAATGCCACTTGGGACACGTCGATCATCGGCACTTCGACGGTCTCGTCCTGGGACTCGACGATTAGACGCTCGCCCTTCTTGCGTAGCCGCGTGCGTGGAGTTTGGACGTAGAGCGGAAGGGCGGGATCGTCCGATGGGTTCAGGGGCCGGGGCGGATAGCCGCGGTTGAACAGGTTGGTCTCATCCGGCAAACAGATGCCCGCCAACGAACATCGCGGGCACTTGGGACTGTTCTCCAGCGGCGCTGGCCGCGTCCGCGTCTGCGCCGCGCCGCGCAGGTCGCGAACGGCTTCGAGCGTTCTGGCGCGAAGTTCCTCGTCCAGGTTGACTCGCACCCGCTCCCGGGAACCGACGTACCAGATCGCTCCCTGCTCGACCTCGTATCCGTTGTCCTCCAGAATCATGGCCTGAACGCAAACCTGAACCCGTTCCGGTTCGTAGGCACCGGCCGCGACGTGGGGCCGCTTGCCCTTCTTGAAATCCACCGGCATAACCACGCCGTCGCGGATGTCGAGGACATCCATCTTCGCGATCACACCGAGGCGTTCCGACGACATCGTCACCGAACGGGCCTGCGACATTTCCTCGTCGAGCTCGTCAGGAGAAGGAAGGCGGCCGCCGCCCTTGTCGACGCGCGTGTGCGCACGCTTGCCTTGGACCGTGTCCGCGCTGTCGGCCCACTCCCCCTCCACCCATTCCAAGTAGGCAAGCCGGGGACAGTAGACCCACTCGTTGACCATTCGGGCGGGTACGAGAGGATTCGTGGAGTCGGCCGGGGGTGGCGGAATCGGTAGTATGAACTGGGTTCGGTCGCTCACGTCTCGGCCTGCCACGGCAGCGCTACCTCCCTACATAGAGCACGCTCAACCGACCTCGCTTCCGAACATCCCAAGCCCGAAGTGACTGGCGTATCCCAAGGCCAATGGTCCCCGCACGACTCGCGGAAACTCGATCTCCAGAAGGCTTCCTCGCGAATCGTGCTGTACCTCCCGGCCTCGTGATCGGAACCGGTAGAAGTTCAGGGCACGCCGTGGTGTCCCGGACACCGAGACTTCCGACAGCTCCTTCACCGTCACGTCCTCGGTGGCGATTCCGCGGCGTTTCAGGAGCCTTCGCAACTCGCCCGCGTACCCGTACTTTTTCAGATGGCCCGAAGCGAGGAAAGGTGTAATGCTGCGCCACCGCCGTGACGCGGCCAGAACCCGAGAACTCCCGTCAAAGTCTTGCGGGTAGCCGAAACCCTCCAACGCGAGGCGCCACTCGTCGACCTTGGGATCATCGGTCAAGTTCCCGCGTTCCGCCCTTGGGGTGAGCCAGATCCGCGAAACCCTGTCCAATCCGATCCGAACCTCCTCGTCCATGCCACTCGCAATGAAGACCGTCACATGATCGATCCACCCGTCGTCGTCCGCGTCCTCCGGCAACCAAAACGCAGCGGGATGGGCCGGATCATGCACCGGCCTGCCGTCTCGGTCGCGGCCCGAGATCTGCCAAGGCGCCAACGGATGCCGCTTGCCCGTCGCTTCATCGATCCCCCAGCCAAACTTGGACATCGCCGCGGCCCGCATCACCTCTCCGATCTTGATGGCGTCCTCGATCCGAGGGCGCGGGCGGCCAGCCAGCAGATAGCGGGCGACTGTGGGAAGCTCTGGCTTCGAGTTGGCATTCCTGGGTCGCCCCGAAGATCGAGGAAGAACACCGGGACGAACAGTCGTGGCTCGGAGGTAGATGGCCTCGTAAGCTGCCGGCGGTTGACTCCACTTGCGATTCTGGAGGTCAGCGGTGTCCAGAGATAGCGCGTCCATCAGGCGCCGGGGAAGCGTGTCCGCGCCGCCCTTGCCCTTCGCGCGAAAGGACCTGTCCAACTTCGTCTGTAGCGCACGCCCCGTAGGCGGCTTCTTTGAAGTGGCGGAAGCTTGGATTCGCGCGGTTTCACGGGTGATGAGGCGCGTTCGCTCAAGTTGGTAGGCGCTGGCGGAGCGCGGCACCAACAATCGAAATGGCTCACCTTCGAAGCCCAGTGCGGCTGGGCCACAGTTCGGCTCGCACCCAGCTTCCGTCAGAACGCGGCACTCGGTCCAGCTCTCCGCTCGACCGAGGTACCCGATCCCGGATGCGAGGTCCTTGGCGAGATCCAGTAGGTTCCTTGCAAGCGTGATGTCCTGCCATAGCACTTGCACTTCCGCCCCGTCGGGAAGATGCAGAAAAGCGTCGAAGACCAGTGTCTTGGACTCCGACTTGCCCTTCCGAATTGGCATGTAGTGACGGGTGTGGGAGTGGATGGCTCCGTCAGGAAGATGGAATACCGGAAGATCCTCGGCGAGCGTGTCGATCAGCCGTGCCAAGTCGTTCTCGCTCCAGTGCTCCCGGTCACCCTTCCGCCAGTAGCAGGCGACGAGCGCCCGCAGGATCCGCCAAGGCTCGGGCGGCCAGGCCACGTCGGCTTCGTTGACGTTCCGACCCCACGGAGTGGCATGGTATCGGCCGGTTGGAAACCGAAAGGCGAGTCCGAACACGGGGGCTACTTCCGATAGATGACGGTGAGGACCCGGGTGTCGCCGAATTGGCCCGATTCGCCAATTCGCCGGATTAGCATGGGGAGGTCTGCTTCGATGGCGGCGAGGGTCGGCATCTCGAAAGCCTGCGGGCGAGTTACTCGGACATCGACTACATCGAGGTCGCAGGCGGTTCGGAAGCGCAACCCCTCGGCGAGGAACTTCTGGATCTTGAAGAGAGCCAGCAGGACCAGCAGCCTGTCCACATCGTCGCCCAGACCATAGGCTCGGATCTGCCGGAGATCCAGGTTGAAGTAGGCGGTGATGCGTTCGGCAGTCCACTCATCGCGCGCGAAAGGGACGTTCCCGAATCCCTTGGCTGTGTCTCCCTTCGGGTCCACCGAGTCGTTCTTCACCCCGCCGCTAACCGCTCGCCTGGCCCCGTCGGCCTCCACGAAGGCGGACAACGAGCGCGGAAGACGCAACCGTCCGCCAGCCAATTCCTTCTTGGCCAGAAAAACCCCATGAAGCAACGCGTTGGCGTCAAACTCCAGAAGCACCTTGGCGAGTTCACGCAGATCGACACGTCCCTGTTCGAACTGCGCCAGCCGCTCCTTGAGGATGTTGAAGACGCTCCGATCCTTCCCTTCGAGGATGTATGGAGAATTGAGGCGGTGGGCTTCGATCAGCGAGTTCGTCAGGTGCTTCCCACTCTCGTCCTCAACCTGCACCACCGGGAGACCTCGCAGCGACTCCACCCAATCGTCTCGCACGTCATCCCAACAGACGGCTTCGAGGCGGTTCGCCATGGACTGGGCACTATCGACGAGTACCGTCTGCCCGTCTCCATTGGGCGATTCGTAGACCGCGTGCCCCAGATTCGGAAAACCCGTGGGCTGAAAGCGGCTCCCCTGAATCGGTCGTAGACGGACCTCAAGCAGCAGCCGTGGTTCATTAGCGATGGGAGTCAGGTCAACTGACATTCGGTACTTCCTCCGATGAGTGAGTTGCGTTGTGGGGAATCGTGCCAGAGTAGGCTCGCCGCAGCAAGCTTGCCAGCCCGTTATCGGAGACTGGGAGCAGCATGGCGGCGGCCAGACGATCGGGGCGTACACCGACGCCGATTCGGCTGCTGCGTAGCGCGGCGAGGCCGCTGCCGGACTGGATCGGGTCGTAGGGCGAGATCATGCCGGACGAGCGAGCCCGTGAGAACGCAGAGCGAACCGCCCCGGCGATTTCACGGCCGTCCCGGCTTCTCCCGCCCGCGCGGAGAGGGCCCAGAAGATCCGGCGGAATAGGGATCGACCCCTGTGGCGAAATCGCACCCACCCGGACGAGAGCATCGTTCGGAGAAAGGATCGGCTTGAGCGCCGCGTACGCAAACGGCAGGGTGGCTGGTATTGGTCTGGCATCCAGCTCCGTGGCTGGCAGCCGGACGGGCTGCGCCCATACCATCCCGGCAAGCAGTGCGGCGCAACGCCTGTCGTCGAACTCCCCGGCCAGAAAGGCGCTGACATCGGGCAGCCGTGTGAAGCTGGCACCACCGAACGGCTTGTCCTCCAACCCGCGAATGGAGGCTTCCACGATGCGGCGGTCCAGTACGGCGATCATGTTGCGAATCAGTCCCCCGCGCCCCCAGACGACCGTCGGCGGGCTGTTGTCGGCAGCCCAGCTGCGACGACGCAACAACCGTCGGCCCCGAAAAAAGGTCTCCCCTTCAAACCCGTCACCAGGTCCGTTGGTCAGCGGAGCAAAGTGGGCGGCCATCGGGGGGATTCCCCATCTCTGAGGCCCCGACGCCGCTGAGCCTGATCCTTCCGCATCGTAAGGTGGAGGGATGCCGACTCCAGCCAGCGCGGCGGCAATGCGGTATTCCGGACTCCCATCGTCGGCTCGCAGCAGCCACATGCTGGACAACAGCGGCGGGGGAGCCACGACATCCCGGCCCTTCGGGCTATTGCTCAGCCAAGTTCCCAACCACCCGATGGCCTCCAAGGCCACCCTTACGGACGTGTGTGAGCACTCCGGGGCGAGCAATGCGAACAACGAATCTTCCAAGCTCTTGACCGCATTGCGCATCGCCGCCGGTTGGTTGTCGTTGCGCCCGAATCGTCGGATCTGCCGCAACCAACCGCCCTGATCTAGGTCGGCCACCAGCTCCGCGCCGGGCGACGGTGCCGCGCGGCGGCGCCCCAACGCAGCTGCGTAGTGGTTCTTTCCGGCACGTTTGAAGATCCCAAAGCGTTGAAACTCCGAGAATCCCCGGTTTACTCCGAGAGCGGCGAGCGCTCGTGCAAAGCCCAGTCCGTCGCTTGCCGTTCGACCGTTCGTCACCGCGCGTCCCTCGGAGAAGAGGGCCAAAACTTCGGCGAAAAGAGCGGGACGAGTCCAAAGAGGTGCCCAGAATTCGGCTCTGGCGTCCGACTCGTCCGTGGACTCCACCCCACCCCAACCTGCCCCCGACGCCCCAACCGTAAACGGAAAGCTCGCTCGCGCCCTCGCGGTGCTCTGATGCCGACGCGTGGCCGAAGAAGCAAATGTGGCGGCCCCCTCAAGCATGAACACATAGTCCCAGGGATTGACCGTCGGATCGCCTTCGTAGCCGGTCGTAGCATTCGGTCCACCTGCAACGCCGGGCGAGAACTGGCCCACGGCAACACCGGTCAGTTCGTGGATCGGCGAACCGAAAAGCGCATTGTCGAGGAATCCTTCACTCGCAGGCGAAGGCGCTCCCGAAGCCGCGTTGAAGAGGCCCAGCGGCCTGGACTCAGAGGCCAATCGCCGCATGAGATTGTTCGTGAAGTCGAGCCGGCCGTCATTACCGCCGGTTCCGAGCAGGTGCGGGAAGCGGAGGCGGTCTCCTGACAAGACGAGTGCCGCGTCGATCCATGGCAGAGCAGCGTCTGGAAGGCGGCCTCGCAACATCGCCACTAGCGTAGCCTTTTCGGCACCCTGGGGACGAGCGTCAAGATTGAGAAGATGTAGGGTCTGTAACGCGCCTTGTATGGCGTTTGAAAAGGGCTGGAAGCGCTTTGCAACCGACTCCGCGGCCAAAGGGCGAAACCCGTCCTTGTTATCCTTCGGATAGAAGCCACTTCCTCCGTTCCAAGGCGCGACCACCGGACTCGGGGCGTAGTCGTGCAGGAAGTACCGCAAGATTTCGCCACGCCCCAGCGATGTTTGGAGATGGAACCTCTCACCCTCCCACAATCCGCGCACATTCGGATCCGCAGGCACGCCGGTCACGCTGTTCGTTCCCGAGGAGAGCAGGCGGAGCACGCCGAGCGCTTTCAGGTACGAGGCGAGTGGCGTGGGCGAGCAGCCTCGGAGCGTTAGCCGGTCACACATCCTCGTAGCTCCCCGACGCTTCCTTGGCGGACGCGCGCCAATCCGCGAGTCGCAGCAGAGTTTCCAGCCACGCCAAACGGAAAGGACCGTAGCGCGCCAGCAGTTCCCTGGTCCGTTCTGTCCAGCTTTCCCCGGTCGTCTCGTCCAGCCCCAGCTCCATGATGGATAGAGTCAGGTGTCCGCCGTGCCAGCGTTCGTTTCCTTCCAGATCGAAAGACGGAAGTTCGTCCCCTTCCCAGATGCCTCGGGCGAATCGCGCTGCGGCTAGCGTTAGCTCGGGTTCCTTGGGAGCCGACTCCCGCGGTAGTGCCCGGAGGTTCATTCGCACTTTACCGTGATGAGCAGCGATCAGGAAAGCGCACAGATCGGCATCCCGGGACCAGTTCTCGTGAGCGAGGAACGCCAGCGCCGACGCCAGTTCGTGGCGGAAATAGGCACGTCCGTGACGGCTCCGATTCACGGTCTTGGCCAAGGCTACGCCTACGGGCGCAGCATGCCCATCCAGCCCACCCAACATGGTTTCCTGGAAGACCTCGTGCACCTTGCCCAGATCATGCCACCGGGCCGCGCGCGTGAGCACCTCACGGGTCGAATCGTCCACGTCGAGCACTGTGCAAAGGCGAGTGACTTCGTCGACCACATGCCGCAGATGATCTGTGAGTTTCACGGCGCGTCCGGTCGCACAGCGCGGATCGTCATCATGCCCTTCGGATTCTCCTTCCGAGCCGTGGGGCGCCCGTTCGACCAGATCGACTGGAACCGGCATGTGCTTTCGATCACCTGTGAAGCCCAAGGCCTCCTGATATCCACCCGCCCTGATGTCGGCCAGGACGGTCAAACCCGGCCAAGGCGGGTCGCGGAGTGGAACCCATCCCGGCGGAGCGGATCCAGCCCGCCCACCCGAACGCCGCCACTGCGGATCGCGAACAAAGAAGACAGGCCCCAAGGCCTTCTTCGCGGCCTTGACCCAAGTGTTTGCCTGACCGATGGGCACCGCACAGAGTTCCCGCGCGCTTGGCCTCAGGGGCGCGTCGTCGGAGACGGACACGTCCCGCCAGAAGACCCGAATGTCCGTGTCGTCGGCATCCCTGACGTATGGAGAGATGTCCACGTCAAAGCCGGTGAGGTCGGCATCCGTGTCGAAGAGGTCGTCCACGTCCTTGCGCCGGATGACTCGCACCGGGGATTCGATCTCCCCAGCTGGAGGGAGGTGCGCTGGCGCGACGTCGGTAAGCTCCTGAAGTATGTCGCGAGCTTTCCGCAACTCGGCGGCCTCGTAGGGCAGCGACTGGGTCGTGGCTAGCTTTTCGGCCTGCTTGTCGTCGCTGGCAATTGAACCGAGAAGATCTATCCAGTAGATCTGGGCACCGCCTTCGACCTCCGCGCGGCGGTTTGCCCGACCAAATCTCTGTACCATCGATGGCCAAGGAGCCAGTTCTGTGAACATCACCGCCGCCGAGATGTCCACACCCGCTTCGACCGCCTGCGTAGCTATCACGATGATGTCCGATGCTTTCGCTGCGCCGCCAAACCTCGCCATTTCGCGCGCTCGATCCCCCGACCGGAACCGCGAGTGGAGGAGCGCGAGTTCAGGAGAGCCCCGCCCCCGTCTGGCCAATCTCCTTCGGACCTGGGTGTACAACTCCTGCGCCCGTTTGACCTGGTTCAAGATCACGAGCGTCATCTGCCCCGACCGGTGAGTCTCCAGAACCGAGTCCGCTAGCCGCGCAATGTATGCCTCCTGCTCTCGAACAACGCTTGAAGCGGGCGCGTCGCCAATGCGGCAGAGGTGCTTCGGTGCGTTGGCCAGATTGCGCAACCTGTCGTCGGCCTCCGTTGCCGGGTCCACGCGGAACACCCTCGTTGGGGCGGGGTGGTCCACCGTTTCGAGCCACTCCGGCACGAGCGTCGCAGATATCCACAGACTGCGGCAACGGTTCCGCAGCGACCGGTCTTCGTCGGTGGCCCTCAAGGACTCCTGGCGCCGGAAGGCCTCCAACTGGGCGGAGGTCGCTCGACCGGCTCCCATCAACTGCACCTCGTCGAATACCCATTGAGCGTCCTGATGCAGCATCCCGAACTCCATCGGCCAAATGGCGCGGGAGGACGCGTATCCACGCATCAGCGCCCGGCTGAGCAGCATGTCCTGCGTGCCCACTATGATCGCGGGGCGTTCCGGAGCCTCAAGCCACCGTCCTGACTCGGCACCCCCCATGAGAACGTGAACATGGTCAGCCCCCGGAAGGAGGCCACCCGGATCTACGTCGGCATCTTCAAGGTGCTCCAGCCACCTGCAAACCTCGATCTTCGTCTGCTCGACGAGCGTCCGCATCGGAAGGCACCATACGAGTCTCCTCGGTGTGCGGCCGGGCTCCCGGAGGCGGTGGTACGCCCAAGCCAGAGTGACACCAGCGGTCTTTCCCGATCCGGTTGGGGCGATCAGAACCTCCGGCCAGTCAGCTTCAGCCAACGTCCGCTGCCAAGCGAACGGCTCGGTTGGCTTTCCGAACGCAACGGCGAAGAGGTCGCAAAACGTCGTGGGCGGCGAGCCGGAACGGAGGGGCACGAGAGTGGCCAAGTTCTTCGGGGCTGGAGTTGGGACGCGAAACGAGACGGACGATACGCTGGTGCCTGTAGGGAGGAAACACAATAGCCAGCCAAGGGTTGCGGTCCACCAAGCCTCGGGGGCACTCGCGGGGTTGGCGGATCTCGGAGTCGCCAGGCACGGCGCGGGTCAATGGATCCGCATCCTACACCAGACCGTGGGTGGGAGACTCTGGAAGCCGGAGGAGACGATGGCTAGGAAGAAGAAGAATACAACCGAGCGGGAGGTAAACGAGCTTCTCGACAGCCTCATGGAGGACCGCAGCCCGGAAGACCTTACGGGCGGCGGCGGGTTGCTGGACGTGCTGACGAAGCGTGTGATGGAGCGGGTGCTGGAGGCGAACTCACCCCCTACCTCGGCTACGAGAAGCACGGGAGGGAGGGCCACAAGGTTCAGCGCCGGGCTGGGCGGGTTCGACGGGAAGGTGATCGCGCTCTACGCGCGGGGCATGACGACGCAGGAGATCCAAGGCCACCTGAAGCCGTCAGGCCACTACGGTTGTCATCCCGGAGAATTCCGCTTTTCTTTGCCGATTTGCCGCGAAATATGGGACGCTGGAGTCTGATACGACCCAATGGCAAGGGAAGCAGATCGTGCAGTCCCAGTTGACTTTAGACGATTCCTTGCCGTGAACCGCGCAGAGCGGAACCCGCTGATCCAGCGAGTGCCTCCGCCGCTCCTTCGGATTCTCCGTCCGGCCAG
>JAPPJO010000031.1 GCA_028820325.1 Gammaproteobacteria bacterium | reverse complement strand
ACTTACGAGTTTGGCTGGCCGGATTCCAGCCATTTGGTTCCCGCTGATTGCGTCAGGTGCCGACTCTCTGACGCTTGGCAAGCGCCTTCCGAAGCTGAGCCTCGTCCGCCTTCTGATAGCACTGGAGCACCGTCTTGGCCGTCTGCCAGCCCCCGAGCTCGCAGAGCACCTTCAGCGGCTGGTTCATCAGATCCGAAGCGAACTTCCGCCTCAGCGAGTGCCAGCCCCGGCCACGCTTCGGCTCCAACCCCGCACGTGTTTCGGCCTTTTGCCACCAGTCACGGACCAGCCAACGGCTGACGCATGTGGAGGGATCCGTGGAAGTAGGTAGCACAGGTGTGTCTCCCGAGCCGGAGTTCCTTCGCCGCGCCTCTTCGAGGACCGCGAGCGCTTCGTCGGTCAGCGGCGTGATGTGCTCGTAGCCGGACTTGTCGTGCTCGCCCCGCCACCGGACGGTCTTCATCTCCATGTCAATGTCGGACCATCTGAGTTGCCGAATAGCCCCGATGCGATGTCCCGTCTCGTGTGCGAGGACGAGGGCTACGCGGAAGCGCCAGTCCGTATCCGCCGACACCCCGAGCAGGGCTTCGTATTCCGCCTGTGCCAGAAGCACCCGGGTCGGATTCTTCTCCTTCGGCGTCCTGAGGCCTCTCAGGGGATTCGAGTCGAGCAGGAGTTTTCCGTGCTCGTCCCTCGATTTCGCGGCCCAGTTGAGGACCGCGATCAGGAACTTGAGGTCATGTTCGATCGTTCGATCGGACACGGGCTTGCCGCTCGGTCCGACTGCGCCCGTCCCCCGCGCCCGGATGAACCGGTCCCAGTCCCTCCGGGACAGCGTAGCCGGATCTCGGTTCCGTCCGAGGAAGCCCAGAAACATCTTCATCGCGGCTCTGTCGTGGCACCGCGACTGCCAACCCTTGGTGGGCGTCACCTCATCGACGTAAATGTCAAAAAGCCTTTCCAAGGTGAGCGGTTCGGGCTCGGCTTCCGCCTTGCCGTTCAGGTCCGGGCCGACGAACCCGGCGGCGAATTCGTCCGCCTGCCGTTTCGCCCTCGCCCAATCGCGGTGTCCAAGCGACCGGGTGAGCCTCCGCCCGTTCTCGCGCCACTCAATCTGGAAGTTGCCGGTCTTCGGGTCCGGGAAGATCCGGACCCGGTTGCGGCCCCATTCGCCAGCGCCGTACGAGCGCCGACTTCGTTTCGTGCGTGCCATCGTTCGATTCCTCTCGATTCGATGGACTGCACGATCTGCGCAACGTAATCTCGCTGGACGACGGTCGCTTGACCAGTGCAGCGCCAGCGCCGTTCGCGCCTCGAAACGAGCCGCCAGCACCTTGGGATCTAAGGGGAGCGATGGAGCAGCGGCTGCCGGAAGCCGTCCCGCGTCCGGGACCGCACCGGACGGCTCGGGACGATTGCCCGCAGCTGCGGCTTGACGCCGCCGAACGCGGTCTCCCGATTCCCACCGGAGGTGACACGTTCACCGCACTCGATAACCGCTGCGGAGTCCGGATCCTATCGTTGGAGCAGAACCTTAATGTACGGCAGAGCCTCCGACCGAAGGCGGCCAGGTTGATTGACCATCTGAAGGGGCGCGAGAAGGCGCTGGAGCCGTTCGGCCTGACGGGCCGCCGCGCCGAGTGGATCGCTTTGGCGAGCCTGCATGGCGGCGTGTTCACCCGCTCCCAGCTCTCGGACTGGTTCGGCATGGACCGCTTCAAGACGCTCCGGTCGGAGACCTGAAGGTCTGCCGGGTCTGCGCGCGCGGCATCTACCGGGCGCTCGGGGCCGAAGGTATCCGCCTTCGGAGGATCACCGCGACGGAGGTGGCCATGCGCCGCCTGCTCTCGTTCGACTACGTGATCGAGCACCCGGACCTGCCCTGGCTCCCGACCGAAGCTGAGAAGGTCGCCGCGTTCGAGGCGATGGGCATCGGACGCTCGGCCATGCCCGTCCGGGTCTACCGGGGCGCGGCCGGAGGTGCGCGGCGCTACTTCCCGCGCGGGATGCCCGTGGCGCTTGACTCCCGCCGCGCCGTGTTCGTCCACGCCGATCCCGGCTGGGACACCTCGACCCCGCTCCGTTCGTGGCGGGACCGCCACCTGAAGCTCTGGGAGGCGCTGAGGGAACTGGGCCGGTCGGTCGAGGTCGCCGGGGTCGCGTGCGCCCGGAGGCCGCTTGAGCGGGCGCGGACGATCCTCGGGAACTGGACCAATGCGGACGCGGACGCGCGTCCCGTCCACTCGCCCGGAACCGCCGTTGCGGCCCGGCGCGAGATCACGCGCATCGAGAATGCCATCCTCGGCATGGACGACGCGGCGGTCGAGGCGATGGGCGGCTTCCTGGCCTGCCTCCAGCGGATCGCCGAGATGAAGGAATTGCTCCGATCCAGCCTCCCCGGAGGAACGATCGACGGCCATTCGGTATGGCGTTCGAGCCGCTTCGCCGGACGCGGGATTTGACCGTCCGCGGACATGGCCCGTTGCCGATCCGGAAATGCACATCGACATCGGGGTCGTTGTGCACGGGAAACGCGCTCGGACGTGACATGCCGCCGATGCCACAAGTAGCTGGCGTCGTTGTGTTTGTGCCGACGCTGCCGAGTCGGCGGTGACGCGCGGGCGCTTGCGCCCGTTGACGGGAGCGACCCACGTGTTCGGCATGCCTCACACGCCACGGCGGCGGTTGGGATGTGCATGGCCATCCCACCCTCGCCTGGGTCGCTCCCGTACCAGCAATCCCATGCGGGAAGGCGAAACGGCGAGCCGAAACGGAACGCGCTTCCGGCCCTGATTGTCCCGCGCCCTCGGTGCCCGCGCTACCGCTGCGTGCGCCCCGCGGCCTCGCCTAAGAGGCTCGGTTTCCTCTGGTGCATGCCGACGAATCCGACGATGACGCGTTCGTTCGGCTCGTCCCAAGCGAAGGCGATCCGGATCGTGTGGTGGGGGTCGTGGCTGGTCCCCTTGCCGAGATGGGCGGCCAGCTTCCACGTGGTTCCGTTCACGTGGGTCCGGTACCAGTCCCGGAACCGTCCCATCGTGGGAGCCGACTGGTTCGACTTGTAGAACTAGCCGGGGCAGGTCTCCCCGATCCGGTCGGTTGGTCCCTTCCGGTTAACGAAGGGCGCGTCCTCGTTCGAGCGCGAGTTGAGCTTGATGAGCAGCCGGTCGGGGAACATCCGCCGCGCCTGGGCGATGGCCTCGCGAACGCTCCCCACCGGCTCTGCCGCCACCGGCTCGCCATCGCCCGCCCGGGCTTGCCTACGCTCTTCGATGTAGGCGCGCCTCCAGTGCTCCTCCATCCTCCGGATCCGCGCAACCTCCTCGCGGAGCCGTCCGGCCTCCTCGTCTCCCAGCGCCTTCTCCTCCCGGAGCGTCCGGTTGTCCGCTTCGAGGCGCTCGCGGTCCTCGCGAAGGGCCTCGATCTCGCGGCGCGTGGAACCGTCCCCGTTCACGGACGCCAACGAGGGAGGTCGGGTTTCCGCAACGGAGCGGTTCGCCGCCCCCGAAGCCGCGCGCGCCTCTCCCCCGGCGTCGGCCTCCTTCCCGGAGCCGTCCTCGTCCGGCGGGTCGAGCTTGGCGACACGCTCCCGCCACGCATCGACCGCGGCGAGAATCGCGTCCTCGCACTCGGCGCGCTGTATGGCCCGCTCAAGCTCGTCTTCGCGCGAGGGAGCCTGGGGCCGAATCGGCTCGTACGCCTCGAAGCTGACTTCCAGGAAGATGAGGAGCGGGAGCGCCGACCCGGTCAGCGCGGGCCGCTCCTCGACCAGTCCGGGCCATGGATCCGGGTCGATCCCGAGGTAGCGCAGTTCCTCGCCGAACCGCTCGCGAAGGGTGCGGCAAAAGCCCGCCATCTGCTCGCGGCACCATCCGACGAGTTCGCGCTCCTTGTCTCGCCGGATGTCGTCCATCCACTTGACGAGGGTGCCGGCCTCGTCCCAATCGGGCGCGTCGGGCCGGAGGTCTTGCAGGATGTCGAGCCAATCCTGAAAGAGCGGGGACCCGAGGGGCGGCGGTGCGGGAAAGCGCCGGGCGAGGAGGACAGCATCAGCCCGGCGGACTCGCGGTCTACCGCGTCGTCGGCCGCTGCCAGCGCCTCGCGCTCGCCACGCCATTCCTCGCGCGTCCAAGAACGAATCGAAGCGTGACCCCTGCTTGCAAGATGCTCGGCGGTCCGGTCGCGAAGCTCGCCGTGCGAGTCGATCCAGGCATTGAGAACGGCGCGGGCGAGGTCGTGGTCGTGGTGCTGGATCGCCCCCAGGACGGGCTGGAGAAGCTTGGGCCGGGGCGCCCGGCTGGCGTCCCGATATCCGTCCACGCGAAGACGCCGCAAGGCGGCTCCGCGCTGGCGCCGCAGAGCCTTGGACTCGGAACGGTGCCTGAGGGCGCGCTTGACCACGCGGCGGCGGAAGTCCTCGCTCAGGATGGGAAAGATCTCGCTGGGCGTTCTCGGTTTGGTCGCGGGCTCGTCAATCACGGCGGTTGCTCCTTGCAGGAATGGGTCTCTCGCCATCCACCCGGGGTGAGAGGTGCGCCACGACCTTGTTCTGGACCAAATTGATGCCCAGGAGAACGTCTGGGTTGTCGCCGGTCCAGACGGTGCGGTTGTGCGAATTCGGCTTAGGCGTCTGGTTCCCTGGGCTCAGGATTTGAGGAGGTGACCGACGCGAAGCTCTGGTCAGCCCATGAGACCAAATCGGCCTGAGCGTATTCGGTAACGATGTCACCGTAACGATTCGCCAGCATCTTGGTGCTGCTAGGGAATTCCAGCGCGAACTCCTCTAGCACCATCTCGGCCACTTGATGGGTAGCCCCAACCAAGCCAGCTTCACCGGCCTCATGCATACCCTTCGCAATGCTGGTAACCAGGAGATGACCGCGTAGCAACGCAAGTGCCTTATCCTCGTCGACCCAGGTGGGGTGGGGATCAACGGGCGGCGCGTCCACTCGGGGATCCGGCGAGCCACCACCTGGTTCGGCATCAGCCGACGGCAGTGGCACTGCCTTTCCGACCTTCTTCGGGTCGTTTCGCCCAATTGCCACGCCTAGCAAGAGCAACCCTGTGCCCCCCAGCCCGCAGAGCAAGTAGGTAAGGTTGATCCATCCGACCATCAACTGGAACCACCCGACTAGGGTCGCCCAGAACAACGCTGGTCGATCCAAAACGGCACTGACACCCGCCTCTACGACGGTGGCTAATACCGTCGCACCGATTATGCCCGCCACGATCCGGCTCCAACGCCCTCGCGCCTTTGTCACACACCCACCCCTTGCCTCTGCGCTTGCCCCTAGAATGAGCTCGCCCTAACAGAACCTTTTGGGCGTTACGGGATCAAGGGCTAGCCCCGCGATGGCCTTGGCCTAGAGACCTTGCCTGAGCGTAACGCCTCAGTCCGCGCCCCTACCAATCCTCGCAGAAGTGCTTCTCAGCGATCCGACCATCGCCGTCGAACTCAACGCCCTCCCTCTCCAGGATGACGCGCCACTCCTTGGGGAAGACCGGCCGAATGGAATGCGCGTGAGGGTGTGGGATCATCCGCGTCTTCCGCAAAACGCGCCACCGAGGGACTTCAGGGTCCTTCGAGGACAACTCATGAAGCGCATTGCCAACCGCCAGCGCGGCCCTGTTCCGCCCGATCTTGCGTGCGACGGCAGCATAACTGGTGACCTTGCCGCTTGGAATCGTGTCGATTTCACACGCCGGTGCGGTCGTAAGCCGAAGCACAGGGGTCGTGGCCAACGCGCTCCAGCCCACCGGGTAGATCCGCCCTCGAACGCGACTGCCCGCCTCCTCTACGCCGTCCTCCCGATCCGGGTTTCGGCAGACGCGGCCCTCCAAGCCGCCGATGTGGCCATCCGCGGCGATCTGGACATCGCCTTCGTGGATCGTCGTTTCTGTGTCTTCGGCGGTGCTGATGGGGGGTCGCCGTTTGGGCTATTCGTCGCTTCGTAGAGCGCCGCCAAGTGCCACCCGCTCGCGCTCCTGTACTTCCTCAAAATCCGTCGTTCGCACAGCTTGGAGTTGGGGCACCCTCGCCGCCGCCAGCACCACGCCTACCCCGCAAACCTCTTACCCATGCTTTCGCGCTCACCCCCCTTCTACTCCGGAACCGGACGCCGTACGATCCGAACCTCCACCCGCTCCCGGAAGGGCTCGGCGGCCCTGGAGGCCGCCGCGTTGTCCCGCATCCGCCAAGGGGTCGCCTTTGTCATATCCACCGTGTAGCCCGCGTCCGCCAGCGCCGCGAGGGAAAGGCCGTCGCCGCCGGGGCCGCCCCCCCGTCCCATAAGCTCCGGAACATCCCAATGGCACCTGCACCCGTCTTCCTGAAGGGGGACGCCGGGCAGGCCTGAATCGCCGCCGCCCGCTCGGTACGCCTCCACGGCGCTGGGGCCCGTGAAATGCGCCCGGTCTAGCGTCGTCAATCCGGTACGCACCGGCCACTTCACCAAGCCGAGAATGTGGCCGATCTCATGACGCATCAGCCCCTCAACACCAGCAAATCTGGGGTGTGCCCGTACCTCTCCGCCTGCAGGCTCGTAGGTCGTGGAATCCTCTTCGCCGGGAGGGAAAAAGCATGCAACGGCATACCCTGCGTACCCCGTCTCCGCATCGATCCCGGCGTGAATCAGAAGCTCATCCGCCAGCGCCGTTGCCTCGTCGTTGAAGCATCCGGGCCGCCGATCCTTCCACTCCGTGCCGCCCAACACGGAAGACCACCAGTCGGCAGCCGCTACCATGGTTTCCTCGAAGGCCAGCGGGGCGGGTTGCTCCATCACAATGTCGATCCCGAACGTTCCCACGGCCCTCCGCACTGACACGCCCGCGACGGCAAGGTAACCGCCGCCGGAAGGCACTAGCTCCACATCCGCACGGCCGATGCTCCGGGGAATCAGTTCAAGCCAGCCGTCCGCGAAGGACGCGGCCACAACGCCGGGGTCCGAGACACTCACCGCCGGGGCGTGAAGATCATCCGGCAACGCCAGCGACAGGCCGTTTCCATCCGCGCGCATCAGCGCGAGAGGCAACAGCCGAACATCGGGGTTGGATCGGCAGGGGTACGGGTAGTTTCTCCGTTCGATCAGCCATGCCCGAAGCTGGGGATCGTTGGGCACGCAAAGCTTGGGATTGCCCGAAAGAAGGATACTCCCCGTCGGCAAATGGAAGCCGCTGGTAGTGGGCAAGCTCGGTATCAACGCGAGGTTGACAAGTTCCGGAGGGATCGGGCCGGACAGGTCGTTGTCGTGGAGCCACAGGTCTTTCAAGCTGGAGAGGCCGCCCAACTCCGGGGGGATCGGGCCGGACAGGTTGTTGTCGTTGAGCAACAGGGCTTCCAAGCTGGGGAGGCCGCCCAACTCCGGGGGGATCGAGCCGGACAGGTCGTTGTCTTGGAGCCACAATGTTTCCAGGCTGGCAAGGTTGCCAAGCTCCGGGGGGATCGGGCCAGTCAGGACGTTGTCGTGGAGCAACAGTTGTTCCAAACTGGCGAGGTTACCGATCTCCGGAGGGATTCGCCCAGTCAGGGCGCGGTTTTCGGTGAACGCCAAGCTTACAAGGCTGGCGAGGTTGCCGATCTCCGGGGGAATGGAGCCGGACAGGGCATTGCCATCGAGGTACAGGCTCGACACCCTGCCATCGTCCCACACCGACACCCCGTGCCATTCCGCAAGCGGAGCGTCTGTCAGCCAGTTTTCGTTGTTCGTCCAGTTCGGCCCGTCCGTCGCCTCGAACAGGGCCGCCAACGCCGCCCGGTCGGGATGCTCCGTCACTTCCACCGCAAACGCCGCCCGCGCCTCCAGTCCGTCGGGATCGCGGGCGGTTACGGTCACGGTTGCCCCGCCATGGGCGACCGGACGAAGCCACACCATCCAAGGGCCTCCGGATCGGGCAGAGCAGCAGCCAGCCTCGACAACGGACGTGTCGGAGCTTTCCGCATCGAACCACAACGAGTCTCCGTCCGGATCGGTGAACGTGCCCGCCAGCACGTCCACCAGTACTTGTCCCACTTCATCGATCACGGTTTGCGCCGGGATGTCGTCCCCCGCCGCCACCGGAGCCCGGTTCACCGTCACCGCCACCGCAGCCCGCGCCAACTGTCCGGACGGGTCCGTTGCTGTCACCGTCACCGTTCCCGCCCCCCCGGTTCCGCCGCCCGTCAGGCGCAACGTGTCCCCGGCCACCACCGCCAACACAACCGCCGTGTCCGTACTGGACGCCGCGAAGGTGAGCGCGTCCCCGTCCGGATCGGTGAAGTACGTCCCCAAAGCCACCGTCACGGGCTCTGCCGGTCCTGGAAGGCGTTGCGCGGGAATGTCCCCCGTCACCTCTGGAGGCCGATTAACGGGAGGGGGCGGACGATTTGGGTCCGGGGCAGATGGGGTCGGATCGGGGGCCGTCGCGTCACCGGAGCACGCGGCCACCAGCAGGACTACCGCTAGTCTGCGCTGGTGTCTCGCCATGGTTTCGAGGCCTGGGGAGCTTCGCGGTCGACGGGAGTAGTTGGCTTCCGCTTGGCTAGGCTTGAGAGTCCTCACGCGAGTGCTCCAAGTGCTTGATCCGTTCCTGGGCATCGCGCGGTAGAAACCGAATATCCTTCTCTCGGACGCGCTTGAACGTGTAGACGTGAACCCGGCCGTCCGAACTCGCGTTCATCAGAGTCCAGAGCTGGATGTCCGGGTTGGACAACTGGATCTGGTGGTGATTCAGAAGCGTGATGATCCTATTCAACCACCGGGGAGCCGCGTCCAGAAACGAGAGAGGATCGGCAGTTGGCCCCAGCGTATGAAGCATGTTGCTACACCTCCCGTATAGCCTCGGGCACTCATTTCTGGTCAGGAAGCCCGACTCGACCGAAACCGTCTCGATCACCCTGCCGTCCGCGTCCAAGACCTGTCTGGTGGGGACCGGGTAGTAGTCCTTGTTGGCCGCATCCATGGTCTTCATCAGCAGGGACATCCTCCTCGTCTTCCTGATGTCGGTCCTTCGCTTCTCGTACTCGGAGAGATCCGACACGAGGGAACCGAGAACGATGGTCTCGAGGATGTTGCGAAGCTGCAGAGCGACAGATTCCGCCATAACCTGTGCGTACATACCATGCATGCGCAGAAAGAAGTTCACCGCTTCCGTGCGCTTCTTCACCTGCTCCATCAAGTCGCGGTACGAATCCGCGGCGGTGCGGGGCAGTTCCTTGCCGGCGACCGTCACGGCACCTTCCCGCTGCGCCATGGATTGAGCTTCTCCTCGATTCTGGCCACCCGTTCTCTGAGGTCGCCCACATCGTGCATTACCTTGAGCTGGAACGCGAGGATGGGTACGCCGATGCCGATAATGGACCATGCTTCGACCGTCATCTGTTTTCTCCGTCCCGCCGTCTTGCTCTACGTTCTTGTTTTTCCCCGATACCTCCGTTCGCCTCCGGGCGACTCCGCAAGGGCACCAGGGCCTTTCGGCGCGTCACCGCCAGCAACAGCCGCAAGTTTAGGGCTTCACCGGGTTCGGCTTCCGCTCCGAGGGCTCGGGAGTCGGGGCGTCTTCGCGCCGTTGCGATCTCTCCGCGAGCAAGGCCACGGTTCGCCGTACGTCTTCAACGGCTGCGCCAATCCCGCGCACTTCCGAAAGCGCGTCCCGCAAGCGCCCGTCCATGCGGCCCACCCGCTCACCAATGGCCTTCATTCCGTCTTCGACGTGCCGGAAGTCATTCCCCCGCAGCCGCTCGTACAGGCGATCCGCCGCCGCTTCGGCGGCCTTCTCGGCCTCCCGCCCCGCCTTCTCCACCGCCCGCGAAACCGTGCGGTCGGACAGCTTCGCCCACGACCACGCCGCCCCGATCAGCGCGAGCATCGGGAGCACGTCGCCCCATCCCGGCCAGTTCATGGTTCCTCCCCCTCTATGGGGTCGTGTGTGTTTAACTCGCGGTCTTCCTGTCAGGTGTTCCGCCAGCGTCACAGCAACATGTTTCAGGGCTTCTGGTGCGTCACGGGTGTGGGAGTCGGTGGCCGGCCTGTCGGCCAGCGCCATCACTACGGCGCGTACGTCATCCGCCGCATCCGGCACCCGAGGGAGAAAGATGCACTCTAGGAGGCACGTGACGCAATTTCCGCTTCATCCGGTAGTACAGCGCCCGGTAGTAGCTTCCTTTCGTCCGGGCCGCCGCCCACGCCACCTGCGACAACGCATCCCTAAGAGCCACGCGTCCCCCTTCCTGTCTTCGCGGGACTTTCGCTTCCCGGCGCTCTCGTGGTTGCCCGGGCAGACCCGGGCCCAGGACGCGAGATGCGCGGCGGTCGGGAATCTCGACATGTCATCGCCGATCTCTGCCAGAAATCGCCTCCGCCGACCGCCGCGCCACCCCCGGAACGCTCTCCAGAAGGGCGAGGGCCGCCCCGAAAGGGCCGGTCGTCTCCGCGAGGATCCGCGCCTCGATCGTCGCGATCTGGCGGTCCAGCTCGTCGATCATGTCCAGATGTCGGCGAAGCAGGAAGCGGTGGTGGTCGCGAACCAGCCCGAGAACGACTTCCGCCAGCTCCCGGCGCTTGCACGCAGGCTCCCCTTCGCCAGGCCGGCCGACGGATCGCCCTCGCCCGCGATCATCGCCTCCAGGATCGCCCGCCCGGTCGCACCGATGACGTGCGACACCACGGAGCCCAGCTTGACGTTCGTCATTTCCAAGACCTTGCCCACCCGGTTGACCTGCGAACTCCGCTCCCGCACCAGCGTCTTGCGCAGCCGCGTCAGGTCCCGAGGGTCGCGGATCTCCGCGGGGGGCACGAAGCTTCCCCTGAGCAGCTCACACTCCAGAAGCTGGGGAACCCATTCACAGTCTCTCACGTCCGTCTTGCGTACGGGAACGTGCTTGACGTGCCGAGCGTTAACCAGCAGCAACCGGAAGCGGTCCTCCAACACGGCCCACACCGGACGCCAGTACACCCCCGTCGACTCCAATGCCGCGTCCGTCACGCCGCGCGACAGCAGCCACGCCCCCAGCCCCTCCAAGCCCTTCATCGTCGTCTTGAAGGTCCGCGTCTCCTTCCGGCGAGACCTCTCCCCACCCGGCCGCGGCGTCCGTACGAACGCCACCACCGTCCTCTTATGCACTTCGAGGCTCGCGCACCGCTCGATCACTACCCTTCATGGCTCCCTCCCTTGGTCTGATGGTGGCCGGGCGGAGACGGGGCGCATTTTCGATTGCGATTTTTCCGTCCGCGATGTCGGCCCTCGCGGGCCTTCTCAGCACTGCGGGGTTCCCCGAAGCGCCCCTGGTTCTGCCATTACGGCAGCAGCGGCGACCGGGTGCAAGTGTTTCGGACTGTCCGCCCCGGACGCGCAAGTTCGGCCTCGCCTTTACGGACGGACCCTTTCGGCCCGTTGGATGTAGGAGGCGAACCCCCAACGCCACTCAGGAGGAGAGCCTAACCCGCAACCGTCAGAATCATCCGCGTAAGCTGGAGGCTGCCATGTGCGATTTCGCCAGAGCCCCGGAAGCGTCCGATCGGTCCCCGGGGCTCGCACGACCGAGGAAGCGGTTGAGACTAACACGGTAGAGGAGGGTGGCACCATGCGCGGGAGCAGAGTTGCTCAGAGCAAGGCTCGGCAGCAGACGGACGTTAGGCGTAGGGCATCGGATATGTGGATGGGCGCCAGCACGATGTGCGGCGAAACCTCCATGGTGCTTGGAATCACCGTTGGCGAACGGACCTCCGTTTTCCTGGCGGCACCTGCGGTGATCGAGAGGTTGGCGGATCAGATCGCGACGATGCTCGCGGTACCCGGGGCTGGTGTGCCCGACGGGCTGGCCCAACATCGGCTCCCGGGGAATGAAGCCCCCCGCGAGAACGAACGGGCGGGCGTCAGGTCCGTAAAGGCGGGGCGTGGCGCTGCTGGCGGGACTGCTTCGGCGAAACGGTGGTGAGCCGGACGATTTAACCGATCTTTCTTCGGCATCCAACAGCCTTCCCGCAGGGATAATTGGTGGGGGAGCGGACCCCAGAAGGGGGCGGGGACGAGCCTGTGAAAACGCGCACGGCCCCGCGCCCGAACCGGGCACCTGTGCCCCTGGGGTCGCTCCCCACCAAGCCCCAAGCGGCTCCTGCGCCCCGGCCGACCGTGCGGTGAAGCCGCAAGACGTTCCCGCGCCAGCGGATATGCAGGCCGGGTGGTGCGGATCACCGGAGCGCCAAAATGTGCATCGACCCTCCATGTCGCTTGCACACCTCCGGTACGGCCCAGCACATCAGGACTCCCACCAGATTCGAGCCCCCGCCAGCCGGTCCGAACTCCATGTCTTGACGCGTTCCGTCAGCCCCCGGCCCGCACGCCTGCGCGCCCGGTCCTCAAGGGCGTTGGCGTGCTTCAAGGCGGCGTTCAGGCCACCGTATTCGTCGAGGGTGCGGACATCTCCCCCGAGGATGGCCCGCTCGATGCGGGCGAGGTCGCGCCGGGTCTCCTTTTCGATTTCGGACGGGCGCGGATACCGCGACCAGTTGGCCAGCACCCGGCTCGTCCTCCCGTACTCCTTCCATCTCCGGACGACCGCCACCACCTCGATCTTGAGGCCGAGGTCCCAGAGCCCCTTCCAGAGATCGCCGTGCTTCGCGCCCCACGAGCGGATCGCCGTCGCGGTCTCGTAACCCGGTTCGGCGTAGACGAAGACGGCGCGCTCCGCGTCCAGTGCGATGGGCAGCCCGAGCGGGAAGAAGCGCCGGATACCCCCGAGCGCGCCCCGGTAGACCCGTTGGGGAAGAAGCCCCCGCTCGATCCCGAGCGCCTCGAAGGCGGCCACCCGGTCGGCTTCGGTGGGCAGCCACGGAAGGCGGGGATGTTCGAGCACGTAGTCGAGCCCGAGCAGGCGACGCATCGTCACCTCCGGCGACGTGATCCTCCGGCGGCGGCGGTCCCCCAAGCCGAGCGCCTTGTAGATCGGGCGACCGTGGATCCGGCAGATCCGCCCGATGCCCTTGATGCCGGGCGGCTTCTCCTCGATGGCCACGCCCTGGGCGACGAGCTTGCGGACGGCGCGGCCCACCTTTTCGTGGTGGCACCCGAGGAAGCTCGTCCACTGCGCACGGGTGAACACGCCGCCGTGGCGGCAGGCGAGCGCGATCCATTCGGCCCGGTGCCCCGTCCAGCCCAAAGACCTCAGCGCAGCTGCGCGTTCGCTTGGGTCTGGTAGAGCCTCGCCAGTTCCGCCCATCCGGCTAGGCTGGCGACATCACGAGCCGCGCCCAAGGACGCCGAGAAGCTCGTCGGCCTTGCCGGATTCCACCCTGGCCCGCTCCTTCCCGTGGTCGGCGATGCCTTGGCCTACGATGTACGCTACGAGAGGCAGCAGCGCCTCTTCCGAGATTGGGAGACCGAGATCTTCGAGGACGACCACTGCCACCCCCGTGAGGGCGGTCAGGAACTTCTTCGAACCAAACATCGTTGCGAATGCGTTTCGCACAGGTCCTCCTCCTGTAGGGTTTGCACCATTTGCAAACTACGCCCTCGCAGGGCCTTGGACACCCTTATCGGGCATGAGCGGGGTGTTGTCGAAAGTCGCCGGACGGCCTTCGTGCGACGCCAGCCTACCCTGTACCCCTGATGTACCCATTCGAGCGTGTTTCACGTTAGATCGAAGGATTCCAACAAGAGCGACAGGCTACCGGGCCGGGAGTAACCACAGCCTACCTGTGCCACCGAGCACCTACACGGGAGTTGTACCCCGATCCGGAAGCCGCGATGGATGCCCAGTGGGGAGTTCGCGCCATCGAGCGCCAGTACAGAGCAGCGGGGACCGGTACGTGTCGCTGCCGGCCGGCACGGTGGTCCGTCCGGCCTTCATCATCGACGGGCGGCCCTACTTGAAGCTGTCGAGGGATTGAGGAGGGAGTTGCGTGACCGATTTGGAGCGGCGGCTGACGGCCGCATTGGAAAAGTTGTCCGGGCAGTACGAAACGGAACAGCGGCGGCAATCCGGACGGATCGAAGCCTTGCAGCGGCAAGTCGAGCGGCTGAGCGCGCGGGTGATGGACTTGACCGGCTACTCCGGGACGTACGGCGCAGGGCCAGGCAGCGGGTGGCGATGACGAGGCAACTGCTGGAAAGGATCAGGAGTCCCGGACCGGACCGGGACTCCGCGCCGAGCCGGTGAGTTCTCGGGGAAGGACCTCCGTCAAACCCTCCAGAGGCGGCGCAGGACCGCTCCCACGCTGGCTCAAGTCGCCCGTATGAACGTGCTTCAGCGCCCGTCCTGCGCGCCCCAGCACTCGCCCCTCACCTCTAGTCCGGGATCCGGCCGGGATCGGCGTCAAAGCCGGGATACTCGCGTCGGATCGCCTCGCTGTAGCACTTGAGCCGAGGCCGGGGCTGCTACTGCCAACGCCACGAACGTTGCTGCCATGCGAGTCATTTCAGTTACCTCCTTATGCGCCTTCACCGTTTGTGCTCTCGCTTGGGTGAGTGCGCCGGAAGGACGCGTGCGCGCATCCCGACCACGTCGCCTGCTTCCATGAACACCAGATTCCTCACCAACTGGATTTGCGTTTCGAGCGAGTCGCGCAACTCCGCGTCATCGAACTCGGCGAGGCACTCTGCGGCGCACTCGTCGAACTTGTCGCGCACGACGGCGGACTCTTGCTCACCTGACACCAACGGTGCCAGAACCTCGGCCAGCATGGTCCAAACCTTCGCCAGTTTACGGGGTGCTCTTTGGGCACGGTCATTTGACTCCATCACGCTCATGGCCAGTCCCTCGGAGAATACTCGAAGGTGGAGGGTTCCGACACGAGCCCTTGTTGCCGGAGCGCGGCCCCTCTAGAGCGTCCGATCTTCGCTCGCAGTTGGCAACTGGACACGCCGAGATCACGGTCACAAAGACAATGAAGATCGAGTAACACGCCCAACCTCACAGAGGGGAATCCCCGGCGTGCTCGAGTTCACTCTGAAACCTCTCCGTTGACCGGCACCGGCTTACCGCCCTTTAGACGGATTCCGGGATACCGGTACGCGGCGCAGGTACGCAGCTTGCTGGCTGGCCTTCGGACACCAAAGGTGTGCGTCCGCCCCCCTCGGCCCGATCTGGCCTTGCTTCCTTCGTACTTCCAATCCGACTTGTCCAGGAAGACCACGTCCACTCGCCAGATCACCACATACGCGCCCGGCTTGATGGTGCGCGTCGGGTCCACGAGATACCGCCACACGACGTACCAGCCGGGATGGTTATAGTGTGATTGGATCGACCAAGGTCGCTTGCTGGCCTTACTCTCCAAACAATCCGCAGGGCGCAAGGGCATGGGCGCACCCCGCTTCCGCAGGTCGGGGAATCGCGTCTGCGCCTCGAAGCTGTGTCGGTGCTTCTCGTAGTTGCTCACGCTGTCGAGCGCCTTGGTACCGAACATCCCGACGATGGCGCTGAATACGTTCGCTTGCTCGAAGTACAGATCGATGAAGTCCCGGTCGTTCAGGGACTCCTCGATGAACTGAATGGCCCGACGGATGGCTGCTATGTCCAGCCCCGAAGGCAAGGCCACACCCGAATCAAACCCGTCAGACATCCAGTGCGGCCAGCTTGGGGATCGCTGCGACGCCCATTGCGTGGTACTCGGGATTCCACTCGATCCCGACACTATGGATGCCCCACGCGGCGGCGGCTGCCAACGTTGATCCAGACCCCGCAAACGGATCAAGCACGATTCCCTTGCCGAGCGGCAAGCTGGACCTCACCAGTGGGCGAAGGAAGGCCTGTGGCTTCAGTGAAGGGTGTGGGGCGATGGCCCGCTCTCGCCGGGGAGCGCGGCAGGACTTGATCAAGTCCCGAAACGGCTCGGTCTTGGAGAGTCTTCGCAAGCCCCCGGTACCCCACGCTCGCAGATTGTCCTGAACCCGCCCCTCTATTGGCCGCCTGAAGATCCCCCACGGCTCGAAGCACGATTTCGGCATGACAGTCACGTCCGGAAACTCCTCGTGCGCGTTCTTCGGACGGTCCCCACCCCTCAACGTATGGACTTCGCGAATCAGCACTCCCCGCTTCTCGAAACCGGAAGCCAGGAACGGACCAAAAACGAAATCAGATAGCAGCGGGTTCGTGGCAACGAAGACGTGAGCGCCGGGAACGAGCACGGGAAGGAGCAACCGGGAGAATCTCCCAAAGAACAGCCGGATTGCTTCCTTGTCCTTGTCGCCCAAGACCGTGAAGCGTGGTACGGGTTGACGCTTGCAACCGTCGAACGAGGGCGGCTGCCTCCAGACGCCGCCCTTCCCGTTCCGGCGCTTCTTCAGTTCCTCCGAAGTGTATTCCACCAACCCGTAGGGTGGGTCCGTGACGACGGCGTGAATCGACTTGGGCTTCGCGCTCTTGAGCCACTCGAAAGCATCGCCGTGGATAAGCTCGTAATGAGCAGCAATCGAGGGAGAGGGCTGTGGCACCTCCCTCGGTGAGCCCAACGGTAGCCGATTCTGGGCGGGGCGGATGGTGGCCTTCACGACCTTCACGCTCCGCTTCCTTCCCTTTTGGTTCGCGCCGGGTGAACTGGCGCAGGAGGTCGATTCGCAGCGTGGCCCGACGCCGCAACGGTGCGGGGGCCTAGGCGGCTCGGTGAAACCGCTCGTGAGGTTCTCGTCGTTTGCTGTTTTCGGCTCATTTTCTCCGAACGTGGCCTCCACGCCCCGTTTCGTAGCATGGTAGCCACAGCGGCTCGTCCGCCGCAAGGCGTGGGCGTCACGCGCCGTTCAGTATCTCGTCTGAGTCAGACGACTCGACACCCGCCGCCGGTCCAGTGCTAGGCGGTCAGTGAGCCGTGGTCTCGAACTCCTGACGGCGTTCGCCCTCGAAAGCAAATCGAGCAACTGACCCTTGGCTGGCTTATCCAAGTGTGGCCCTCCGGCTACCCAGTGGACCGAAAAGGCACAAGTCAGGAACGGTTCTTCGAGAGCCATCGCAAGAACTCGCCCCTGAACCCAAGACGGAAGCCTGTGAGCATCGGCCCGCAGAGCATCTTCGCATCAAGGCTTGGACGACTTGGTACGCGGTTGTTGCGGGCCGACGAGAGCTTGTGCTCTGGCTACGCGATGGGCTGCCATGAAGACCCGCCCCCCCAAGAGGTCGTGCTCGGCAAGTTCCATTTCTACCGCGATCTTCTGTCGCACCACGTCATCTCCCGGGTGGTCTAGCTTTGCCGCCGCAATCACGGAGCACCCGTCGAAGATCACGGCCTTCGCGACGACTACAAGTGCACGCTCAGACACGATCCGTCCGCTTGCGAGATGAGCTTTCTCGGCAGCCACGGCTGCCGACTTATGGGTCAGGGCGCGAAACTTCATAACGGCCCCATCCCAAGTTGCGGCGTTGCGGACGGACTTCCAATCGTTGGGCCTCCGGTGCCACTCGTTGCGAGTGCCTCCGTGCCGGGGCGGCAGGGCGGCGTAGAAGCGCTCACCGTGGCGACCGAGGAGAGCACGTGCTTCGGCCACGAGTTGTTCTGCCATGAAGACCGGGCCATTCGATAACTCAGGTTTGCCGAGTTCCTTCTTTATCTCCTCTCGAACCCTGGCGGCCTTGGCGGGGGTCACCCGCCCGAGGCCGGGTCTAGAAGGTGGCGCGCCGTCTGCGGGGTAGGCTTCATTTGCCGCGTCGTAGACTAGTCTTGCTGCATGCCTCACGCGACGGAGAATCTCTTTAGCCGGCACGGTTGATTCCTCGCCGTTCCCCCAGCCGGCGGGGCTCATCGTCGGGGCTCCGGAACCGGAACCGGCATGATCCGAACCTCCACCGCTTCCCGGAAGCGCTCCCCGGCCATGGCGGCGGCCGCACAGTTGGCTACTTCGCGGCGTGGAACGGTACGTAGCCACGATTGAAACGCCTCGTCCGTGGGAGCGCATAGGCCGGTGCCCTCCGCTCTGAGCACCCGCAGCCGCCGGAGTTGCGTCAAACTGCTCGGCAACGGGCCGGTCAGCTCCCTATTCCGCCGGAGGTCCAGCGTTTCCAGGCTGGCGAGGTTGCCCAACTCCGGCGGGATCGGCCCGGTCAGGCCGGTGCTTCTGAGGTCCAGCCGTACCAGGCTGGTGAAGTTGCCCAACTCTGGAGGAATCGGGCCGGTGAGGCTGTCGTTGCCGCTGAGGTTCAGCGTTTGCAATCTGGCGAGATCGCCCAACTCCGGCGGGATCGGGCCGGTGAGGTCTCTGCTGACGAGGTTCAGCCCCGTTACCCGCAGCCCGCGTCCTGGCACCGGTCTTGTGGCGATCACCCCATGCCATTCCCAAAGCGGGGCGTCCGTCAGCCAGTTCCGGTTGCCCGGTCTATGCCAGTTCGGGTTTGTCCAGTTCGGCCCGTCCGTCGCATGGTACAGCGCCGCTAGCGCAACCACGTCACAGGTAGGAGCTACACCCGTCCCTCGCGGACCTGACTCGATCCCGGGTCCCCCCAGATCGCTCAGCCACGATTGCAACGCCTCATCATCCCAGGGGACGCAAAGAAGGGTGCCCCGCGCGCTGAGCCATCGCAGCCGGAGTTGCGAAAAGCTGTTCGGCAACGGGCCGGTCAGCCCCTCGTTCCGGTCGAGGTCCAGCGTTTCTAGGCTGGCGAGGTTGCCCAACTCCAGAGGGATCGGGCCGGTGAGTTCGTTCCTGCCGAGATCCAGCCATTTCAGGCTGGCGAGATCGCCCAACTCTGGAGGGATCGGGCCGGTCAGGCCGTTGGCGCCGAGGTCCAGCCGTTCCAAGCTGGCGAGGCCGCCCAACTCCGGCGGGATCGAGCCGGTCAGACCGGGGCTATCCTCCCGGCAACACTGTCCATATCGCGAGGCGTTGTATCCGAGGCGCAGCCTTTCCAGGCTGGCGAGGTTGCCCAGCTCCGACGGGATCGGACCGTCGAGACGGTTGTCTCTGAGGTCCAGCCATACCAAGCTGGCGAGGCCGCCCAACTCCGGCGGGATCGGGCCGGTGAGGTTGTTGTTTTCGAGGTCCAGTGATCGCAGCCTGGCGAGGTTGCCCAGCTCCGGCGGGATCGAGCCGGTCAGACCGCCCAGTTCCGACCGATATGGGGTGATCGAGACGTTCCGGCCGAGGTGCAGCGTTTCCAGGCTGGCGAGGTTGCCCAGCTCCGGCGGGATCGGACCGTCGAGGCCGTTCCAGCTGAGATCCAGCGTTTTAAGGCTGGCGAGATCGCCCAACTCCGGCGGGATCGGACCGGTCAGGCCCTTGCCGCTGATGTTGCCCCTGAGGATCAGCGTTTCCAAGCTGGCGAGGCCGCCCAGCTCCGGCGGGATCGAGCCGCGGAGGACGTTCCCGCTGAGGTCCAGCGTTCGCAAGCTGGCGAGGCCGCCCAACTCCGGGGGGATCGGACCGGTGAGGTAGTTCAGCTCGCCCCGGCTTCCCCAATCCATATCCGGACAACTTGGCCATGTCAGGCAGACTTCCAAGCTGATGCCGAGATGCAGCGTTTCCAAGCTGGTGAGGTTGCCCAGCTCCGGAGGAATCGGACCACCGAGGCCGTTGTCTCTGAGGTCCAGCGATTCTACCCTTCCATCGGCATCGACCGTCACCCCATGCCATTCCCCAAGCGGGGCGTCCGTCAGCCAGTTTCCGTTGTTCCTCCAGTTCTGGCCGTCTGTCGCTTCGTAGAGCGCCGTCAGCGCGGCCCGCTCGTCCACTTCCGCCACTTCCGCCGCAAACACGGCCAGCGCCGAGAGTCCGTCCGGATCGCTGGCCGTGACCACCACCGCTCCCGCGCTGCCGGCGCTCCCGCCCACCAGGCGCAGCGTGTCGCCGTCCACGGCCACCGAGACAACCGCCGTGTCCGCACTGGAGGCCGCGAACGCCAGCGCGTCCCCGTCCGGATCCGCGAAGTACGCCGACACCTCCACCGCCACCGCCGCCCCCGGTCCCGGAAGCCGTTGCGCCGGGATGCCGCCGCCCACCGCCTCCGGAGCCCGGTTTACCGTCACCGCCACGGCAGCCACCGCCGACAGCCCGGACGGGTCCGTTGCCGCGACCGCCACCGCTCCCGCGCCCCCGGTCCCGCCGCCCGTCAGGCGCAGCGTGTCGCCGTCCACGGCCGCCGAGACAACCGCCGTGTCCGCACTGGAGGCCGCGAACGCCAGCGCATCCCCATCCGGATCCGCGAAGTACGCCGACACGTCCACCGCCGCCGCCGCCCCCGGTCCCGGAAGCCGTTGCGCCGGGATGCCGCCGCCCACCGCCTCCGGAGCCCGGTTCGCCGCCCCCGCCACGCCAGCTCGCGCCGACAGCCCGGACGGTTCCGGATCGGCCGGGGAAGGATCGGGGGCCGTCGCGTCGCCCGAACACCCGGCCGCCAGCAACAGCGCCGCCAGTTTCAGATAAGGCTTCATGGGTTGGGTCTCCGTTTCGTAACGTTCGGGGCGTCTTCGCGCCGTTGCGACCGATCCGCAAGCACGGCCACGGTTCTCCGCACGGCCTTCCACGACCGCCGTGATCCCGCGCCGTTCCGCTCGTGCTTCCCGCAACCGCCCGTCCATGCGGTCCATCCGCTACCGGATGTCCTTCATCCCGTCTTCGACGTCGCGGAAATCGTTGCTCTTCAACTGCTCGTACGGGTCTTGCTGCCGGCACCATAGCGCCGCCCGCTTCGTTTCGTGTATGTCATCATTCGATTCCTCGGCGATGGACCCCACGACCTGCACGATTGCAAGTTCGCGGAGACAAGCCATCTCCGCCATCCGGTCGCTGCCCGTGCGGCCCGAGACGCGTGCTCTCTTAGGACCGAGGTCAAACAGGATCGACATCGGGAGCACACCAGCTACGCCAGCGATCCCGCTGCGAATGGGACACGATACCGCGTCCGTCCCGACCAAGACCGCCAGCAAGTAACCGAATGCGAACGCATAGAGCCAAGGCCAAGCCACGCCCCCCATCATCGTTACCGGACCAACAGGATCACGGACGCCAGTAAGACGCCCGCCACCGCAATTATTGCATTTGAGTCAAGCGGGGGCGGGCGTTAGCATGGGGTATGAACAAGCTAGATCGGGTACGGCGATTCGTCGTCCGAGAAGGCATTGCCGAGGGCTTGGCCCTCCTGGGGCATAAGATTTTCGGCGCTCTCGCTTTTATCGCGGGGCTCTCGGCACTCGCCGTAGTGTTGGTATCCGGGAAGTGGGTGTGGGAATACTTGAAGCGCTACACCCTGATAGACTTGGAACGAGCGCTGGCGCTTCCCCCCGCGCCCATCGACGCGGAAGTCGTCCGTGGCGCCACACGCCCGCAGCCGATCCTGCGGCCCTCCGGCATATACACCATGCCGGAAGAGGATCGGGGGATTGATGAGCGGGCGGCGCTGGGGATGCTCGATGCGTCATCGCTCATTCCGTCCGCGATTCACGGAGAGCGCCGCCGCGAGATAGTCCGCGAACTGCTGAGGGATTTCGCGGGTGGTGGCTGCGATGTCTATGACGGGAAGACCTACAGCGAAACGCTGTTGCGGGAGTGGATCGACCGGCGCGCCTACAACTTGTTGACGCCGAGTGGCGGGAGGGGAAATGGAACTGACGCTGGCGCAGCCGCCGGCAATTCGTCGAAACCATCCCCGCCGCAAGGGTATTTTCACTTCTTAAACTTCCGTCCAGAGCAACCGGGCGCCGGCTTGCGAGCCCGCGCTTGAGGCGGTTACTCTGGGGTTACAGGGAAGCGGTGTAGTCATCGAGTCTTCGTTGAATCGGGTTCCGCTTCATGCGATCACCTCCTTTGGAAATCACGATTTCCTTGCGACGGGGACGGTGACCTTAGCCCTTGGCGGGACTTCCGACCGCCAAGGACCTTCTCTCAACAGCTGACGCTGACGGAGCGCCTACGCGACCACGTCGCGGTACTCGACCCACCTGTGGCATAGGCTCTCCGGATCCGGCAGCTACACAGCAATCTCGCCGCTCTCTCTCCGGTTCGGCAATGCATGGCAGGAGCCTCAGCCAACGTCCATCCAAAGACGTGAGCTGCCGTATTGGCACGTCTGTTCATGACGGCAAACCTCTCCGGTCAATTGACTCAACACTGGTGGTGACAGGTGAGGTCGCGTTGACGACAGGCGCTAAGACGCCGAATGCCTTCGGCAAGGAGGTGGGGCGGGTGAGAGTCCCGCTATTCAGGTCCAGCTTTCCCGCTTCCCCGGCACGATCTAGCAGGGTACAGCCCGATGGCAAGAAACGCAGATCGTGCAGTCCTGATTGAACTTAGACGATTCCTTGCCGCGATTCATAGCATCCATATCCTGCCATCCCGGCAGGATGTGATTATCGCGGCCCTGGCCGCTCTCTGCGAATCCTGGCCATCAGCGCGAACGGATCGCCGGGCTGCTCGGCCGAGCCGAACTCCCGATACAGCGTCGCGACGTTGATAACGATCCGTTCGGCATCGCCCCAGGAATCGAAGTCGGCGAGCGAGATGTCCATTGCCGCATCATGGACGCTCAAACCCGCGTCGAAGCGGATCCTGGCCTCGTCCCGCACATACACCAGGTAGTCCCGCACCGCCCGGATGCCGCGCTTGTCGGTGACCGGACCGTGGCCCGGGACCACGACTTCAACAGGCAACCCGAGCATGTAGTCGCACGCAGCGATCCAGTTCGCAACGGGTCCGGCCCACAGGATCGGGTGGCCCTCGATGAACAGAATATCGCCCGTGAAGACGACCCGATCGTCCGGTACGTAGACCAGGATGTCACCCGTCGTATGGCACGGGCCGAACTGCTTCAGGACGATGCTCTTGTCTCCGACGCGCGTCCGGTGATGGCCTTCGAAGGTGGTTGTCGGAAGGACCTGTGTGATTCCTTCGAAGTCAAAGGCGCCGAACGCCTCGATGAGGAATCGGCCCGTCTCGCCCATGCCCGGGGCCGCGTCCATGAGCATTGCGAGCCGCTCAGGACTCTGGGCGGTCATCTCCTCGGCTGCGGCCCGTGAGGCGATGATCTCCGCCCCGGCCACCAACTCGTTGCCGTTGCAGTGGTCGGGGTTGGCGTGCGTGTTGACGGGCTTGTCGACGTTGCGCGCGGCCACGGGCTCGGCGTCGCGCATGCCAGCGAGCATGGCACGGGTCAGCTTGAGGTCGAACAGGGTGTCCACGAGCAGACTCTCGTCGCCGTCAACGACGAGCCCGGCATTGCTCCAACCCCAACCGCCATCGGGCTGGATCCACGCATAGCATCGGGACCCGAGTTCGTGCAGGCCGTGCGTGAAGGGCCGAACGCCAAGTGTCATATAGCCGGATCCGTGTCGGCTTCGGACCTCCCCAGTCCCGTCCAGATCGCCGCCAGCATCACGGCGAGGAGCGCCCAGGAATATGTGTTGGCCAGACCGGCTTCGAGGGCCGACACCCGCGCGATCCCGAACGATTCGCCGGATGCCGTGGCCGAGGCCGCCAGGATGGTGGGAATGAAGAACGGGAGGAGAAACGGGTAGGTGCACACGGTCATGTCGAGCAGGTTGGCGCGCCTGAAACGGCCGATGCCGGCGCGCCTGCCCGAGTCCCGGACCAGGTCGCCCACGGCGAGGATCGCCATAACCGAATGCGTTGTCAGCAGGACCGCCACGCTGGTCACGCCGAAGATGCGCAGCTCCGCGGCGCGCGCGGTTTCGGCCGCCGACCGGGAACTCTGTGCAAAGCGGTCCAGGATGCCCGCCTCCTGCGCGGCCCCCACGATGCCCATCAACAGGATGGTGAACACGACGATCCCCACGGCTCCCTCCATCCCGTCGAGGATGAGCCCGCGGGCCTGGAAGGCCTCCCGGTCGATGTAGACGAGGTCGGCCGGCACAACGAGCCCGAGCGCCAGGGCCAGGACCACAGCCGCGGCCACACCGGAGAAGAGGCTCTCCACCAGGCCACGCCCCCGCCACAGCATCACGAAGGCGGCCAGAGGGGCCAGCAGCATGGGGAGCGCGGCCGGGCTGCCTTCGAGCGTCGCGCCCTGTCCCGGCGTCTGCGTGACCGCGGTTTGCGCGCCTCCCAGCAAGGTCAGGACGACAGCCGCGACCACCGCGGCAGGAAGCGCGTAGCGGAGGCGGCTGCGCACCACGCCCCCCATGGGCGCCCCCTGGCTGCTCGCAGAGGCGATGGTGGTGTCGGATACCGGCGAGACGTTGTCGCCGAAGGTGGCCCCGGCCAGGATGGCCCCGATGAGGACGACCGGACTTGCCTCCAGGACGCCCGCGGCGGGATAGAGGAGCGGAGCGCAGATCAGGATCGTGCCCAGGCTCGTCCCCGTGGCCGTGGAGAACAGCACCGCGATCAGGAACGACATGAGGACGAAGCCTCCGCCACGTACACCGAGTTCGCTCCCTGCCCAGACGAGGGCATGTACGAGCCCCGCCTCGCGCAGCACGACCGAGAAGACGCCCGCCAGCAGCCACGCGGCGACCATGAGCATCACGATGGGGCGGGACATGCCCCGGAGCGCGGCCGCGCTGTATGCGGAGGCGCTGCGGGCGACCAGCAGTCCGACCCCGAGGGCCGCCAGGAGGACCGGCCACAGCCCGCGCTCGTCGGGAGCCCCGGAGAAGCCCAGCCAGGCTGCGCCGGCGGCGAAAACCAGGATGGGAGCCGCCGCCCCGGCAAGGCCGAGGTGGAAGCCGAGCGGCGCCGGCGGCTGCGCGTGCGAGCGCGAGGACGGTGTCGGATCGGGTGCGGAGTTCACGGTGCGGGGCGGGTTTTCCGGGTGACGGGACACGCCCTATGATCGAGGATCGGCTCCGGATGGGCCAGCTTGGCAGCCATCGTTACAGCCTCCACGTTCGCTCGCCTCCAGGCCCGTTGCCGCCAAGTGCTCGGCGCGCGTATACTCTGCTCATGGAACGATGCCATGCGGCCTCCGTATGGGGAGCCGTAACAGACGGCCACGGACACATAAGGAACATGAGAATTGGGCTCGACGGCTAAGCGAAGAACCCGAGGTGCCAGCCATCACTTGGCGTGGAACCTGGGGTCGATGGTAGAGATTTGGCCACGGACGCCCCCCACTGAAACGCTGATCGCCGAAGCATGGCAGTCTACCGGAGACATCCTCAAGGATGCCATCACGGAGGTCGAGCGTGGCCAGAGGAAAGCGCCGTCAAGAGAGGTCCGGGCTCGCGAGAACAGACGAGCCATCCCCTCTCCCAGCTCCTGACTCATCGGACGACGATCCCAGATCCGCAGCTGCCGCTGACGCAAAGGAACCAGTAGCGGAGCAACGGACGGTTGTCACGCGGCGATCCCAGACCTACCAAGGCCCTCTGCCACCCCCGCAGATGATGGCCGGATACGAAGAGGTCCTGCCGGGACTCGCCGACCGGATCATGGCCATGGCAGAGGAAACCTCTGCGCACATCAGGAAGGTCAGGGAAAGAGGGCAGTGGTTTTCGCTATGGATCTCCACGCTCGTGATCGTTGTCGGCGCCTGGCGCGGCAACGCGGAGGTGAGCATTCAAGCCCTCTATCTCCTGGCGGCCATCTATGTCTTCTCAAGGCTTCCCGACTGGTGGCACAGCTGGAAGCGGCCTCCGGACGAGGCTCCCCCGGAGTCGGATGAAGACGATTAGATGGAGTTTAAGACAACCCTGGGCGTGACCGGTAAGACAAAAGCCCGATAGCATCGCTCCCACAAGTCGAACGAGGGTATGCGCATGAGCGTCGATGACGTCTTCGAACTCTACGACCTGCGGGTCGAGGTGGTCGCCGGCGAGCGCGACATGGTGTGCAACCACAAGGTGGGCGACTACTTCGAGCTCAGCGGGGAGAACCTGTCCTTTCCCGCCGGCCAGACCTTTCCGCTCTACCCCCTGGCCGCCCTTCTTCCCCTCCTCCCCGCGAAGCAGCGCGAAACCCATTCCCACGACTGGATGACCACGGACACGGAGATCGCCTGCCCCGACCCGCACTGCGGCGCCCGCTTCCGCATCACCCGGACCGGCAGGTCGACGTTCCGCCACAGCGAGGTCACGCGTGTTCCGCTGGACTGACGGCTTCCGCTGGACTGACCGCCCGTGGACGACATGCCCCCGGCGCACGGGCCGCGAAGCGTCCACGGACTCCCCGCTGTGAATCCAGTTCAGCCACCCCTCCGACTGCCTCCGTCCGGGGTGATCCGGGGGTGCTGGCAGCTCTCCGAGGGCCACAGCGACGGTTGGAGCAGGGAGCGCGCGTTCGCGGCCCTGGACGCGGCGGCCGCGGCTGAAAGCCCCCTCGTGCTGGACTGCGCCGACATCTACACCGGCGTGGAGCGCGTCATCGGGGACTGGCTGGCCGGACGGCCGGACATCGCCGACGACGTCGCCGTCCATACCAAGTTCGTGCCCGACCTCGACGCACTGTCGGCCATCGACCGCAACTACGTCCGCCGCGTCGTGCAGCGGTCACGGGACCGCCTCCGGCTCGACGCACTCGAGTTGGTGCAGTTCGCGTGGTGGGACCTCACGCAACCGAAGTGGGTGCATGCCGCAGAGTGGCTCGCGGAACTCCGGCAGGAGGGGATCATCCGCCACCTGGGGGTCACCAACTTCGACCGGGCCGCGCTCGGCACCCTCCTGGACGCGGGCATCCCGGTGGTGTCCAGCCAGGTCCAGCTCTCCCTTCTCGACCGTCGTCCCCTGAAGGGCCTGACGGAGGTCTGCGGGGAGCGGGGTGTCACCGTGTTCGCCTACGGGGCGCTGGCGGGCGGGCTCCTTTCGGACGCCGGCGGCACGGCGCTGGAGTCCCGGTCGCTGACCAAGTACCGCCTGATCGTCGAGGAGGTGGGCGGCCGGGAGGTGCTCGGCCGGGCTCGGGGGGCGCTCGCGGAGCTGGCCGCGCGGCACGGGGCCACCATGGCGGACGCGGCGGTGGCCTACGTGCTCAACCAACAGGGTGTCGGGGCCGCGATCGTCGGGTTGAGCCGAAGAGGCCTGATGGTGGACGGGCGCCGCGTGCATCTCTCCCCGTCCGATGTGGCGCACCTCGAGGCAATGGTGCCGCAGACCGTCAAGGGAGAAGTGTTCGAGGTCGAGCGCGACCGGCAGGGCCCGCACGGCCGTATCATGCGCTACAATCTGAACCTGGAGCACTGACGGGCTCGGTTGCCGACTCCGGCGCATCGTCCCAATTTGCCAGGTCCATCCCGTCCATTCCCCGTGAGAGTCGAACCTGCGCGCAGGAATGGCGGGATATTCTGCAGGTAACAGTTCCGGGGAGGGGGCCGTGCGACGCACGATCAACGCAGGGTCGGCGGTCGACGGCGGCCTGCCGGCTGCCCGCGGGCTGTACAGTCCCCGCTACGAGCACGACAGCTGCGGTGTCGGCTTCGTGTGCGACATCAAGGGGCGCGCGAGCCGGGCGATCCTCGACGATGCCAACCGCATCAACTGCCGCATGGGGCATCGAGGCGGGATCGGCTGCGAACCCGGGACCGGGGACGGCGCCGGCATCCTGACGGGGCTGCCGCACTTTCTGCTCGACCGGGTGGCCCGGGACCAACTGGGCATCGCCCTTCCCCCTCCCGGCCAGTACGGGGTCGGCATCGCCTTCCTCCCGCGCGACCGCCGGGAGCGGCAGATCTGCAAGGAGCGCACCGAGGCCATCATCGCCGAACAGGGACAGCGCCTTCTCGGGTGGCGCAGGCTCCCGCACAGCGCCGAGCGCGCCGGGCTGACCCCGACCGCGCTCGGGTCGATGCCGCACCTCGAACAGCTCTTCGTCGGGGCCGGCGACGGGTTCGCCGACTCCGCCTTCGAGCGCCAGCTCTACATCATCCGCAAGTACGCAAGCCACTGCCTTCGGGGCGATCCGCGCCTCTCGGGGCGGGAGCTTCCCTACTTCTGCTCGCTCTCGGCCAACACCGTCATCTACAAGGGGATGCTGACGCCCCATCAGCTCTTCGAGTTCTTCGACGATCTCCGGGCCGCCGACTACGAGTCGCACATGGCGATGGTGCACTCCCGCTTCTCCACGAACACGTTCCCGTCGTGGGACCGAGCCCAGCCCAACCGCGCCATGTGCCACAACGGCGAGATCAACACGCTGCTGGGCAACTGCAACTGGATGAACGCCCGCGAAGGCGTCCTGCGCTCGGAGCTGTTCGGGGATGAACTGGAGAAACTCTTCCCGATCATCGAGCCCAACTGCTCGGACTCGGGCAATTTCGACAACGTCCTCGAGTTCCTGCTCATGACCGGACGCAGCCTGCCGGAGTCGGTCATGACAATGATCCCGGAGGCATGGCAGCAGCGGCCCGGCATGCCGGCCGACAAGCGCGCCTTCTACGAGTTCCAGTCGTGCCTGATGGAGCCCTGGGACGGCCCGGCCCTCATCCCCTTCACCGACGGCCACTGCATCGGGGCCGTGCTCGACCGCAACGGGCTGCGCCCGAGCCGCTACTACGTGACCGACGACGACCGCTGCGTGATGGCTTCCGAGGTGGGCGTGCTGCCGGTCGCGCCCGAGCGCGTGGTGAAGAAAGGGCGGCTGCACCCGGGGCGCCTCTTCCTGATCGACTTCGATGCGGGGTGCCTGGTGCCGGACCACGAGATCAAGGCGGAATGGGCGAGGCGGCGGCCCTATGGGGAGTGGCTGGCGCGACAGCGCCTCGAACTGGGCGAGGCCGACGATACGCACGGCTACGACGAAGCGACCGTCCTCCGGCGCATGCGAGCGTTCGGCTATACCGCCGAGACCGTGCAGTTCATGCTGCTGAGCCTGGTGCGCGACCGGCGCGACCCGCTCGGCTCCATGGGCAACGACGCGGAGCTGGCGGCGCTCGCCGACCGGCCGCGCATGCTCTACGACTACTTCAAGCAGCGCTTCGCGCAGGTGACCAATCCCGCCATCGATTCGATCCGCGAGGAAGTGGTCATGTCGCTCGAGTGCTACATCGGGCCCGAGGGCAACCTGCTCGAGGTCACCGAGCAGCACGCGCACCGGCTGCGCCTTCCTCATCCGATCCTCTCGAACCGGCAGTTTGCAGCACTCTCGCAACTCGAGGAGCGCGGATGGCGGAGCCGGACGCTCGACACCACCTTCGCGCGCGGCTCCGGGAAGCGCGGTTTGCTTGCCGCCCTCACCCGCCTCGAGAAGGAGGCCGACCGGGCGGTCGAGGAGGGCTATCGGGTGCTCGTGCTCTCGGACCGCGCGATCGGCCCCGACCGCCTCGCCATCAGCTCCCTGCTCGCCGTCGGCTGCGTGCATCACCACCTGGTGCGCACGCATCAGCGCACCCGCATCGCCCTTGTCGTCGAGACCGGCGAGGCGCGCGAAGTGCACCATCACTGTCTTCTGCTCGGCTACGGTGCGGACGCCATCAATCCCTATCTCACCTACGAATGCCTCTGGCACGTCCGGCGCACCGGGCGGATGGGCGACTTCGCCCACATCGCCTCCGACGACGACGTGGTCGCCGCATACCGCAAGGGGGTCGGCAAGGGCATCCTCAAGGTGATGGCCAAGATGGGCATCTCGACGCTGCAGTCCTACAAGGGGGCGCAGATCTTCGAGGCGGTGGGGCTCGGAGCCGAGGTGGTGAACCGCTGTTTCACCGATACCGAGAGCCGCGTGGGCGGGATCGGGTTCGGGGTACTGGCGGAAGAGATCGAGCGTCGCCACGAGCTGGGCTTTGCTGGCGAGGGGCGCCGCAACGGACGCGCGTTGCCCAATCCCGGCGACTTCCACTGGCGCAAGGGTGGGGCGCGCCACATGTGGGACCCCGTGTCGGTGCGCGGCCTCCGAGTCGCCGCGCGCACCAACTCGCCGGAGGCCTACTGGCGCTTCGCCCGCCACGCCAACGAAGAGAACACGCGCAAGGCGACGCTGCGCGGCCTGCTCCGGTTCCATCCCACCGGTCCGCCCGTGGATCTGGACCACGTCGAGCCCGAGGCCGAGATCGTGAAGCGCTTCGCGACCGGCGCGATGAGCTTCGGCTCCATCTCGAAGGAAGCCCACGAGTCGCTCGCCCTGGCCATGAACCGCATCGGCGCCAAGTCCAATTCCGGCGAGGGCGGCGAGGATCCGGCGCGCAACGTCCCGGACGCGGACGGGGGGCTGCGCCGCTCCGGGATCAAGCAGGTGGCCAGCGGACGCTTCGGCGTGACGATCGAGTACCTGACCGCGGCCGAGGAACTGCAGATCAAGATCGTGCAGGGAGCCAAGCCCGGGGAGGGCGGCGAGCTGCCGGGGCGCAAGGTGGACGACTACATCGCGTCGATCCGGCATTCCACGCCCGGCGTGGGCCTGATCAGCCCGCCCCCGCACCACGACATCTACTCCATCGAGGACATCGCCCAGCTCATCCACGACCTGAAGAACGCCAACCCGCAGGCGCGCATCAGCGTGAAGCTGTGCGCCGAGATCGGCGTGGGCACGGTGGCCGCGGGGGTGGTCAAGGCGCGCGCCGACCACCTGGTCATCTCGGGCGACAGCGGGGGGACGGGCGCCTCGCCCCTCACCTCCATCAAGCACGCAGGCCTGCCGTGGGAGCTGGGGATCGCGGAAGTCCACCAGACCCTGGTGATGAACAACCTGCGCTCGCGGGTCATCGTGCAGACCGACGGGCAGCTCAAGACGGGCCGCGACGTGGCCATCGCCGCGCTGCTGGGCGCGGAGGAGTTCGGCTTCTCCACCGCCCCGCTGATCACGCTGGGCTGCGTCATGATGCGCAAGTGCCACCTGAACACCTGTCCGGTGGGCGTGGCGACCCAGGACCCGGAGCTGCGCAAGAAGTTCTCCGGCAAGCCGGAATACATCATCAACTACCTGTTCATGGTCGCGCGCGAGCTGCGTGAGATCATGGCCCGCCTCGGCTTCCGCACGGTGAACGAGATGATCGGGCGCGTGGACGCGCTGGAAGCCGCGCCCCGGCCCGACCACTGGAAGGCCCGGAGCGTGAACGTGGACGCGCTCCTGATGCCGGCGCTCGAGCCGGAAGACTGTCTGGGGGTGTATTGCCGGCACGAACAGGATCACGGGCTGGAGGGCGCCCTCGACCACACCCTCATCCGCCTGGCCGGGCCCGCCATCGAGGAGGGCCGGCCGGTGCGCCACGACATGGCCATCTCCAATGCAAACCGGGTGGTGGGGGGCATGCTGTCCAACCACATCATCCGCCGCGTGGGACCGGCCATGCTTCCCGACGACTCCATTCACTTCCGCTTCCGCGGCAGCGCGGGACAGAGCTTCGGCGCCTGGCTGGCGCGCGGGGTCACGCTGGAAGTCGAGGGCGACGCCAACGACTACGTCGGCAAGGGGCTCTCCGGCGGCAGGATCATCCTGTATCCGCCGAGGGCATCCCGGTTCAAGGCCGAAGAGAACATCCTGATCGGAAACGTGGTGTTCTACGGCGCCATCAGCGGCGAGGGCTTCTTCCGGGGCATCGCGGCCGAGCGCTTCTGTGTCCGCAACAGCGGCGCCACCGCCGTGGTGGAAGGAATCGGCGACCACGGCTGCGAGTACATGACGGGCGGACGCGTCGTTGTGCTCGGCCAGACCGGGATCAACTTCGGGGCCGGAATGTCGGGGGGGATCGCCTACGTGTGGGATCCCCGCGGGACCTTCGAGCCCCGCTGCAACATGGATCTGGTGGTGCTCGAACGCCTCGTCGACGCGGAAGAGTGCGAGGAGATTCGCCGTCTCATCGAACGGCACCGCGAGTACACGGGATCCACCGTCGCGGCCGCGATCCTCCGCGATTGGGAGGCTCCCCACCCGGAATTCGTCAAGGTGGTGCCCATCGACTACAAGCGGGCGCTTGAGGAGCGCGCCGCCGCGGGCCGTTCCGAGGCGCTGCCCGTCGCCGCAGGCACCTGACGGCGGGCTGCATGGGCAAGGTCACCGGCTTCAAGGAGTTCGCGCGCGAGGCGGCCCCCTACCGCGACCCGGCCACGCGCATCCGGGATTTCGACGAGATCTACACCCCGCATGCCGATGAGCGCCTGCAGACCCAGGGGGCGCGCTGCATGGATTGCGGCGTGCCGTTCTGCCAGTCGGACGACGGCTGCCCGGTCTACAACCTGATCCCGGAGTGGAACGACCTCGTCTACCGGGGGCGCTGGCGCGAGGCGCTCGATCGCCTGCACCGGACCAACAACTTCCCGGAGGTCACGGGCCGGGTGTGTCCCGCTCCCTGCGAAGGCTCCTGCGTCCTCGGCATCGCCGATCCCCCCGTCACCATCAAGAACATCGAGATGGCGATCGCCGACCGGGGCTTCGACGAGGGGTGGGTGCGGGCTCACCCGCCGTCCGCGCGCACCGGCAAGAGCGTGGCGGTCGTGGGTTCGGGCCCGGCGGGTTTGGCGGCGGCGGCCCAACTCAACTCCGCGGGGCACCGGGTGACGGTCTACGAACGCGATGACCGCATCGGCGGCCTGCTCATGTACGGAATCCCCAACATGAAGCTCGACAAGGGAATCGTGGAGCGCCGCGTTTCGCTCCTGCGCGAGGAGGGAGTCGAATTCGTGACCAACGCGAACGTGGCCGATGGCGGCGGCGGGTCGCTGGACGTCCGTCAACTGAGGAGGCGCTTCGACGCCCTGCTCCTGGCCACGGGCGCCACTCGCGCGCGCGATCTGCCGGTGGGCGGACGCGAGCTGCCCGGCATCCACTTCGCCATGGAGTACCTCACCGACAGCATACAGGCGGGGCTTGGCGATCATCCGCCCAGAATCCCCGCGAACGGCCTTGATGTCGTCGTCATCGGCGGGGGCGATACCGGCACCGACTGCATCGGGACCTCCCTGCGCCAGTCGTGCCGCCGCCTGATCAACTTCGAACTCCTGGCGAGGCCGCCCGCTGAACGCGCCCCCGACAATCCCTGGCCTGCCTGGCCGCTCATCTTCCGCGTGGAATACGGGCACGAGGAGTCGATCGCACATCTCGGACACGATCCGCGGGTCTACGCGATCTCGGCGGAGAGCTTTTTCGCGGGACCGGACGGCAAGGTCGCGGGCGTACGCACGCTCGACGTCACCTTCCATGGCGGCCGCCTGCGCAAGATTCCAGGGAGCCAGCGCGAGTGGAGCGCGGATCTCGTCCTTCTTTCGATGGGGTTTCTGGGCCCCGAGCACGCGCCTGCGGAGCCACTGGGCATCGAATACGACGAGCACTCCAACTACGCCGCCGAGTTCGGTGCCTACGCGACGAACGTGGACGGCGTGTTCGCCGCCGGGGACTGCCGACGCGGACAGTCGCTGGTGGTGTGGGCCATCCGCGAAGGACGCGAGGCCGCGCGCGAAATCGACCGCTGGCTGATGGGCGAGACGCGGCTGCCCTGAACGTGGTCTCCTGACTGCCGTCTACCCTTGTCGCGACGGGCACCGACAGCGCACTTTGTCCGTGGCCGCGGGCGTGGTCTCGCGACGCCTTCCAACCCGCTCATCGACTCCAACTGTTCACCGACTCCAGGGAGGATCAGACATGCGCAGGTTCGCCGCCCTATTCCTGCTTGCCGGGGTACTCGGGCTCGGGGCCCCCGCGGAGGCCGATGCCCAGCTCCTCGAAGTGGGAGAGATGGCTCCCGACTTCGAGCTGCCTGGGGCCACCCGCTTCGGCGTGCTGCAGGACCCGGTTCGACTCAGCGACTACCGGGGAGAAACCGTCGTCCTCGCCTTCTTCTTCCGCGTTCGAACACGTGGCTGAACGGTGCAGATGACAGCGTACCGTGATCAGTACGCAAGCTTGTTCAACGAAGGCCGGAACGTCGTCGTCGTCGGCATCTCCAACGACAGTCCCGAAGAGCTGGGCTCCTGGCTCAAGGACGAGGACTTCCCCTTCCTGTTCCTCAGCGATGCCGGAACCGAAGGCGCCACATACGAGGCGTTCGGCGGCGGCAAGCGCGACAACAACATGGTCGACAGCCGCTCGGTCATCGTGGTCGGGCCGGACGGCCGCATCGCCGGGGTGATCCCCCAGTTCGCCCAGGTGGACCCAACCGCCTACGAGGAGCTGGCGGCCATGGTCGACGAGGCCACGCCCGAGCCGTAGGCGAAGCTCGATAGCCGACTCATCTCCCGGGCCCGGGGTTCGGGTCCGGGGGGTGGGGGCTTCCTGCGGGCGCACCTACCCTGTCCCCCTTCCTGGACCTCGTTCCGATGCTGATGTGCGCCGACGTGCGGGCATCGGTGCGCTTCTATCGCGATGTGCTCGGGTTCGAGGTGGTTGACCGCATGGACGATGTGGGCGCCACCGGCTTCGCGTCGTTGCGCAACGGTGCTGCGCAGATCATGCTGGCGAGCCCGACCTACATCCCGCGGGCTCCGAGGGTCGAGGGACGTTATCCGCAGGCGGCCTACTACTTCTACGTGGAGGATGCGGATGCGTTGAGAGCGGCAGTCGTGGATGCCGGATGGCCGGCGACCGAATGCGTCGACCGGTTCTACGGGTTGCGAGAGTTCGAGGTGGCGGATCCGGAGGGACATGTGCTGCTGTTCGGGCAGGACATCGGTCCGGTGCGGGAGGGGGCCCATGCAGGTCAGCACAGTCCGGCGACCTGACAAAATGGCAGACAATCAGGTATGCGTCTGCCAAAATGGCAGGGTGAAGGGTGATGCGACCTTGCAGCAAAGAACCGTCTAAGTTCAACTGGGGCTGCACGATCTACTGCACCCGCCTTTGAACCGCGCCTGACTGCACCGTGTCGCGATCGCGGGAACAGGCATCGTTTGGCGGGAACCAATAAGCCTCGTCTTCCGCACCCGACGGCGCCTCGCCTCCAGCGCGATCCGCAAGTACTCGACCACATTACATACCGCGAGACCCGCACCCGTCGGCGGGCAGAGAGGCGGCTGCGGTGTCGGCTATCTGACGAAGACCTGAAACAGGCCAACGAGTGTGGCCCATCCCTCCCGATTCTGTTTGTCCATCGGGCTCCCGCTCCCACTTGGTGGATGGAAATCCTCGCAACCGAGGTTGGTAGGAATCAGATGGGGGGCGCACCGTGACTCTGGTCAAGGAGGACGGCACCGGCGGGGTGCCCGCCAGAGCGGGACAACCACGACGTAACCCACGGGTGTGAGTGTTTGTCGAAAAGGGACGCCTCGGCCTGACGACGGGGGCTCCGGGAGAGTGGCGGACGGGCTGTGTAAAATCCTACCTTGTCTGAGCAAGCATTCATTTCGATTCTAGCGGATGGTGGATGAGATTGTCATGTCGTCCTTCGCGTGGCCGTTGGCCGTACTCGCCCTCAGTGTGGTCTTCATGTTCGTGTTTAGGCGTTCGATCAGCCGATTCATTGATCGCACCAGGAGCGTCAGCAGGGATGGTGTCCGTGCCTACGAAGATCCGCAGCCGTTAGCGAAGAAGCCGGACGCTCTCGCCGAGTTTCTGGGGACCTACCATAGTCCGATGCTCCTTGAGGTGGAGAGCGCCCTCGAGGGAGAGATCGAGAACCTGGGACTCACCGATCCGGCCGATATCCGGAAGGCCTTGTCTAAGGGCTTGGCGGCGAACCGCATCGTGCGGTGGTTCGAGGCGGCTCAACACCAAATCTTCGCGAGTCAGGTAGCAGCGCTAACCTACCTCAACGCACAACCCGGCCCGATCCTCAAGGATGGTCTCCAAGGTTTCTACAAGAAGGCGGCGGCTGACTTCCCACACCTGTATGTTGGACGAACGTTTGATCAGTGGTTTGCGTTCCTCACGGGGCGCAACGGTTCGTTGTCGAGGGAGATGCGGGCGTAGGCATCTCCGTTGCTGGTCGAGAGTTCTTGCAGTGGCGTGTGAATCAGGGACACTCAGGTCCGTGGCACGGCTGACGGTCGTTTCCATGTCAAAACGTCGACGAGGGGGTGCTGCGCCCGCTTGCCGATCAAGAGGGCCGTCCGGCTATTCGGTTGGGAGAAAATCCCGACAACGACGGTCGGTACTACCGACTGGTCACACGCCTTGCCCGATGAGTGCAGCCGCTCCCATGCCCGAGGACTGATGCAGATGTCTGTTCAACCGTTCTCCGGTGAGTCTGCGCGCGACGAGTGGAACGCGCGATCATCTCCGCTCGCGGCCGTCCCCGGCTATCGGGACCGGGGTCGTCGGCTCCCGGCATCTACGCTCTGTATCAGGGCGGTGTGCTGAAGTACGTTGGCCAGAGCCGCGATTGCGCCGCGCGCATCCATCATCACCGCACGCAAGCCCGTGCCTGGCTCGAAGCAAAACCCGATTGGGAATCGGGTATGGACTTCACCGCACGCATCCTGCCGCTCCCGGGATTGTCCGGCGGACGCCGTTCCCCCGACGGACGGACGCGCCGACAGTGGGCACAGTACTGGGTTTACCACCTGTGTCCGCCATGCAACCGACATCCCTCGACCGAACCCACGCGTCCCTTGACGCCTTACCCGAATTGACCGAACCGTTGGCTAAGAGGAAGAGCGGCCGGCCGGGAAGACCCGATCGACGGAGAGGTACGACCCAGCAGTCCTACAGGGATCGCGGTTATTCCGAAATATCGCTGAGCATGCTGGAGTCGGAAGAGGGCCAGCTGAATGCGGTGTTCGCATGCTACGGGTCGGCGGCCCAGCACGGACAGTTCTTCGAGGAGTCGGTCACCAGATTGATCGTCGCCCTCAACGAGATGTCGGGTTCTGAGGGAGGGGCCGAAAAGATGGAGAAGTGGACGCTCGGCCGACTGCTGAATTACTTTCAAGAGAAGTTCGTGCACCAGATCGACGAGTGGGTGCCGGAGCACCTCGAAGAGGGGAGAAGACTCCGCAACTTCCTGATTCACGACTACTTCCTTGAGCGCAAGGGGAAGTTCCGCACGCGGAAGGGGCGGATGGCGATGCTGACGGAGTTGTTGGACATCGAACAGCACCTAAAGCGTGGCGCGGATTTGCTGAACGGCCTGCGCGTCGCGGTCGGTGAGGCGTTGGACGGGCGTACCGGAAGGGCCAGCGAGGGCGAAGAGGTAGTGTTCTCTGTCGAGCTGGATGTCCGGACGAGAGACGCGTAGGGCGATAACACCGGGCGGATGGTGCGGGATATCAGAAGCTGAAGGCGGTGGCGCGGATCTGACCCTTGGGGGGGAGATCCGTCTTCCCAAACGGAGTCCACGGGCGGACCAAGTTCAGGTTTCGACCAATCGCTCTCTGACAGTTGCGCGGCGATCCTGCACTACCGCAACCGCGACGGAACAAAGTCCCCCAGCGCCTTCACCTTCACCTCGTCGACCGCACTCCTCAAGGTGGCCTTCACGCTCTCCTTTTCCTCGTCCACCAACGCGGTCAGCGCCTGCTCGAGCTCGTCCCGGTTGAGCAACTCGTCCAACTCCCGGAGTGCGATGTCGATACCGACTCCCGCGGCGGCGGCCACGATAAACCCCGCCGCACGGCCCAGGACGGGCCCCTGCCACCCGGAGCGCCACGCCCCCTGCCAATTTCTCGGCCAACCCCCTTGTGAGGGTCGTCACACCGACCGAGGTCCCGACGCCAGCTGTCGCGGCCGCGACAGCCGTCGGACCGATGGCCATGACGAAGTGACGTCTGGCGTCCCTTAGGAGGGCTTCCATGGCCCGCCCGCCCCACCTCTCAACCCCGGTGGAAGCGCCTCCGCGTCCCGGCCGACTAAAGCGCTGGATTTCCGTGAGCATCTCCTCTTGCATCACCCGGCCAACATCCGCAACGCCGAGGCTAATGCGCTGGTCCAGTGCCCCGAACAGCCGCGACTCGATCTCTTCTTCCAGTCTTCCAGTCAGCGCCAGACCCAGCTCGGCATACTGTCCAATGAACGAGTAGTGCCAGTCCAGCAGCGACGGCATCGCGGCGTAGACTGGCGCGAAGGCCTCGTCGACCCCTACGTCGATGGCCTGGCGCGTTTCCGGCAACGGGGCCCGGCGAAGCGCCTCGGAGAACTCTCGCCAGCGTTCCTCGGCCCGCAACTGCAGCATCTGATCGCCCGTAGCCACCAGCACAGCCAGCGGAACCAGTGCGAGCATCACCCGCCCGGCCCACGCCGTCCGTCCCGCGCGCGACGTCCCCCGGCCCGCGTCCACATCACTCGCGTGCTTATTCGACATCCGTCAAATCCCTTCTTGATTTCGGGCGACGACGATTCCGGGCGCCTATTCGCCAAGCCGCCAGCATGCATCCCTCAAGCCCACGAACGAATCCTGCGATCGCCAGCGCGGCGTTCAGGAAGAACCCGATCCATACAGCCAACCGGATCCCGTCCGGCGTCCACCACGCAGTCGCCGCGCCCGTCACCACGTACCACGAGGAGCCCTCGAGCGCGGCCGCCGCACGCAGCCCGTCGTCCACCATCGGGCACGCCGACTGGACGCCCGCCGTGAAGGCCTCCACCGTCAGCTGAAGGGAATCAGGATAGATGTACGGCGGACCGCCAATCACCATGTAGTTGAAGTAGACGTAGGCGACGGCAACCAGCGCCAGCAGGACCCAGCCCGCAAGCCGCGCACTAAGGATGTCCGCGACCGCAACGCCCCGGCCGCCCTCGTCAGCGTCACGCCTGAAGTGCCGCCCCGGCCACCGCGAGATGCGGTTGAACAGGAAGGGCGCCGCCACAGCCGCCGCCGCTAGAAACAGCCAGTCGCTGGGCCGCGAGAGAGCCGCGAAGATGACCAGAAAGACGGCCAGAGGCAGCGCCGCCACCATGCTGATCACCACCGGCAGCCAAGTCCCCCGCAACCGCCTCCGCCAAGAGGACCGGCCATCCAGGTAGTAGTCCACAGCGAAGCGCTTGCGCTCCAACCGGTACTCCAGGAGCCCGTAGAATATTGCGACATAGACAAGCCCGGGAGACGTCAGCGCCACGCACGAGTGGTCGTAGGTGCGTTGCCAGAGGAGCAGGAGCCCCAAGAGGAGCGTGGTGCCTACTAGGGGTTGGAGGAGCCGGTCGACCCGAGCGATCTCAGGGAGGTTCACGGGTTCGGGTCGGAGTCCACCGGGCGGCACTCCCGGGCCTTGCGCTCCAGCCGTCGCACCTCAGTCATTCGGTGCGGGCGGCTGTGATGGCCAGCGAGCGTTGGCCATCTCCTCGATCAGCGCACACCGCTGCATGAGCGTCTCAAACGGATCGTCCTCGTCCACCAACATCCCAGCGGCAAGCATGCTGGTGTAGTCTTCGGCAAGCGACTCCTGGGCGGCACCCGAGGGAACAAGCCTGAGGTTGCCCGAGACGGCGGCCTCGTAGTCGATCCTCCGGCGATTGGAATCGTTCTCCCGGAAGAACATCGCCTTGTGGCGCGCAACCGACAGAGCGAGTTCGCGGTCCGTCAGAGCCCGGGCCGCGATTCCGGCATCGCCAAGCCGAGCGAGGTCGTGCCAGTGCCTCGACCAACGCTGGCCTCGCACGCGCCCCTGAAGGCAGTAGACATGCATTGAGGTGGCCTTCTCCCAGAATGTTCGCTCCGCCAGCATGACGGCTGCCCGGGCCATCGGGAATCCGAGGTCGGGCAGCACGGCGGCGGCATCGCACACCACGGACTGAACGGTGTGAGGCTCGCCAGTCGAGCGCGCTCCGAAGTCGACTCGAACCTCCGGTCGGACGGGCCCGATCGGTTTGAACAGCGGATCGTACGCGACGTAGAGTTGCTCGGCCTCGGCTCGAACGCTTGCGGCAAAGCCAGCCTCGTCGAGTTCCCTTTCGACGAGAGGATGCGCGGTGTCTCGAACCCACTCAGCGAGGCGGGGGCGGATCGCCCGCGTCCAGCGCCTCTCCTGGCTGCGTGTGGGTGGCAGTGCCTCCTCGTCGCCGCCTGCGACGAGATCGGGTGCGAATCCGCGAATGTCGTAGGTGATGTCGATGTCTTCGGAGAAGCGGCGAATCGCTCGCCACACCTTGGAGAGCGACGTGCCTCCCTTGAATACCAGATGTCGTCCGAACGGTGCTTCGAACAGGACTCGAAGGGTTGCCACGACCCAGGTGTCCTTCTCCAGGAGGTAGGTCCTATGCCCGCCTCGCTGCTCCGCCACCTCCAATGCGTCGCGCTTCTCGGTAGCCGAGAGCATTGCGTAACGGACCTCAGCCATGTGCCAAGCGCCTGACGAGTGGCTCCGCCATCCATGCGGGCATGAGCGCCCGCGCGGCGACAAGCTCGCTCACGTCCTCCCTCGATAGCTTGGGAAGCACAGCGTCCAGGCTATCCTCGACTTCGTTGGGACCGAGCCATGCGATCGCACGGATGACTGTGCCGACCGTGCGGTCTGGTGCCGTCAGTTGCCACTCCGGAGCGTGGCGCAACTCGACCCGATGAGCCCCGAAGTGCAGGAAACGGTCGGGTCCGGAGGTGAGATAGACCGAGCGAACCGTATTCTGAGTCGTCAGCCCAAGCCAGTTGGCGGCATCGCCGCCGTTGGGAACGATGGTCTCGCCCCAGAGTTCGGACAAGGCCGCGAGCGCCTTCTCGCGACGCGGTGCGCGAAGGCCGAAGCGAGTCGGGATCGGTCGCATGTAGATGCCACGGCAGATCCGTAGGAGTCGCTCCGAACGGGCAAGGCGGGAGAGAGCCCTGGCCACTGCGGCCCGGTCGTCGAGATGCAGCAGGTCCTCCGCTTGTATCGGTGTGGCCTCCGGCATGTCCTCGGCGTATTGCATGATCCGTTTGGGCAGGCTGCTCATGGCGTCCGTGTCCTCCATCGGAAGTCGGTCACTGCACCCAATATAGGCACAGGCCATGCGGGAGCGACTCTGACCCGTTGTGAGTCCGGCGACCTGACAAAATGGCAGACTCCGGCGCCTCCCCCGTCAGCGTCTCGACCGCCGGGGGCAGAGCGTCAGGGACATAGATCCGCGCACTCGTCAGGGTGTACCCGCCAGACGGTCAGCCAGAGTGCTTCGCCAGCGTAGTTGACGGCGTCTGCCCTGATGTCGAAACGCCAGACCCCGTGGCACCACCACCAGCCGCATCGCGGGCGCGGTTCGTTGATCTCGGCCTCATCAATGAAGGCACCTATCGGATAAGGCGAGCGTTCGAGTTCGACTTCCCACTCGACCTCCGGTTCGAGGACCCAACTGGTGGCCCCTTCCGCCACGATGTCACCCTGCTGTTTGAGCTGGACGGTGACATGGATCCTCCCGGAGCCCGGGACACCAAAGCGCTCCACTCCAGCCTTGAAATCGCGGGCATCAAGGGTCACCGACTGCCCGATCCCCGTGATCTCGACCTCGATGCCAGCCATGTCGGTTGGATCGTCCAGCGAGTTGTCGAGCGTGATGATGTTGTCAGATCCTGTCGGCCAATCGAAGGTGGCCCGGCTGTCTGACGGAACTGTGACCGTCAGCGATGCGCTGGAGCCGAAGATGGTCGAGCATGAGACGCTCACCAGGGCGAGGGCGAAGACGGAAAGCACCCATTCCTTCATGATGTCTCGCTCTTCTTGCCATCCCATGTCCCTCTCACAGCCTACCTCCCCGCCGCCCTCCTCCTCAGCCACCCCACCGTAAGCAGCAGCGCCGCCGCGAACACGATCAGGAAGGTCGCGACGGCCAGAATGGCGGGGCTGATCTCCTCGCGGATACCCGCCCACATCTGGCGCGGGATGGTGTTCTGCTCCACTCCGCCCAGGAAGAGCACGACCACCACTTCATCGAACGAAGTGGCGAAGGCGAAGAGCGCCCCCGAAAGCACCCCCGGAGCGATCAGCGGCAACTGCACGCGGGTGAAGGTCCGGAGTGGTCCGGCCCCCAGCGACGCGGCGGCGCGGTTCAGGGTGGTGTTGTAGGCGGTCAGGGTGGCGGTCACCGTGATGACCACAAACGGCGTCCCCAGCGCGGCGTGCGCCAGGATCAGCCCCAGGTGGGTCTGGCCCAGGCCCATGCGGGAGTAGAAGAAGAACATCCCCGCGGCCGAGATGATCACCGGGGTCACCAGCGGCGAGACCAGGAAGCCCATCAGGAAGCGGCGAGCGGGCATGTCGGGGCTCGAGAGCCCGAGCGCGGCCAGAGTACCCAGGAAGGTGGCCAGCGCCGTGGCGGCGGTGCCGACCACCAGGCTGTTGACCAGCGCGCTCCGCCAGACGTCGCTGGTCGCGATCTCCTGGTACCAGCGAAGCGACCAGGCTTCCGGGTCCAGCCTCAGCATGCCCTCCGTGAAGGTGAAGTAGGGCTCCGCGTTGAAGCTCAGCGGCACGATCACGAGGATGGGAGCCATCAGGAAAAACAGCACCGCCGCGCAGAACGCGACGTGCATCGTCCTTCCTGCCCGCTCCGCCCGGCTCAGCGCGCGCACGTCAGGCGACCCTCACGCCCGCGGTCCCGGCCAACCGCTCGTACAGCAGGTAGAGGCCAATCACGCACGCCAGGATGATCGCGCCCAGCGCGGACGCCAGCCCCCAGTTGAGGGAGGTCTGCATGTGGTACGCGACCATGTTGGAGATCAGCTGGCCGGTGCTCCCTCCCACCAGCGCCGGGGTGATGTAGTACCCTATGGCCAGGATGAACACGAGCAGGCTGCCCGCCCCCACCCCGGGGAGCGTCTGGGGCCAGTAGACCCGCAGGAACCCCTGCGCCGGGCCGGCTCCGAGCGAAGCGGCCGCGTCCATGTGCGAGCGGGGAATCCCGCGCATGACCGAGTACAGCGGCAATACCATGAACGGCAGCAGAACGTGCGTCATCGCGACGAACGTGCCCGTCATGTTGTAGATGAGCGCGAGTCGTCCGCCATCGGGCACCAGCCCCAGCGCGACCAGGATGTCGTTGATCACGCCCTGGCCCTGGAGCAGGACGATCCAGGATGTCGTGCGCACCAGCAGCGAGGTCCAGAACGGGACCAGCACCAGTGCCAGGAGCAGGCCGGCGCGGCGTGGCGGCGCATGGGCGATGAAATGCGCGAGCGGGTAGCCGAACAGGAGGCACAACCCGGTGATGGACAGGCTGACCAGGAAGGTGCGCGCGAACAGACGCAGGTAGATGCGGCGGTCCTCCTCCTGGCGAGCGATCGATCCGTCGGGAAGTCGCCGCAGATCGACCGCGGCCAGGTAGTGACGGCTGGTATAGCGCTCGCCGGCTGTGCGCAGCGCGTGCCAGGTGCTCACCTCGCCCCAGGCAGCGTCGATCTCGACGAAGGTCTCGCGCCAGGAGCCGTCGGGGGCCGCGGCAAGCCGCCGGCCCGTCACCGCGACGATGCTCCGCATCCCCCCCTGCACCCGGTTGACCCGGCCGGCCACCCGGCCGATCACCCGCTCCTCCTGCGCCTCCATCAGCTCGCGCGCGGCCGCCGCGAAGACCTCCTCGCCGGGCACGCTCTCCCCGTCCCATCCCTCCAGCAGGGCGAGCGTCTCGGGCAGCGCGTCCGCCACCACCGCGTCATAGACGCTGCGGCTGAACATCGTGGCGAGAGGCGCCACAAAGGTCACGCCGACGAAGGCTACAAGCGGTAGCGCGAGCCCGGCCGCCCGCAGTTGCGGCCGCCAGTCGCGCCCTCGCGGCATCGATTCGGAGCTCACCGTCGCGTACCGCGGTGAGCGGCGTCGCTGTCGGGTCCTCCCGCCATCGAGCCTTCCCTCATCGGGCCAGCCACGAGCTGAAGCGCTCGTTCATCTCGTCCGTGTGGTTCACCCACCACTCCCAGTCGTTGCGCAGCGCCCGCTCCAGGTTCTCCGGATAGGTAGGCATGTGCGGCAGCATGTCGACCCCCGCCTCCGCGTGCGTTCCCACGAGCGGCAGTCCGGAGTAGCGCGTCGGGCTGTACGAGATGTTGGCGCTGACCCGGGCCATGGACCGGGGGGTGGTCGCGAAGGCCAGGAACTCGAGCGCCGCTTCCAGATTCGGCGTCCCGGCCACGACGACCAGTTGGCCGAAATCCAGCAGCTGCCCGTCCCAGATGATCTCGAAGGGCTGGTCTTCCAGCACCTGGGCGTTGAAGATGCGGCCGTTGTACGCCGTCGTCATGGTCACTTCGCCGTCGGCGAGGAGCTGGGGCGGCTGGGCGCCCGCCTCCCACCACACGATCTGGTCCTTGATGGTGTCCAGCTTGCGGAACGCGCGCTCGATCCCCTCGGGGGTGTCCAGCAACTGGTACACCTCTGCCGGCGGCACGCCGTCGGCCATGAGCGCGAACTCCATGTTGCCCATCGGCTTGCGGCGCATTCCGCGGCGGCCCGGAAAGGCTTCCAGATCGAAGAAGTCCTGTATGGTCCGGGGTTCGGGGCCCGCAATGTTCTCCCGGTTGTAGGCGATTACGGTCGCGTAGAACTCGGCGCCGACGCCGCACTCGGTCAGGGTGCCGGGGAAGAAATCCTCCCCGGGTGGCGTTCCGTCCGCGCCGGGAGCCCACATCGCCGGATCGAGCGGCTCGAGCAACCCCTCGTCGCAGCCGCGCACGGCGTCGGCGATCTCCATGGGCACCACGTCCCAGTGAATCCGTCCCACGTCGACCTGCGCCCGGACTTCGGCCAGGCCACCGTTGTATTGGGCGTCGCGGATGACGATGCCCGTCTCGGCAATGAACGGCTCGTAGTAGGCGAGCTTGCAGGCGCGCGTATAGGCCCCGCCCCACGCACCGACGGTCAGGGAATCGCCGCTGTCGCCCCCACAGGCAGCGACCAGGGCGGCGAGCCCCAGCACCGCGAATCGGCGAGCCATGGGAGCCTCTCGCTGGCGCGACGGGCGCGCGCTGCAACACTCGTTCACACCGCGCCCTCCGCGCCGCCGTAGTCCAGGACCCGGCAGTCCGCAGCCGTCCATCCCACGCGGATTTCGTCGCCCTCCAGCACCGCGCCCTGTCCCACCACGTTCGAGATCTTCGCGACGAAGTCGGCCCGCCCGCAGGTCTCCATGTGGATGCGCAGGTGATCGCCCACGAAGGTGATGTGCTCGATGACCGCCTCGAACTGGTTCGAAAACAGCCCCGGCTCGGGATGCAGCGTGATTCGCTCGGGCCGGATGGAGAGCGTGACCGGGTCCCCCGGCCGGCAGTCCACTACCCGATACCCGCGCACCACCTGGCCGCCCACCACCACGTCGCACACGTCCCCATTTACCGTGGCGACACGCCCGTGCAGGCGGTTGTTCTCGCCGATGAAGCGCGCGACGAACGAGCGCTCGGGTTCCTCGTACAGGGCTTCGGGCGCGGCCACCTGCTCCACCATGCCGTCGCGCAGCACGGCGATGCGGTCCGACATGACCATGGCCTCCTGCTGGTCATGGGTCACGTAGACGATGGTCACGCCGAGCGTCCGGTGGATGCGCCGGATCTCGTACTGCAACTCTTCGCGCAGATGGCGGTCGAGGGCGCCGAGGGGTTCATCCATCAGCACGAGTTCGGGCTCGAAGACCAGCGCGCGCGCGATCGCCACCCGCTGCTGCTGCCCGCCCGAGAGCTGCCCGGGCCGACGCTTCTCGAATCCCTCCAGCCGGACCAGCTTGAGTGCCCGGTCCACCAGCTCCCGCCGCCGGTCGCGCTCGATGCCGCGCACGTCCAGCGGAAAGGCCAGGTTGTCCTCCACGGTCATGTGGGGAAAGAGCGCGTAGTCCTGAAACACCATGCCGATGCCCCGCTTGCGCGGCGGCAGGGCGTGCACCGATCGGCCGTCGATGCGGATGGCTCCCGCGGTCGGAGTCTCGAATCCCGCAAGCATCATGAGGCATGTCGTCTTCCCCGAGCCGGATGGCCCGAGCAGGCTCAGGAACTCGCCCCGGCGCACGCTGAGGTTCAATCCCTGGACGGCCATCACCCGGCCATCGTAGCTCTTGGCGATGTCCTCGAACTCGACGTGGGGCTCTGCTTGAGTCGTCACCCGCTGGTCCTGTTCCGTGTAGACGAAGGGCTGCACGCCGGAAGGCGCGGCCAATGTAGAGTCAAAACCGCTGGCGGCAAACCGGCAAATCGCCCCATCGGGGCATCCGAGCCCCATTCTGGTGAGAACCCCCGGCCGCCAATAGGTTATCAAGGGTGTTGCGCTGGTTCCGGGCGCGTCCGGTGCGCGGTGAGCACGTGCCGCCACGGCTCGTCGGATCGTTGGTGTCGGTCCCGTCAACAGCGAGAAAGCAATGCTCCGTTCCAGGTCACCCCGACTCTTTCCCCTCCTCGTCGCCATTCTGGCGCTCGCGGCCTGCGGCGGGGGTGAGGATCCGGTGGAACCCGAGCCGGAACGACCGCCCGATCTCACGGGCACCTACACGCTGGAGTCGCTGTCCTCAATCGTAACCGGCGGGCAGACCTTCACGCCGCCGATCGTGTCGGGTACCTTCACGGCGCAACAGACATCGGTAACGGGTCCCGAAGCGTCGGGCACAACGATGTTAAGCGTCACACTTCCGGTCGGTACGCCGGGGGGCGAGACCACCACCATTGAGGATGAGGGCACCTACGTCAACCGTCTTGACGGAACCTGGGAGCAAAACGGCCGGATCCTTCAGGGCATCGGGACGTATACCTTCCGCAATAACGTCCTGACCGTTGAAGTGACCGAACCCGCGCTCAACGTCTCGACCACGGTCTGGCGGAAGAACTGACCGTGATGAGCGGCCGTCGCATGCGCGGTGCTCCCCTGGCCGTGGCCGCACTCTTCGCTCCCTTCATGCTGCTCGCCGGCGCACCCCTGACCGCCCAGGCCGTGGCCACCATCCGGGGCGTGGTGGTGGACGACGAAGACGGCAACCCCGTCATGGGCGCCGAGGTGCTCGTGCAGTCGACCCCGCTGCGCGCGCTTACGGGCGACGACGGGAGCTTCGAGATTCCCGTGCCGAACGGCGGCACGTACACGCTCTTCGTCATCGCCGACGGCTACGGGAGCGCGGAGTTCGCAGCCGATCCCGCCGCCACCGCATCCGCGCCGCTTCGAATCCCGCTCGAACCGCAACTCTTCGACGTCCCGGGCGTGACCGTCACCGCGAGCCGGACCACCGTGCGTCCCGGCGACGCGCCGGTGAGCGTCGCGATCCTGAGCGCGGACGAACTCCAGCGCCGCGACGTAACCAACCTCAAGGAGGCGCTCCCGTTCGCCCAGGGCGTGACCTTCAACGCGGGTCACATGGATATCCGCGGCTCCAGCGGTATCGCCCGCGGCGTCGGCAGCCGGGTCCTGATGCTGCTGGATGGCCATCGGGCGCTTACGGGCGTGGAATCGAGGATCGACTTCAGCATCCTGCCACTGCTCGACGTGGACCGCGTCGAGATCGTCAAGGGCCCCAACTCCACCCTGTGGGGCACGAACGCCATGGCCGGCGTGGTCAACGTGATCACGCGCCCGCCCCTGGGCCCCCCGCGCACCGCCGTGCGCGGCTACTACGGCGTATTCGACACCCCGGGCAACCTGGACTTCACCGACGAGCGCCTGAGCATGCGCGGGCTCCAGATTCAGCATTCGCGGCAGATCGGGGGCGCGGGCGTCACCGTGTTCGCCGGACGAGAGGGATCCGACGGCTTTCGCCAGAACGGAGGCCAGGAGCGCTGGCAGTGGCGCGCCAAGGCCGTCTTCGGGGCCGAGTCGTCCAAACCGCTGGAGGTGTTCGCCAGCGGGAAGCGCGAGGACCTGGAGGAGTTCTTCACCTGGCTCTCCCCCGAGCGCCGTCTCGAGGTGGATCCCGCGGACCTGGGCGACTGGAAGCGCAATTCCGATCTCGTCTTCGGAATGACGGCCACCCCGGTGGTCACCTCGACGCTCAAGCTGCAGCTGCGGCCGCAGGTGCAGCATGTCCGCAACCAGAACTACTTCCACGACAACGAGGACTTCCACCGTTCCACGCGCTACGGCACCGACGTCCAGCTCTCGTTCTTCTCCGGCGGACGGCACGCGGTCACGGCAGGAGGAGAAGCGTCCCGAACCGACGTGAGCTCCAACTTCCTCAGCCCGACGCCGGACGTCACCGATCTGGCCCTGTTCGTCCAGGATGAAATCGATTTCTCGGATCGGCTGCGCGGTTCGGCGGGCATCCGGCTGGATTCGCACAAGGCCTCGGTAGTGGAAGGCGATCTGACGCTCAATCCCAAGATCGGTCTCGTCTTCGAGGCCACGCCGGACGTGAGCCTGAGGACATCCCTGAGCCGGGGATACCGGTCACCCAGCGTCTCCGAACAGTTCACCAGAACCACCACCTTCGGTTTTCGCGTCGTGCCCAATCTCGAGTTGCGCGGCGAATCGGCGTGGGCCGGGGAAGTGGGCACCACCATCACCCCGACCGAACGGCTCTGGCTCGACGCAGGGCTGTTCTGGAGCGAGTACTCCGGCCTGATCGAGGTCACCGGCGCCCCGAACCAGCCCCTCACCTTCCAGTTCCGCAACGTGGCCGAGGCCCGGGTGCGCGGGCTCGACGCCGGCGTGCGCTTCGGCGTCGTGCCCCAGAAGCTCAACCTCCACGCGAACTACCTCTTCATCGACTCGCAGGATCTCGACACCGGCCGGCCGCTCGCGTACCGGTCGCGCCACAACATCACAACGACCCTTTCCGGCTGGGCCGATCTGCTGGCGCTGGACGTGCGTCACCGGAGCGAGGCGGAAACCGTTCTCGCCTATCCTCTGGATGAACGCGGCCCCATCACGCTGCTGGACCTGCGGCTCGCCCTCGAAGTCATGGACATGGATGTGCGGGCGAAGGTCGAGAACCTTCTGCAGGCGGAGTACGTAGACGTTCAGGAGCGCAATCCGGGAGCCACCCGGAGCTTCCGGGTCACCGTGACCTCCCGCTTCTGAGGCGGGCTCCGGGGCAACTCCAGGATATGCGCGGGTGTCCAACGGATACCACCGCCCAGCGAGGAAGTCCGTGACCCCATCCGATCCAATGAGCCTGGAGCAGTGCGCGGCGGGCGACGGCCCCGCGGAGTCGGCTCTCGTCCGCTTCCTCTATCCCGCCCCGGCCGAACGCAAGGTCGGCGGCATCATCAAGTGGTGGGAGAAGCGGCGCCTTGCCTACAACGCGGTGCTGGCGGGGTCCGGGATCGGCACCATCTTCATGGCGCTCCTCACCCTGAATCCGCTATCGGAGGTGGTGCAGGCGCTCCCGGCGATCCTGCCCTTCGGGATCATGGCGAACCTCTGTTACACGCTCGGGTGGATGGTCGAGAGCGTTCTGCACAGGATCTGGGGGCGCAGCCTGCGCCCGGTCGGGCCGGCGCTCTTCCGGGCAGGGCTGACCCTCGGGGTGGGCGTCGCCTTCGTCATCCCCACGATCATGCTCATGGTCGCGTTCGTGGTGAGGCTGGTGACGGGCAATCTGTAGGGTCGGGGGCAACCGGCGCCTCGCAACGTCCCGCTACTCCGCTATCTCCCGACGATCTCCAGCAGTTCGATCTCGAAGATCAGCGTCGCGTTGGCCCCGATCAGCGAACCCGCGCCGGCTTCGCCGTACGCCAGCTCCGACGGGATCGTGACGCGGATGTGGCTGCCGACCGACATCAACTGGAGCGCCTCGCTGAATCCCGCGATAAGGCCGTTCACCGGGAAGGTGTTTGGCTCGCCCCTGTCATAGGAGGCGTCGAACTGGGTTCCGTCGGTGAGCGTGCCGCGGTAGTGGACGACGACCTCGTCATTCATGGTCGGCATCGGGCCGTCACCCTCTCGCAGCACCTCGTACTGAAGGCCGCTTTCGGTTGTGATCACTCCGGCTCCATCGCCCGCGCAGGCGACGCTGGTCAGCGCCAGCAGGGCGAGCACACCGCGAGATGGATTGCGCATCTTGGTCTCCCTGGATGGTGGATGCTCCCTGGATGGTGGAAGCGTGTGCAGGAAGCTAACGCTCAGACCCCTGAGGCAGGGACTCGCCACCGCTGCCACGCAGGGCCCGGCGCACGAATTCCACCGCTTCATCTACGCTCTCGGCGGTCGGCACGGAGCCCGGGAGTCGATCCGCGCGGGCCGTGTTTCCCAGCAGGATGAGGGGCCGGCGGTAACGGATCGCCAAGTCGACCTCCGAAGCCGTACCCGAGGATCCCGGCAACGCGATGACGACATCGGACGACAGGATGTTGATGTGGTTGCGGGAGCGTAGCCCGGAACCATCGTCGCCGCGGGCGTCGAGGTGAGTGCGGATGGCGAGTTCAACCCGGGGATTGGGATAGCCGGGGGGAGTGCCCGGGTCTGCATCGGCTCGATCAGGGGGCGTGTCGCCGGCCGGGAGGATCCCGATGACCAGTCCGGCCCGATCCGGCACCGCGCCGAAGGCCCGCGAGACCGACTCCATGACTCCGGCCCCGCCCCCCGTCAGCAGGTGCACGCCCAACCGCGCCAGTGCGCGGCCCAGCGGCTCGGCGAGATGGGCGTGGCGGGCGGAGCCGGAGCCCATCACCCCGACCACGGGGCGCCCCAGCGGCCTTCTGCTCGGCGAGAGGAGCTCCCGGTCTACTTCAGCAGAATGAACCGCCGATGGAGCGGCTGCACCGGACGCGCGTTCATCGGATACAGGGCCGCGAAGGCGTCGACCTGCTCCTGCGAGACCGCAATCGACTCGGTCATGACCACCCAGCTCACCACCTCGGAGCAGGGCGGCGTGGTGAGAGAACCGGCGTAGCGGAAGAAGGCGCGTCCCTCGGGCAGGAAAGCGTTCAGGTCGATCCCGGCCAGCGGCGCGGGCGCCTCGTCGACGCCGGGTATGGCATCCCATATGGCCTGGGTGGCCGCATGGGCCTGGCCAGCATCCATGAAGACCCCGACCACCGCCAGGTCCCCCTCCTCGGCCTGATGCACGAAGTGCACTTCCATCGGGTAGACCCCTCCCTCGACGGTGTGCTCGCTGGGCAGGTGGAAGTGGAACTGCAGCATGGAGAACTGTCGGCCCTCCAGGGTGATCGTATTCCCTTCGGCCATGTTGACCTGGATGGTGTGCCCGTTGTCCACGACTTCTCCGTCGGTGGGCTGCCACTGGATTTCGAGCCCGCCGCCGCCCGCCGGAATCGCGCCCGCCAGGTCGATCGGGGACTGCTGCACGCCGGTGTCGCAGACCGCGAACGACGGGTCCAGCCCGCCCCACATGTCGGCACCGGTCGCGCCCTCGTAGCTCCAGTGAACCTCGCCGCCCTCCGCCTCCTGCTCTGCGCCCATTTGCTCCTCCGCATCCGTCTGGCCCGGTGCCTCCGCCTGGCAGGCGTACTGGGCGCCCAGGAGGCAGGCCATCGCGAGGCCGGCGGCGAGTGTCTTCGGGAATGAATGATGATGGCTCATAAGTTCCTCCGTGCTGTCTTCGGCACAGCCGATCTGCGACAGGCGGATTTTACTGCCGAGCGGGTCGCCGGTCCAATCCAGGGGCGTATAATGGATGGTCGGATTGACAGGGAATCCAGGCCCAGGCACTCCATGCGACCCACTTCAACGAACACGCGCGGGTACGGCTTCCACGCGGCGGCGGCGGTCGTGGTCGCCAACATGATCGGCACGGGGGTGTTCACCAGCCTGGGATTCCAGGTGGAGACCATCCAGTCCACCTTCCCGCTCCTGCTGCTCTGGGTGGTCGGGGGCGTGGCGGCCTTCTGCGGCGCGATCACCTACGCGGAACTGGGCGCGACGCTACGGCGTTCGGGCGGCGAGTACACCTTTCTGGGACGCATCTACCACCCCGCCGCAGGCTTCGTGTCGGGGTGGATTTCGGCCACGGTCGGGTTCGCCGCCCCCACCGCGCTGGCCGCGATCACCTTCGGCACCTACCTGGCCTCGGTCTTCCCCGCCCTCTCGCCCACCTGGCTGGCCGCCGGCCTGGTCGCGGCGGCGGCGTGGGTGCACTCGGCCACCTACGGCGCCTCGTCCTTCTTCCAGCGCAGCTTCACGACCGTCAAGGTGATCCTGATCGCCGCCTTCTGCGCCGCCGCGCTGGCCATGGTGGACGCCCCGGAGCCCGTCGCGCTCCTCCCTTCGGCGGGCGATGCCGAACTCGTCTTCGGCGGCGCCTTCGCGGTATCGCTCATCTACGTCTCGTACGCGTACACCGGCTGGAACGCGGCCACCTACCTGACCGGCGAGCTCGAGAACCCGGGGCGCACGCTGCCCGGCGTCCTCGCGGGCGGCACCCTGCTGGTCATGGTTCTCTACCTGGCCCTCAACTACACCTTCCTGAGGGCGGCGCCGATGTCGGAACTGGAAGGAAGGCTCGAGGTGGGACATATCGCCGCCATGCACATCTTCGGGCCCCTGGGCGCCGACATCATGGGCGTCACCTTGGCCGTGCTGCTGGTCTCCACCGTGAGCGCCATGGTGCTGGCCGGCCCGCGCGTTCTGCACGTCATCGGCGAGGACTATCCCGTCTTTCGATTCCTGGAGAAGAGGACGCCGTCCGGCATCCCCAGGGTCGCGATTCTCACCCAGGCGGCGCTCGCCCTCTTCTTCATCTTCAGCGCGTCCTTCGAGGCGATCCTGGTGTTCTCCGGGTTCACGCTGGGGCTGAACAGCCTGCTCGCGGTGGCGGGAATCTTCGTGCTGCGGAGGCGCGAGCCGGAGCTCGAGCGCCCCTACCGCGCCTGGGGATATCCGGTCACGCCACTGGTCTACCTGGCGCTGACCTCCTGGACGCTCGCCTTTATCCTTGTCGACCGCCCGGCGCAGGGCCTTATCGGCCTGGGACTGATCGCGGCCGGACTGCTGTTCTACTGGGTGGCGGGCCGCCGGACGGCGTAACGGCGGGCCTGTTCGAAGACCTGACCGGCGCTGCCCACCTCCGGCTCTGCTTCCAGCAGCCGGGCAAGAACACCCGTCACGTTGGCCACCGCGAAGCTGATTCCGCCCAGGTTGCGCGCCGGGGAAACGCCAGGAATCGGTCGGGGGAAACCCGAGGCGAGGAACGCCGGATCTCCCTGATGGTCGATGCCCACCCGCACCGAATGGCGGGAGCAGCTCCAGTCCAGCAGTACCCCGATGGCGCCGTGAATCGACCCCGGAAGCCAGCGCACGCCATCACTCTGCCGGGCCGAGACTACGAGCGCTCCCTGCTCCGCCGCCCGTGTCACGGCCGCGGCCAGCCTGGCTTCGTGCGCCGGATTCGACGTGCCCAGACTGAGGTTTACCAGCCGCGCCTCATGCTCGGCCGCCCACTCGATGGCCCGCACCAAGGCGCCGCAACTGGTGGCCAGCCGGTCGCCGAACACCTTCACGGCGAACAACTCGGCTGCGGGCGCCTTCTCCTTGATGGCGGCGGTGACGGCCGTCCCGTGGCCGAGCCAGTCGACGTAGTCGTCGGCTTCCGATCCGTCCGACCCAATGGCCACGCCGCCGGCCACTCCACCCACGTGGGGATGCGCCGCGTGAACGCCGCTGTCCACCACCGCGATGCGCACACCCTCACCTCGAAGTTCGCCCGGCGGCGGGGCGTCCAGCCGCAGCTCGAGGTCTTCCCATTCTGCCATTGGTCCCATGAGATCGATGATACAGGCTGGAAGCTCCCGCCACCAAGCGCAACGGATCGCCGCGTGGCATCGGAGGCCTGTCGCATTCTGCGTGAGCACCCCTCTGCACGGCGTTGCAAATCACCAGATGCAACAAATTGTTGCCTTCTCACTTTTGCAACAGTCTGCAGACGCTAACCCTCCTCCCCCCCGAACAACCGGGCGAACGTACCGCGCCGACCCAGCAGCTCCGTCGCCGTGCCCTCCTCGACGATGCGGCCGCGCTCCAGCACCACCACGCGGTCGGCCCGCCGGGCGAGCGCGAGACGGTGGGACACCAGGATGGTCGTGCGGTCCCGCATCACGGCCTGGTAGCCCTCCATCAGCGCGCGCTCAGAGGCCGGGTCGAGCGAGGAGGTGGGTTCGTCGAGCACGAGCACCCGCGGGTCGGCCAGGAAGGCGCGCGCGACCGCGACCCGCTGCCGCTGCCCCGCCGACAGCTCCCGCCCCTGCTCGCCCACCTGCGTCTCCAGGCCGACCGGCAGGGTCGCGAGGAAGGCGTCCAGCCCCACCGCGCGCGCGGCCGCCGCCACCTCCGCGTCGGACGCGTCCGGCCGGCCGTAGCGGATGTTCTCCGCGATGGTGGTGTTGAACAGGAACGGCTCCTGCTCCACCGGCACCACTGCGGCGCGCACGTCCGCGAGCCGAAGCGCGCGCAGGTCGCGGCCGCCCAGCAGGATCCGGCCCGCGTCCGGGTCGAGCTGCCGCGACAGCAGGTCCACGATGGTGGACTTGCCGCTCCCGCTCGCACCCACGACCGCCACCACCTCCCCCTCCGCCACCACCAGGTCGACCCCGTCCAGCACCGGCTCCCCGCGCCCGAACGAGAAGCTCACTCCCTCCAGCCGCATCTCCCCGCCCAGCCTCTCCCCGGGGACCGGTGCGCCCGGCTTCCGCGCCTCCCCCTGCTTCTCGCCCGGCAGCCCGTCAACGTGGACAGGCGCCTCAGGCTCCCGCACCTCGACCGGGGTGTCCAGAATCACATGCACACGCCCAAGCGAGACCCGCGCGGTGGCGAGGCTCGCGTACAGTCCCATCAACCCCTGGATGGGTCCCAGCAGCCGCATCTGGTAGGCCATGAAGGCGACGAACGTCCCCATCGTGATCGCCTCCGCGATCACCCGCTGGCCCCCGTACAGGAAGATGACCGCCACCCCGCCCGCCAGGATCAGCCCGGGCAGCCCGCCCGCGAGGTAGGTCAGCAGCCGCATCGACATCAGGGTGTGGATGAAGGCGTCGTTCTTCCTCCGGAACCGCCTCTGCTCCCGCCGCTGCGCGTTCGACGCCACGGTGAGCTTGAGCCCGAGAATGGTCTCGATCAGGAAGCTGCCGATCCCGGCGCTCCGCTCGCGCAGCTCCGCGGTAACGCTCTCAAGGCGCCTCCGGTAACGCACCAGCGCCCACAGGCACGGCGGCAGGATCGCGAGGCTCACCAGGAAGAGCCGGGCATCCAGCCAGAGCAGGATCCCGACCGTCCCCAGCAGGTACGCGATGTTGCCCAGCCACGACAGCAGGCTCTCGGAAACCACGCGCTGGATCTCGCCGATGTCGTTGTTGATGCGCGACATGATGTCGCCGATGGGGGTGCGCGCGTAGAAGCGGGGCGAGAGCCGCTGCAGGTGCCGGTACAGCGCCAGGCGCATGTCGAAGAGGATGTCCGCCGACGTGCGCGTGTAGCGCATCCCGGAGACCACGTTCAGCCCGAACGATACCACGGTGATCCCCGCGAACAGCGCGACGATGCGGGTGAGCGCGGCGCCGTCCTGCCCCAGCAGGGCGGTGTCCACCAGGTCCTTGGAGAGGTAGGGGATGTAGAGCGAGAGCGCCGTGCTTGCCAGGCTCAGCGCGAGGATCAGGACGAGCCACTTCGCGTACGGACGGACGAAGCCGAGGGCCCAGCGGACCTCGCGATCGAACAGGGCTCGCGAGCGACGCCTCACGGGCCCCGCAGGGGATGAACGTCTATTCCCGGGAACCGCCATTGGTGGCAGCGTCCCCGGGCACCAGCAGGAAGCGCGTCATGTCGGCGTCGAGCCACACCGTGCGCAGCAGTTCGTGGGTGTCGGCGTCGTAGACGTCGATGGTGTTGCCGGCGTTGTAGATGTAGAGCAGCTCGCCGTTGGAGCTCGGCACCAGCGACATGCGGGGACGCCCCGGGAACTCGACCCGGCTCTCGACCCGGCGCCCCTCCAGATCGAAGGTCCAGAACTCGTAGAAGCCGATTTCCGAACGCAGCCCGTAGCCCTTGCGTCCCCCCGGAGCCAGCGCGAAGCTCACCCGCTCGCTGGGCCCGAGGGTGTAGAAGTCGACATCCTGCTCCGCGAGGTTCACGCGCGCGATGCCCATCATCTGACGGCCCTGCACCGGATCGGTCATCCGGAAGAGGTTCGTGAAGATGCCCTCGTCGTCGTAGGGACTGCGCTGGAAGCTCATGTTCATGCGTCCGAGCCCTTCCTCCAGCGGCTGCGACAGCTCCCAGCGGTCGACCTCGGTGAAGTTCTCGGTCTCCACGGCGATGATGTCGCGGCCGAAGAAGTAGAGGAGATCGCCGTCCGGCGAGAACATGAGGTTGGCGCCCTGGCGCTGCTCGCCCACCGCCGTCGGCACGGTGTCGGTCACCTCGTGCGAGTCGAGGTCGACGCGAAGGATCGCGAATTCGCCGATCTCGAAGCGGTCGAGCAGCTTGGTGTAGCTGCGCGCGCCGAGCAGGATGTACTCCCCGCCCGGCTCCACCACCATCGAGCGGATGCGCACCCTGGTGTTGCCCTCGCTCAGGGTGAAGGAGTCGACCGAGCGCCCCTCGGCCAGATCGACCACCTCGATGTGCTCCATGGCCGCGTCGCGCACGTACATGGTCCGGTTGTCCGGGGAGAGCTGCATCAGGTTGGGGATGCCGGTGGTGACCGGGATGCGCTCCGTGACCTCGAGGGTCGCCTCGTCGATGACGTAGACGGCCTCGTTGTAGGCCCCCATGTAGATCGTGCCGTTGCCGCCCGAGCGCACCTCCTGGGCGGCCAGGGCCGCGGGGAGGAGGGCGATCAGCACCGCCAGGTATGACATTTTGTCAGACATGTCTGCCATTTTGTCAGGTTTCGTGGAGGAAAGGAGGCTCCCGGCCTACGGGAAGATCATCTCCAGCTTGCGCCAGTCGTTCTGAGCGGCCGCGCACTTGCCGGTCCAGTCCGGGCTGTGGTTCAGCTGGTCCGGGACGTGGGCGGGCCAGAAGCAGGCCAGGTGGCAGTCGAAGAGGTCGCGCTCCACCGGCTGGCAGAGCCCCGCGGTGCCGCCCGCCTCGTCGACCTCCCAGCCGGGCGCGAAGACCAGCGAGCACCCCAGCGGGATGTGCGGGATCTCCGGCACCTCCGGGAGCCGTCCCCCGAGCGCGACGACGTCCTCGGCGTTCTCGTCGGCGCCGCCCTCGACCGCGCCGGCGGCCGGCCCCACGGGACCCGCCATCTGCTCGGCCGGGGGCACGTCGCCCTGGTTCGCCAGGTAGGTCACCATCCGGTCCGCTTTGCGGTTGATCGGTTTCAGTGCCAAGGGTCTCTCTCCTCGTTGACTCGGTCGCGGTGCATCCGGTTCAGGCGTCGAACCGCGCCAGGAATGCCGGGTTGCGCTCCGAGATGGCTCCGTAGACTCGAAGACATGTGTCGGTCCAGCTCCGAACCCACTCGCAGAAGTGGAGGTTCGGGGTTGCGGTGGTGCCGTACCGGGTATGGGCCTCGTGGTAGCATCCGCCGGCGCAGATGGGACGGGCCCAGCAGGTGCGGCAGTCGGTCTTGCTGTTGATGTGGTGCTTCTTCAGGTAGTCGTACTGCACGTCGACGTCGACGCCCTCCGACACCGACCCGATCTTGTGCTCGTCCGAGCCGGCGAAACGATGGCAGAGCGCGACGTCGCCGTCGGTCGCCACCCCCATGAGCCCGAGCCCGGCGCCGCAGGGGTACGCCTTGCTCACGCCCTTGTGGATCTCCTCCAGCGTGTCCTTCACGTTGGAGAAGCCGTGATGGCGGTCGGCGCAGGCGTGCTCGAGGAAGTCGTGGGCGAGCTCCTCGAACTGGCCGAGCATCTTGTCGTAGCCGGCGTCCGAGATGGAGAAGTCGCGGCACGACGAACTGGTCACCGGCGCGAAGCCGACCTCCCAGAATCCGATCTCCTCGGTCAGGTGCCTGAAGATGTGCTTGACGTCCAGGTTCTGGCTGGTCAGGGTAACGCGCGCGCCGATGGGGCGGGTCCGGTGGCGCGCAAGCAGATCCTTGATCCTGGGCAGGATGATGTCGTAGCTGCCCATGCCGTTGGAGAAGACGCGCAGGCCGTCCTGGACTTCGCGAGGGCCGTCGATGGAGACGGTCACGCCCACCCGGTTCTCCGCCAGCCAGTCGACGATCTCGGGCTTGAGCAGCGTGGCGTTGGTGGTGAGGCTGAAGTCGACCTCCTTGCCCACCTCGCGTGCGCGCTGGCGGGCGTAGGCGGTGGTGCTCTTGAGCAGCTTGAAGTTGAGGAGGGTCTCGCCGCCGAAGAAGGTCAGGTGCACCAGCCGGTTCGACCCGCCCTGCTCGAACATGAAGTCGACGCTCTCGCGGGCGGTTTCGAGGTCCATGTAGCGGGGCTTGGAGTCGGCTTCGACGATGCGGTCGTCGCCGTACTCGTAGCAGTAGGTGCAGGCCAGATTGCACTTGCTGGTGACGTTCAGGACCATCGTGGTGAGCGGGAAGCCCTTGGGCGGCAGCATGTCGGGAGGGGCCGGCGCGGGCTTGCCGAGGAGGCCGATGGCGCGCACCCCCAGCAGTTCATCGATGCGGTTGGTGACTTCTTCCGGCGGGAAACGGCTCTCCAGCCGCTGCACCAGCTCGGCGGGCGTGCGGTTGGCCGTCTCAAGCGCCCGGAGCACCGCGAGCGACGCATCGTCCATGCGGAAGATCGCCGCGCTCGGCACCAGGTAGAGGAACGTCGCGCCGTCCGCCTGGAAGGCGTGGAACTCCCTCGGAGTGAGGAGACCCGGGGCTGCCGGCGAAGCGCCGGACGAGAGGGGCGGCGCGGGCGCCGGAGCTCCGTTGGCTCGCACAGCGGCCCCGTTCGCAGCCTCGGTGGCTGCAGCAATAACCGGTGTCGCGGTCGCGGCGCTCACCGACAAACCGCCTGGCGAAGTGATGCCTGCGTTGCTCATTTAGGGCTCCTTCCCATTCCGGGATTCGGTCCGGGGGTTCGGCTTCCTCGTCCGTTCGAGCTTGCCGCCGGATCCGGGCTCGCTCCCGTGCTCACGTTGGCTCCCGGGTCGAAAAGGAGGTAGAGCGGGACGGTCACGACCAGGTGGGCGCGGGCCCGCAGGGGACGGTCGCCGTTGTCGTCCTGTGCGAGGGTCGCCACCACCCACACGTCGCCGACGTTGTTGCGGTTTCGGTCGCGGTCCGGGTTGGGGCCGTCGGCCGCGGGCACGAAAAGTCCGGTCTGGTCGATCGCGCCGACGAACTCGATGTCGTTGTCGTCGAAGGTCGCCGCGTATTCCTCGAGGCTCCAGTCGACCTCGATCGGCCCCAGCTCCAGATCGTCGTCGGAGCTTGGGCGCCCGTCGGGTCCGTCGTCGAAGGCGACCGCCTCGAACTGCTGGTACCCCTTCGGGAAGACGATGCCGCCCACGCGGGCCATGCCCGTGCGCGGCAGCACCTGGATGCGGTCGACGCCGTCGTGGACGATCACGGCTCCCGCCAGGCTCGCGCCCCCGACGAAAACGTCGCGCCCGCCGGGGACCGCGTCGGGCGCCAGGGTCACATTGAGGGCGATCTCTTCGGAGGAGGCGCTGACCACCCTGTTGACGGTCAGCCCGGGGCCCAGATCCACATCTCCGGGCCCGACGCCGTCCGCGAAGCCGGCGCCGAAGATGCGCACCTCGCGCTCGCCGCCACCCAGTTGGAGGGCGCGGGGATGCACGCCCGCTACGACCGGGGAGCCAGCCAGGCGCGTGAGGCGCACATCCATGCCGATCTCATCGTAATCGCCCCGGAACCAGCGGCCGCTGATCTCGTTCATGCCGCGCTCCACCAACATCACCTCGCGCATCGCCCCATCGGCTTCATCGGACTCGAAGGAGCGCCCCCGCCACTGGTATCCCGTGTACACCAGCCCGCGGCTCCGCCGGGTGACGGTCTCGCCGGTACCCGGAAAGGTGTAGCTGGCACGGGTGACGAACGCGTCCTGTTCGCCGCCGCCCCCCATGGTCACCGTGCCGTAGAGCGCGCCGCGTCCGGGCTGGTGACCCGACATGACCCATGTGCCCTCCAGGCGGGGCGGGCGCATGGTGGCCGACCACGCCGCCCACTCGGGGGTGTGGAGGGGGAAGACCTCGGAGAGGTGGTCGACGGCGCGCTCCATGGGCTGGCGCGTGTCGGGCGGCTCCCCGTCGGGACCGGGCTGATCGGGCGTGGGGCCCATGCGCAGGAAGGCCTGGAAGTCCGCGAGCGGATAGTAGCCGCGGTGCGTCGACATCAGGAGCTCCCACTCCTCGCGCGTGCGCCGCTGCGTGATCACCCGTCCCATCGAGTGGCACTGGATGCAGGTGAACTCGACGTCGGTGTCCGCCAGATAGCGGTGGTCGATCATCCGCTTCTCGACCTCGAAAAGACCGGGACGCAGCTCCTCGGGCGCCAATCCCTGGTGGTCCGAGAGGTACTTCACGATCTCGCGCGCCTCCTCGGGCGCGAGGGTCACGCCGTTGAGCGAGATCATCCGCTGCAGCGAGCCCTGCCATCCCTCCGGCGTCTTGCGCTCGAAGGAGATGCGCGACATGCGCCCTTCGGAATCCGGGAGGTGGCACGCCGCGCAGCGGGCGCGGATGGTTTCGTGGTCGATCGGGAAGCCTTCCTCGTCGCTCTGGGCGCTGGCGCCGGAGGCGACGACGAACGAGCCTGCGGCGATCAATCTCGCCAGCAGGCGCGCGCGGGTCAAACGAGGGCGGTGAACCATGCGGGACCCGGGAGTTGGAGAAACTCTTGTTTACCGGTGTATGCGGCATAGGGATGATACCGCCTGCGGGGACGGGAGACAAACGGGGAGATCCGGCGGGGCGGAGAGCACACGAGCCCGGGTCGATGCATGCACGTTGCATCGGTGATGTGTTGGTGCTATGGTGTTTTCATGTCTCAGCACCGTCGTCGAAACCCGGGATTTCGTGCCATGCCACGCCTCACAATCAGCTTGACGGATCGTACACACCGGGCCTTGCGAGAGGCCGCGGCGCGACAAGGACGCTCCATGGGCGCGATCATCGAAGAGAGCCTTGAATTCAGGGGTATCCTTCCTTCCATGACGGCACGCGATATCGTCGCGCGAGCGCGTTCGAGTGCCGGCTTGAGCGATGAAGAGGCGATGGCATTGGCGGTGCGCGAAACCAGGCGATACCGGGCCGGGAAGGACGATTGACCCGGGGGGTCTTCGTCGTGGATACCAATATCGTCGTGTCCGGAATGACGAGTGCCGACCCGCACAACCCTCCGTCGCGGATTCTCGACGCAATGCTCGACGGCCGGCTGCTCTATCTGATGTCCGGAGCCTTGCTCTCGGAGTATTCGGGAGTGCTGCGACGACCCGGCGTGGCACGGTGTCATCAGCAAACCGAAGACGAGATCGACAGCCTGCTGACCGACCTGGCAGCGAACGCGGTGTGGCGCGAGCCAGGCAAGAGCGAAGCCGCCCCGGAACCGGGCGACAACCATCTCTGGGCGCTGCTCGCCAGCCAGCCCGGTTGTCAACTCATCACGGGAGACCGGCTGCTATTGGAGAACCCTCCGCGGTCCGGCTCGGTCATCACCCCTCGCGACGCCTTGGCTGGGGCCGAATAACCGGGAGGACTCATGAACCTCGACGTCGAAGAACACCTGGACGCCACGGAGCGCTCGGTGTCGGTGCTGGAGCGTGATGGACAGCCCGCGCGCGCGGTCATCCTCTCGCGCAGTTATCACACATCCCTGGAGGATCTGTGGGACGCGGTCACCACCAGCGAGCGGCTCGCACGTTGGTTTCTACCTGTCAGCGGAGAACTCAAACCCGGCGGGCGCTATCAACTGGAAGGCAACGCGGGGGGCGCAATCACGGCCTGCGGGCGGCCCTGGCATTTCGCGCTCACATGGGAGTTCGGCGGCGACGTGAGCTGGGTGGAGGTACGCTTCTCGCAAGGTGGGGCCGGCCGCGCGCGGCTGAAGCTGACGCACACCCAGCGGCTGTCGGAGCACTGGAGCCGGTACGGGCCGGGGGCGACCGGCATCGGCTGGGAGTTGGGTCTCCTGGGTCTGGCGTTCCATCTGGCGGATCCGGACGCGCCGAAGCCGGATGAGTTGGCCTTTGCGACGTCGCGGGACGGCAAGGCGTTCATCCGGGGAAGTGGTGAGGGATGGGAGCAGGCGGCGGTCGTGTCCGGAGAGGACCCCGACGCTGCGCGTGCGGCGGCAAGGCGCACGATCGCCTTCTACACGGGGGAATCGGCGGACCACGCCTGACTGCCAGGGAGGGTGCGCTCCTCCGACCGTCCGAGAAACTTAGTGCATCGACCGGGCAACCCGGAAGCCGACGTTGAACCCTCGGTTTTCACGCGGAATCCCGTCACGGAACGCCGAGCGCAGGAGACCGGGCGGGTTGTTCCAGGAGCCGCCGCGCACCACGCGGGGAACGCAGTAGCCGCGGGTCCAGGCGCTGCCGTCGGCCGGAGCGCCCGCATAGGTTTCGTTCCAGCAGTCGTCCGTCCACTCCCAGACGTTTCCCGACGCGTCATGGAGTCCGAAGCCGTTCGGCTGGAACGATCCCACCGGGGCCACGCCGTCATACCCATCGGAACAGGACGCGGGCACGACCCTGATCCTGACGTCCTCCACTTCGAGTCTCTCGGCAAGTTCGCGGTCGAATCCGTTGGCGTGACGGCATTGTTCCCCAGGGTCCTCTCCCCAGTGCCACGCCGTCTCCGTCCCGGCACGCGCCACGTACTCCCATTCGGCTTCGCTCGGCAACCGGTACGCTTCGCCGGTCTGCTCCGACAGCCAGGCGACGTACCTCCGCGCATCTTCCCAGGAGACGTTGATGACGGGTCGCCTTCCGCGGCCCGAGCCGTGGTCGTCCGGCCGGTAGCCCAGGCAGCCCCCGGCGCTCACGCAGGCATCCCACTCGGCGAAGGTCACTTCGTAGACCCCCACCGCCAGAGGATAGCCGATCGTCGCCCGATGGCGTGGTCCCTCGTCGGCGTACATGCCTCGCGGGGTCCTGGGAGATCCCATCATGAAGCTCCCCGGCGGCACAACCACCATCGCGGGGCAAGCCTCGCAGTCTCTGAACACCGTACCCGGCTCAGGCTGCTGGGCACTCATCTGACGCACGAGGCCGAGTAGAAGCAGAACGCCCAACGCTCCGCGGGTGATCGCCATGTTGATGCGTGCGGAGACCATCATCGCCGATCTCCCTCCGGCTCGTTGGTCAGCATTCCTTTGCCGAGGAGGACGGAGAGAGCGCCCAGGAAATCCGGGAGCGACACCGTGGCCACGCGGTCAAGGTAGGCCTGGTAGAGGTCGGGTACCTGCTCGAAGCTGCCGGCCATTTCGACGAGGGGCGGGAGGTCCACGTCGCGCAGGAAGCGCACGCCGTCGGGAAGTGCGGGCGAGGCGACGTGCTCGTCGAGGACGATCCGGCGGCCGCGTACCGCGGGTAGCCGGGGATGGCGCAGGCCGGGCGCGGGGCGCAGGCGGATGCCGGGCGCGGCACGCAGTTCGCTGAAGGCGCGCAGGACATCCGGGTCTTTGCGCAGCGCGGCGATGTCGGGCTCCGTCGGGACCGGGACATGTACTTCCGCGGCGGGGTCGAGGGCGGAGGCTTGCGCCGCGTCTGGACGCGCGGGCGCCTCGATGTCCCCGGCGGCCGCCGCGCGCGCGCTCCAGAAGCCGTGACCGTGCGCCGCGGCCGCCTCACGGTAGTACCGGGCCGTGTGGCGGCGGTGGCCGAGCCAGGTCGCGCGCTCGCGGCTGTCGAAGAACTCGAGCGCCACGTCGCGCATGTCGGGCGTCGAGATGCAGGTGTGGACCACTACCGCCGCGAGCCACGCGGAAGCGAGCGCCTTCTTGACCCCTGCCGAGGCGAGCGGATCGATGAAGCTGCCCGCATCCCCGACCAGCAGGAACCCGTCCCCGGCAAAGCGGGAGGCGCTGTACTGGGAGGAGGTGTGGCCGCTGATGTCGCTCTCAAGGCGAGCGTCGGCCACCAGGCGGCGGGCCTCCCGGGTCTTCTCGAGTTCCGCCAGGTAGAGGCGGCGGCGTCCGTGCCCCTTGAGCAGCTCGGTCCTGCGGGGATCGATCATCATGGTCAGGTAGCGGCGCGTGTCCGATACCGGCATCGACCAGGCCCAGCCGTCGCGGTAGCTCTCCACCAGGGTGCAGGGCTCGGCCGGGAGCGCGGCGGCGTTCACCCGCCAGACCCCGGCCAGGGCGACGGTGGCGTTCGACTGGTCGCGGACGCGCAGTTCCGGACTGGCAATCACCCCAGTGCGGCCGGAGCAGTCCAGGACGAAGCGAGCTTGCAGGATCCCCGTACCGCCACGTCCGTCCTCATACTCGACTCGCTGCAGTTGCTCCCCTTCCCCTTCGCCACCGGCTTCCCCCCGCACCACTCGCCGCACCGTTGCATCGCGCCGCACCTCGGCACCCGCTTCTTCGGCAAGATCGAGAAGCAGCGCATCGAAGGCGTCGCGTGTCACGTGATGGCCGATGGTACCGGGCGCGAAGTCGGCGCGCCGGAGCGGGGCATCGCCCCAGCGGACGAGATTGCCGCGGGCCGGGAAGAAACCCGCGTCGTCGATCGCCGGCGCGATTCCCAGCAGGGTGAAGAGCTTGCGCGCGCTGGGGGGAACGGACTCGGCAAGCGCGGGATGGCCCGTGGGCGGGCGCGTGAGCAGTACGACCGAGTGCCCCCAGCGCGCGAGCAGACGGCTCACCGCGGAGCCGGCCGGTCCACCGCCGATGACGACGGCCTCCGAGGCTATATCTCCGTCCAGTTGCTTCTACGACAAAGCGCAGCCGGATTACGAAACGGGCCGCTCGGGCGGCTCCACCTTCACCGACCAGAGCCCGGAGTTGGTGTCGGAGAAGAAGACGTGTCCCTTGAAGGGCATCGCGCTCCACACCATGGTCGAGTTGGGCACCCAGCCGTTCACGTCCGTCGACTTGTGCACGGCGATCTCGCGGCCCTGCGTGTACAGGTTGCCCATCAGCTCGCCGGAAACGTCGACCACGCGCAGCCCGCCCTCGTAGTACGCCTGGTAGAGCATGTCGTCCTCCACCCAGATGTTGTGGGTGCCGTACTCGCTGACCTCGTAGCGGGCGACCATCTCCGGGTTGTCGGGATCCGTGAAGTCGATCACCTGGATGTAGCCCTGGGTCGCGAGCGGTATCCCGTTCATCCCCGTCTCCGGGTCGTACGGCAACTGGTACGTTCCGCCGCCCCGCGGTCCCGCGTTGGCCAGTCCCCTCCGCTGCATGTTCTCGTCCCCTACGAAGACGTAGAACCGGTCCGTGGATTGCGACTGGTACGGGAAGATGGCGTGGGTGGTGCCGGTCGGCACGGGCAGCTCGGAGATGAGCACGGGGTTCTCCGGCGTGCCTCCCCAGCGCCCGTTGCCCACGTCCACGGCCACCATGCCCTTCTCCCACTCGGCCGAGTAGGCGATGCCGTTGAGCACCCAGACATCGTGCAGGCGGCTGTCGGGGTGGTTGTACTCGCCGACCACGCGCGGATTGTAAATGTCGGCGACGTCGATGATGACGTACTTGTCGCCGGCGGCCAGGACGTAGGCGTAGTCGTCGTCGGGGAAGGCGTTGTGGACCCCGCCGGTGAGCCCCTCGACCACCTCGGAGGCGATCACGGGATGGGCCGGGTCGGCCAGGTCGAGGAAGACCACCCCGTTGCGCCGGTTGGAGGCCCCTTCGCGCGTGAGGGTGGCGTAGCGCGCGTCGGGGGACACCTTCACGTCGTTGACGGCGCGCGCGTCCACCTGCAGCGAGTCGGTCTTGAAGATGTTGGCCGGGTTGGTGATGTCCCAGGCGTATGCGTACCCGTCCGACATCTTGGCGCCCGTGAGCGCGTAGTCGCGGCCGTCCAGCCCCTCGAACACCCAGAAGTCCGTGGTGCGCACCGTGGCGGTGCTCCCTGTTCCCACCAGCGTGAGTTCGCGCACCGCGTCGCGGCCGACGGCCTGGAGGGTCGCGCGCGCCGACAGCGGGCCCGCGTTGGCCACGATCGTGTACACGCCCGGCACGTCGGCGACGAAGCGGCCGCGCGCGATCTGACCGGGCGCGCTGGGCGCGATCATCTCCGCGTCGGGCACGGCCGTGTGCGTCCAGGTCACCGGCACGTCCGCGACCACCTCGCCGGCCGCGTCGCGCGCCACCGCGGTGAGGTGCTGGACGTCACCGGTACGCACCTCGTCCGCCAGCCCGGCGATGTCCAGCGAGACCGCGGGGAACGGGGCCACGTCGTAGGCGGCCGTGCCGGCCGTGCCCTCCACGTCGGCCCGGATGGTGACCGCCCCCGTGCCGGTAGCGGTCACGTAGCCGAAGCGGTCGACGGTGGCGACGGACGGATCGGAACTGGACCACGACACCACCGGGGCCGTCCGCGCGGATCCGTCCGCGTGGCGCGCGGTGGCAGTGTGGTGGAGGGTGGTCCCCTGATAGAGGCGGCCCGGCTCGGCGGTGACCTCCACCGTGGCGACCTCCGGAGCCAGCACGGTGAGCGGCACGCGCAGGCTGGGCGGGGTTCCTTCGTATCCGGGCGGCGTCAGCAGCGTCGCCACGATCTCGTACTCGCCCATCGTCCGCCCGCGCACCGTCCCCCCGCGCACCGTCGCCGCCGCCCGGGGCGCCACCGTACGCACCTGGGCGTCGGCCACCACGCGGCCCTGGGCATCGAGGGCGCGCACCTCGAACGGGACTTCCTCACCCGTCATCACGACAACCGACGGCGACGACGCCTCGAGCCGCACGACGCTCGCGGCGCCGGCCTGCGCGCTCGCGCGCTCGGGCGCGAACGCAAACGTCGACAGGAAGGTCAGAATCGCGAGGACGGTCAGCCGCTGCATGGCACGCTCCAGCTCGAGGAATCCGCAGGGGGACGATAACCCGGAAATCGCCGGGACCGCCAGCACTCCGCAGCCCGGCAGCCCGTGGACTGCTATGCCATCCCCAGCCCGAAGCGCAGCGCCTCGTCTATCGACGGATGCAGGAACTCGTATCCCGTGCGTTCCGCCTTTGCCGGGAGGGCTCGCTGCCCGCCCAGGAGCACGGTCCGTCCCATCTCGCCCATCAGCGCATACACGGCCAGCGATGGTACCGCCAGGATCGTCGGGCGCCGGAGCACCCGGCCCAGCGCGCTGGTGAAGGTGGCGTTCGTCACCGGCAACGGGGCCGTGACGTTCATGGGTCCGCGAACCTGCGGAGTGACGATCGCGTGCAGGATGAGCCCGAGGGTGTCGTCCAGGCTGATCCACGGAAAGTACTGCCGCCCGCTGCCCAACCGACCACCCGCCCCGGCCCGGAAGGCGGGCAGCATCAGCTGCAGCGCGCCGCCGTCCGGCGACAGGGCCACCCCCTGCCGCAGATGCACGACCCGGATCCCCGCCCGGCGCGCGGGCGCCGCCGCCAGCTCCCACGCCTTGCACACTTCGGCCAGAAAGCCCCGGCCGGGCCGGCTTTCCTCGGTCAGCTTCTCGTCGCCGCGATTGCCGTAGTATCCGACCGCGGAGGCGCACACCAGTACCCGCGGAGGCGGCGACAGACGCGCGGCGGTATGCGCGATCCACTCGGTGCCTTTCCTGCGCGACCGCAGGATCTCCTGCTTCTTCTGGTCGGTCCAGCGCACGCCGACAAGGGGCTCGCCCGCCAGGTGCACGATCGCGTCCACGCCCTGGAGCCCTTCGTGATCCACCTGCCCCTGCGCGGGATTCCAGTAGACGGATCCCTCTCCGGCCTTCTGCCGCGAGCGCACCAGGCGCAGCACGCGGTGCCCGCCGGTGGTGAGAACGTGGCGCAGGTTTCGTCCCAGAAAGCCCGAGCTTCCGCTGATCGCCACCGTGAGCGGCCGCTGCTGCCGGTAGCGCTCATGCAGGGCGAGGTCGTTGGCCAACCGCTGATGCCGAAACGCGAAGCCCCGTTCGAGCATGGACTCGATCCACCGGACGAAGCGCGCCGCGTCCAGGTTGAGGGGCGGGCCCCAGTCGATCTCGTCCTCCATCACGCACCCGCCCGCTCCGTCCGGTGAGAAGCGATGCGTGTGCACCCAGTGGTCGAAGGGGCCGCGCACCTGCTCGTCGCGGAAGAGGACCCCGTCCTCGCAGGCCGTATGGCGGACCGTCCAGGCGACCTGCAGCGGCCCGGGGCCTGCCCGTACCGTAACCGTGCCGCCATCGGCGATGCCGCCCTTGCGCGCCACTACGCGCACGTTTTCCCAGGGAGGAAGCAGGCGCTCCAGCGCGCCCGGGCGCATGTGCCACGCGAACACTTCCGCCGGTGAATGCGGCAGCCGTTGCGTGCGCCGGAAGGTGGCCATGATCGTGGCTACGGCGTCAGCCGCCCGGAGTTTCCACGGCGTTGCGAATCGCGGAGACCCCGGCAGCGACCCCGTGCGGATGCCCGTAGATGGCCGATCCTGCGACCAGCACATCCGCGCCCGCGCCAGCGACCCCGGGGGCCGTCGTGGCGTCGATCCCGCCATCGACCTCGAGCGCCGTATCCTCGCCGCCGCAGGCATTCAGCAGCTCGCGCGCCCGCGCCAGCGTGGCGAGGGCGGAGGGGATGAAGGCCTGTCCTCCGAATCCGGGGTTCACGGACATCACCAGCAGCAGGTCGATGTCGGGAAGGATGGGCGCTGCCGCCTCCACCGGGGTGGCCGGGTTGAGCGCCACCCCGGGGCGCACCCCCGCCGCGCGGATGCGCTGGATCGTCCGATGCAGGTGCGGGCAGGCCTCCTGGTGCACCGTCAGGTAGTCCGCCCCGGCGTCGGCGAACGCCTGGATGTAGCGGTCGGGCGCCTCGATCATGAGGTGTACGTCCACGGGCAGCCGCGTCGACCGCCGCACCGCCTCCGTGATCGCCGGACCAATGGTGATGTTGGGGACGAAGTGGCCGTCCATCACGTCGACGTGGATCCAGTCGACGCCGGCCTCTTCCGCCTCGACCACCTGCTCGGCCAGCCGCCCGAAGTCGGACGCCAGAATGGACGGGGCGATGCGAACCTTCATGCCGACCTCCTGAGCGTGTCCCGCCCTGCTCCCCGGGCTTTCCGACCCCGCGCGCCCGCCTGTCGCGTGCTCATCAGCCCGTCCCGCCCGGCTCGATCGAGCGCACGCCGCCGGGCGCCGCGATCAGGGCCCGGGTGGTCATCCCCAGAAAGAGCCCGTTCTCGACGATGCCCGCCCGCGCGCGCAGGGCCCCGTCCAGCGCCACAGGATCATCGATGCCTTCCGGGAAGCGCGCATCCAGAATGTAGTTGCCGTTGGACGTGACGTAACGGCTCCCGTCGGCGGTGCGGCGCAGCGTGACCTCCGCCCCCAGCTCCGCCACGAAACCCTGGTGCCTGGAGGAGCCGAAGCGGGTCACCTCCACCGGCAGCGGGCTGCGCGTGCCCAGCCGCTCGACCACCTTGCTTTCGTCCACGATGACGATGAAGCGGTCGGACGCCTGCGCCACGATCTTCTCGCGCAGAAGCGCGCCCCCCAGGCCCTTGATCAGGTTGCCGTGCGGATCGACCTCATCGGCGCCGTCGACCGTCAGATCCAGGCGCGGCTGCGCGCGCAGGCGCGAGACCCGGATCCCGTGCCCCCGCGCGATCTCCGCCGTGCGCCGGGAGGTCGGCACCCCCACGACGTCGCTCAGGCTGCGGGCCCGCACGCGTTCCCCCAGAAGGTCGAGGAAGAAACGGATCGTGCTCCCGGTGCCGAGCCCCAGCACCATCCCGTCGCGGACGCTCTCGAGCGCCCGGGCGGCGGCGGCCCGCTTCAGGGCGTCAATGCCGGTCATGTCCCGGATTCCCGTGCCGTGCGTTGCCGGTGGGAGATCGTCAGGACGGGAACCGGCTCAGGATGCCCTTCACCTGGCGCACGATGTCGAGCGCCTCCTCGAAGGGACGCTGCCACATGTTGCGGCCGAAGATGAGTCCGGTAGCGCCGGACTCCATGGAGATCCTCACCTTGTCCAGCATGTCCTCGTCGGAGAGCTTGCTGCCGCCGCTCACGAGCACCATGGTGCGGCCCGCGGAGCGGAAGACGCGCCGCGCGCCCTCCGCGTAGGTGTGCACGATCTCGGCATACTTGCCCGGCTGCGCGGGATTGGGGCCGATCGCGGGCGGGATCACCAGCTTGGCGATGTCGGCGCCGAGCTCGAGGGCCGTGCGCGCCGCGTAGTCGACGGCGTAGAGCGAGGTCGCGCCCCCCTTCGCGTCGATGGCCTCGCCGCGCGGATACGACCACACCACCAGCGGCATGCCGAAGCGCTCGGAGTCCCGGCGCACCCGGCGCAGCTGGGCAAAGTCGTCGTCCTGGCGCGGCGTGCCCACGTACAGCGTGTAGCCGACCGCGTCGGCCCCGATGCGCACCGCGTCCTCGACGGTGGACGTGAGCGGCGACAGCGCCTTGTCGGCGGGCGGGATGTTGGTCTTGCCGTTCAGTTTCAGGATGAGCGGCACCTGGCCCGCGTACTTCGGCATGTATTTGCGCGCGAGCCCGTAGTGGCAGGCGATCGCGTTGAAGCCGCCCTCCACGGCCAGCCGCCACTGGAATTCGGGATCCTGCGACGGAGGGTTGGGGAAGAAGTCGATCGGTCCGTGTTCGAGTCCCTGGTCGATGGGCAGGGCGAGCATGGTGCCGTTCCCGAGGCCGTTTCGGTAAAGGATCCTGTGGAGGCGGGCGCGCTTGCCCAGGTCGATGTCGAGATCGTGGAGCGAGGGTCGGGTCGTCGTCATGGAATCGTTCTGAAGGGGGCTGTCGTGACCGCCGGGTTGACTATATTGGGGCGCCGAACGCGCCCGGAATCTATTCGGGCGCCACAGGAGCGGAAAGGCAACCCGACATCCGGAGGGTCCGTGCGCGGACACTCCGGCTCCGGGACACGCGCACACGCCTCGAAGCGGAGAAACAGATGATTCTCGTCACCCGCAAGGGCATCACCGAGGACGAGCTCGACCACATCCGCGAACGCGTGGAGTCGCTCGGGCTGCGCACGCACGTGTCGCGAGGCGAGACGCTGACGGTCGTGGGATGCATCGGCGACGAAGAGCGGCTCCAGCACGTCCCCCTGCTCTCCATCCCGGGGGTGGTGGCCGCGCACCCGGTCATGAAGCCCTACAAGCTGGCCTCGCGGGAGTTCGCGGCGGATCCGACCAGGATTCCGCTGGGGGACGTGGAGGTGGGAGGACGCGGAGTGGTGGTGGTCGCCGGGCCCTGCTCGGTCGAGGGTGGCGACATGCTGAGCGAGACCGCGGCGCGGGTGCGGGCCGCCGGAGCACACGGCATTCGCGGCGGCGCCTTCAAGCCCCGCTCGTCTCCCTATTCCTTCCAGGGGATGGGCCAGCCGGGTCTGGAGCTGCTGGTGGACGTGCGCGATACCCACGGACTTCCGGTCGTGACCGAGGTCATGGACACCCGGCAGGTGGAGCTGGTGGCGGGCTACGCCGACGTGCTCCAGATCGGCACCCGCAACATGCAGAACTTCAACCTGCTGACCGAGGTCGGAAGGGTGCAGCGGCCGGTCCTTCTGAAGCGGGGCATGTCGGCGACCATCAAGGATCTGTTGATGTCGGCCGAATACATCATGCAGCAGGGCAACAGCCAGGTGATCCTGTGCGAGCGCGGCATCCGCACCTTCGAGACGGCGACCCGCAACACCTTCGACCTGGCCGCCATCCCGGTGTTGAAGCGGGAGACCCACCTGCCGGTGATTGCCGATCCCAGCCACGCGGGCGGGCGCCGCGACCTGGTGACGCCGCTGGCGTTCGCCGCCATCGCGGCCGGGGCCGACGGTTTGCTGGTGGAGGTGCACCCGCATCCCGAGTCCGCGTGGTCGGACGGGGATCAGTCGCTGGACTTCGGGGAGTTCGAGCGCATGATGGAGCGGCTGGCCCCGTTTGCGGAGGCCGCGGGGAGGACGCTGGCTCCGCTGTAGGCGGCTACCAGAACCCAGCCGCGAGTGCCTCCCGTGCCTGCTCCAGCTGCGCGGCAACGGCTTCGCGGCCCGTGCTACCGCTCACCACTCGCGCATCCGCGGATCGGACCGGGTCGAAGACCTCCGTCACCCCGGGACCGAAGGCCTCGTGCTCCTCCGCGAGGGTCTCGGTGGACAGCTCCGCGATCGAGCAGCCCAGTGCTTCCGCGCGCCGCACCACCCGTCCCACGACCTCGTGGCTGGTGCGGAAGGGCACGCCCTTCCTGACCAGGTAGTCGGCCAGATCGGTCGCCAGGAGGGCGGGGTTCAGCGCGGCCTCCATGCGCGCGGGCTGGAAGGCCGCGCCGCCTATCGCCCCCGACACCGCCGGCAGGGTGAGTTCCAGGGTGTCCACCGTGTCGTAGAGGGCGGCCTTGTCGTCCTGGAGGTCGCGGTTGTAGCCCGTCGGCAGGCCCTTCAACTGAATCATCATGGAAACCAGGTTGCCCACCAGGCGCCCGCTCTTGCCGCGCGCGAGTTCGGCCACGTCGGGGTTCTTCTTCTGCGGCATCAGGCTCGAGCCGGTGCAGTAGCCGTCGGAGAGCTTCAGGAACCCGAACTCCTCGGAGGCAAACAGCACCAGGTCCTCGCACAGGCGCGAGAGGTGCACCCCGATCATCGCTCCCGCGAAGAGGACGGAGACGATCCAGTCGCGGTCGCCCACCGCGTCCATGCTGTTGGGGGTCACGGAGTGGAAGCCCAGCTCGCGGCCCATCGCGGCGCGGTCGACCGCGAAGGGACACCCCCCGATGGCGCCGGCGCCCAGCGGCAGCACGGCGGCCTCTTCGGCGGCCGAGCGGAGACGGGCCCGGTCGCGCACCAGCGGCCAGACGTGCGAGAGCGCCCAGTGGGCGGCGCGCACCGGCTGCGCCCGCTGCAGGTGGGTGTAGCCGGGCATCACCAGCTCCTGCGACCCGGCGGCCAGATCGACCAGGGCGCTGCCCAGCCGGACGACCTGACCGTCGAGTGAAGCCACCGCGTCCATGCCCCACAAGCGCACGTCGGTGGCCGCCTGATCGTTGCGCGAACGCCCCGTGTGCAGCTTGGCGCCCACCTCGCCCACCTCCTCGACCAGCAGGCGCTCCACCAGGGAGTGGATGTCCTCGTCCTCTACCGCGGCGGGATCCATGCCCTCGAGGCGGGTCGCCACCACCTGCAGGCCGGCGTCGATGTCCTGCCATTCCGCGTGGGTCAGGACTCCGGCTCGCAGGAGTGCGCGCGCCCAGGTGCGGCTGGCGCGCACGTCCTGGGGCCAGAAGCGAAAATCCATGTCCAGAGAGCGGTTGAGCGGCGCCATCTCCGGCGCCATCTCCTCGGAGAATCGCCCCCCCCAGAGCCCGTGACCCGGAGTGCCGGCTCCCGCCTCTCCGGGGTCGGTCACTCCCCCGCCTCCGGGTATTCCAGTGAAAGGCTGAAGAGCCTGATGAAGCCGGCGGCGTCGCTTTGATCGTAGTCGCCGGAGCCGGATTCGCCGAAGGAAGCCAGATCGCCGTCGTAGAGCGATCTCGGGCTGGTGCGCGACACGCTGCGCGCCGACCCCTTGTACAGTTCCATCGTTACGCTGCCCGTCGCCCGCCGCATGAGCACATCCACCAGTGCGTCGATGGCCTCGCGCTCCGGTGTCCACCAGCGCCCCTCGTAGACCAGGTCCGCGTACCGGTCCGCCACGAGGTCCTTCAGGGCGATGGAGCGCCGGTGCAGCGTGAGCTCTTCAAGCTCCTTCAGGGCGGCGTACAGGATGGTGCCGCCGGGGGTCTCGTACACGCCCCGGGACTTCATGCCGACCAGCCGGTCCTCCACGATGTCGGCCCGCCCGACCCCGTGCCGGCCGCCGGCGGCGTTGAGCGCCTTGAGAAGCTCCGCCGGGTCCAGCCGTTCCCCGTTGACGGAAACAGGGTACCCTTCCTCGAACTCGATCTCCACGCGCTCCGCGTCGTCGGGCGCGTCCATCGGCGACACCGTCCACAGGAACATCTCCTTCTCGGGCTCGAAGGTGGGGTCCTCGAGCGGGCCGCCCTCATAGGAGATGTGCCAGAGATTCTCGTCGCAGGAATAGAGCTTCTCCTCGTCGACGCCCGTCAGATCGATGCCCCGCGAGCGCGCATAGGCGAGGGCGTCCTCCCGCGAAGCGAGGTCCCACTCGCGCCAGGGGGCGATGACCTCGAGCTCCGGGGCGAGCGCGCGGTAGGTGAGCTCGAAGCGCACCTGGTCGTTGCCCTTGCCGGTGCATCCGTGCGACACCGCGTTCGCGCCCGCGGCCCGCGCCACCTCCACCTGCCGGCGCGCGATGAGCGGCCGCGCCATCGAGGTTCCCAGCAGATACTTGCGACCGTAGACCGCCCCGGCGCGGAGCGTCGGCCAGACGTAGGAGGACACGAAGTCTTCGCGCGCGTCCACCCCGTGGAAGGCCACGGCGCCGCTGGCGAGGGCCTTCTCCCGCAGACCGGCAAGCCCTCCCGGCTGGCCCACGTCGACCGCCACGCAGACCACTTCCGCCTCGTAGTGCTCGACAAGCCACCGGGCGATGACCGACGTATCGAGCCCGCCGGAATAGGCGAGCGCCACCCTCATTGCCATGGTGTCTCTCTCACTGGCAGTCCGTGGACGAATCCGCGCTGCGGAAGCGGCTCGCTAGGCGCTGGCCTCGGCTCCCACGGCCTCGCGGACGAACCCGCGAATCACCTCCGGCTCGAAGCCGAGGCTGCGGCCGATCTCCTCCCCGTCCCGGAACAGCAGGATGGTCGGCACGCTGCGGATGGCGTAGCGCTGGCACGGCTCTGGCGAGCGGTCGCTGTCGACCTTCACAACCAGCAGCCTTCCCCGCTCCGCCGCCGCGATCTCGTCCAGGAGGGGCACGACCAGCTTGCAGGGACCGCACCAGTCCGCGTAGAAGTCCGCGAGCACCGGCACGCCCGCTCCGAGCACGGTGGCCTCGAAGTCCTCGGCCTCGACCTTGACGGGTCGATCGATGAGGATGGGCCGCGAGCAACTCGCGCACTTCGGCCCGGTGCGGGCTTCGGCAAGGCCAATCCGGTTGAGGGAGCGGCAGAACGCGCATCTCAGTGTGGTGAACTCGCTCAAGGCCGGATCTCCGCGGGGTGTGGCTCGCGACAGGCCGGATCCCGCTTCCGGCCGCGCGCAAACGTTACCACCGGGGCACATTCAACGGAAGGCGTAGGTGAGGCTGGCCACCACCAGGCGGCCGATCTCGGGTGCCCCGATGAACTCCTGGTGACCGTCGTCGAGGAGGTTGGTGCCGGTGAGCGCCGCACTGGCGCGCGGCAGACCCGGAACCGGAAAGCGCACCTGGGCGTCGAGCACCGTGTACCCCTCCACGTCCCCGGCATAGACGCCGGCGTTGGCGTAGAAGCCGCGCTGGCGTCGCATGCGCGCCTCCGCGGAATAGCCCGGGCCCGCGCCCTCATAGCGAATCGAAAAGCTGCTTTTCGTCTTCGGCAGATTCAGGGAGATGTCCTCCAGGTCCGAGCAGTCGGTCGCGGTACTCGCCACGAAATCGAAGCACTGCTCGCTGATGTGCGCGTGCGTGCCCTCGAGCGAGAGCGCGGGCGTAAGCGAGACCTCCGCCGAGAGGCCGGCGGTCCAGAAGTCGACCCTGCCGTAGTTTCGGTAGGTAAGCAGCAGGCCCGGGGTCGTCACCTGGTCCGGCATGATCGTTCCGACCGGGAGCTCCAGCACCAGGTTGGTAAGATCGTGAATCAGAAGGTCCCGCAGTTCGGGATAGACGATCCCCAGCCTGACCATCGGCTCCACGCGCTTCTCGATGAACGCGCGCGTGGATTCGGGCTCGAAGAAGACGGTCGGGGTCTCGACCCGGAGGGGGCCGATGAAGTTGTCGATGGAGGACCGCCCGAGCGCCGCCGAGACGCGGCCGCGGCCTTCCACCTCGATCCGGTACTGCAGCGACAGCGAGTTGATGATGCTGGGCTCGAGCGGATCGACGGGGTCGACGCCGATGGGGCGGCCCAGGACCTCCTCTCCCAGGAAGGGGGGCCGGCCGGCCGCCCACTCCTTCTGATTGAAGAGGAGGAGCCGGGGAAGGAGTTCGCCCGGTTCGGGGTCCCTGAAGAACGGCCGCAGCGGTCGCAGCGCCATGGGATCGCTGGCTGCCGCGATCTCCACCAGCGTATTCCAGAGCACCGCCGGATCCGCCGGCAGCCTCTCGCCGGGCGCGAGCGGCGAGCGCATGCACATGCCCCCGAAGCCTCCGGGGCAGCGGTCGTTGAAGGTGAAGCCGCCTTCGGGGACGCCGCGTGCCAGGATGTCGTAGATGAGCACGCCGGCCGTCATTCTCCCCGCGCCGACATCCAGGAGGAGATGATCGGCGGAGGGCATGAACGAGACGCGCGCGGCGTTGGCGAGGAGCCGGTGCCCGTCCGCGGGGCGGAAGATCAGGCTGGCGAAGGGCGAGACGCCGAGGCCGTCGACACGGGAATGTCGTTCGAGTTGCAGGATCGCGGCCAGGTCCAGCCGGCTGGAGATGCGGATGACGGAGTCGAGGTAGCCTCCGGCGACCAGGATGCCGTCCGCGTCTTCGTAGACGCCGGTCACCGTGCCGTTCGTGGAGGGACGCACGCCGCGGACATCCAGGCCGTAGCGAAGGTTGTGCCGGCCGGCGAGGCGGGCCGAGTGGCCGATGCGGCCGCCGAAGAAGAGCGACCGGTCCTCGATGTCCCCGGCGGTGCGGTAGAACACGGCCTCCCCCGCTCCCCGTCCGCGCACCACGGCGTCGGCCGACAGGCGGCCCCGGCGGTAGCGCGCCTGCCCGTGCCAGCGGGTCCAGCTGCGGGCGTAGGCGGCGCCGAGTTCGGTGAGCTGGTTGCCGCGCAGGCGGTCCAGGCCACCCTCGAAGACCCAGCCGTCGGGGTCGTCTGGCCCCAGGTCGTAGCGGACGCCGGCGCCCCATCGCTCCAGCTGGTCGTCGCGCGCCGGGAGGAGCGCACTGGTCGCGCGCAGCCGCTCCTCGACCGGGTCCGCGAACGGCCAGTCGGTGCCGCGCAGGTAGTGGCCCGAGGCTTCGAACAGCGACCCGCCCCCGACCCGGTCGGCGTGCCGGAACCGCGCACCCGCGAGCGCCCGCCCACCGCCGAAGAACGTTCCCTCGGTACCCGTGGAGTCGCCTCGGGAGGGAGGCTCGAGGCCGAATGGGAACGAGAGCCGGATCCACTGCTCGTGGTCCCAGCTCAGCGGCAGAAGGCTGCCCCCGAACGCGTCCGTGAAGTGGGGCCCCACGAACACCCGCTGCACAAGCCCGGCCTCGAGGGGTGATCCGGGGTTGAAATACAGACCCTGGGCCTCGGCCGGCTGCGACGTCGGGTCAAGGGCGAACCATGTCAGCGCAAGGATGAGCGGGAGTCCTCGCGGGAACCAGCGTCGGGAAAGCGCCGGGAGTCGCGGGATGGGCGGGTCCTGCGAGGAGGTCGACATGATGGGGGCTCCTGGTGCAGATCTCGCTCCGAAGGAGCCAGTCCTGAGGGATGCGCGGCATCGCAACCCGCGGTCCCGGCGTGGCACTCGGCTGCGTCGAGGCGTGCGCCGCAAGTATCCCGCCCACCGATGGTTGTTCCCGCCGAGGCTCTGGAGGGTAGCTCTTCACCCCACTGGCGTGCGCGCCGGACCTGCCGCATCATCCCCGATCGTCAGCCATGCCCCCGCTCCCCGGAGCCCCGTAATCGCACCGCTCGTAACGCTGGACGCCGTCCAGGAGGCCCGGGCCCGCATCGGCGCCCGGCTGCACCGGACTCCGGTGCTGTCGTCGCGGCGCTTGAGCAACCAGGCGGGCATCCCGCTTCGGTTGAAGATGGAGAGCCTGCAGAAGACCGGCTCCTTCAAGGTGCGCGGGGCGCTCAACAAGGTGCTGGTCGCCGGTCGGGCGGCTCGGCGCGGAGTGGTTACGGTGTCGGCCGGGAACCACGCGCAAGCGCTGGCGTGGGCGGCGGGATGCGTGGATGTGCCATGCGCCGTGGTCATGCCCGCGGGCGCCTCCGAGACCAAGGCGCGCGCGAGCGCCGGCTATGGCGCCGAGGTGGTGATCGCCGACGACGTGCACCAGGCCTTCGCGCTGGCGGAGTCGCTGGCGCGCGACCGGGGAATGCTCTTCACCCACCCGTTCGACGACCCGGCCGTCATCGCCGGCCACGGCACCACCGGGATCGAGTTCGCCGAGCAGGCCGTGGATCTGGACGTGGTGGTGGTGCCGGTGGGGGGCGGCGGGCTGATCGCCGGGGTGGCCGCGGCGGTGAAGCGCCTGCGCCCGGAACTCCGCATCTACGGCGTGGAACCGCATGGGGCCGCGGCTATGTCCGAGAGCCTGCGCATCGGGCGGCCGGCCCGTCTGGAGCGCGTCGCCTCGGTTGCCGACGGGCTCGCCCCACCCATGGCGGGCGACATCACCTACCGGCATGTGCGCGCCCTGGTGGACGACGTCGTGCGGGTGAGCGACGCCGAGATCACAGCGGCCGTGCGCGCGCTCGCCGAGACCGCCAAGATGGTGGTGGAGCCCGCCGGGGCGGCCGGCGTGGCCGCGCTCCTGTGCGGGCGTATCCCCGACCTTGGCGCCGGCCCCGCGGGAGCGATCGTCTCGGGCGGCAACGTGGACTCGAGCCTGCTGGCGGAGATCCTCGCCCCGGAGCGCGCGCGGGGTGCCGCACCGCCCTGAGTTGCACGTGCCGCATCCCCGGTAAACCTTCATCTCCGAAGGCACCAACCCATCATCCTCCGAAGGAGAGACAAGCGCCTTGTGCCGATTCGTATGCTACTCCGGCGATGAAATGCCCGTCCGCCCGATCGTGTTCGGGGGAAGCCACACGCTCGTGCGGCAGAGCTATGACGCAAGGGAGATGGGCCACGGGATCCACAACGCGGACGGGTATGGCGTTGGCTGGTATCACGGCGGACGCCCGGTGCGGATTCGCGAAGCGCGCCCCATCTGGCACGACCCGGACCTCGAGGACGTGCTCTCGTCCGTGCGTTCGTCGTGTTCGCTGGCCCTCGTGCGGAGCGCGAGCCCGGGCATTCCGCTGGACCGGGGGGAGGTGGCCCCGTTCATGTTCGAGCGCTGGTCCTTCGGCCTGAACGGATACGTGCGCAAGTTCCACACGCACGCGATGCGCGCACTGCGCTCGACGCTGCCGGACGAACTCTACATACAGATCCGGGGGACATCCGACACGGAGACCCTCTTCCTGCTGGCGATCGCGGAGGTTTGGAAGGGGGCGTCGCCCGGAACGGCGCTGGCGCGGGCCGCGGAGCGCGCGGGCTCGCTGGACGTGCGCTGCAAGCTCAACATGATCCTGGCCGACGGGCGGAATCTCGCCGTGATCCGCACCTCGAACTTCGACGAGACCAACTCGTTGTACTTCGCCCGCCGGCATCCGCTCGCTCCCGGGGGCACGCTGATCGCCTCGGAGCGGCTGGATGAGGATGGGGAATGGCAGGTCGTGCCGCCCCACTCGGTGATCGAGGTCACGGAGGCAGGCGAGCCGCGGATCACGGAAGTGGATGCACTGCTGCGGGGACGGACGCTGTCGCCTGTCGGCGCGGGCGGGGGCGGGGCGGGTTAGGAGCCGGTCGGGCTGCGCTCGCCGCCGCGTCCGACATGGACACGAGGATGCAGACATGAGACGGTTGACGTTGGTTGCGACGACGATCCTGACGGTGTGGGCAGGGTGGGGCTGCACCCGGGAGGCGCCCGCGGCCGAGGGTGGTGTGGCGGGCTCGATGGCCGAGGATCCCATCAGCGCGGAGGTGCTGGTCGACCTGCGGGCGGCGGTCGGTGGCAGCCGCTCGCCCCAGTGGGCTCCCGACGGGTCGACGATCACCTTCGTGTCGGGGGGCGGGCTGGGGGCGGTCGCCACGGAGGACGGCGCTTTCCGCGCGCTCTCCGACGACCTCAGCCTGAGCGGGGTGGGCTCGCTCGGTGCGCCACAGCCGGTGTGGTCACCCGACGGCCGCTGGATCGCCTACACCTCCGACAAGAGCGGTGCGCCGGAGATCTGGCTCTGGTCCGCCGAGGAAGGCAACGGCATGCGGGTCACCACCGACGTGCAGCTCACCAGGCTGGCCGCGCGCGCCAACGGACTGGCGTGGTCCCCCGACGGGACCCGGATCGCCTTCTCCGGCGACCGCTTCGGCAACATGGACATCTGGACGGTATCGGTGCCGGAGGGGAAGGTGCGCCGCCTGACCGGCGACCCCCTTTACGAGGGCTACCCCAGCTGGACCCCGGACGGCGACCGGCTGCTCTACGTGCGCATGGACGACCGCTGGGTCGACCACGACGTGATCGAGATCGACCCCGACGGGAACAACCAGCGCGTTGTCGTGCGCGACACCGGCTTCTTCGACTACCGTGCCGGCAGGGCGTTCGGGGCCGCGCAGGTTTCCCCCGACGGTGAGACCATCCTCTTCCGTTCCCAACGGAGCGGCTGGCTGAACTTCTGGGTCGTGCCCCGCGCCGGCGGCGATCCGCGCCCCGTCGCGGCGTCCGGCTACGACCAGAGCGATGCCCGCTGGTCGCCCGATGGCCGCTGGATCAGCTACACGGAGAACCGGGACGGCGTCCATTCCCTCCGCGTGGTGTCGGCCGACGGCGGCGAACCCAAGGTCCTCGTGGACCTGGACGTGGGTGCGGCGCTCCGCCCGGAATGGTCTCCTGACGGCGACCGCATCAGCTACACCTTCGAGACCCCGGTGCGCCCCGCTGAGCTCTTCGTTATCGATGTGGCCTCGGGCGAGAAGCAGCTCCTGCACAGCGAGATCCCCGCGGGCGCCGCGGACGAGCTTCACATGCCCGGGAAGGTGCGCTATCCGAGCACCGACGGGCTCACCATCGAGGCCTACCTGCACAGGCCCCCGGACGCGGCCCCGGGTGAGCGCTTCCCGGGCGTGCTGTGGATCCACGGCGGCCCCACCTCCCAGTTCGACGACCAGTTCCGCCGCCACCAGCAGGTCCACTTCTTCGCCCAGCGCGGCTACGTCGTGCTGATGCCCAACATCCGCGGCAGCTCCGGCTACGGCCTCGAGTTCGAGGATCTCAACAACGAATGCTGGGGCCACTGCGACCTGGAGGACGTGCTGGCCGGCGTCGACTACCTCAAGACCCTGCCCTACGTCGACCCCGACAAGATCGCGGTTACCGGGACCAGCTACGGCGGCATCATGACCATGGCCGCGGTGGCCTTCGCCCCGGATGTCTTCCAGGCCGCGATCTCGCTCTCGGGCTACGGCGACATGACCGACTTCCACACCGAGGTTCACGAGCTGCAGCATATCAAGCTGGTCGAGTACGAGCTGGGCCCGTACCCGGAGAATCGCGACGTCTATCTTAACAGTTCCGCGATATTCAAGGCCCATCAGGTGACGACGCCCACCTTCGTCATTCAGGGCGAGGGTATTGCGGCCGACTGGCGCCTGGAGGAGGGAGGAGCCCCGGCGGCACTCGACTTCGCGCGCAAACTCGATCAGCACTATAAGATCGTGCGATATAAGGCCTATCCCGGCGAAGGATACTATGTATATGGGCGCGACAATACGATCGAGAAACTCCACGACATGCTGGACTTCTTCGAGGAGTTTCTTGTGACGGAGATCGAATACGGCGATGGGCAGGGGATGTAGCGGGCGACGTGAAGCGTGAATCCGATGTGATCGTGGCGCCGAGAGGGATTCCTGCACTCAAGTTTCGACCGCCGTGGACGTGCCTCGCCGTCGCGGCGGTCGCAATTGCGGGATGCGCTGGCGGAGACGATGGCTCTTCCCGAGCGCTGCCGGTCGCCGAGCGTGACAGTGCGGCAACCCGGATCGTCGAGAGCGCCGCGCCGGCCTGGGACTCAGAGCGAAGCTGGCGGCTCGCGCCGACTCCGGAGGTTGTGATCGGCGCGTCGTCGAACCCGCTCGAGGGTCGGGACGAGATTCCACTCTACCGCATACAGGGCGCCCGCTTCCTCCCGCACGGTGGAATCGTCGTGGCCAACGCGGGCACCTACGAAGTCATGGTCTTCGACCAGGCAGGCACGCTGGTCCGGCGCTTCGGCGGGCAAGGCGAGGGTCCGGGAGAGCTTCGTGACATCGACGGCGTTCACCTATGCGGCGGAGACTCCATCGCAGTTGTCGACGGATCCCGGCTCCATCTCTTTGACAGTGAAGGGACGTTCCTGCGTCGGGCACAGTTTCGCCTCGGCGAACGCTCGGCGCCGGTGCAAGGCGTCTCGACGGACTGCCGGCGAGGAATGCTGCAGCAGCGCACCGGGATGCCCGCAGTTGACCGTCAGGGCCCTGCCGATGACGTCTTCGCGTGGGTCGACGCATTCTCCGAAGCGGTCGATACCGTTGCCACGGCCGGGTTGCTCGAAGTATGGACCCGGACCTTCGGCGGAGGCGCGCGGCCCTGGGTCATCCCCTGGGGGACCTCCCGTCGCACGCACGCGACACGCGATGACGAGTTCGTCGTCGGGAACGGACGAGTCCCGGAGTTCCGGCGGTACGATTCCAGTGGTGGGTTACAGCTGATTGTCCGATGGTCCGGCCAGCCCCGTCCGGTGTCGGGGAGGGATCGGCAGCGCTACTCTGCGGAACGGATGGAGTTTCTCTCCTGGGCACCGGCCGGAGAGCCGGAAACCAGGATGCTGTTCCCGGCCCTCGGCGAGTATCCCGAGAATCCGACTCACAAGCCGCTCTTCGACCGGCTGCTGCTGGATGACCGGGGAGGCATCTGGGCGCGTGTCTTTCCGGAAGAGTCCTTCGGCCTCTTCGATTCGCGCCTCCCCGGCCCGATAGTCCATACGGAGACCTGGACGGTGTTCGATCCGACGGGAGTCTGGCTGGGCGATCTGACCCTCCCTGGTCGGTTCGAGCTTCATGACGTAGACGGGGATCGGCTGCTCGGCGTGGCCCGGGATGCTCTCGATACGGAAACAGTTCAGCTATTCCGAATCACAGGGATGGAATCGGTCCAGGCTCCTGCCGGCGGTGCGAGATGACGCGCGGCCTCCTGTCGCAGGAATCAGCCTGATCTGCCCCGCCTCACCCCGAACTGGTGGACCGGCATCCATGTGATCTGGCGGGATCTCGGGGGGGGATCAGAGAAGTCCCATCCAGCCATTCAGTCGCCCGTCCGATCCGCCGATACTTCCCGGGATGCTTCGCGGCGATCAACGGACAGGTCGGAGGCAATCGGGTCTTACGGACGATCGCGCGCACCGTTGAAGCGCTACGGAGGCGACTGATTGCCGCCTCCTGTGAGTCGTCTGTACCTTGATCGAGTGGTTGCTCGGTGAGCGCCGAACCACAGGCGGAGGAGACATGGAGTGGTGGCAGCCGGTCAGCATGGCGGGAACGGTCGTCGTCACGTTGACTACCGTGTTGACGTTGGGGTGGCGGGTTCTCGAAAGGATGCGACGGGAGAACCGGATCGCTCACGACAGGATCGGAGACAGCATTGCCGGGCTACGCAGCGATCTGAGCCGTGACATCGGTGCGGTCCGGGGCGACCTCGATGGGAAGATCGATGGCCTCCGTGACGATCTCCATGGCAGGATCGGAGCCCTGCGCCACGATCTCACCGGCCGGATCGATGGTAAGACCGGAGACCTGCGCGACGATCTCACCGGCCGGATCGATGGCAGAATCGGAGGGCTACGCGAGGATCTGAGTCGCGACATCCAGAGTCTGGGGGACAGGCTCGGTGCCGAAATCGCCACCAACCGCCAGGGGATGGTCGCGGTCGGTGAGGGTCTCGCGGAACTCCGAGGTGAACTCAGAGGCGTGAATCGCTCGCTTCAGGACCTGCGGGAGGATTTTCGGGTCCACGTCCATGGAGGGAACGCCGCCGCCTAGCGCTGGCGCCAACACACTTCACGGCGGCCCCAGGACTCTCGCCGTGGTCCGCCTGGGAGTGACCGCCGCGGTCCTATGCGGTTGGCGAGTCATCCTTCCCTGGTGGTAGCCCCCCACCCCTCGGCGCACTACCGTGGCGGGAGTACCCTTCCCTCCCCCGCAACCGGGTGCCGCCATGAACTCCTATCGTCCCGCGACCGCAATCGCCGACGCGACCAGTCCCGCTCACGCGACCGCGACGGTGCGCGTAAGCGTACTCGCCGCCGCGACCACCCTGGCCGCTCTCACCACCCTGCTCGCCGCGGCCGCGCAGCCCCACCCCGCGGCCGCCCAGACCACCGAGCAGAACGACAGTTCCGCCGCGGAAGCGCGTCGCACCAACTCGCTGCCGCTCATTCCCACGCGCACCCTGGACTTCACCACCGACGAGGGTACGTGGATCTCGCTGGATCTGTCGCCGGACGGGGAGACGATCGCTTTCGAGCTGCTCGGCGACCTGTACACCCTCCCCGTCACGGGTGGCGACGCGACGCGCATTACCAGCGGACAGGCGTACGACATGCAGCCGCGCTACTCCCCGGACGGCTCGATGCTCGTCTTCGTGAGCGACCGCGACGGCTCGGAGAACATCTGGATCGCGGGCGCGGACGGGAGCGGGGCGCGCCAGCTCACCGACACCGAGCGCGAGAGCTACATGTCGCCGGTGTGGACGCCGGACGGCGAGTACGTGATCGCCAACAAGGGCACGCAGCTCTGGCTGTACCACCGGGACGGGGGCTCGGGCGTGCAGATGACCGGGCACCGGGAGGACGGGGAGCCCGCGCCGCCCGCCCACCTGGGCGCGGCCTTCGACGCCGACCCGCGCTACCTGTGGGTGAATGTTCGCGGCGAGGTCGCGGGCGGGTTCGAGACGGTGAGCCGGCAGAGCCTCATAAACTCCGGCGAGGTGCTCGAGTTCGGTCCCGACCACGCCACCGGGCGCAGTTCGGCGCGCCAGGTGGGGCCCTTCCAGCTCGCCCTGCTCGACCGCGAGACCGGGCGCGTGCATGTAAGAACACACGAGCACGAGGGCGCCTTCCGTCCGGTTCCGAGCCGCGACGGACGCTGGGTGGTGTACGCGACCCGCTGGGACGCGCTCGAGGCGCTGAAGCTGCTGGACCTGGAGACCGGCGGTGACAGCTGGCTGGTCACGGACGTGCAGCGCGACGACTCGCAGGGCGGCGGCATGCGAGATCGGGACGTCTATCCCAACTCGGCCTTCACCCCGGACTCGCGGGCACTCATCACCAGCTACGGCGGCCGGATCATGCGCGTGGAAGTGCCGTCCGGCGAGGCCAGCGAGATCCCCTTCCGGGCGCGCGTCCAGCAGGACCTCGGGCCGCTGGTCAAGTTCGACTACCCCATCAACGACTCCACCATGACGGTCTCACAAATCCGGGGGGCGCGTCCCTCGCCGGACGGCCGCCGACTGGCCTTCGCGGCGCTCGACCGCCTCTGGATCACCGATCTGCCCGACGTGGAGCACCCGCAGACCAGCCAACACCCCGACATCGCCGGGGCGCGCCGCCTCACCACCGCCACGGACGTCGAGCACGGCCCGGTGTGGTCGCCGGACGGCCGCCACATCGCCTACGTCACCTGGAACGACTCGACCGGCGGAGACATCTGGCGCATCACGCCGGAGGGAGGCGAGCCGGAACGCCTCACCCGCGCTTCCGCCTTCTACGACAAGCTGGCCTATTCCGGCGACGGCACCCGCCTGCTCGCCGCGCGCGGCTCGATGATGCACCGCATGCGCACCCTCGAGGACTTCGGGCGCCATCATCGCGCATCGGAGATGGAGTACATCTGGCTGCCCGCCGACGGCGGAGAGGCCACCCGCATCACGTGGGTGGGCGCGAGCACGACGCAGCAGAGCCGCAACACGCCCCATTTCGGCCCGGATCCGGAGCGGATCTACATCTGGGCGGGCTCCGAGGGGCTCCTCTCGATGCGCTACGACGGCACCGACGTGCGCACCATCGTCAGGGTCACCGCCCCCTCCCCCGGCCCCGGCGGAAGCGCCACCCCGGACGAGGTGGTGCTTGCCCCGGACGGTCGCCGAGCCATCGTGCGCGCCAACCGCAACGTCTTCCTCATCACCGTGCCACCCGTGGGCGGGAATCCGGCCACCGTGTCCGTGGCCGGCTCCACCACGGTGCCGACGCGTCGCCTCACAAAGGTGGGCGGCGATTTCGTGGGCTGGAGACACGACGGCGGCGCCGCCTACTACTCGATCGGGCGCTCCTTCTTCGAGTACGACGTCACCGCGGCGGATGCGCTGATCGCGGATTCACTGACCGCGGCACGCGCGGAGGAAGTGGAAGATGAGCCCGAGGAGGAACCCGGAGCCCGGGAGACGGATGAGGAAGGGGCGGAAGCCGGGGACGAGGAAGACTCCACCCCCGCCTACACCGCCGCCCGCTACGACATCAACATCACCCTCGCAAAGGACAAACCGCGTGGGGCCCTGGCCCTCACCAACGCCCGCCTTATCACCATGCGCGGCGAGGAGGTGATCCAGCGGGGCGACATCCTCATCGAGGACAACCGCATCACCGCCGTGGGCGGTTCCGGCAGCGTCGCCATCCCCGACGGCGCCGAGGTCCGCGACATGTCCGGCAAGACCATTCTTCCGGGACTCGTCGACATCCACGCCCACACCTGGGTGGCCTGGGGCGTGCATCGGAGCCAGGTGTCGCAGTTCCTCGCGCAACTCGCGTACGGGGTCACCACCCAGCGCGACCCGCAGACCTCGACCGAGGACATCCTTGCCTACAGCGATCTCATGGAAGCCGGGGAACTCATCGGCCCGCGTCTCTACTCGACCGGCCCGGGCGTCTTCAGCGCGGACCGTATCTCGAGCCTCGACGAAGCCCGCGACGTGCTGCGGCGCTACGCCGATCACTTCAACACGCAGACGATCAAGCAGTACCTGGCCGGTGACCGCAAGGTGCGTCAGTGGGTCATCATGGCCGCGCGCGAACTCGGCCTCACGCCCACCACCGAGGGCGGCTCGAACTTCACCATGAACCTGACGCTCGCCCAGGACGGCTATGCCGGCCTCGAGCACTCGCTCCCCATCAGCCCCTTCTACCGGGACGTGGTCGAACTGGGTGCCTTCAGCGGGATGGTCTACACGCCGACCCTGATCGTGGCCTACGGCGGGCCGTCGGGTCGGCAGCTCTACCTTACCAGCGTGAGCGTCGACGAGGCCGAGCGGCTCCGCTACTTCACACCGCACGACGAACTCGACAAGTGGAAAACCACCACCTGGTATCGCACCGACCAGTACCCTCACTTCCAGCAGGCGGAGCAGCTGAAGAAGTGGATGGACGCGGGCGGGCAGGCCGGACTGGGCTCGCACGGCGAGGTGCAGGGCCTCGGCACCCACTGGGAGCTCTGGATGATGGCGTCCGGGGGCATGGAGAATCACGACGCGCTGCGCATGGCCACGCTCATGAGCGCGGACGCGATCGGGCTCGCGGGCGACATCGGCTCCATCGAGCCCGGCAAGCTCGCCGATCTGCAGGTGCTGAACTCCAACCCCCTTGACGACCTGCACAACACGACCGACATAGAGTACGTGATGAAGAACGGCCGTCTCTACGAGGCCGCCACCCTTACCGAGGTGTGGCCGCGCCGGCGCCCCCTGCCCACCCAATGGTGGTGGCGAGTGGAGCCGCCGGGTAGCGCACCGCCGGCGAGGCTGCTGCCTTAGCAGGATGACACTACTCACCGAACAACAGGGAGGCGCCATATGCGCGTATCCATCGAATACTGCACCGCTTGAAACTACAAGCCCAAAGCCGTCAGTTTGGCGGCCACTCTCAGGAAGCGATTCCACGGCGTCGACATCGAGATGATCCCGTCCGGCGGCGGCCGGTTCGAGGTCATCGCCGACGGCCGACTGGTGTACTCGAAGGCCGCCAGCGGCCGCCACCCGACCCACGAGGAGGTCGTATCGGCGATCGAAGAAGCGTAACGACGATCCCGCACTCGGAATCGCACGCGGGTCCCGGGGTACAACCGGCTTGCCTCGCGAACCGCCTTGGGCAAAACCAGGCGGCCCGCCTTGTCGATGGTAGTTTCCATGGTGGTTGTTATGGTTTGCCTGATGCCAAAGATCCAGACCCTTCCCGAGAAGCATCCATGCGTGAACAGCCCGAAATGATCCTGAGCTCCCCCCGCCGCAGTGTCCTGCGCGCCGCCTTCACCCTTCGCGCCATCGCGGTTTCGCTACCGTTCGTGGCGGTCACGGTCAGCGTGCTGCTCTTCGCGGGCGACCTCTCCGCCCAAACCGCCCTCTCCGTCTGCCGCACCCTGTCCGGCTCCCTCTCCGAGGGCGACACCGCGCGCTACACCTTCGAGGCCGGGGAAGACTACTTCGTGCTCGGCGAGGTCGATCAGGTTTCCGCGGACATCGACGTGCGGGTGCTCGGATCGGACGGAGAGACGCCCTGGGGGAACTCTTCCGGACCGGGCCGCGGCGCAGAGCGCTTCGCGGTGCGTCCGCCGGAAGCCGGCGCGTACACGGTCGAGCTGACCCCCGCGGAGGGCGAATCGGGTGACTACACCATCACCCTGCTTCGCCTCGAGCCGCTCGAAACCGACCCGGAGAAGCTCACCGACCAACTCATGTCCCGATACGAGGGCGAGGAATCCCCCGGGGCGGCCGTTCAGGTCTGGCGCGACGGCGAGACGCTCTTCTCCAGGGCCTACGGCATGGCCAACCTCGGCTACGGCATCCCGTTCGCCACCAACACGCGCACCAACATCGGCTCGACCTCCAAGCAGTTCACCGCCTTCGCCATCATGCTGCAGGCCGAGCGCGGACTGCTCTCGCTGGACGACGACATCCGCAAGCACATCCCGGAGCTGCCCGAGTTCGACCACACCGTCACCGTGCGCCATCTCGTCACGCATACCTCCGGGCTGCGCGAATTCCTGAACCTGACGCGCATGACCGGGCGGCGCCTCGACCGCGGCGACTGGATCGACCGTTCCGAGATCATCGACATCGTCCAGCGCCAGCCCGCGCTCCAGAACGAGCCCGGCGCCGAGTGGAACTACAACAACACCGCCTTCGGGCTGGCCGCGGTCATCGTCGAGCGCACCTCGGGCCAGGACTTCCCCACGTTCATGCGCGACAACGTCTTCGAGCCGCTGGGGATGACCCGCACGCTGGTCCGTCCATCACCCATCCACATCGTCCCGGAGATGTCGGAGGGCTACACGCCCGGGCCCGACGGCTTCCTGCAGATCGGCGACCTGGGTGGCGCGGCGGGAGCCGGCGGCATGTACTCCACGCTGGACGATCTGCAGACCTGGGTGGAGAACTACGCGAATCCGCGGATCGGCAGCGCGGAGATCTTCGAGGAAATGATGACGTCCTACGTCCTTTCCGGCGGCGAGGAAACCGGCTACGGCTACGGCCTCTCCGTCGACGAGCAGCGCGGCCTCAGGCGGGTGTCGCACGGAGGCGCCGACGTAGCGCACCGCTCGATGCTGGCCTGGTACCCGGAGATCAACGCCGGCATCACCACCCAGAGCAACCATGCGGGCTTCAACAGCGCGGTCGCGTACGAGCTGGCCGAAGCGTTCTTCGCGGACGCGATGAAGCCGGAGGATGCCGTGGCGGAGGAAGCGGGTGAGGACGCCTTCGATCCCGCCGACTACGACCCCGAGGATTTCGACGACCTCGCCGGCCGCTACGCGCTCGACGAGACGCCCGCCTTCATCCTCACCTTCACCCGCGAAGACGACACCTTCTACGCGGAACCCACCGGACAGCCCCGGCTCGCGATGGTGCCGACCTCCGACACCACGTTCGCCATCGAGCGCGTGTCCGCGACCATCGTCTTCCACCGAAGCGAAGACGGCAGCGTGAGCCGCATGACGCTGGACCAGAACGGTCTCCATCCCGGGACGCGCGTGCCCGGCGCGGAGGAGGCCGGCGATCCCGAGGCGCTGGCCGACTTCGAGGGCCGCTACTTCAGCGAGGAGATCGAGACGTTCTTCGAGATCGTTCTGGAGGACGCCGAACTGGTCATGAAGCAGCGCCGGCTGGACGACGCGACGCTCGAGCCGGGCCAGCCGGACACGTTCTCCGGCGGCGGCTTCACCTTCCGCTTCGAGCGCGACCGCAACGGCCAGGTGATCGGGTTCTACCTGTCGAACGGGAGGACACGCGACGTGCGCTTCGGGCGGGTGCGGTGATGATACTATCGCGGGAGGCGCGACGTCAGGTTCTGATGAAGAGCGCCAGCGCGAGGCCCGGGAAGAGCACGAACGAGTACAGGTTCCACACCACGAACCCCTTGACCAGCGTCCGGCCCCATCCCTCGCCGTAGAACCTGCGCATGGCGATCAGGACATAGAGCGGGGAAACGACGACAAGGAAAAGCTGCACCCAGTTGCCGGCCCCTTCGCCGGGCACGAGCAGCGCGGCGGCCAGCATCAGAAACACGAAGGTGTGGATGTGCATGCCGAACACCAGGTGCTCGACGAAGAACCTCTTCCTGCGCAAGTAGCAGACCCCGAGGATCATGGCGAACACCGGGAGCAGAAAGAACATCGCGATGGGCAGGTTGCCGATGGCCTCCTGCAGGAAGGCCCGGGGGTCGTGAAAGAGGTCGATCAGGAGGCCCCGCCCGTAGCGGATGAGCCATCCGGGCACGCCGCTGGCGCTCTCGTCCGGATCCGCCGATCCGGCGAGGCCGCGGACCACTTGCTTCGCGGCCGGATCGCCGGGTCGGCCCATGATGTCATCGACCTTGCGCGCGTGTTCGGGCAGCAGGCGGGCCTTGAGGACCTCGAGCTGGACGGGATCGATCGCCTGGCCAACCGCACTGTCGGCTCGTGTGTCCGCCGTCAGCGTGCTATCCGCAAGCACGCTGTCCACAAGCGCACCCAACCCGAGTCCGGCCGGAAGCCCGCGATCGGCGAGCGCGCTGTCCACCACGGCCAGCACGCTGTCCGTCACCGCGAGGGCGCTGTCCGCTGCCACGGGATCGTCGTCACCGCCCATCTGCACATCCGCATCCGAGAGATCCAGATTCCGCAGCCATCCCCCCGCTGAAATCGACAGCACCAGGAAGAACACGAAGCTGATGAAGAGGTAGAGCCGGACCGGCGACATGTAGGCGGCTCGGCGGTTGCGCGAGAACTCGCTCGAAAGGTGTCCGGGCTTGAAGAGCAGGGACTTGAGGGTGCGGAAGAGCCTCGAATCCAGCTCGAACATCTCGCGGAAGAACTCGTACGCCACCGACCAGAGGCCGCGCATGTAGTCGCGGTCGTTCTGGCCGTAGTGGCTACAGAAGCGGTCCGGCCGGCCGGACCCGCAGTTGGGGCAGATTCCCGTCAAGACGCTCAGAACGGATTCGTCGCGAACACCGCCAGTTCGGGCACGAAGCCGCGGGAATCCACCTTGAGCGCGCCCACCACCGCGCTGGCGATCTCCCTGGGCGTGAGCTTCTTGTCGGAGCGCTCGCGCTCGACGCCCGCCTTGGCGGCGAAGTTGGTCATGACCTCGCTCGGATTGACGAGCGTGACCCGGATGTCGTGGCGGCGGAGTTCATCGCGCCAGCACTCGGTCATGCCGCGCAGCGCGAACTTGGACGAGGCGTAGGCGGTGCGTCCGCCGCTCCCGCGGAGCCCCGACGTCGACGCGATGTTGATCAGCTCGCCGCTTCCCCGATCGATGAAGTGACGGGCGGCCTCGCGCGCCATCAGGAAGGCCCCGAAGACGTTGGTGCGATAGACCCTCTCGAGCTCCTCGAGGGTCATGTCCACCAGCGGCTTGAAGAGGCCGAAGCCGGCGTTGTTGACGAGGATGTCGAGGTGGCCGTGCTTCCTGATCACCTCGCTCACGGTGTGCACGGCGTCCGCCTCGACGCTCACGTCGCCCGCGATCCAGTCCGCCCCGGTTTCCTCGGCGGTCAGTTGCAGGAAGTCCTTCCGGCGGCCGGTAATGGTAACGATCGCGCCCTCCGCGATCAGCGCCTCGGCGATGGCACGGCCGATCCCCTCGGACCCGCCGGTGATCAGCGCGACGGCATTGTTGAGTTCCATGGGTGTCTCGGCGCTGGATTGGAGGGATGGCGGATCAGGGCGACCCCGCGGCCCGTCCGGGCGGGGGCGTGATGGGGAACTCAATGACGCCCTCGACGATCCCGCGTGCGACCAGGTCGGGCTGTGACACGATGACTTCGCGGTCGGCGGCACTGGTGAGGAAGCCGGTTTCGATGATCACCGCGATGGTCATGGGATGCAGGGCGTGTTCGTAGCGGCGGAAGTTGAAGGCGTAGTAGTTGCGCATGCGCCGGGTCACGGTCGGGAGGCGCCTGATGCCGGTCACCTCGCCGTATTTCCGGTTGAGCAGGTCGACGAAGTCGGAGGCGCGGCCGGTGGCGTCGCGGCTTGGGGCCGCCACCCGGTAGCCGGTCGTGCCGGGGTCGTTGCTCGCGTCGGCATGGATGGCGATGAAGAGGTGGGCGCGATAGTCGGGGGGCACCACGGCGGGAAGGATGTCGACCATGTAGCCCAGTTCTTCCAGCATGGCGCCGGCGTGGCGCGCGATCTCGAGGTTGACCTCCCACTCGGCCAGCCCGTTCCAGTTGGCCCCGTTGCGCCGCAGTCCCGACAGCTCGCGGGGAGCCTCATCGGTTCGCCAGTGACCGACCTGCAGGGCGATCCGCACCGGGCCGTCGGGGGCGCGCCACTCCTCCGGGGTGGGAATGGGGCCGGGATAGCGGTTGTAGTTCCGCCAGCGGCGCCAGCGGCGGGGAGCTTCCTGGGGCGGGACCTCTTGGGCTTCCTGCACGATCGGGGACGTCGAGACCGCGGCGGTCGGCGGGATGGCCGCGGGTGCGTTGCTGGCCGCCGGCCCGTTCGGAGCCGCGCCGGCCGGGGCCGCAGCCTCCGTCTCCGGGGTTGGCGCGGTGACCTCGTGGGTCGGCTCGACCCGGTCCGCAGCAGCCGCTCCCGCAGCCGCGGCCTCGCCCCCGAAGAACATTCTCGTCAACACGATCAGCGCGAACATCCCGACACCCACCAACCCGATCTTCTTCACGGAGAGCCTCCTCCCGAGGTCACGGCGCCCAGCGCCAGCGCGAATCGACACCCTTCGTCCGTCCACCAGCGCACCATCTCGAGACCCGCCTGCCGCAGCAGCGAACTGACCGCCGCCCGGTCGTACTTGCAACTGATCTCGGTGCGCAGCGTCTCACCTTCCCGAAAGCATATCACCGGACCGCCGGGCAAGGCCACCGCATGCGCCGAGAGGGCCTCCAAGTGCATCTCGATGCGCGTATTGCCGGCATCATACCAGGCGCGGTGGCGAAAGCGCGAAGGGTCGAAATCGGTGCCGAAACGGGCGTTGAGCACCCGCAGCAGATTGCGGTTGAACTCCACGGTCACTCCCGCGGCGTCGTTGTACGCCGCCTCGAGCGACTCGAGCGACTTGCCGGGGCCCGGCTGGAGATCCGCGCCCAGCAGGAACACGTCCCCGTCGCGCATCCCCGAACTCAACCCGGCGATCATGCGCACCGCCTCCTCATGGGTGAAGTTGCCGATCGTGCTTCCCAGAAGCGCGTAGATGCAGGGCGCCGGCGGCCGAACCGCAGGCCGGAGGCCACGCGTCATGTCCGCCACCTCCGGGCACACCTTCAGCGTGGGGTATTCGTCGCGGAGCCCGCGCGCCGTGTCGAACAGGAAATCCTCGCTGACATCGACCGGAATGTAGACGGCGGCCCTTCCCCCCTCTGTCATCGCGCTGAGCAGGATCCGGGTCTTGCGCGCGCTCCCGGCTCCGAACTCGACCAGCGCGCGCGGTTGCACCTCCTCGACGAGTGCTGGCGCGATGCGCGTCAGAATCCGCCGTTCGGCGCGGGTGAGATAGTACTCGGGAAGCCGGGTGATGGCCTCGAAGAGCGCCGAGCCGCGCTCGTCGTAGAAGTAGCGCGACGAGACGGTCTTCGGCGTGCGCGCCAGACCGCGCGCCAGCTCGTCTAGCTCTTCGCGTCGCTCGCGCACCTGAACCCCGAGAAGATCTGCCGGCGCTGGGGGAAGTCCCAGTTGCGGAAGGTGTTGCGGATGGCGCCCGGGCGGGTGGCCCAGGACCCGCCGCGCAGCACCCGGTATTCGTCCCCGAAGAAGACCTCCGAGTATTCCGGGTACGGGAAGGCCTGGAATCCCGGATAGGGAAGGAAGCGGGACGCAGTCCATTCCCATACGTCGCCGATCATTCCGTAGCAGCCGAGCGGCGAGACGTTGCCGGGATGGCTCCCCGGCCGGGCCGGTCCGGAGCGGACGGCGTCCAGGTTGGCGTGCGTTGGCGTGGCGGGTTCATCGCCCCAGGGGTAGAGAACGGCGCGCTCGCGGACCGGATCCCAGCTCGCGGCAACCTCCCACTCGGCTTCGGTGGGCAGGCGCTTCCCGGCCCGGCGCGCGAACGCGTCGGCCTCGTACCAGGAGACATGGCAGACCGGAAGTGCGGGGTCGACAGGCACTTCGCTGCCCATCGCGCGGGTCCACCACACGCCGTCCCGCCGGAACCAGAAGAGAGGGGCTTCCGCACGCTCCCGGGCGCGCCACGCGAGCCCGGCCTTGCTCCAGTGCCCGTCGGTCCGGTAGCCGCCCGCCGCGATGAAGTCCATGAAGGCGGCGTTGTCGACGGGATGGCGGTCGATGCGGAAGGGTTCCACCCGCAGGCGGGTGCGCGGGCGCTCGTTGTCGTAGGCCTGCGACCGGTCGTCGGTGCCGACGAAGACATCGCCGCCCGGGAAATGGACCATGTCGCCGGTCCGCGGCTCATTCACCTGCCCCATCCCACACCGATTCTCTCCCAGTCCCGCATACGGCTTTCCTCCGATTCCCGCATACGGCTTTCCTCCGATTCCCGCATACGGCTTTCCTCCGATTCCCGCATACGGCTCCCCCTCCATCAACTGCAGCGTCTGCAGGATGGTCTCGTTGTGCTGGTACTCGTGCTGCAGCACCATGTTGAAGACGTAGGCCCCGCGGAGGAGCGGGGTATCGGCGCGCGGGCCGATCCTGTCCATCCTTTGGAGCACCGCGCGGCGCACGTCGGCCAGGTAGGCGAGGCAGGTGGCCCGGTCCGGGAGCGGCAGCCGGTCGCGCGTGGCGCGCGGATGGCGGAACGCGTCGTAGATGCCGCGCAGCCCCTCGGCCCCGGAGCCGGTGCCGTCGATGTTCTCGAGCAGCCACACCTCCTCGAAGTGCGCGATGTGGCCCAGATCCCAGACGATGGGCGACATGAGCGGATCGTGCTGCCGCGTCACGTCGGAGTCGCTCAACGGAGCAACCAGTTCGAGGGTACGGTTACGGGCTTCGCACAGACGATCGCGCAGCAGCCCAAGCCGGAGGGCGGGGGCCGTCATTGTCCGGGACCTCGCTTCCCGGCTACCATGGAGCGCCCGTGCCGGAGAGGATGCGCGGAATGGGATGCAACCCCTTTGATGGATTCGACTCCTTGCGTCCGTCGTTGAGACAACGCCCAGATGGTCCTGGAGAGTGCCGAACCATAAGGTGCGGCTGCGGGACGCGAATGCAAGCCGGTGCCGGACGTAGTCCTGATCCTGCGGGCGTCGGCGCGTGACCGAGGGACGTCCAGCCGCGCACTCCGACGAGCCAGCCCTGCGCGCTCACGAAGTCGTGAAACGCTATGGCACCACAATCGCGCTCGATCGGGTTTCGCTGGATGTGGCGCAGGGATCGTGCGTCGCGCTTGTGGGTGAGAGCGGTTCCGGGAAGACGACGCTGCTCCGCTGCTTCAACGCAATGGTCAGACCGGACGCGGGTTCCGTGGATGTCGGTGGTCGACCCGTCGCGTCCTTCGATCCGGTGGCTCTGCGCCGGGGCATCGGCTACGTGCAACAGGAGGGCGGGTTGTTGCCGCACTGGTCGGTGCTCCGCAATGTGGCGCTGGTCCCCTGGCTGCGAGCGGAAGAGGATGCCGGGGAACGGGCCCGCGCGGCGCTGGATCGGGTGGGGTTGCCCCCGTCGCGCTTCGGCGACCGCTGGCCCCGGGACCTCTCGGGAGGCCAGCGCCAGCGCGTGGCGATCGCGCGGGCGCTGGCGGGCAGCCCGGAGATCATCCTGCTGGACGAGCCCTTCGGCGCCCTGGACGCCATCACGCGCAGCGAACTGCGGCGGAGCTTCCACAACCTGCGCGCGGGGATGGGGGTAACGTCGCTCCTGGTCACCCACGACCTCCACGAAGCCGTGGAACTGGCGGATGAGATCGCGGTCATGAAGGGCGGCGCCCTCATGCAGGTGGGACGGCCGGAGGAATTGCTGAGCGCGCCGGCGCATGGCTACGTGGAAGAGCTGCTCAAGCGGGCGGGAGTCGGGTGAGCATGGGACGCGTGATGCTGCTGTTGGTCGTGGTCGCTCTACTCGGGGGAGCCCTGGCCACGCGGCCGAGCCCCGCATCACACGCCCGCCAGCCCCCGGCACTGGCCGGCAATCCCACGGCATTTGCCAGCAAGGCGGCGCCCGTCAGCCAGCCCGCGCTACAGACGCGGGCCGCCCAATCCTCCCAGGACGAGGGCACGCCCGTCATCATCGCCTCCAAGCCCTTCGCCGAGTCCTACATCCTGGCCGAGATCTTCGCTCAGCTCCTGGAGGCCCGCGGCATCGCCGTCGATCGGCGCTTCGGCCTCGGGGCTACTGAAATCGCCTTCGGAGCGCTGCGCGAGGGCGCCATCGACATCTATCCCGAGTACACGGGCACAGCCCTCGCGGCCATCCTCGGAGAGGAAATGCAGGCCGATGCCGAAGCCGTCTATCGTCATGTGGCGGGCTCCTTTCGCGAGCGATGGGACGCGCGCTGGCTCGCGCCGCTCGGATTCGAGAACACCTATGCCATCGCCGTGCGCCGCGAGACCGCGGAGGAATTGGGGCTCGCCACGCTGAGCGATCTGGCGCGCGAGGCCGGCGGGCTCCGCGCGGGCTTCACGCCGGACTTCATCGGGCGCTCCGATGGGCTTCCGGGACTCCGCGCCGCCTATGGCTTCGAGGCGGCCGAGGTCCTGCCGCTGCTGCAGGCGGTCAAGTACGAGGCGCTGGTCGAGTCCGGGGTCGACGTCATCGACGGGTACTCGACGGATGGGTTGATCGCGCGCTACGACCTCGTGGTCCTCGAGGACGACCGTAGTTTCTTCCCACCCTACGAGGCCGCCGGGCTCGTCAACGGGGATTTCTGGCGCCGGCGACCGGACGCGATCGCCGCGTTGAGCGAACTCTCCGGCCTGCTCGACGAGGAGCGCGTGCGCGAGTGGAACCGACGCGCCGAATCGGACGGTGACCCCGTGGCCGAAATCGCCCGTGATGCCCTGGCGGAGCTGGGGCTGGTGGTCCCGGATGCGGAAGAAGCCGTGGAATCGGACCTGGCGGAATCGGCCCCGGCTCGGGAGTCGGAGCGGGAAGCAGCCACGGCCGCCGAGTCCGCCCGGAGCCCGGTCGTCGGCTTCGCGTCATACATGTGGCAGAATCGCACCGACATCCTGGGCCATGCGCGCCGCCACATCGTGCTGGTGATCATCTCCCTCGCGGCCGCCGCGCTGCTCGCCATTCCCGCGGGGTTGATGCTCGTGCGGGTCGCGGGAGGGGCGGAAGGCGTAATCCGCACCATCGGCCTGGTACAGACCATCCCCAGCCTCGCCCTGCTCGCCTTCATGATCCCCGCGCTGGGGATCGGGGTCGTCCCGGCCGTGTTCGCCCTCTTCCTCTACTCCCTCTTCCCGATCTTGCGCAACACCTACACGGGCGTGCGCGACGCCAACCCGGCAGCGGTCGACGCTGCGCGCGCGCTGGGCATGACTCCCGCGCAACTGCTCAGGCACGTGCGCCTCCCGCTCGCGGCCCCGGTGATCATGGCCGGCCTCCGCACCGCGGCCGTGATCAACGTAGGCACCGCTACCATCGCCGCGTTCATCGGCGCCGGCGGACTCGGCGACCCCATCGTGGCCGGGCTGGCCCTCTCGGACACGCGCATGATCCTGTCGGGCGCAATCCCCGCCGCCGCGCTCGCCCTCCTGGTCGACGGGGCCCTCGGTCTGGCGGAGAAGCGGGTGGCGCCGGGAGGGGTGACGGTGGAGTGAGCGCGGGGGCGGCGCGGAAAGGGCGTCGGAGTTCACGGCAGACGTCAGCTTGCCGGTTTCCGGCAGGCGTCCCCATCGATAGCCCGGTGGTCCGCTCGGTGGGTGAACGCCGGTTGGCGACGGGCGGTGGCTCGGGGACGGCCTGTCGCGACGCGTAAAAAGTTTCCGCGGAGATTTTCGGCACTCGATCAGCTTGCTGGTTCCCGGCGGGCGTCCCCACCGCAAGCCGAGTGGTCCGGTCGGCGTGGGACTACATCGTGCCGTGCGGTGACCGGCGTCGAACCGAGGACGCTCCGTTCACAGCTTCGCTTGAAACACGAACCTCGGTTCCAGCCTCCCTGGGACGCTCCGTTCGCAACTGTCGCCTTGGAGAGACGCTCCGTTCACAGTCTCGAAGACGGTCCGCTCGCGATTCCTTGAAGACCATCCCTCCCCGTGAAAGGAGTACAAGCGGGAATGTCCCCAATTTACATCTGATAGTCCCATTTTACCATTGACGGATTCTGGAGCCACGAGTCGATACCATCCGAGATCCTCGCTGGGATAGTCGTCAGACGCGCTACAAAGGCCTCCGCAGGCGCCTGAGCCGCAATCTCCTCCGCAAATGATCCGGGGAGTCGACATTTGCTCTCTGAGGGCATCTGAGAGAGTCGAATATGCTCCCGTTATATTTATCCATGTGACGAGGGTATCCCCAATCAAGGAGCAATCCCGTGATCATGCCCGCAACGACCCGCGAAAACGACCCGTGGAAGCGCGAAGTGATTGTCGATGGAAGCAGTTCCACATCTTCCGCGGACGGGGCTTCGCCATCCGATGAGCACGATGAACTCCATCAGTTGGGTGAGCGCATCGCGGATCTTGCGGCGAGCATCAATGCCGCTGAAGGACGGATGATGGCGCTACTCGCCAACTTCGATCGCCGGGGCGGATGGAAGGACGACTTCGGGTCCTGTGCCGAGTGGCTTGCCTGGCGGACCGGCATCAAGATCGGGCCAGCGCGCGAGCGGGTTCGAGCTGCGCGGGCGTTGGAGGACCTTCCTCGTACCGCGGAAGCGCTCAGAAGGGGCCGGCTATCGTATGCCAAGGTGCGCGCGATCACGCGCGTGGCAACGCCGGAGAGCGAATCGAAGCTGCTCGAGTTCGCGAGGACGGCATCGGCGGCGAGGCTTGAACAGAGGGTGCGGATGTGGAAACAGCTGTCGCGCGAGGGGGAATTGACGGCCGAGCAGGTGCGGCACCGCAACCGGGCTCTCTCGGTCTTCGTGGACGGAGACGGGATGTATGTCGTCAGGGGCCGGCTCGAGCCGGAGGTCGGGGCGGTCCTGAGGCGGGCTCTGGAAGCCGCGGGAGACGCGCTTTATCGGCGGGAGGAGCGTGTCGGGGAGGAAGTGCGGCAGGACGGACGCGCTGAGAGTCGGATGGGCACCGAGGCTTCAGCGCGCGAGGGAGCAAGGGCTTGGGATGCGGCTCCCACGCCAAAGCAGCGCCGGGCGGATGCCGCCGGGCTCGTGGCCGAGCGGGCGCTGGCGGCGGGGTTTGGTGAAGACTCCGAAGAGGGTACGGATGAATCGGGTACGCGCGCGGAGCGGTATCAGGTCGTGATCCATACCGAAGCGGCGACGCTGGCCGAAGAGGGCGAGCCCGGCCGTTCGGACCTCGACGGCGTGCGCGTTGCCGCGGAAACTTCGAGGCGCATGGCGTGCGATGCAGCGGTCGTCGAGATGGTGCACGGCAAGCCTGAAGCGCTGCATGGCAAGCCTGAAGCGGTGCATGGGAAGACGCCGACGCCGGGTGACGTGGCAACCCGCGGACCGCGCGCAGGAGGACAGGTGCTCAGCGTCGGCCGAAAGACGCGCACGGTTCCGCCCCATATCCGCCGTGCCCTCGAAGAGCGTGACCGCGGCTGCCGCTTTCCGGGGTGCGCCAGCCGCTTCACCGACGCGCATCACGTCAGGCACTGGGCTGATGGAGGCGAGACCAGGCTGAGCAATCTTCTGCTCCTTTGCCGGCGCCATCACAGGGCCGTCCACGAGGGGCGGGTGAGGGTATGCACGGACCGCGCCGGGCTGGCGCTGTTCTTCACGCGCAAAGGGCGAGCGATGGCGGATGCCCCGGAAGCGACCGGGATGATCGGGTCGGGCGCTCGAGCGAGCCTCCCGGCGGTTGCCTCGAGTCCGTTCTCCAACGGAGCCGCTCGGTATCGAGACTCCGATGTTCCCTGGGCGATCGAGGCCGCGGCGCGGGAGGCCGTGGAGGAGACGCTATAGGGACGCGCTATAGGTCCGTAAAGGAAACCTCACAGGCGCTGCAGGAACCACCAGTGATGCCCCTCGGGGTCACGGGCTTCGTAGGTGCGTTCCGTCCAGTAGCCCTCGCCGTAGTCCTGGGTCGCGGGCTCGGTCGTGATGGCGGCTCCGGCTTCACGGGCATGCGCGCAGTGGGCGTCGGCATCGTCTACGAACACGCACAGCGCCTGGGTGTTGGCGCCGCCCGCGGCCTGTGGAGATCGGGGGTAGGTGCGGCCCGGCGTCAGGCCCGCCTGCCCGACCATGATGAGGCCGCCGTTCATCGCAAGCTGCGAGTGGACGATCTGCTCCTCGTCGTTCTCGACTCGGACGCGAACGGTGAATCCGAAGACGCTGGTCAGCCAGTCGATCGCGGCTGCGGCGTCATCGTAGAAGACGGCGGGCGTGATTCTCGGCCAGCCTTCCGGGGGATTCTTCATGGGGGTTCTCCTGCGCAGAGGTGTCTGACGGGCGCGTTCAACGTCGCGTCGAGTCAGCGCGCAGCCGTTGCAGCCGGCGCATCGCCACGATACCTGCCCACGGTCCCAGCGCCAAGACTCCGAAGGCGACGCGCCAGCCGAAGCGGATCTCGAGTTCGACCGTCATCCAGATGGTGGCGGCGGTGAGCAGGAAGCCGAGTGAAGTCTGGAGGGTCAGGGCGGTGCCGACCGCGTGCCGGGGCGCCACCTCGGTGACCACCGCGCTGAACTGTGCGCTGTCCGCGACCACGGCGAACCCCCACACCCCCGCGACCACCGCGACCAGCCAGAGTGGAGCGGCGAGGAGCCAGCCCATCACGGCCGCGCAGGCCCCGCTCACCGCCATCGACCAGATGGTTACGCGCTCGCGGCCCAGGCGGTCGGCCCAGGTGCCCGCCAGCACCGCCCCCACCCCGCCGATGGCGATCGCGCCGAACCCCGCCACCCCCGCCAACCCCGCGGCGGAGACTGCGCCCGCGGCCGCGCCGGTGAGATCGCCCGCGCCCGTACTGGTGAGATCGCCCACGCCGGGGAAACCTCCGCCAGCCGCGGCAAGCCCCCCAACACCGGCGAAGTAGTCGCCGAAGAAGAGCGCGATCGTGGCCCACATCGGGTAGAGTTCCCACATGTGCCCCAGGTAGCCCGCGATGGCGAGCCGGGTCTCGCGGTGACGGACCACCACCCCCGCCAGCCGCCACGAGAAGGGGCGGCGTTCGAAACCGTGGGGCCCATCGCGATACGTCGCCAGCACCAGCAGTCCGCTTGCCGCGCAGGCCAGCGACGCGCCCGCGAGCACCAGTGCCGCACCCCCGCCCTCGACCGAAGTCAGCAGGTACGGGACCGCCTTCCCCACCGTCAGCGCCCCTACGATCGTGCCGATGGCGAAACCGCGCGCGTCCCGGAACCAGGTCGCGATCATCTTCATCGCCGGCGGATAGACCCCCGCCAGGAAGAAGCCTGTGAGGAACCGCAGAGCCAGCGCCGACTCATACCCCGGCGCGACGAGCACCAGCGCGTTCACGGTCGCACCCAGCAGGGCCGAGACACAGAAGTAGCGGGCCGCCGGAAAGATGTCCGCGAGGTTGAGGAACGCCGCGACCGCCGTCCCGGCGACGAACCCCAGTTGCACGACCGTGGTCAGCCACCCCGCCTGAGCCTCGCTCAGCCCCCACTGCGCTGCCAGCTCCGGCGACAGCGCACTGGCGGTGAACCAGAGCGACATCCCCATAAGTTCAGCCACCGCCAGCAGAATGAGGGTGCTCCAGGCGCGCGGCGTGGCGATGCGCGTGCGGCCGGCGATTCGGGCCATTCTGGTGACGCCCCTCCTGGGCATGTGTCCGGTTTCAGTCGGTCCTGAGCGCATCAAGCCTAGCAGTCGGTGGATGAATCCGCCCGTACACCGAGAGCGGCGGGCGCCCGGCTGGCAATGGCGCCTCGGAGGCCGTGCGGCTCGGACCGCCACGGGTCGACGGGCCGGTTGCGTCCTTTCGCCGGTTCGTGCGTCTATTCAGTCAGAACCCAACCGGCGAAGCGCGCCGGACCGCGCGACATCATTGCCGACACGAACTTCAGGGAGAACGCACCATGCGAATCCAACTCGCCCTCAACGTGCGCGACATCGACGAAGCCGTCGACTACTACGGCAAGCTCTTCGGCGCCTCGCCCCACAAGCGCCGCCCCGGATACGCCAACTTCGCCCTCGATGAGCCGCCGCTGAAACTTGTCCTGTTCGAGAACACCGACGCGCCGGAGCGCATCAACCACCTCGGCGTAGAAGTATTCGACGCCGCTCGTGTGCAGGAGGCGGGTTCCCGACTGGCAGCGGCCGACATTCTCGCCGAGACCGAGGAACAGGCCGTCTGCTGTCACGCCGAGCAGACCAAGGTCTGGTCCGATGAACCCCAGGGACTGCGCTGGGAGTGGTACGTGATCACCGACGATGCTCCAGACGTCGGTGAGGCCCCGGCCTGCTGCGATGGCAAGGTGGCGGAAGCAGCCACTCTCACCGCTGCCGCGCCTGCCGAACCCGCGACAGAAGCTTGCTGTGCCGGCTCGGCCGAAGTCTCCGCGCCGGCATGTTGTGACGCCTGATCGCGATGGCCCGGTTGGCGGATCCCACGGAATGAACCGAGGTCCGAGCACGGCAGGCGATGCCGATGAGGGACTGCGCTGGTCCGAGTTCCAGAGTCGGCTGCGTGGCTACGTGGCCGGCCGCGTCGACCCCGTCTGGACCGACGATGTCACGAGCGACATCCTGCTGCGGCTGCTCGAGAACAAGGAGCGTCTGGAACAGGCCCGCAACCCGCTCGCCTGGGCGTATCGGGTCGCCGCCAATTCCATCACGGATCACTACCGGCGACGCGCCGTCGAGTCGCGGGCCCTGGTACAGGCCCATGCCGAAGCCGCATCCTCGGCTCCGACCGCATCCTTGGCTCCGACCACGGCGGAGGAGGAGTCGAAAGCGGAGCGGCGACGAGTCGAGGCGTGCCTGATGCCATTCATCCTCGATCTGTCGCCGAAACAGGCTGAAGCCCTCCTCCTCACCTCGTTCCAGGGCCTCAGCCAGACAGAGGCGGCGCGCCGTCTCGGACTCAGCGTCTCGGGCATGAAATCGCGTGTCCAGCGGGCGCGCGCAGAACTGAAGCGGCGGCTGCTCGCCTGCTGTGAGTTCGAGATGGACCGCCGAGGCCGGGTGATGGGGATGCTGCCGCGAACCGCGTCGTCCCCCCCTACCGCATCAGCCTCAGCGGCCCCTCCGGCGGAAACAGCGTAAACCCCACAGCCTCCAGCCGCTGACGGAAGCGCGCCACGTCGCCCTGGAACACGGCGTTGACGTCGTCCAGAATGGTCTGGAGTGCGGTCAGGGCGTTGTTCATCGCCTGAAGCTCGTTGGGGGTGGGGGCGTCCCAAGAGCTGGCGAGGGGGCCGGCGGCGGCCTGCACTTGGCGCACGGTCGCCTGACCGCCGCAGCCGCCCTGGCACTCGGGGCCGGTGAAGTGGAGCTCCAGCAGCCCGCGCACGACCTCGGACACGGTGCGGCCCTCGCCGCTCAGGGCGTCGTCGTCCGCCAGGGTGGCGAACACCACGTCCAGCCCTTCGAGGGCTCGCTCCAGGCGGTCCTGCGCCTCGTTCGCGGTGGTGATCCAGCCGGCCACCTCCCTGCGCGCCGCGATCTTGGCCGCGCGCGCCTCCGGATCGTAGGGGAAGCGGTGGTCGGGGATCACGTCCAGCGTCTGCGCTCCCGAACCGGCGCCGGCGTTGACCCGCACCGAATAGGTACCCGGCATCACCTCGATGCCCCCGCCCTCGCTCTCGTCGCGCAGGTCCCACACCACCCGGTTGAGCCCCGGGTCGGTCGTGCCCATGAGCGTCCGCACCACCACCCCGCCCCCGTCGGCGATCTGCACCTCGGCGCTCGCCACCATCTCGCCCGGCGCCAGCCAGTAGTGAATCAGCGCGCCGTACGGCCGCCTGGGTCCGATGAACATGGTGTGGCCCACCGAACGGTATCCCGTGAGCCCCATCCCCTCCGACTGGGTGTGCTGGCGCACGGGCGCGACCGGCATGACCTCCACCGGCCGCGCGGCCACGGTCGCATCGGCCGCCAGCGCCCTCAGCGGACGCACGTCGTCCACCACCAGCGCCGCGCGCCCGTGCGTCCCCAGCGCCAGATCGCCGTCGCGCGGATGCACCACGATGTCGCGCACCGGGGTGGGGGGCACGCCTGGATGTTTCCACCAGCTCGCCCCGCGGTCCAGGCTCACGAACAGCCCGAACTCGCTCCCCACGAAGAGCAGGTTGGGCTCCTCCGGGTCCTCCTCGATGACGTGCACGAAGCCGAAGATGTCGTCGCTCGCTATCGACTGCCACGATGCCCCGTAGTCCTCCGTGCGGTAGACGTAGGGCGTCCAACTGCCGCGCCGGTGGTCGTCGTAGACCATGTACGCCGTGCCGGGATCGTGCTTGCCGGCCTCGATGTGCGGGATCCAGGTAGCCTCGGGCACACCCGGGACGTTTTCCTCGAGGCTGGTCCACGAAATGCCGCCGTCGCGGGTCACGTGCACCCGTCCGTCGTCGCTTCCCACCCAGATCAGCCCCTCCTCCAGGGCGCTCGGCGCGATGGTCAGGAGGGTCGTGTGCTCCTCGGCGCCCGAGGCGTCGATGGTGAGCCCGCCGCTCAGGTGCGCCTGCTGCTTGGACGGGTCGTCGGTGGTCAGGTCGCCCGAGATGATCTCCCAGCTCGAGCCCTGGTCGCGGCTCTGGTGCACGAACTGGCTGCCGATGTAGATCGTGGTCGAGTCGAAGGGATCGGTGGCGAAGGCCGCGTTCCAGTGGAAGCGGAGCGTCTCGCCCTCGGGATGCGCGGGGCGGATGGCCTTGCGCTGGCCCGTGACCCTGTCGAAGCGCTGCAGGTTGCCGCGCTGCGACGACGAATACCCGTAGCGCGCATCGCTCGGATCCGGCGCCGCCACGAAGCCGTCGCCGCTAACCACCCGGTGCCAGTGGGCGTTCATGACCCCGCGCCCGCCCCAGACGTCCGAAGGCCCCCACCACGAGCCGTTGTCCTGAAGGCCTCCGTAGACGTTGAACGGGATCTCGTTGTCGACCTCGATGTGGTAGAACTGGGCGAACGGAAGGTTCTCCACGAAGCGCCAGTTCCTTCCGCGGTCGTAGGTGAACGCGATGCCCCCGTCGTTGCCCAGGATCATCCGGCTCGGGTCGTCGGGATCGATCCAGAGCTCGTGGATATCGCCGTGGATGATCGCGCTGGGCACCACGGTGGTGAACGTGCGGCCCGCGTCCTCGGACACCGTCACGGCACCGTGCAGCGAATAGATGCGGTTTTCGTTGGAAGGATGGGCGCGCAGATCCGCGTAGTAGAACGGCCGGGGCGCCACTCCGGGCGCGTCGGAGATGGTCCTCCAGTTGCGGCCGCCGTCATCGGAGCGCAGCAGCTCGCTCCGCTCGGCCTCCACCAGCGCGTACACCACCGAGGGGTGCTCTGCCGGGATCGCCAGCCCGATGCGGCCGAGGTTGCCCGCCGGCAGCCCGTCGTCCTCGGTGAGCTGCGTCCAGGTGTCGCCGCCGTCGCGGGTCACGTGGAGTCCGCTGCCGGGCCCGCCCGACTCGAAGGCCCACGGCCAGCGCTGATGCTCCCAGAGCGCCGCGAAGAGCTTGTCCGGGTTCACCGGATCCATGATCAGCTCGCCCGCGCCGCTGCGGTTGTTCGACTGCAGGACCGCCTCCCAGGTCTCGCCCCCGTCGCGCGTGCGGAAGACCCCGCGCTCGCCGCCCGTTCTCCAAGTGGGCCCGAGCGCCGCGACGTAGACGATGTCGGGGTCGGACGGATGCGTGAGCACCCGATGGATCTTGCCCGAGTCCTCAAGTCCCAGGTGGGTCCAGCTCTCGCCCCCGTCGGTGCTCTTGTAGATGCCGTTGCCGACCCCGGCGCTGTTGCGCGGATTCCCCTCCCCGGTGCCCGCCCAGACGATCTCCGGGTTTGGCTGGAAGACGGCCACGGCGCCGATGCTGCCCACGGGCTGGTCGTCGAAGACAGGGCGCCAGACGTGCCCGCCGTCGTCGGACTTCCACACCCCACCGCTCGCGGAGCCGACGAAGATGACGTTCCGGTCCGAGAGCACCACCTCGACGTCGGACACGCGTCCGCTCATACCCGCGGGCCCGATGGGACGGGCCTGCATCACGGAGAAGTGCTCCGGGGCAACGCTCTGGCTGGCCAGCGGGGCCCCAACTGACAATATCGGGGCTCCAACTGACAATATACTGACAACTACTGACAACCTGGTCCATCTCATGCGGCGCATGGGGGTACCTCTGGGTTTCGGGTCCGGTTCAATCATCGGTCACGGGACGTGGCTTCCCTTCTTCCTCGGGTCGCTCCGGCGCTTCCCAGTCCGGGTTGCCGCGCACATACAGCTCCAGCCAGCGCAATTCCTCCACCAGGCGCGTGCGGTGATGCCGGGGCTCGGAGATGCCGTGGCCCTCGCGCGGAAAGAGGATGAAGCGGCTCTCGACGCCCAGGTGCGTCAGCCCCGCGAAGAAGTTCATCGACTGCGCCATGGTGTCCGTCTGGTCCCGCTCGCCGTGGAAGAGGATGGTCGGGGTGGTCACCTGGTCGAGGTGGGAGTAGGCCGAGCGCTCGAGCCAGTGGTTCCGGTTCGACCACGGATCGCCGCCCAGGTACCAGCGCAGAACGTCGAAATGGAAGCCGGTGCCGAACTCGCTTTGCCAGTCCGACACCATCGCGCCCAGGCTCGCTGCCTTGAAGCGGTCGGTCTGCGTGATGGTCCAGCCGCCCAGGATGCCGCCGTAGCTCCACCCCTTCACCGCCAGCGAATCGGCGTGGGCGACACCGGCCTCAAGCGCGTAGTCGACCCCGGTCATGACGTCGTCGTAGTCGCCGCCGCCGATGTCGTTCATGTTGCCGCGCAGCAGCTCGTCGCCGTAGCCGGACGAGCCGCGCACGTTGGGCTGGATGATCGAGTATCCCGCCGCGGCCAGGATCTGCGCGTCGGCGTCGAAGCCGCGGGTGAAGACGCCCGCCGGGCCCCCGTGGATCTCGAGCACCAGCGACTGGGCCTCGGGATTGAGGCTGCGGTAGAGGATGCCCTCGATGGGGAGCCCGTCGCGGCTCGTCCACTGGACGACCTCGGGCTCCGCCAGCTGCCTCTCCGCCATCCATGGATTGGCTTCGGTGAGGCGGGTCGGGGCGCTTCCGTCGGTGCCGGCGGCGAAGATGTCGCCCGCAGAGGTGGGCGTGTTGTGCGTGAAGGCGTAGCGCGTGAAGTCAGCCGAGAAGCTGGGCGAGGACAGGATGCCGTCGCCCGACGAGACCGCCTCCAGTTCGCCCGAGTCCACGCTCAGCCGGTAGAGGTTGGCGACCGTCCGGTCGAGCCCCGCGAAGTAGAAGGCGTCGCCGGATGGATGCCACTCGGGCGTGCCGCGGATGTCGATCATCATGTCGGCCGCCATCTGGCGCACGTCGCCGCTCTCGACGTCCATGACGTACAGGTTGCCCTGGTCGAGCTCCCAGGTCTCGAGATCCGGAGCGCCGAAGGCCAGCCGTGTGCCGTCGGGAGACCACGCCAGCGAACTCTCGGGCGCCTCGTTGTCGGTCAGGTCGCGGGCCTCGCCCGTGGCCACGTCCAGCAGCGCGATCTCGGAGAGATTGCCGTCGTTGCGCCGGTTCTCGCTGCGGTAGGTGTAGGCGACGCGATCCGCCGCGGGCGCCACCGCGAACTGGCCGATGCGCAGGTTGCCGGTGGTGAGCCGCCGCGCCTCGGCGTCGTCCTCATCCTCGGAGTCCAGGGCGATCGTCCAGATGCTCGACCACTCGCCGCGCGTCTGCCCGTTGGGGGCCTCGTCGACGAAGATGGCGTCGTAGCCGTCCTCGCGCCGCTCCTCCTCCTCGTCGGGAAGCGAGTCGTTGGCGAGGTAGAAGATCGAGTTGGCGTCCCCCCACTGGAAGGAGCGCACCGAGGTGGGATGCTCGGTAAGCGCCCGCGCCTCCCCGCCGTCCGTGCGGATGATGAAGACCTGCCGCGTGCGGTCCCCGCCGTCCCCGGCGGAGCGCAGGAACGCCACCCAGCGCCCGTCCGGCGACCAGCGCGCGCCGGAGTCGCCGTCCTCCCCGGTGAAGCGGCGGGCATCGGTGCCGTCCGCATTTACGATCCAGAGCGAGGTGATGCGCTCGTTCTCGTCCCAGTCCAGCTCGGAGCGCGAGAACAGCACCCGCTCCCCGTCCGGGGACATGCGCGGATCCGATACGCGCGTGAGGTTGATGGCGTCGTCGACGCCGAAGGCCGTCTGCTGCGCGGCGACCGCTGAGCTGCCGAGGGAGAAAGCGATGAGGAAGAGCGCGAGAGCGGCGACCCGATGCGCGCTTTCCTGAGCCCGAATGACCCGTAGACCGTACATGTTCCCGACCTGCCAAGGGTGATCGGATCCGGCTCGCGGATCCGTTGCCACGCGGGTCGGACGGGACGCTCCCGAGACCCGGGTGAGGTTGGCAATATGCCCGGAGCGGGTTCGGGGCTGCAAGCGGGAGAGTGCCGCTCCACCCTTGCCGATCCGCCCCTCTCCGCAGAGCTTGCAGCTTCGCCGCACCGGAGGCGCACCCCCACGTGCACAGAGGAACTCTCCACATCACACCGGGACGGCCCGCTCACGGGCGCCGGATCCGGCCCACACCAGCGAGCACGACACACCATGACCCAGAAGCCACGCACGGCGCGCCGCACGCGCCTGTTCACCGAGTCCGTGATCCGCGAAATGACGCGCGTCGCACAGGAGTGCGGGGCGCTCAATCTGGCCCAGGGATTCCCGGACTTTCCGGCGCCGCAGGTGATCAAGGACGCCGCGTGTGAGGCCATCCAGAGCGACATAAATCAGTACGCGATCACCTGGGGATCGCCGCGCTACCGCGACGCGCTGGTGCGCAAGTACCGCGAGTGGTACGGGATGGAGGTGAACGGCGAGCGCGAGATCACCGTCACCTGCGGGGCCACCGAGGCGATGGCGTCCATCATGCTGGCGGTCATCAACCCGGGCGACGAAGTGATCGTGCTGGAGCCCTTCTACGAGAACTACGGCCCGGACGCCATCCTGTGCGAGGCCACGCCCGTCTTCCATCGGCTGGAGCCGCCGGAGTTCCGGCTGGAAGCGGCAAGGCTCGAAGCCGACGTCACCCCACGCACGCGCGCCATCATCCTCAACTCGCCCAACAATCCCACCGGGCGCGTCTTCGACCGCGAGGAGCTGGAGGGGGTAGCGGACATCTGCCGGCGCCACGACCTGCTCGCCTTCACGGACGAGATCTACGAGCACATCTACTACGAGGGCGAGCACATCCCGCTGGCCACCCTCCCGGACATGCGCGAGCGCACGGTCACCGTCTCCGGCGCCTCCAAGACCTACAGCGTGACCGGCTGGCGGCTGGGCACCATCGTGGCCCCGGCCGACCTGACCGACGAGATCCGCAAGGTGCACGACTTTCTGACCGTGGGCGCGCCGGCACCGCTGCAGGAGGGGGTCGCCACGGCGATGAACGCGCTCGGGCCCGAGTTCTACGAAGATCTGAAGCAGAGCTACCAGGCGAAGCGGGAAGTCCTGTACCAGGGGCTGCGCGAGGGCGGATTCCGGTGTTCTCCCCCGGAGGGCGCCTACTACATCATGGCCGATTTCTCGGATCTCTCCGATGAGGACGACGACACCTTCTCGCGCGCGCTGGGGCGCGATGCGGGGGTGATCCCGGTGCCGGGGTCGAGCTTCTTCAACGTGGAAGCCGGAGACAGTACCTACGTGCGCTTCGTCTTCTGCAAGCGCATCGCCAGCCTGGAGACGGCGAGCGAGCGGTTGAGGGCGTACGCGCGGGCGGGGGCGTAGGGGGCGCGGAAAGCCGCTGTGTGACGGGATGCGGTGATCGGATGGGTGCATATTGTCATTCTAATTGACAATCTGCACCGAGATGGCCACGCTTCATGGGGCATCCGCTCGGATGCCCATCATCGAATCATGAGGCCTGTGTCGAAACCGGAGATTCCAGGTGCCTTCCGTCGAGCATGAGCCGCCGTTCATCGAGCGCGATCTGGCAGCACCTCTGCGCGAGCGGCTGCGCCACTATCCGGTCGTCACCGTCACCGGCCCCCGGCAATCGGGCAAGACCACGCTTTGCCGCACGCTGCTCGCCGACCGGCCGTACGTCTCTCTCGAGGGCATGGACGTGCGAGCCTACGCCCAGGAAGATCCACGCGGCTTCCTGCATGAGTACCGGGGCGGCGCCGTCATCGATGAAGTGCAGCGGGCGCCCGACCTGACTTCGTACCTGCAAGAGGAGGTCGACCGCGATCCCGCTCCCGGGCGTTTCGTGTTGACCGGTTCACAGCACTTCGGGCTGAGCGAGGCGGTGAGCCAGTCGCTCGCCGGAAGGGTCGGGGTGCTTCACCTGCTGCCCCTGGGATTCAACGAACTGGCCCGCTTCGGAGGACCGGCTCCGGAACTCCTGGATTGCCTCTGGACCGGTGCCTACCCGCGCATCCATCACCGGGGTATCCCCCCGGACGTGTGGCTGCGCGACTATTTCACCACCTACATCGAGCGCGATGTGCGGTCGCTGCGCAACGTCACCGACCTTGCGGCGTTCTCGGCATTCGTGCGCCTGGCGGCCGGACGCACCGCGACCGAAGTCAACCTGTCCGCGCTGGCCGGGGATGCGGGCGTCCGCCACAACACCGCCCGCGCGTGGCTGTCCGTTCTCGAGACGAGCTTCCTGGTCACCCAGGTTCCCGCGTTCCGGCGCAACCTGCGGAAGCGACAGATCAAGGCACCCAAGCTGCACTTCCTCGACTCCGGGCTCCTCTGTCACCTGCTGGGCATCAGATCCCCGGAGGAGCTGCGCCACCATCCGCTTCGCGGCCAGATCTTCGAGAGCTGGGTGGTGTCGGAGGTGTTCAAGACGATCACGCATCGGGGTCGGGAGCCCCGGCTGGGGCATTATCGAGCCCCGAGGATCGAGGTCGATCTCGTCGTGGACCGCGGGCTGCGGCTGATCCTCGTGGAAGCCAAGTCCGGGACGACCATGGTCCCGCGCTTCTTTGCCGGGTTGCGAGGTCTCGCCGCCTCTCTTGAGGAAGCCGGACAGAGCGTCGAGCAACGCCTCGTGTACGGCGGCGATTCCCGTCATCGCCGCAACGACACCGAGGTCTTTCCCTGGAACCGGATGCTGGAGGCGGAGTGGGGTTGAGCCCCCTGGACACGGCGAGCGAGCGGCTGCAGGCCTACGCGCGGGCCGGGGCGTAGGGGAAACGCCTACTCCGCCACCGCCCGCAGCGTCGCCAGCGGCTTCCGCCGCAGAACGCCGCGGCTGTTGGCGAACCCGGTGACCACGGTCAGAGCGACCACCACCAGCCACACGGCGGCGACGCGCCCGAGGGGCAGGTGGAAGTCGAGTTCGAAGAAGAACTCGACCAGCGCCCACGCGGAACACACACCGAGCAGCGCGCCCGTCAGCCCGGCGAGCACACCCAGGCTGGTGTATTCCGCGAGCAGGACCTGCCGCACGAGCGAGCGGCGCGCGCCCAGCGTCTTCAGGAGGGCGCTCTCGCGCATCCTCTGAAAACGGGACGTGGAGAGGGAGCCCACCAGCACCACCACGCCGGCGAGGGCGATGAAGAAGGCGAGGAAGCGGATGGCCCCGCCCACGCGGCCGAGGATGGTGTCGAGGGCCTCCTGGATGAGCGCGAGGTCGAGCACCGAGACGTTGGGGAGGCTGAGCACCAGGTTGCGCTGCATGCGCGCGCGGGCGTCCGGGTCGACGATGCGGGTGAGGCCCAGGTAGCTGCGCGGGGCCTGGTCGAAGACGCCGGGCTCGGCGACCACCAGGAAGTTGATGTCGAAGCGGTCCCAGTCGACGCGGCGCAGGTTCCTCACGGTGGTGGTCACGGGGACGCCCTGGACGTCCCATGTGATCCGGTCTCCGATCCCGACCCTGAGGTCGTCGGCCAGGTCGGCGTCGAGGGAGACGCCGTCGGGCGGGTCGCCGCCGTTATCGCCGTCGGGGGCCGTCCCCTCTCCCCACCAGCGGCCGGCCACCAGCTCCTCGGTGTCGGAGAGCTCGGCGCGCGAGGTGTTGCGGTAAAGGCGGCGCACCGCCCAGCGGGCCGGGCCGCCGTCCCTGCGGTCGCGCAGGATCTCCGCGGCCGGACGGCCGTTCAGGCTGGAGATGCGGGCCGGCACCACGGCGGTCAGGTCGACCGGGCCGCCCCCGGCCGCCGCCACCAATTCGGTCACGCCGTCCCGCTGGTCGGGCTGGACGTCGAAGAAGAGCAGATTGGGCTGTTCCTGCCCGCCGTCCACCGAGAGCGCGCGGCCCAGGCTGGCCTGCACCGCGAGCACGGTGGTGATGAGGAAGGCGCCCAGTCCGAGCGCGAGCATGACGGCCGCGGTCTGGTTCTGAGGCCGGAAGAGGTTGGCGACGCCCTGGCGGACGGCGTACGACGCGCGCGCGGGGAAGTACCGCCGGGTGAGGCGGGTCAAGGCAACCGCGGTGCCGTAGAGCAGCAGCAGGGCGGCGCTCAGCCCGCCCGCGAAGGCAAGGCCGTGCTCGGGCTCGGGGGCCTGCCACAGGCTGAGGAGCAACATCCCGCCGACCAGAGCGCCGAACGCGAACACGCGATCCAGCCGCGCCCGCGCCGTCACCTGCGGCTCGAAGTCGGCGCGCAGGGCCTGGAGGGGAGCGATGCCGCGGATGCGGAGAAGCGGGACGAGCGCGAACAGCGCGGCCGCCGCCATCCCGGTCACCATCCCCGCGACCACGGCCGTCCGGTCGACACGCGCCTCGATCGCCACGGGCAGCACATCGGCGATCAACAGGGGCAAAAGGCGCTGCAGCCCGATCCCACCCAGCACCCCCGCGACCGAGCCGACGAGCCCGAGCGCCACCGCCTGAAAAAGGTAGGCGTTGAAGACGCTCCGCTCGCGCGCGCCGATGCAGCGCAGCACCGCGACCGACGTGGTTTTCTCCTTCACGTACACGTGGATCGCGCTGGCCGCGCCGATGCCTCCGAGCAGCAGCGCGGTCAACCCCACGACCCGCAGGAACCAGGCGAGCATGCGCGTGCCCCGGGTGAGCCTCCGGGCCTGGTCCTGGGCGGTCACCGAGGTCACCGCCTGGTTGCGGAAGAAGCGCCAGTGGCGGCCCTCCAGATCCTCGGGGTCCTCTCCCGCGGGCATGCGCACATAGATGTGGTAGCGGGCGACGCTGCCGAACTCGAGCAGCCCGCTGGCGGCGAGGTCGCTCCGGGCGACGAACACGCGCGGCCCGATGGCGCTCTGGAAGCCGATGTCGGTGGGCAGCCCGCGCACCGTGCCCAGAATGACGAAGGAGGAGGTGCCGACCTGCAGGGTGTCGCCGGCGCCCACCCCCAGCTGGATGGGGATGGCTTCGTCCACGATCGCGACCCCGGGCTCGCCCAGGCGCGACCAGATACCCGGAGGCGTGGTCTCCACCCGCCCGTAGAGCGGGAAGCCCCCCTCTACCCCCCGCACCTGGGTCAGCCGGGTGGCCCCGCTCCCCGGCGCGTACACCATGGACACCAGTCCGGTGACCCGGGAGAGGCGCCCCCCCTCGGCCACCACCGAGTCGGCGATGGCGCCCACGCTGTCCGAGATGGGCGCGTTCGAGCTGAGGCGCAGGTCGGCGCCCAGCAGGAGCTGCGACTCCTCGCGTATCGACCGGATCACGTCGCCGCTGAAGGAGTGCACCGCCACCAGCGCGGCGACCCCGAGCGCCACCGAGGCGGCATACGCCCCGATGCGGCGCATGCCCGCGCGGCCCTCCCTCCAGGCGAGCCGTAGCGAGAAGGGAATCACTCCGCCTCGCGGCGGTTCGGGTGATCCGGATGCCCGTTGCGGCGGTCCGACGTGATGCGCCCGTCCCGCAGGGTGATCACCCGCCTCGCGTGGGCGGCCAGCTCGAGATCGTGGGTCGCGAGCACGACGGTGGTGCGGCACTCGCGGTTGAGCTCCTCCATCAGCTCGACCACCACCGCTCCGGCCGCCGAGTCCAGGTTGCCCGTGGGCTCGTCCGCGAACAGCACCAGCGGCCGGTTGGCGAAGGCGCGGGCGAGAGCCACCCGCTGCTGCTCGCCGCCGGAGAGCTGCGCCGGGTAGTGGTGCATGCGTTCGGCGAGCCCCACCCGTTCGAGCAGCTCGCCGGCCCGCACGCGCGGCCTGGCCCTCGACCCGGGTCCGCGCCCGGCACTCCCCGCCGCCGTTGCGCGCGGGGCCAGCTCCAGCGGCACCATGACGTTCTCCAGCGCCGTGAGCGTGGGCAGCAGGTGGAAGGTCTGGAAGACAAAGCCTACCTTTTCCGCCCGGAACGCTGCGCGCTCGTCGGCGGTAAGGGCCGACAGCCGTTCGCCGCCCAGGCTGACCGAGCCCGTCGTTGGCGCATCGAGGCCGGCGAGCAGGCCCAGCAGGGTGGTCTTGCCGCTTCCCGAGGGACCCACGAGGGCGATAAAGTCTTCTTCGGGGACGCGCAGGTCGATGTCGCGCAAGACGACCAGCGAGCGGCTGCCGCGCCCGTACGCTTTGCTCACACCTTCGGCGACGATCATCATGTGGAGACGCCTGACGGCAATCGGCCTGCTCACGTTCCTGCCCGCGTGCGGGGGAGCAGAAGACCCCGGAGCGTTACGTTCGCCGGATCGGGAAGTTGCGGCAACGGACGCCGCCAGGGAGGCCGCCTCGTCGTCCTCGCCGGCTGGGTCACAATCCGCCGTCTCTACGACAGACATCTCGCGCGAGCGCGGTGTTGTCCTCTTCCTGGGCACGAGCCTCACCGAGGGCTACGGCCTGGGCAACGCACAGGAACACGCTTTCCCCGCGAGGGTCCAGGCGCGCATCGACCGGGCCGCACTACCCTTCCGGGTGGTTAACGCGGGCGTCGGCGGCGACACCAGCGCGGGAGGCTTGCGGCGTCTCGAGTGGCTGCTGCGCATGCCGGTGCGCGTGCTCGTGATCGAGCTGGGCGCCAACGACGGCCTGCGGGGGCAGGATGTCGATGCCCTGCGCGGCAACCTGCTGGCCGTCATTGGGCAGACCCGGGCCCGATATCCGGAGGTAGAGATCCTGCTGGCGGGCATGCAGGCGCCCCCCAATCTGGGTCAGCGCTACACCGAGAGCTTCAGGGCCGTCTTCCCCGAGGTGGCCCGCGAGGCGGAGGTCGCCCTCATCCCCTTCCTCCTGGAGGGCGTGGGCGGCATCCGCGAACTCAACCAGCCCGACGGCATCCACCCCTCGGTGGAGGGGCACGAGATCATCGCCGAAACCGTCTGGTCCAGTCTGGAGCCGGTGCTGCGGCGCATCGACGCCCGCTGACCGCGCTTTCCCTCCTCGCCCTCCTCGATCCCGGAGCCACACCATGGCGGTGAAGTTCTTCAGTTTCCTCGCGGTGGTCTTCATATCGCTGCTCGCCATCGGGCTCATTCTCCCCGGCACCTGGGAGGTCGAGCGCTCGCTGGAGATGCCCGCGGTCCCGGAGCAGGTGTTCGCCTACGTCAACGACGTGTCGCTCTGGGATGCGTGGACCGACTGGCCGGACGCCGCCGCGGAGCGCTTCGGCCCGCCAAGCGGAGTCGGAGCGGGGCGCAGCTGGAACGATCCGGAGTTCGGCGACGGCGTCTTCACCATCGTCGAGAGCGTCTCGGGGGAGCGGGTTGGCTACCGGGTCGAGGTAGAGGGCGGGTCGATGATCACCGAGGGGACCATCGACCTGGACCGCCTCGGCGACGGCACCCGCGTGACCTGGAGAGAAACCGGCGACTTCGGGTGGAATCCCATCCTGGGGTACGTGGCGCGCGCCATGGATCGGCTGCAGGGCCGGGAGATGGAGGTGGGGCTGGAACGGCTGCGTGACGCGAGTTCGCCGTGATCCGGGCTCTCTGACCGGCCGGCGTCAGTTGAGCTGGCGCGCTATCTCCAGCAGTTCGTCGTTGCCGCGCGTCCGCCCCATCAGGCCGAGCAGCTCCGTCATGGCCTCCGCCGGAGACTTGTGCGACAACTGGCGGCGGAAGGCACGCGAGAGGGTGAGCGCCTCGGGCGAGAGCAGGAGCTCCTCGCGCCGGGTGGCCGAGGCCACCAGGTCGATGGCCGGGAAGATGCGCCGGTCGGCCAGGTCGCGTGAGAGCAGCAGTTCGCTGTTGCCGGTGCCCTTGAACTCCTCGAAGATGACCTGATCCATGCGCGATCCGGTGTCCACGAGGGCGGTGGCCACGATGGTCAGCGAACCCCCGCCCTGCACGTCGCTGATATTGCGCGCGCTGCCCAGGAACCGCTTGGGCTTCTCCATCACGCTCGCGTCCAGCCCGCCCGAGAGCGTGCGCCCGCTTCCCTCCTCGACGTTGTTGTGGGCACGGGCGAGGCGCGTGATGGAGTCGAGAATCACGACCACGTCCTGGCCCATCTCGACCCGCCGGCGGGCGCGCTCCATGGTGATCTCGGCGACCGCCACGTGGCGTTCGGGGGGATAGTCGAAGCTGGAGGCGATGACCTCGCCGTACCCGCACATCTCCATCTCGGTGATCTCTTCCGGCCGCTCGTCCACCAGAAGGATGTAGAGATGGCAGTCCGGGTGGTTGGTAACGACGCCCTGCGCCACCCGCTGCAGGATCGTCGTCTTCCCCGCCTTCGCCGGAGCCACGATCATCGCCCGCTGACCCTTGCCGAAGGGACAGAAGAGGTCGATGACGCGATTGGTGAAGTCGGGCTGCCCATAGTGCGTGATCTCGCACTCGAGCTTGAGCTGATTCCTGGGGTGGAGCGCGCTCAGACGCGTGAACTCGGGCCGGTCGCGCAACACATCGGGCGGCTCGCCGTTAACCGCGATCACCCGCGTGAGCGGGGGCGCCTTGCCGTTGCGCGGCCGGTTGCCGACATCGCCGGCGATCTCGTCCCCCGTGCGCAGTCCGAAGCGCCGGATGACCTTGGGGCCGACGTACACGTCCTGCTTGGACGCGGTGTAGCCGAATTTCTGCAGGCGGATGAATCCGGATCCGCTGCCGAGAACCTGAAGTATGCCTAGGGATTGCCTGTCCGACACGATACGGGTAGGGGGTTGCCGGGTGCGACGGGCTCTCGCGGCCCCTGGAGCGCGGCCGCGAAACGGAGAGACTGCGGTACTTCTCCCGTACAGATTGGACAAGGTGCCGCGCGCGCACAAGTGCAACCGGCGCCGGAACGCTTTCGCGCCCGGCGCCGGCTCCCCGCCCCGCCACCCTTCCGCCCCACCCCAGGTTACAGGCTCATGCCCCTCCACGGCCGCCCGACGCGGTTCGACGTCCGCCAGAACACCGCGCGTCGAGGCGCCGTGCGCCGGACCGAAATCCTCCGGCCCACGGGGCCGGCCGGCGCCCCGCGCATGACCCCGCCTCGCCGCAGGTTCGCCTGATCCTCCACCGAGCCGCTCACCTGCATCTCGCCGCCGTCGCGCACGATGGTGAGCGTCATGGCCTCGCCCTCTTCGTAGGAGCGCAGGATGCGGCGCACGTCCCCGGCCGAGTCTATGGTGCGCCCGTCGATGGCCTGAATCACGTCACCGGCCTCAAGCCCCAGCGGGTTGTCTTCCTCCACGTCGGTGACCAAGGCGCCGGACTCGGCGTCGAAGTAACGTCCCAGTGCGGGGTTCAGCGTCACCAGGCTGATGCCGTGCGAAGCGCGCAGCCCCATCACCGCAATCGCCGAGCCTCCCTCCGGATACCAGGCATAGTCGTCCCACTGTTCGCGCATCTGCTCGGCCACCTCGCGCGCCCGCTCGCTGGCCTCCCGGGCGCGCTCGCGGGCCTGATCCATCACTACCTCCATGCGGTCCGCGTCGAACCCCAGCCGCATCCAGGTCGAGCGAGGCTCGACGGTGGCCGACGCCGTCGTGCCGTCGCGCAGGTATTCCACCACGACCTGCTCGCCCGGCTCCAGTTCGCGCGCCAGAAACAGCAGCCGCTGACTGGGCACGGACCGGTCGGAATCGACACGCTCCTCCAGGTCCGGGTCGGCCAGGGGCTCGAGCAGGCTGTGACCGTCGAGCGAGGTGATGATGTCGCCTTCCCGGAGCCCCGCCTCGTCGGCCGGGCCGTCGCTGGTGACCCCCTGCACCTCGGCGCCCTGCGCGTCCGTGTCCGCCGAGCGCATGCTCAACTGGATCCCGAGCAGGCCGCGCGACATCAGATTGCCCTGAAGGCGAATCAGACCACGCTCCGGGCCACCCCGGCCCCGCCCACGATTGCGCTCCTGCGCCTCCAGCACCGCCGGCGCCGTCAGCGCGATCAGCAGTCCGGTCACCCAGAGTGCCGAGCCGATCCGTCTGGTTCGCCCGCTTCCCGTCTTCCGCTTCTTCCTCAACATGCGATCCTCCCCTCGGTTGCCCCACCCGTTGTCGTCCACGATGCGAGCGCTGTGGCCGGAAACCTTCGCGGCCCTGGCGCGCGCCATCAGACCATCAGACGCGAGGGCAGACGGGAGGGTTGCACCGTGACGGAGGTGCCGCGCAGGTGCCCGGCTGATGCTTCCGGGGAGGCCCGGGTCCTATTGCGGGAGCGCGAGCGCCACAAGCTCGGCCGCATGGCCGCGGTCGCCCACCGCCACCACGATGAACTGGCGGCCATCGGCCAGGTAGGTCATCGGGATGCCGGTCTGGTTCGCGGGCAACTCGAACTCGTGCACGATCTCGCCGGTCGCCTTGTCGTGGGCGCGCAGCTTGTTGCCGCCCGACCCGAAGGCCGCGAACATGCCGCCCCCTTCCCCGGCGAAGAGCAGGGTCCGGGTCACCATGGTGCCGCCGCGGTCGGGCTTGCCCGTGGGCGGGATGTCGACCCCGGCCGTGGCGGGGTGCTCGAGCACGTAGTCGGGGGTGTCGCCGTTGGGCCTCATCCAGACGTGGTCGCCGGTGTTCAGGTCGATGGCGGTGATCCGTCCCCACGGCGGCTTGATGAGCGGCAGTCCCTGCGGGCCGCCTCCCCGCACCCGGCGGAAGGCGCGCCCGGAGATGTAGTCCATGCTGGAGATCTCCGGGTCGTTGATAAGCCCGTGCACGGACGGCGACGTGACCGAGGTGACGTACAGGATGCCCGTCTCCGCGTCGACCGAGCCGCCCGGCCAGTTGGCGCCGCCCAGCGACCCGGGCAGCACCAGCGTGCCCAGGGTGCCGTTGGGATCGTCCAGATCGATGACGGAGGGTGGCGTGTAGAGCGGCCCGATCACCAGCCGGGAGACCATGTCCAGCGCCTCCGCGCGCAGCTCCGGGGTGAAGTCGATGAGGTCGTCCACCGACACGCCCTGGCGGTCGAAGGGGGCGGGGCGGGTGGGGAACGGCTGGGTGGGCGCGGTCCACTCGCCAGGCACCTCGCTGGGCGCCACCGGCCGCTCCTCGATGGGCCACACCGGCTCGCCGGTGTAGCGGTCGAAGACGTAGGTGAACGCCTGCTTGGTGACCTGCGCCACCGCCGGGATGGTGCGCCCGTCCACGTTGATGTCGAGCAGGATCGGGGGCGCGGGCGGATCGTAGTCCCAGATGCCGTGATGGACCATCTGGAAGTGCCACACGCGCTCGCCGGTGCGCGCGTCCAGGCACACCAGGCTCTGCGAGAAGAGATTGTCGCCAGGGTGGTGGCCGCCGTAGTAGTCGCCCGTCGGGGCTTCGATGGGCAGGTATACGTAGCCGCGTTCCAGATCCGCCGAAAACGGCGTCCAGACGGCCGCGTTGCCGGTGTAGCGCCAGGACCCTTCCAGCCAGGTGTCGTTGCCGAACTCGCCCTCCTGCGGGATGGTGTGGAAGATCCACAGCCGTTCGCCGGTGCGCACGTCGTAGCCGCGCACGTGACCGGGCGGCATGTCGGGCTTCGGGGGCGAGCTTCCCGAGGGCAGCGCGGTCCCCACCACCGCCACGTCGCCCACGATCACCGGCGGGGAGCTCGAGCCCAGCGGGTCGTTGTCGATGTCGACCTCGCGGGGGCCGAACTCCGCGCGCAGGTCGACGACCCCCTCCTGGCCGAAGGCCGGATCGGGCCGCCCGGTCTTCGCGTCCAGCGAGACCATGTGGTAGGCCGGGGTGATCACCAGGACGCGCTCCGCCTGGCCGTCCGTCCAGTAGGCGACCCCGCGTCCGGAGTTGGCGCGCGGAGCGGTCTCGGCGCGCACCCCCTCGTCCATGCGGTACATCCACAGGGTCTCGCCGGTGGCCCCGTCGATGGCCACGACCGCCCGCCGGTAGCCCGCCGTGACGTACAGGGTGCCGTCCACGGCGAGGGGGGTCACCCGGTAGTTGAACTCGGGCCGGTCGCCGAAGTTGCGCGACTCCCAGCGCCACGCGACCTCCAGGTCGGCGACGTTGTCGGCGGTGATCTGGTCGAGAGGAGCGTACTTGGTGCTCCCCGCATCACCTCCGTAGTAGAGCCAGTTGCCGCCGGTCGTCCCCTGCTGCGCAGCGAGTTCCGGCGCGGCTGACGGTCCCGCCAGCACCGCGGCGAACAAGACCGCCACGGCTGGCAGGAGGGGTGGACGGGGACGGGCGCAGTGGGTGGACCGAGGGCGACTCGAAGTGTCGTGCATCGGGGCTCCTGGCTGCGAGGATGCGCACGCCGCGCGCATGCGGGCACAGGAGCGAATGTCGTGCGCGAAGGGCCGCTTCACAACCGTACGGCCGGGGTGCCTGCGAGTCTTGAGGACGAGTTGCTACCGGCCTCCTCGGGCGAGGAGCCCCCGATGCTCAGTTCGAGTGCATCTTGAAACTCCACCGCCGCGGACCGGATCGCTTCCGGTTCGAGTCGGTCTCCTCGTCCGAAGCGGCCAACGGCGCCTCGGCAGGCTGGTGCACCGAATCGGCATCCTCAGGGAGGGACATCGCCTCGAGTGCCGCGTCACGCGTGTCGTACACGGGGATGATCTTGTCGAAGCCGCTGAGCGTGACGACCGCGGCAATCGCCGCCGGAAGCCCGCACATCCCCATCGCCTTGCCGGATCCGCGGAATCTCTTGGCCAGCACCAGCAGGACGCTCAGGCCGGCGCTGCTCATGTAGGAAAGACCGCGCAGGTCGAGGAGGAGGGCTCTCTCGTCCGCCGGCACCTCCGACACCAGCGCTTCCCGGAATGCCGCGCTGTTCACGCTGTCGACACGACCCGCGGGCGAGGCGATCAGCACGCCATTCATCCTTTCCCAACTGACCTTCAGGTCCATGGGTCTACCCGGGCACTTGCATGGTATGGGGATTCAGCGCGCACTCCGACAGAATACCAATGCCACAAGCTGCAGGCTTCGTCACCCGGTGTCAACACGACTCGGGTTCACCTCCGGCTGATCCACCCAAGGCGCGGATTGTGCCGCCGGAACCAGTTGAACCGGTCCCGGAACGGTGGTACGATCCCGTCGCCAAACGTCTCCGGGACGAATTACACGATGCAATCTGCGAGAACATGAGCGGGAAGCGGGAGAGCAGCGGCCGCACCGACCGTTCGGGTGCCCACTGGCTCTCGGCGCTCGAATCCGAGGCCATCGAGATCATCCGCGAGGGAGCCGCGACGGCGGCCCGACCCGTCATGCTGTATTCGATGGGCAAGGACTCGTCGGTGTTGCTCCATCTCGCCCGCAAGGCGTTCTGGCCCGCGCGCCCCCCGCTTCCCCTGCTGCACATCGACACCACCTGGCAGTTCCGGGAGATGATCGCCTTCCGCGACCGCATGGTCGCCGAGACGGGCGTCGAGCTGCGGGTTCACGTGAACCGGGCGGGCCTGAAGGCCGGCGCAGACCCCTTCACCGACGGATCGGAACGCTATGCCGACGTGATGATCACCGAAGCGCTGCGACAGGCGCTGGACGCGGGGAAGTACGACATCATCTTCGTGGGTGGGCGGCGGGACGAGGAGAAATCGCGGGCGAAGGAGCGGGTGTTTTCCTTCCGCAACGCGGCCCATCAGTGGGATCCCAGGGCCCAGCGCCCCGAACTCTGGAGCCTGTACAACACGCGTGTCCAACAGGGTGAATCGCTCCGGGTTTCGCCCCTCTCCAACTGGACCGAGGCCGATGTCTGGCGCTACATCGCGGCGGAAGGGATCCCGGTGGTTCCGCTGTACTTCGCGAAGAAGCGCCCGGTCGTCGAACGTGAAGGCCAGTGGATCATGGTCGACGACGAACGCATGCCTCTGGAGCCCGGCGAGGAGCCCCGGCTGCTTCCAGTCCGCTTCCGCACCCTGGGATGCTATCCGCTCACGGCTGCGGTCGAGAGCGGCGCCGACACCCTGGAGGCGATCCTCGCCGAGACGCTGGCGACCCACGATTCCGAACGCCGGGGACGCCTGGTGGACCATGACGGGGACGCCTCCATGGAACGCAAGAAGCGGCAGGGCTACTTCTGATGGCATCCGGTCCGGCGCCGGCGCGACCGCCCCTGCGCTTCGTCCTGTGCGGCGCCGTGGACGACGGCAAGAGCACCCTTCTCGGCCGGCTGCTCTGGGACTGCCGGCAGGTCTTTGCCGATCAGATGCGCAAGGTGGAGGAGGATTCCCGGCGCTGGGGAACCCGGGGCGACCAGGCGGATCTGGCGCTCCTGGTCGACGGTCTGCGCGACGAGCGCGAGCAGGGCATCACCATCGACGTCGCCTACCGGAGTTTCGAGACGGCCCGACGCCGTTTCATCGTCGCCGATGCGCCCGGACACGAGCAGTACACCCGCAACATGGCGACCGGCGCCTCGAACGCCGAGCTGGCGGTCGTTGTCGCCGACGCCCGCAAGGGGATCCTGCCCCAGACCGCCCGGCACACCCGCATCGCGGCCTTGTTCGGGATCCGGCACGTGGTCCTGGCGGTCAACAAGATGGATCTGGTGCTCTGGGACCGGAGCATCTTCCAGGCGATCGCCGACGAGTACCGGTCGCTGGCGCGGGATTCGGGTGTCGAGAGCCTGCGGATCATGCCCGTATCTTCGCTTACGGGAGAGAATCTCACGCGCCGCCGCGATTCGGCCGAGTGGTATGCCGGCCCGACGCTGCTCGAGCACCTGGAGACGGTCGATGTCGAATCGTCCATCGAAAGGGAGTCCTTCCGGATGCCCGTCCAGTACGTCAACCGGCCCAGCCCCGATTTTCGCGGCTACAGCGGCCGGATCACGGCCGGCAGGGTCGCCGTGGGGGACCGTGTGCGCATATCCCCGTCGGGAGCGGAGACCGTCGTGGAGTCGATCGTGGTTTGGCAGGGGGCCCGGGAGCGGGCCGAACGGGGCGACTCGGTGACGCTGACCCTCGCCAACGAGGTGGATGTGACGCGCGGAGACGTGATCGCGGAAGCCTTCAATCCGCCGGGTGTGACGGACCAGTTCCAGGCCAACCTGATCTGGATGAGCGACCGCCCTCTGGTGGTCGGCCGCTCCTACCTGCTGAAGATCCATTCGCGGGAGGTGACCGCGACCGTCACCCGCATCAAGTACCGGCTGGACGTCTCGCGGGGAAGCAGGCTGGCAGGCGCCACGCTGAACCTCAACGACCTCGGCACGGTCAACATCGCGACCAACCGGCCGATTCCCTACGCGCCCTTCGACCGATACCCCGGGCTGGGCAGCTTCATCCTGATCGATCTGGCCACCAACGAGACCGCAGGCGCCGGCACCGTCAACTTTGCGCTCAGGCGCGCGTCCAACATCCGCTGGCAGGACTTCCACGTCACCCGGGAGGCCCGCCAGGAACTCAAGCTGCAGCGGGCCCGGTGTCTGTGGCTCACGGGACTCCCGGCGTCGGGCAAGTCCACGATCGCCGACCTGCTCGAGAAGCGCCTTCACGCGGAGGGCCACCACACCTACCTCCTGGACGGCGACAACGTCCGCCACGGACTCAACCGGGACCTCGGCTTCACCGAGGCCGACCGGGTGGAGAACATCCGCAGGGTGGCCGAGGTGGCTCGACTGATGGTCGATGCGGGGCTGATCGTCATCGTGTCCTTCATCAGCCCCTTCCGGTCGGAACGGGCTTTCGCCCGCGGTCTGTTCGCACCCGGTGACTTCAACGAGATCTTCGTCGACGCGTCCATCGAAGTGTGCGCGGCGCGCGACCCGAAGGGACTGTATGTCAGGGCGATGAGGGGCGAGATCACGAACTTCACCGGCATCGACAGCCCCTATGAGCAGCCCGAGAACCCGGACCTGCACCTCGACACCGAGGAGCTGGGGCCCGAGGAGTGCGCGGAGTTGATTCTGCGGCGGCTGGTCTGAGCCGGCCTGCGCCTCGGTCGCGAGCCTTCCGTCCGGCTGGCGCTACCTGTCCACGCGAATCGTGACGACATCCGCGTTGTGGTACTGCTGGTGCTTCACGGATGACGCGTAGTGGCGAAGGAGCCGCAGCGACAGGTCGCGCTTGCTCTCCAGGTCCGGGATGTCGCCGAGCAGAACGATCTGGTTCTCCAGATTCCCGGCGTCGGTCGCCGCGCTGAACTCGAGGATGGCTCCCGTGCGGTCGTTGCGCGCGACGACGCGCAGCCGCCGGTCATCGGCATGGCTCCCGTCCTCCTCCTGCCGGGCCAGGCTGAGGAGCGCTTCCTCCGATGCCGCTCTGAGGCGCCCCCTTCCCTCGCCGTCCCATCCGTACTTCCCCGCGAACCCGACCACGAACTCGTCGAGGGCGCGAAGGCTGTCCGGACTGAGCAGCATCTCCGTCCTTCGCCGCCGGGGCCCGGTCAGCTCCAGGAACAGGTTCAGCAGGAGGATGGTCACCCCGCCGGCCGTCAGTCCGTTCGCCAGCATCTGCGCGGCGGGGGTTCCCAGGTGCTGCGGGAATATCGCCTGGAACTGGATGCCGACGCCGACCCAGAAGGAGAATCCCGCGATCAGCCAGCTGTTGCGCCCTCCGTCCGCCTGGAAGACGACGCGCATGCCGCGGGCAAAGACGAGCCCGATTACGACGACGATGTAGGCACCGAGCACGGGCCCCGGGATGGCCAGCACGAGGGCGCTGATCTTGGGAACGAACGCCAGGCCGATGAAGATGGCTCCGATGTAGACGCCCACCCTTCTGGCCGCCACGCCGATGCCCTCCGCCAGGGCGATGCCGGCTGGATAGGGCCAGATCGGCAGGACGCCCGCGACCCCCGACAGCAAGGTGCCCGCGCCGCAGGCGGCCACGGCCCCCTGGACCCTGCGGAAGTCGATCGCCTTCTGTTCGCGCCGCGAGAGACGCTGCATGACGATGGCGTCGCCGATCTGCCTGACCGTGATGACCAGGGTGACGAACAGAAAGGCCGGCAGGAGCAGCCAGAAGCTCGCATCGAACCCTGCGTCGAGACCGGGCAACGCCGTGGCGGGGATCCCGAACCAGCCGGCCTCGCGCACCGGCGTGAGATCGAATATCCCGAAGAGAGCGGCCGTGGCGCACCCCAGAGCGAGCGCGACCACCGGGGTCCACGCTCTCAGGAGCCGGGGGGCGCGCAGCATCAGGCCCAGCACGGCGGCCGCCGTGACGAGCGTGATGGTGGGCGCCGCGGCCGTGGGCGCCTGCAACGGAACCTCGATCAGCAACGCGAACCCCATGGGCATCACCGTGACCGAGATGAGCGCCATGAGCGTGCCCGACACCACCGGCGTGATGATTCGCCGGAGCAGGATCAGGCGGGCCGCCAGGCCGAGCTGGAAGAGCCCCGAGGCGATCACCAGCACTGCGAGCAACGCGGGACCGCCCGCGGCCAGCGCCAGCACGGCGACGCCGATCGAGGCTCCGGAGGCTCCCATGACCATCAGGCTGGCGCCCCCCACGCCCGCCACTCGCCGGGCCTGGACGATGGTCGTCAGCCCGCCGATGACCATGCTGGCGAAGATGGCCCAGGAGAGGTAGGAGCCAGTCAGATTCGCCGCGCGCGTAACGATCGCGGTGACCACGACCACGGGCGTGCATACCAGCACGGCCACCTGCAGCCCGAGGATGAACGAGGCGGGATGCGGCGGCGGTTCGTTGGCCGCGTAGCGGAGGCCTCCTGCCGGCTTTCCGGGGCCGGATTTCACAGGCGTCGCTCCTGGATGCCGGTTCGTGGTTCTGTCGGAACGCGAGGGGGCATGGCGAGTATAGCTACCGGCGCCCGAATCCGGAAAACGAAGCCGGGGCGCGGCCGGTCACGGACGAGCTTTCGATGGGAGGAGGAGTGCAGCAGGCACTGCTGAGGAGTCCCCGCCAGTCCGCGTGGCTGCGCACGCTGGCGGTCTCGGCCCTGACAGCGGTGTTGCCGCTGGCGCCAGGTGCTCATTCCCTGCGGGCACAGGTCTCACCGGAGATCCTCCAGGTCCTTCAGCAGGGGGGAGCGTGGGTCGCGCTGCCCATCGAGGATGGCGTCGGCTCCTTCCAGAGCCAGCCGGTGCCAACCCTGGGGATCCAGCTTCAGGGTCATCTGCAGATCTGGGAGGAGCACACGGGAAGCTGGCATGTCGTCATGCGCGATCTGGCGCGCGCCGAGGATCCGGTGATCCTCGAACGCCTGATGGTGCCGGGGGAGCGCGTGGAATTCGACTACCAGACCGGGATGCTGGGGCAGATCCAGATCGACGTGCGGTGGAGCGAGGCCCGCGACACGACGCTCCGGGTCTGGGTGGGAACGGAGTTGACGCCCGGGGAGTCGGACGCACTGACATCTACTGACGTCTACTGGAATCATGCCGGGAGCGGAGGCTCCGTGCTATCGGCGGGAAGCCAGAGACTCCGCGAGCAGGCACAGGATCTCGTACATCAGCGAGGCGCCGACCAGCGCCGTGCCCCCGCTGGGATCGAGGGGCGGGGCGACCTCCACCACGTCGGCCCCCACGAGGTTGAGGCCGCGCAGGCCGTGCAGAAGCGCGACCGCCTCGCGCGTGGTTAGCCCGCCGATCTCGGGCGTTCCCGTGCCCGGCGTGAAGGCGGGATCGATCCCGTCCACGTCGAAGGTGATGTAGGTCGGGCCGTCGCCCACCACCCGGCGGGCCTCCTCCACCACTCCCTCCACCCCCAGCCGCCGGAACTCGTCGATCTTGACGACGCGCATGCCGTGTTCCATCGAGAACTCGAACCCGTCCAGGAAGTTCTGGTAGCCGCGGATGCCGATCTGGATCGAGCGCTCGGGATCGAGCACCCCCGCCTCCACGGCGCGGCGGAAGGGAGCGCCGTGGTGGTATTTCGAACCGCCGATCGCGTCCCAGGTGTCGAGATGCGCGTCGATCTGCACCATGCCGAGCGGCCGGCCGGCCCCCAGCGCCTTCAAGATGGGATAGGTGACGGAATGGTCTCCGCCGGCGCTCAGCGGCACCGGGCCGGCCGCGCGGAGGCGGGTGAAGAGGGCTTCGATCTGCCCGACCACGTCGTCGAGATGGTAGATGCTGTCGAATCGCACATCCCCCACGTCGGCGATCCGGCACAGCGAAAAGGGATCGACCCCCGTCAGCACGTTGATCCTGCGCACCACGTTGGACCTGTTGCGAATCTCGCGCGGCCCGTGGCGCGCACCCGGCTGGAAGGTCACGCCGTGGTCGGTCGGCACCCCGACGAGCGCGATGTCGAGGCCCTCGAGGGTCGTGGCGAGCGGCGCGCGCAGGAGCGTGGCCCCGCCCATGAAGCGCAGGTCGTCGAGCGGCCGGTAGGACTCGCCCGTTACGGGTGAAACGGCGTCGTAGAAGTCGCTCACTCGGGCGCCTCAAAGAAAACGGGGCCGGCCCCTGCCCGGGACCGGCCCCTTCCTGTTCCGGAGGCCGCGGATGCCGCCGCGATCAGCCGGAGGTCGTCGTGGTGGCGGTTCTGGGCGGCATGATCTCCTTCCACGCCGTCATGAAGCGCGCCATCTCCTCCTCGGTGCCGACCGATACCCGCAGGTAGTCGAGCATGGGCGGGAAGTCGCGGCCCACGAGCACGCCCCTCTCCCGGAACGCGGCCCGGACTTCGGCGGCCGGACGTCCGGTGTTCACCATGAAGAAGTTGGTCTCGGAGGGGAGCACCTCGTAGCCCAGGGCCTGCAGCTCCTCGGTGGTCTGCTTGCGCAGGCGGAGCGTCGTCTCGCGCACGAAGCGCTCGTTCTCCAGGTCCTCGAGCGCGGCGACCCCGCCCCACCTCACCAGCGCGTTCACGCTGCCGGTGGTGTAGGTGCGCATGTCGCTGATCATGTCGGCGGGCGCGATGCCGTAGCCGAGGCGCAGCCCGGCCATGCCGTAGATCTTGGAGAAGGTGCGCGCGACGATGACCTTGCGCCCTTCGTTCACGTAGGGCACCGCCGTCTCGTAGGAGGGATCCTCGACGAAGTGATGGTAGGCCTCGTCGATGAGGACCGGGATGTCCTCGGGGATTTCGTCCAGCACCCGCCGGACGTCGTCGGCCGGGACCGCCATGCCGGTCGGGTTGTTGGGGTTGCACAGATAGAAGAGCCCGACATCGCGGTAGTTCTTGAGGGTGGCGTCGATCATCGCCGGGATGTCCTGCGAGTAGTCGTCGAGCAGCGGCAGCATGATGGCGTCCGCGTCGATCCCGGTAGCGACGCCGAAGACGCTCAGGTAGGTCGGCCGCACGCCGATGACTTTCTTCTTGTGCCCGAGGTAGGTGTGCGCCACCACCCGGAGGGTCTCGCCCGAGCCCGCGCCCAGCAGGATGTTCTCCGATTCCACGCCGTGGTGCTCGGCGATCTTCTGCTGGATGTCGCCGTCGGGATAGCCGTACCGGTTCGCGTACTTCCACGCGCCGTTCATCGCCTCCATCATCCGCTCGGACGGGCCGTACGGATTCTCGTTGGAGGAGAGCTTGGCGAAGGAATCGTAGTCGTACTCCTGCGGGGTGAGGCTGAGCGGGCGCGGGCGCGAATCCCACCCCAACAGTCCGGTGGGCCTGAGCCCGGCGTACCCCAGCGCCGCTGCCGCTCCTCCCATGAAGCGGCGGCGAGTAACGGAATTCCTCGAGTGCATGGCAACCTCCTCAGACATGAGAGCGCGACGAACGCGAACGGTACGAAATCCAGCCTATAGAGTGGCCGCGGGGGCCCTTAAACGCAAATCCCCTGGCACGGTCCCGGGCGCGGCTCATCAGGCGGTCTCCGCGGCCCGCGAGGAGTAGTGCCGGCGGAAGAACCGCCCGATGTCGTCGACCACCTGGTACATCACGGGCACCACGATCAGGGTGAGGAAGGTGGCGAAGATGATTCCGGCGATCACCGCGATCGCCATCGGTCCCCACCAGGCGGCCTGGTCGCCTCCCCAGTACAGGTCCGGAGTGAGGCTTCCGTACAGGCCAAAGAAGTCGAAGTTGAGCCCGATCGCGAGCGGCACCAGGCCGAGCGCCGTCGTCACCGCGGTCAGCACCACCGGGCGGAAGCGGGTCATGCCGCCCAGCACCAGCGCGTCCCGCCGGTTCACTCCGTCGCGCCCGCGCAGCACGTCGATGTAGTCGATGAGCACGATGGCGTTGTTCACCACGATTCCGGCAAGGGAGATGATGCCCACCCCGGTCATGATGATGCCGAAGGGCATCTGGAACACCATCAGCCCCAGCAGCACGCCGACCGTGGACATGATCACCGAGGTCAGGATGATGAAGGGCTTCACCAGCGAGTTGAACTGCGAGATGAGGATGAAGCCGATGAGGAAGAGCGCCATCAGGAACGCGGTGGTGAGGAAGGCCTGGGCCTCCGCCTGCTCCTCGTTCTCGCCCGTGTAGCGGATCTGGTATCCCGGCGGGAGCGACTCCGCGAACTCCGCGAGCGCCGCCTGCACCTCGCCCAGCACGGCGTTGGAGTTGAAGCCGGCGCGCACCTCCGACGACACCGTAACCGAGCGGTCCATGTCGAGGCGCTGGATGGACCCCGCCCCTTCCCCTACCTCCCAGGAAGCCACCGAGAGCAGGGGGATGGGGTCGCCGTCCGACAGCACCGTGAGTTCGGACAGGGTGCTGAGCTCGTCCCGGTCCTCCTCCGCCAGGCGCACGATGATGTCGTATTCGTCGTTGCCGGTCCGGTACTTCGCCGCTTCGATGCCCTGGATGGCGCCCCGGATGGCCTGGCCCACGCGACGGGTCGAGAGCCCGTAGAGCGCGGCCTTCTCCCGGTCCACGCGCACGCCCAGTTCGGGACGGGCGTCGTCGAGGTTGCTGTTGAGGCGGACAAGCTTGGCGTAGACGGGATCCGCCTGCAGGGTGGCGATCATCTCGTCGGCGAGCTGGTTCAGCAGCTCGGGGTCCGAACCCGACAGTTCGACGTTCACGGGCGGGCCGGTGGCGGGTCCCTCTTCGGCCTTGTCGACCGAGATGTCGGCTCCCGCGAGGTCGCTGCCGATCGTTTCCTGCAGCATCGCCAGCGTCTGGAAGGCGTCGGTCCGCTGGTCCTGGAATTCCACCATGGAGATGGTCACGAGTCCAGCTTCCGGGCCGCCCGGGCCGCCGCCCATCGGACCGCCTCCGCCACCTCCGCCCACGGTGGCCACCACCGACTCGCCGTCGAGCGCAACCCCCTCGTAGGCGGGCAGTTTGTCCTCGATGCGGCGCACGAGCCGGTCGGTGAAGTCCGCGCGGGTACCGGTCGGGGCGTCCACGTCGATCATGATCTGGCGGGGCGGAATGGCCTCCGGGAAGTACTCCACCCCCGCGTTGAACCGCCCGAACAGGACCACGGTCACCACGAGCATCGCCGCGCACCCGGCGAGCACGAGGACGGGGTGGTTGAGCGCGCGCGTCAGCTGGGCTTCGTACAAGACGATCGCCCGCTCGAGCCACCAGTGCTGGAAGGCCAGAGCCGCGCGCTTGATCGCGAAGTGGTAGAGGGCCCACAGCAGCCCCGCGGTGACGAGCAGCAGCGCGGCAGTGAGCGGATTGGCGAGCGCGAAGCCGAGAATAACCCCGGCGCTGACACCGACCAGGGTGAGGCGCGCCGCCCGCGTGAGCGGCGGAGGCTCCTCCCCTTCGCGCAGGATGAACATCGAGCACAGCGTCGGAACGATCACCAGCGCCACGAAGAGCGAACTGGAGAGCGTCACGATGAGGGTCGTGGGCAGGTAGCCCATGAACTCGCCCGAGATGCCCGGCCAGAACAGGAGCGGCGCGAATGCGGCCAGCGTGGTGAGCGTCGCGGCGATTACCGGACCGGCCACTTCGCCCGTCGCCTTCTTGGCGGCGAGCCTCCGGTTCCACCCGCGTTCCACGTAGCGGTAGATGTTCTCTACCACCACGATCGCGTTGTCGACCAGCATCCCCAGCGCCAGGATGAGCGAGAAGAGCACGACCATGTTCATGGACACGCCCAGCAGCCTGAGCACCCCGAAGGACAGGAACATCGACGAGGGGATCGAGATGGCGACGAAGAGCGACGTGCGCAGCCCCAGGAAGAACAGCAGCACGCTCACGATCAGGATGAGCCCGGAGATGATGTTGTTCTCGAGCGAGCTCACCATGGAGAAGATGTCGCGCGACATGTCCCCGGTGATCTTCACCGTCATGGTCGCCGGGAAGAGCGGCGTCATCTCGTCGATGACCGCCCTCACCCGATCCGCGGTCTCGATGATGTTCTCTCCCGACCGCTTGACGATGTCCAGCGTCACCACCGGCGACCCGTCCAGCCGGGCGTAGCTCTCGCGCTCCGAGAACCCGAACTCGACGTCCGCCAGGTCGCGCACGTAGATGGGGCCCGCGTCGTCGGCGGTTATGACCAGATCCTGAATCAGCTCGGGATCGTCGAACTCGCCGTCCACCCGCACGAGGAACCGCTGGTTGCCCACGTCGATGGAGCCGCCCGGGATGTTGACGTTCTCGGCCGCGATCGCGTCGATGACGTCCTGGAGCGCCAGGTTGTAGAACTGGAGTCTCGACAGGTGGACGTCCACCTTGACCTCGCGTTCGAGCCCGCCCCGCACGTCCACGCGCAGAATCTCGGGAACGCTCTCCAGCTCATCCTGCAGATCCTCGGCGATCTCCTTCAGGTAGACCAGGTCGAAGTCACCCGCGAGGTTCACCTGCATGATCGGGAGTTCGGAAAAGGTGAACTCCAGGATGCCCGGCTCCTCCGCGTCCTCGGGCAGTTCGGGCTTGGCCAGGTCGACCTTCTCGCGTATCTGCTGGAGCGCCTCCTCGATGTTGACCGTGGTCTCGAACTCGGCGGTTACGCTGGAATATCCCTCGATGGAAGTGGAGGAAAGCTCCTTGATGTCGGAGATGGTGCTGAGTTCCTCCTCGATCGGGCGGGTGACCAGTGTTTCGATGTCCGCAGGCGACACCCCCGGGTAGATGGTGTTGACGGCAATCAGCGGGATCTCGATCTCGGGAAACGACTCCTTCGGGATCACCTGGTAGGAGGTCAGGCCGGTGATCGTGATGAGGATCAGCAACACCACGGAACTGGTGCGGTGGTCGATGGCGAAGCTGGTCAGCACGAATTCCTTGAAGCGCGCCAGGTAGCCCGCGTCGCTGCGGGGCCGGCCCGCGCCCACGTCCTCGCCCTGCGCGTTCGCCTCTCCGGCCGTCCGTTCGTCCCTGAACTCTGACATATCCGTCTCTCTTGGGTTCCGTCTCTCTTGGGTTCAATCCGTTGGATTGCGCAGTCAGTTCACCACCCGCACCCGGTCGCCGTCGGCGATCAGTTGCTGGCCGATGACGACGAGCCGGTCTCCGGCCCGAAGGCCTTCCTCTATGACGACCAGGTTGCGCTGGGCGGGTCCCAGCTCAACATCGCGCAGCCGCGCCACTCCCTCGTCGCCGGAGCCTTCCACCACGTACGCGACGTAGCCGTCCTCGACCCTCAGCAGCACCTCGCGGGGAACCACCACCACGTCGGAGCGGGTCTCGCGCACGATCTCGATGTTGGCCACCATCTCCGGCTTGATGAGCCCGCCGGGGTTGGCGAGGGTCAGCTCGACCGGAAAGGTGCGGTCCTCGGGATCCACCGCGGCACCCACGTAGGTGATGTCGCCCTCGAAGATCTCGCCCTCGAGCACCTGGAAGGTCACGGTGGCCCTTGAGCCTGGCCGTACGTCGAGCGCGAACCGCTCGGGCACGCCGCCGCGGATGCGCACCGGGTCAAGGTCCACCACGCGGGCCACCGGCGTCCCCGGCATGATCATGCTGCCGAGTTCGATGTCCCGGGAGTCGAGCACGCCCTCGAAGGGTGCCCTGATGACGGTGGCGTCGAGCCGGGCGGAAAGCGCGGTCAGGCTCGCCGCCGACTGCTCGGCCGTGTAGCGGGCCTCCAGGTACTGCAGCTCGGACCCGACCTGATCCTCCTCGAAGAGCCGCCTGTACCGCTCCCAGGTCTCCTGCGCCAGGTCCGCGCGGGCGCGCGCCTCGTCCACCTGCGCCCGCAACTGCGTATCGTCCAGCCGGGCCACCGCCTGACCAGCCCGTACCGGACTCCCCTGGTCCACCAGGATCGAGGCCACGAGCCCTGCTTCGGTGGCCGACACGACTACGTCGCGGTTCGCGCGCACGGTGCCCGTGAGCCGGATCAGCTCGGTGAAGCCGGTGGGCGCGATCGGCTCCACCTCCACGTTGATCACGCGCGTGGCGCCTTCGATGATGGGCGGGATGGTGTCGCCCGCCTCGGCGCTGCTGCTGCAGGCGGCTACGACCCCCGCAAATCCCAGCGCCACTCCCCTTGTCATCCGCCGTACTGCTCGATTCATCGTCGTTTCCTCGAAGACTTCGTGTTGTCTACTGTCCGTCAGCCTGCCTGAATTGCGAATCCACCATCGGCACGGCGCCAACCGCTTCGTCGAGCTGCGCCCAGGCCACCAGATAGTCGTACACGGCCTGCGCGTAGTTGAACTCGCTCTGTCTGAGCGCCACCTCGGCGTCCGTAAGCTCGAGCTGGCCGCTCAGACCCTCGCGGTATTGCGCGGAGGCGATCTCGAAGCCGCGCTGCGCCTGTTGGACCGCCAGCTTCTGCCCGCGCGCCCGGGCCCGCGCCTCATCGGCCAGTTCGATCAGCGACTTTACCTGGCTCGCCGCCTGGTCGCGCGCGAACCGGAACTGGGTCTCGGCCTGCCGCCACGCCGCCCGGCGCTGGTCGACGCGGGCATCCTTGCGGAAGCCCTCGAAGATCGGAACGCTCACCGAGATCCCGACCGCCTGCGCCGACGCCCGCGACATCGGGTCGCCGAAGAAGTCCGGCGGTCCGTTCTGCTGCGCCTGAAGCACGTAGTTGCCGAAGAACGAGACCGTGGGCAGGTACTGCATCTGTTCCAGGCGCATCTCGGAGTGGCGCAGACGCTCGGCCATCTCCAACTGGCGCAGATCCGACCGCCGTTCCCATGCCTGCTGGACCCGCTGCTCGGCGGCGCCCTGCAGCGGCGCCGAACCGGCGAACGCCAGGATCGCACGGTTGGCCGGCGTGTTGCCTGCGGGATCGTCCAGATCCATCGAGGCCAGGGACCCGGCCACCTGCAGGCTCTCCTGGTCTTCCAGCGCGAGTTCCACCGCGAGCACCCGGCGGAACTGCATCGCGGCGTTTTCTGCGCGGCGCAGGTTCGGCTCCAGATTGGCCAGTTCCACCTCGATGCGGAGCTGGTCGTAGGCAGACGCCAGCCCGGCCCGGTTCATCGCGCTGGTCTCCTTGACGGACTGGCGCACCCGCGTGACGGAATTGCGCGTGAGCCGCTCCTGTTCCTGCGCCAGGAGCAGATCGTAGTAGGCCAGCCGCACCCGCGTGACCAGGTTCTGGCTGCGCCCGCGGACGAATTCCTCCTGGATCGACGCCAGGCGCTGGGCCGCTCCCAGGCCTACGAACACACGCGCATCGAAGAGCGGCTGCTCCACGTTGATGCTCGTGTTCCAACTGTTGTCGGCCCCGAACTGTACCTGGAGGAGTTCGTCGGGACCCGCATCGGGATTGAAGAAACGGGCCGGAAGGAAAGATACGGCGGGAGAGACGTTGCGGGTGTAGTTGGCATCCATGCTGACGGTCGGCAGGACGCCGCCCCAGGCTTCCGACACCTGCTCCTGCGCCAGGTCCAGGGCAAAGCGCGCATCGCGAACGTCGCGGTTGCGCCGGAGCGCCATGGAGACCACGTCCGGTAGCGTCAGCACCTCGCCCGACGGGGCTGCGGCCGAAACCGGCTCCTGGGCACCAAGAAAGGCCGGCAACGCGGTCTCAACGGCCACGATCATGAAGAGAACAGCGTTCACTACCATCCCCAGGATCCCCACATTCCGCCTGACTCCCGTCCACCGCCGCCCGCTATCGTTCATCATCCGTATGCCTCGCTGTATTCGGTTTGCTGGTATTCGTCTGTTTCCCCGGCACGGTTCGATCCGGCCTGCTCCCCGCCCTGCACCTCGCTGAGCAGCTTGCGGGTTCCGAGGCCCAGCAGCATCCGCCGGGCGGAAGCCCGGTAGGCGTCCCGGAACTCGGTCTCGCTCAGGCTCAGCAGTCCCCGCATGTAGATCGTGATCAGGCCATGGGAATGGGCCCACATAGTCATCCCCACGTCGCGGATGTCGGCTTCGGCCCTCAGGTACCCGGCATCCACGCACTCGCGCACCCGGTCCATCCAGAACTGGTGTGTAGCGTGAGCATGGGCAGCCACTTCGGGCGGGTAGTCGGACCAGCCGAAGCGCTCCGGCGAGAGGTACATCATCTCGTACCAGCGCGGATGCGTCAGGGCGAAATCGAGGTTCTCCTCCCCGGCGCGCCGGAACCGTTCCAGGGGCGTGGCGGCCGAGAGCGCCCGGTAGATGTAGGCGGCCGACTGCCGGTAGGCCTCGCGCACCATATCGCGCAGCACTTCGTCCTTGCTGGCGTAATGGCGATACAGCGCAGGCGCGGTCACGCCCAGCCTGGCCGCCAGGTTGCGCATGGAAAGCGCCCTGAGCCCTCCACAAAGATAGAGTTCGGTCGCGTGGCTTCGGATATCGTCTCGCTGAATGGCCATGTGAACAGTGTAAACAAATCGCTCGGCGGGTTCAACGGCCCGGACTCGCCTGCCCCGGTCCTCCGGGCACATCATCCGCACGGTTGTCTGCTGCGCCGGCCGAAGCGCGGCATCGCGCCCCGCTCCGCGACGTGGCATGGGCCCTCCCGGTTTTCTAACTTCCGAGCGGTCCCCTCGCGTTCGACAACCCCCGCCACGTTCACAGACCCCCGCCACGCCGAATCTGCTGCCGGAGACTCCCATGCCACGCTCTGACGTTTCGCTCCGCCTGATGCCCGTTCTTCGCCTGTTGCCCCTTTTTCTAGTGCCGCCTGCCCTGGCCGCCTGCACCGCCGGGCACGCGGATCCCGGGCCCACCCCCTCGCCTGCGGGATCGGATCGGGACGATGACGCCATGTCGTCGTACTCCGAGGTCATCACCGGCGACGCCGTCAGCGACGACGGCCTGTTCGCCGTCCACCAGGTCGATACGGACTTCTTCTACGAGATCCCCGTCGAGCAGTTCGGGCGCGAGATGCTGGTGGTGTCACGGATCTCCCGCACCGCGGAGAACGTGGGCTGGGGCGGCGCCAAGGAGGGGACCGCGGTGGTGCGCTGGCAACGGCGCGGCGACCAGGTGATGCTGCGCCAGGTGAGCCACGAGAACTACGCCGACCCGGAGAGCACCATCTATCAGTCGGTGCTGAACTCCAACTTCGAGCCCGTTATTCACGTCTTCGACGTCGAGACCGTGTCCGAGGACTCATCGGCCGTCGTCATTCAGGTCAACGACCTGTTCGAGAGCGACGTGCCGCTTTTCGGCATTCGCCCGCAGCGGCGGGAGCAGTACGAGGTTCGCAGCCTCGACGGGGACCGCACCTTCATCGAGTCGGTGCGCAGCTTCCCGCGCAACGTCGAGGTGCGCCGGGTGGTCACCTACCAGGCCACCGAGGCTCCGTCCGACGCCGAGTCGAACACCCTCTCGCTCGAGATGAACCACTCCATGCTGCTGCTGCCCGACGAGCCCATGCAGCCGCGCCTGTGGGACGAGCGGGTCGGCTATTTCTCCGTGACCCGCACCAACTACGGGCTGGACGAGCAGCGCGCCGAGCAGGAGCGTTTCATCACCCGCTGGCGGCTCGAGCCGTCGGACCCGGAGGCGTGGGCGCGCGGAGAGCTGGTCGACCCCGTGCAGCCCATCGTCTACTACGTGGATCCCGCGACGCCGGAGAAGTGGCGCCCGTACATCATCCAGGGGGTGAACGACTGGCAGGTGGCGTTCGAAGCGGCGGGATTCAGCAACGCCATCGAGGGGCGCGAGCCCCCCTCGCCGGAAGAGGACCCCGACTGGAGCCCCGAGGATGCGCGCTATTCGGTGATCCGCTACCTGGCCTCATCGGTCCAGAACGCGTCGGGACCTCACGTCCATGATCCGCGAACCGGCGAGATCCTCGAGAGCGACATCCAGTGGTACCACAACGTGATGAACCTGCTGCGCAACTGGTACCTGGTGCAGACCGCGGCCCGCGAAGAGAACGCGCGCGGGATCAAGTTCGACGACGAGGTGATGGGCGAGCTGATCCGCTTCGTGTCCGCGCACGAGGTGGGCCACACCATCGGGCTGCCGCACAACATGAAGTCATCGGCCGCGTATCCGGTCGATTCGCTGCGCACGAGCTTCACCTGCACGATGGGGACGGCGCCGTCTATCATGGACTACGCCCGCTTCAACTACGTGGCGCAGCCCGGGGACGACGCCTGTGTGCTCCCGCGCGTGGGCCCGTACGACATCTACTCGGTCAGCTGGGGCTATCGGCCCATCCCGGAAGCGGGTTCTCCGGAGGAAGAGAAGCCGACGCTGCACAAGTGGATCCTGGACACGGGCGATGACCCCGTGTATCGCTTCGGCGATCCCAGCCAGGCCGACCCCGAGTCGCTCACGGAAGCCATCGGCGACGACGCCATGCACGCGTCGGAACTGGGCATCGCCAACCTGAGGCGCATCGCCGGCTCGCTGCGCGACTGGACCTACGAGGAAGGCGAGGGATACGCCCAGTTGCGCGAGCTTCACCAGCAGATCGGGGCGCAGTGGAACCGCTACTCGGGACACGTGCTGACCAACGTCGGCGGGGTGCACTGGAACCGGAAGAGCCAGGACCAGGACGGCTACCCGTATCAGCGCGTGGAGCGGGAGACCCAGGAACGGGCGATGGCCTATCTGGACGAGCAGGTCTTTCGGACGCCGTCGTGGCTGATCGATCCCGACATCCTGGACCGCGTGCAGGGGTCCGGGGCGCCCGACCTGCTGGGGGGCTGGCAGGCCTCCGCCCTCAACCGCCTGCTGGACGTGAACCGCATGAAGCGCCTGATCGAGCAGGAGGCGTTCGACGGCGCGGCGGCCTACGGGCTCAACGAGATGCTCGACGACCTGCGCGGCGCGCTCTGGCGCGAGACGGCGAGCGGCGAGGCCACGGACACCTACAGGCGCAACCTGCAGCGGGTCCATCTGGAGCGCTTCTCCGAGCTGATGGAGGACGAGGACGCCCTCGCCACCGACATCGTGCCGGCGGTGCGCGGGCAGCTTGCGACGCTGGCCGGGGAGGTGCGCTCAGGTGCCGGGCGCACGGGCGACCGGGCGACCCGGCTCCACTACGAGGACGTGCTGGTGCGCATCGAGGCCATGCTGGATCCGGCGAACGGGAGTTGACGCGTGGAGCGGGGGCCGCGGCGCCCTTCCGGCCGCGGGCGTTCCGGCCCCCGTGGTGGCTGAAAAACCCGCACGCCCAGACGCTCGCGGGGTCATTCTTCCGTCCCGCCGGCTGGCATCCGCTCGAGCGTTGCCGGCTGGATACCCCGGACGGCGACTTCCTCGACCTCGACTTCACCCCCGATCCGGGCCCGGACGCCCCCATCGCGCTCGTGCTCCACGGTCTGGAGGGCTACATCCGGCGTCGCTACGCTGCAGGGGTGCTGAGCCGCCTGTTCGACTGCGGCGTGCGGGGCGTCGGGCTGAACTTCCGCGGCTGCGGGGGAGAAGTGAACCGGACCGCCCGCTTCTATCACGCCGGGGAAACGGGCGACCTGTCCTTCGTCGCGGAGCACCTCCGGCGCCGCCATCCCGGCCGGCCCATCGGCGCGATCGGCTTCAGCCTGGGAGGAAACGTCCTCCTCAAGTACCTGGGCGAGAGGGGAGCGGAAAGCCCGATCGGCGCCGCCGCGACCATCTGCGTCCCCTTCGATCTGGCGGCATCCTGCGACCGGATCAGCCGCGGCTTCATGGGCGGCTTCTACACCAGCTACTTCCTGCGTTCACTGCGAAGGAAGGTGCGCGCCAAGCAGGCGCTGCTCGACGGCACCATCGACACCGCGCCGGCGCTCCACGCCCGCACCCTGCGCGAGTTCGACGATGCGCTCACGGCGCCGCTGCACGGCTTCGCCGACGCCGCCGACTACTACGCCAGGGCGGACGCGCGCCCGTTCCTCGCGCGCATCCGGGTGCCGGCGCTGCTCATCCAGAGCCGCGACGATCCCATTGCGAGCCCCGACGCCATCCCCTGCGAGCAGGTGGCGTCCAACCCTCATCTTGTGGCTGCGTTCGCCCCCGGCGGCGGCCACGTCGGCTTCGTCCAGGGCGAGACGCCATGGCGCGCGTCGATCCACGCCGACGGCGAGGCCGTTCGCTTCCTGGTGCACCATCTGAGCCCGAAAAGCTGACCACGTCTGCCCCAACCACCTCGGTGTTTTTCGCCCGCAAGCGATCACGTCCCTTGACGAGTTGCGGTTGTCCTTGTAGCGTTTGCGCGCTTGCTCCGCCGGGCACTCACGATCCGGCGCCCCGATCCGCAGCTTCAGAATCATCTGCCGTACGCATCATCCGCCGTAACCAATCGCCGCACAGGCCTTTCGCATTAGTCTCACCACCGTCGGGATCGCGCCGCTTGCGGCAATTTCTCGCCCTCTGCCGGTCCCGCGTCATCAGGAGGAAGAAGTAGAATGAGAACGACTGGAACCGTGAAATGGTTCAACGACGCCAAGGGGTATGGATTCCTGGACCCCGAAGGGGGGAACCAGGATTGCTTCGTCCATTACTCGGCCATCTCGGGAGACGGCTTCCGCTCCCTGGCCGAGGGCGAGCGCGTCGAGTTCGACATCGTAGACGGCCCCAAGGGCCCCGCTGCGGAGAACGTGGTCCGGCTGGAGTCCTGACCTCAGCCGCGGCTCAGACCCGGAAGAAGGCTCGGCCCTGCCAGCTTTGGCGGGCCGGGCCTTCCCATTTCCCGCCCCTGAACTCCTCCAGCCGCGTGATGGTGTTGTTGAACACGGGCGTGTCCAGCGTCACCTCCCCGGCATCCGCCAGCTTCCTGAACCCTCCCCGGCTCACCCGCTCGACGCCGCGGGACGAGCGGTAGTAAACAGGCGTGTTGTCGACCAGCCGGGACCCTATCTCGGCTTCCAGTTCCTTGAGCATGTGCACGAGGGCGTCGATCGAGCAGCCCGAAGGAGGCGTCACGCTCTCGTCCACCGCAACCGCCAGGAACCGGTCGTAGAGCCAGGCCCGTCCCGCCGCCAGAGGGGCTCCATGGGCCTTCCAGCGGGACAGGAAGCCGTCCACGCGCTCGAACAGCGCGGCGCACTCCCGCTGAGACAGGGGTCGCTCGCTCGCGAACACCCAAAGCCGCGCCTGATCGGGCAGGCGCTCGAAGACGGAATCGGTCTGCTGTGTCCTGGTCACCTATTCCTCACGTGCGAGGGAATCGCCCGCACCCTTCCCGAGCAGGACCGCCATCCAGCGGAGATCGGGGGTGTTTTCGAGCAGGATCTTGAGAATCATGGTCAGCGGAATCGACAGGAACATCCCCAGTGGGCCCCAGACCCATCCCCAGAAGATGAGGGAGAGAACGACGACGAGGGTTGAAAGGCCGAGCCGGCGTCCCATCAGGTTGGGTTCGATGATGTTTCCGAAGACGGTGTTGATGCCCAGGTAGACGACGCCCACGCCCAGCGCCGAGCCCAGGCCGAACTGGATGAGCGCCAACAGTACGGCGGGCACGGAGGCGATGACCGACCCGATGGTGGGGATGTAGTTGAGGACGAAGCCGATGAGCCCGAGCAACACCGGGAAATCGAGGCCGATGGCCGCTGCGAAGAGACCGATGGTGATCCCCGTGGCCAGGGAAACCAGGGTCTTGATGGTCAGGTAGGTCTGGACTTCGCGAACGATCTTGGTCAGCCTGATCGAGTCGTCCCCGACATCGCCCAGCGCCATGCGCAGCTTGCGCGGGAAGACCGCCGCCTCGGCCAGAATGAAGACCATGATCAGCAGGACCAGGAAGGTGTCGGTCACCAGGGCCAGGACCCGCTGGATGGTGCCGGTGGCGAAGTCGAGCGCTGCTTCGAACGAGAACAGGTCGGTCAACGCCGCGAAGACGTTGCCCACGAGGGGAAGCTCGACCTCGGCCAGCCTCGCCTCCCATACTTCCCAGAGCAGAAGCAGACGAATCTCGTATGCGGGATAGCGGGCCTGGAATTCGGCGAACGCCTGACTCGCCAGCAGGAGCAGGCCTCCCACGACGGCGGCCACCAGCAGCACGGAGATCAGGATTGCGAGCGGGGAGGGCACGCCATACCGGCGCAGCCACATCATCACCGGAAGGGTGAGGAACGCGAGGACCAGTGCGAGGAAAAAGAGCGAGAGAATGCTGGCCGCCAGCTTCAGGCCGGCGACGACGACCACGACCGATGCGAGGACCCCCAGCACGCGCGCGCCGCGCTTGTCTTCCTGTCGTTCCAGCATTCGCGATCTACCGGTGAGCGAGACCGGAGCATCCGGGCGCTACGCCCTCCCCGAGTCCGACGAGGTGCTCCTGCGTGAATGTAGGGTCGACACGCTGCGCGCCGGAGGCAAGGGCGGGCAGCATCAGAACGTGACCGACAGCGCCGTCCGCCTCACACATCTCCCCACCGGCATCGTGGTAACGGCCCGGGAGCGCCGCAGCCAGCACCGCAATCGGCAGGTCGCGCTGGTCAGGCTTCGCCGGCGCCTCGAGGAACATCTGGCGCGGAAGCCGAAGCGAATTCCCACGCGCGTGCCCGAGGCCCAGAAGCGCAAGCGGCTGGAGGCGAAGCGCAGGCGCGGTAAGGTGAAGCGGTTGCGGCGGAGGCCGGAGGAGGAAGGCTAGGGCATCCTTTCGATCCTCCAGACGTCGACATGGTCCAGGTCGAGGCTGTCCTGGCGGATCGTTATGAGATGATCGGCGCTGAAGGCGGGAGCGGCGCGTTCCTTGCGCGCGGGGGCGGGAACGGTGCCGAGCAGTCGCCCTTCGGGATCGAAGAACTCCCAGCGGTTGCCGGCCGTTCGGATCACCTCCACCCAGAGCTTGCCGTCGGGGGCGATGAAGAAGCCCTGGATGAAGGACTTCGCCTCCGGCCGGCTCGGTCGTCGGGGATCGCACTCCGCATCCGGCCGCTCGGCAAGGAGTTCCTCGAAGTCCCGATTCCCGGCCGCCCATTCTTCATCCGAGATGGGCTCGGGCGGAAGAGGGCGTTCGATCACGCGCAGGGTATCGCCGTTGCGTCCCGTGACCGCAATTCGATAGGCGTCCGTCATCGCCGAATACATCACGGCGCCGGGGCCGGGGTGTTGAGCCAGCCCCGGACCGAACGGGACGGAGAAAGAGGTGATCATTCCACCGTACCGGCAAAGGATGAAGCCAGCCGGACCCGGCGGGGGCTGGAGCCACGACAGCGTGTCGCCCGTCTCCCCGCGGACGTCGTGGCCGACGAGCAGAGACTCGACTCCGGTCGCATCCCTGAGAAGTCCGAGTCGATAGAACTCGTCCGGGCCGACGGGCATGAGCCGAATGCCGGCGGGGTCGCCGCTGAAGCTCCCCTCGACCCGCTGTTGTCCGAGCCACTCGCCGTCGGCGGAGAACGCTCCGATGCGACCCAGACTGGAATCCAGGGTCAGGAGACGGTCGCCCATCCATGCAACCGAATACAGACTTCGAAACTCGCCCGGGCCATCACCGTTCCGGCCGAAGGTGCGTCGATGGACCCCGTCCAGGCCGAAGACCCGGACTTCGTCGTTGAAGCCGTCGGCAACGAACACGGCCTCATCCGGCCCGAGAGCGGCGCTGTTGACCCGGCCGAACTCCTCCGGAGCGCCCGTTTCCGACAGGGACTTCGGGCCGATGGACACGACCGGGGTGAGCTGCCATTCGGGCGCGGTCCCCGTGTTGGTCACGCGCACGATGCCACCGACGGTGTCGGTCGTGATCGTGAGGTCGGTGGCGCGCGGGGCTTCCGAGACGCAGGCCGCGGCGACCACCGCGAGGAGCGCCAGTACGTGACAGGCGAACGGGAGCCTGCCGGGCGAGTCGGGGTTCATGGTGTCCTCCCCAGGGGACAGCTCGGGTGAGAGTGAAGCTGTTCACTCGGAATCCTCTCATGGTCCGAATATTGCTCAACCGATGTCTGTCCGGCCAGCATGCCGTCCGGGCCCTCGAATGCCCTTCTTCAACCTCCACCGGCGGGATCCTCATGCAACGGTTTTCCACACTTCTGGGTCCTGCGCTCCTGACCGCCGTCCTGCTCGCGCCGGGAGCGCCTGTTCGCGCGCAGACCACGTTGTCCCTCACGGGCGGGGTGAACCGGACCTCCCTGAGCACCGACGCGGACGGAGCATCTTCGGTTTTCGAGTCTCTTACGAGGATGTCGATCGGTCTCGCGGCCACCCTTCCGGTCTCGGACCACTTCGGGCTCCAGCTTGGGGGCCGCTACGTCCAGAAGGGAGGACGCCTGGACGTGCTCGGGGTATTGGGGATGATGGGTGACATGTTCGGCGGATTCGAGGAAATGCCGCCGGGCGCGAGCTTCGACGCGGACTACGAGATGGACTATGTCGAGCTCTCGGCCCTGGCCAGAGTCGAATTCCCGCTGTCGGGCGACCGCGTGTCCGGACACCTGCTCGCGGGACCGGCGCTGGGCCTGCAGTCATCATGCGAGGGAGTCGCCCGCCTCAGCGGTCTGGACGAGCCGGCCGCATTCAACGTCCGCACCGATTGCGATGAAGGCGAGCTCAATTTCCAGAAGATCGATTTCGGCCTCGCCGCGGGCGCCGGAATCGACATCGGGTTGACCGATTCAATCGACGCCAGTCTGGGCTTGCTCTATACTCTGGGGCTTTCCAACGTCTCGTGGGACGCTGGCGGATCGTTGAAACACCGGGCGCTCACGGTGCAGGCGGGTCTGGTGCTGCCGATCGGCTAGAGACGGGAACGGTGGGAGCACCCGGGCTCCCGCACCGACAGACTCGACGGAGAACAGACAGAGCATGGTGAATCCAACCCGAAAACCCCACTCGGACGAGTACGCCGACTTCTACGCGAGCTACGTCGCGGCCGTCGAGGCACCGCTTCTCGAGCGGCTGGAGAGCGAGGGCGCTGAGTGGCGCGATCTTCTGGCGGCAGTGCCTCCCGACCACGAGGGATATCGCTACGCCCCGGGAAAGTGGTCCATCCGCGAGGTGGTGGGACACGTCATCGATGCCGAACGGATGTTCAGCGTGCGCGCAATGGCCTTCGCGCGCGGCGACGCGTCACACTATCCGTCGTTCGACGAGAACTCCTACGCGGCCGAGTCCGGGGCCGACCAGCGCACCCTTGCCGACCTCTCCGAGGAGTTGTCGGCGGTCCGGACGGCCACCCTCCTGCTGCTGCGCAGCTTTCCGGAGGACGCGTGGAACCGGCGCGGCGTCGCCAGCGGCTACGAGTTCACCGTCAGGAGCCTGGCCTGGATTATCGCCGGGCACTCGCGTCATCACCGGCAGGTGCTGATGGAGCGCTATCTGGCGTAGTCCGGGGCTATCCGACCTCCCGCGCCTCCCGCGTCAGCGTCTCCAGCATCTCCATGTAGAACGCGCGCTGCGCCTGCTGGTCCTGGGTGAGCGGGGCGACCACGCCTTCCACCGCCCCGGTAAGGCGGGCGAACCGGCTGGCCAGCTCCCCGAATTCGCGGCCCAGGTCGCGCAGCTTGGCGGCGCGCGGGCCGATGTCGTCCGCAGCGATCCCTTCCAGCGCCTCCTCGATGCGCGATCCTTCGGAGGCGACCCGGGCTCTCGCCTCGGCCAGCTCCAGCAAAGTGGCTGTCCACGCTGCCCTTACGTCGGCGGGCGCATCGATTCGCGGATCCTCACGCACCAGGAAACGTTGCGCGGACTCCACCCCCGTAGCCTGCAGGTGCGCGGTGTAGGTGCCGGGGATGACCAGCGGGCCCCGTCCGGCTTCCACCTGATGGCGCATGTCCCACACCACCCGGTTCATTCCCTGCCCCGTGGTCCCGTCCACCGTCGCGACGAGGGCGCCGCCTTCGTCCTCGATGGCAATGCTAACCGTCCCGTCCGCGGTCGCGTCGCCGAGCCAGTAGTCGAGGATGGCGCCGTTGGGCGGATTCTCGCCCTGGTAGTGGATGTCGCCGGCGTGAGCGGCTCCGCCCGCGCGCCGGATCTGGGTGGCGGGCTCGATGGTGAACAGGTGGGCGGCGCCGGCCATGACCTCCGGCGTCAGCTCCTGCAGCGCGTTGATCTGGTCGAGGATCCAGATTCCGCGCCCGTGGGTCCCGAGCACGAGGTCGTTGTCGCGCGCATGGATCACGAGGTCGTTGAACGGGAGCGTAGGCATCCCGCCCCGCAGTTCGGTCCAGTGTTCCCCGCCGTCCATCGTGTAGAAGAGCCCGATCTCGGCCCCCAGGAAGAGCACCGAGGGATTGCGCGGGTCCTCGCGCACCGTGCGCAGCACGCGCTCGGCCGGCAGGTCGCCGGTGATCGAGACCCAGGTGTCGCCGTAGTCGTCGGAGCGGTACAGGTAGTTGGCGTAGTCGTCGTTGCGGTAGTTGTTCCAGACCGCGTAGACGCGCGCCTCGTCGTGCCGGGAGGGCTCGATGCCGTTCACCCACGCCCCCGGAGGAAGGCCGGGAAAGTCGGGGAATACGGAGGGCTCGTCCGAATCGGACACGTCGCGGGCGGCCACATCGGTCCAGCGCTCGCCCCCGTCGCGCGAGACGTGGAGGCGGCCATCGGCGGTGCCGGCGTATATGAGGTCCTGCCTGAGCGGGCTCTCGGCGACGGCCGAGATGGTGGGATAGTAGGGGACGCCGTCGTCCAGGGATGGCGTGAGGTCGTCCGGCATCTGCCCCATGACCGGCAGGGTGCGCCGGTCCACGCCGGTGGTGAGGTCGCCCAGCGCCTGCCACGAGTCGCCCTGGTCGGTGGTCTTCCACATGGTCCGGGTCCCGGCGTACAGGGTGGACCCGTCGTGCGGAGAGATGATGAAGGGGCCGTCCCAGTTGGCGGGCTCCATGGCGTTGCCGAGGCGCTGCTCCTCGAAGGTGCCCACCTCCCTCCAGGTCTCCCAGTTGCGGCGGCCCGCGATATTCCCCTCGGGATTGCCGGGCCGGATGCTGGTTCGCTGCCCGCTCCGAATATCGAGTCTGGATAGTCCCAGATATTGTGATTCCGTATATATGATATAGTTGTTGGTTGTATCCGGTATATTCACAAAGCCATCGCCGCCGCCGAGGCGGGTCCAGTCGCTGTTGACGATCCCCTCCGTGCGGTACGTCTCGCTGGGCCCCATCCAGGAACCATTGTCCTGGAGGCCTCCATAGACGTTGTAGGGCTCCGCCATATCGACCTGGACGCGGTAGTATTGGCTCACCGGCAGGTCGGAGATGTAGAGCCAGTTCAGGCCGCGGTCGTAGGAGATGCCGAGCCCGCCGTCGTCGGCCTTCATCACGTGGCGCGAGTCGTCGGGGTTGACCCAGACCAGGCGGTCGTCGCCGTGCAGGCTCTGGGGCGGGACGGTGAAGGTGCGTCCCCCGTCGTCGGAGAACGAGTAACTGTTCACCATGTAGATGCGCTGGTCGTCGCTCGGGTCGACCAGGATCTGGCTCGCGTACATGGGCCGGGGATTCCAGTCGCTCATGAACTCCCAGGTCTGGCCGCGGTCCTCGGACCGGTAGATGCCGGCGCGGCGCTCGGTGTAGGCGGTGGACGCGTTGTAGCGGTAGCCCTGCTCGACGCTCGCGTAGACGATGCGCGGGTCGCTCCGGTATATGGAGATGCCGATGCGTCCCAGGATCCCATCCGGGAGCCCGCGGGCAATCCCCGGACCCGACAGCCGATCCCAGGTGTCGCCGCCGTCGGCACTGCGGTAGAGCGCGCTCCCGGGGCCGCCGCCGTGGAATCCCCAGGGACGCCGACGCCGCTGATAGGTGGCGGCGTAGACGATGCCCGGGTCCTCCGGGTCCAGCGCCACGTCCACCACGCCGGTGTTTTCGTCGACCTGCAGGATGGGTTCCCAGGTCGCGCCCCCGTCGGCGCTCCGGTACAGGCCGCGCTCGTCGTTGGGACCCCACAGGTGGCCCATCGCCGCGACGTAGACGAGATCGGGGTCGTCGGGGTGGAGGGCGATGCGCCCGATGTGCTTGCTGTCGCGAAGCCCCACGTTCGTCCACGTCTCGCCGCCGTCGGTGCTCTTGTACACGCCGTCGCCCCACGAGGAGCTCTGCCGGTTCGCCCGCTCGCCGGTGCCGACCCATACGACCGAGGTGTCCCGCTGGTGCAATGCGATCGCCCCCACCGAGTGGGTGCCCTCGTCCTCGAACACCGGCACCAGGGTGATGCCGTTGTCGCCGGTCTTGTAGACGCCCCCGGTCGAGGAGGCGACATAGAACTTGATGGGGTCGGACTCCGCGACCGCCAGGTCCACGATCCGCCCGCTCATGACGGCGGGGCCGATGTTGCGGGGGCGGAGGGCGTCCAGCTGGCCGGTCGTGACCTGGCCAGACAAGGGAGCCACGGCCACGATGCCGATGCAGAGACAGGTGAAGCCGAGCATGGAGGCGAGGAGGCGGCGAGGATGGGCGCGGGGGCAGGCGGTCGCTGGGCTTGGATGGATCATCGAGCGGTCCGTGGCCAGGGGGATGCAACTCCGGGACGACTTCCAACTTCGGCTGCGGCACGGAGGCGATCAACCTCCCCTCCATCAAGCCACGCGGGTGCACGAACGCCGAGTGCTGGTGTACCACGTGCCGGCGCCAGAGAGTGCAAGTCAGACGCTTCCGCTGGCATATGCACTCGTCTCGCAGGAGCCACCGACGAACCTGATCGGAGCCCAAATGAAACAATTCACGTTGGTTCTTTTCGCCGTGCTTTCCTTGCTTGCGCCCGCGCAGCCCGCGCGCGCCCTCCAGGAGAACATCGCTCTCGGCGCGCATTTGGGGACACTTGGCATGGGTGCCGATGTCGGGGTTGCCTTCAACGAGACCTTCGCGCTCCGAGGTGGAGCCGGTCTTTACGGATTCGGCCTGGACCTGACCGGCAGGTTCGGGCTCGCCGACAACCGTACGGCCGAATTGTCCCTGCCGAGCGCAATGATCACGATCGGCGCGGAGGTCTCGTCTGGGGCTCTGCGCGCCGGAGCGGGTCTATTGATCCGCGCAGGCGACCCCGTCTACGAAATCACCTACGGAAACGGCGCCTCGATTGACATAGGCGGGGGCTACTACACACAGCCTGAGGTTCGCACGCTGGCGACGACGCTGGTCGCCGGGTCGATCACTCCCTACGCGCTCCTCGGCTATGGATCGCGCCGGTCGCGGAGGCTTGGCTTCGTGGTGGACGCTGGCGGCGCCTTTCCACTGGACGCGGGATTCGAGATGTCCGCGACGGGGGATCCGGCGGTGCTCGGCTCGGCCCGATTCCGGACCGACCTCGAGACCGAGAGACGGGACGCCGAGGACGACGCCGGTGGGTGGCTCAGCTTCTGGCCCATCATCAGCATCGGCCTGCGCTATGGGCTGAGGTGAACGGAATGACGCACAAGGGCAGGACACCGCTGGCTCCCCACGAAGTGCTGCGCGTGATGGATGCCGCGCAGGTCATCCACAGGCGGCGGCAGGCGCTCGAGGAGCACGAGGCCTTCGACCGCGATGCCGCGATCCGCGACATACAGCGCATGTACGAGGAGTTGGGCGACCTCGTGGACAGCGAGACGATCGAGAAGGCGCTCGACGACTACCTTTCCCAGCGCTACGCCTTCACCCCGGCGCCGCCCGGTGTCGGGAGGAGCCTGGCGCTTCTCTACATCCGCCGGGGCTGGATCAGCCGGCGCGTTCTGCTGCCGGCCGCCGCGGTTGCGGCTCTCGTCTGGGGGAGCATTGCGGGCGCCGGGATGATATCCGAGCGCGCTTTCGCGCGAGACGTTGAGCGCCTCAGGGGGGAACTGGCCGACATCCGCGCGGCCCGGGCCACGGAACTCGCAGAACTCGAGGCCCTGCTGTCACAGGGCACGCCGCCCGACCTGCCCGCCGCAGAAGCCGATGAGTTCGCGGCCAGCCTGGCGGCCGCCGGGATCCGGTTGTCCGTGGTCGAGGAAGCACTCGACCCCATCGCCCGGGAGGCCGCCCGGGAAGATCTTGCGCGCCCTGATCTCGACCGGCTTCGAGAGGGGACCACGGCCGTGGAGGGCGACCTGGTGCTGGCTCGGGCCGGGATCGGCCGGGCGGACGCAGCGCTCGAGCGTCACGCCCGCCTGGGCGCCCTCGAGGCCGATATCGTCGGTCTCCACGCCGCCGTGCTCGCGGAAGCCGCTGAGGACCTCGTCCGGGAGCGTGCCGGAGAGCTCGCCCGCGAGGCCGAGTCCCGCATCGCCGCCCGGGACGTCGTGGGGCTCGACGCCGCCGCGGGGCGCTATCGGGACCTGCTCGACGCGGTCTCCACGGAGTACCGCATCGTCGTCACGGGGGGTGTGTGGCGCTATCCAGACGGCGCGCGCGATATCCGCAACCACTACCTGCTGGTACAGGCGCTGGGGACCGACGGCGAGCCGGTGCCGGTGACGATTCGCAGCGAGGAGGACGGCGAGACGAGACGCGTGCGGCAATGGGGAGAGCGGGTTCCGCAGGAGGTGTACGATCGCGTCGCCGCCGACAGGGCGGACAACGGCATCATCGACGACGAGGAGTTCGGCTTCAAGGCCAGAGGTTTCGTCACGGCAGAGCGCCGCTACGCCGACATCGGCCAGATCACGGAGTGGTAGCCATGCAGACCGGCAGAGACATCCACCGCGGCATCGTCAGGCGCATCCGGCGGGTTCGGCGTGGGCTGGACGAGCGGGAGCAAAGCATCGACGGGCTGCAACTCGCACTGAGCGAGGCGGGCGGACGCAGGTGCGCCGCCATTCGTGCGCTGGCCGAGTTCCATCTTCCGGCCATGCGGGAGGACGCCGTGGCAGCCACCCTCGCCGGGATGGAGTCCAGCGTGCGCGCCATCTTCGACGAGAAAAAGGACCGCCTGCGCGAGGTCGAGAGGCGTATTCCCGAGCAGCGCGACGAGGTCGCGGCGGCCGAGGCGGCGCTGGCATCGGTGACCGAGGCGCTGAACGAGACCGGCGAAGAGCGGGCGCGGCTGGCGCGCGTGGTGTTCGGGGAACTTCAGGCCATGCCCCGGTGGCAGCGCCTGTTCGAGCGCGCCCGCCTGCTCGAGGCCCGGGTCACCGCCTCGGAGCAGCGCCACGAAGCGGCCGAGCGCGAACAGGCGGAATAAGGTGCCCGCATACGAGGGCGACGCCCTGTTTTCCTACCTCGCGCGCCGGCGGTACGGCACGGCCAGGGCTGCCGGCAACGTGCTCACGCGCCGCCTGGACGGGTGGGTGGCGGAGGTGACGCGATACGAGGACGTTCGCGCCAGCTACGACTTTCTCAACGCGCTGCCCGGTCACGCCGCCGTCGTCCTCGAGGAGGATCGCGCGGCCCTCGCCACGGCGCTCCCGCCGCTGGCCGGCCTGGAAGAGGAGGTCATGGACAGGAACGGGCTTACCCCGGTGCTCGCACGTGGGGAACAGCTCTACGCGGAGCGGGAGGCGGCGCGTCAACAGGTGCGCGAGGCCGAAGCCGCGCTGCGCGAACTCACCGACGAGCTGGCCGCTCTCCACGACGAGCGTGGATCCTACTACGAGTCGGCGATCGACGGCCTGGAGGCGTTTCTGGAGGGCCGCACGCTGGAGGAACTGGTCGCCATGGCGCGCGCCACCCGCGATCCGCGCGACGACGTCCTGGTCGCGCAACTGCTCGAGATCGACGAGCGGCTCACGCAGCTGCGGGCGGAGCTCGCCAGGCGCCGGAAGGAGCGTACGCGTCTCGCCGAGCGCCTGGCGGGCCTGGAGGAAATCCGCGACCGCTTCGAGGCCGACGACTGGAACGGGCGCCGGTCGCGCTTCGACGACGGGCTCGACATCAACGCCTTGCTCCTGGGCTTCGTCGCCGGGCGCCACTCTTCCCTGCACGTGCATCGGATGCTGGGGCGCAACCAGCACTTTCTGCCGGTCCACAGCTCAAGCGGGGGTGTCTTTGGCGCGGGTGGCTTCGGAGGCGGTGGTTTCTCGACCGGGGGTGGTTTCGGGGGCGGCGGCTTCTCGACCGGCGGTGGCTTCTGAGCGGAGGGCCCGGCGCCGACGATGGCATCGGCGAGGTCAGTCCGGTCCGGCTTGCAGGCTCAGAAGGTCGGCCGCGCGGTCGCGGTCGACGGGGGTGTTCACGTTGAGGAAGGCGTTTTCCGCGCCCGCGACGGATGCGAGTTCGTCGCGGGCCACCACGACCGGGTCGTGCGCGTGCACGAACTCCCCCATGCCGAACCGGCCTGCCGCCAGCCATTCCTCCGCGGCCGCCACCAGGCTGGCGGGATAGCAGGCGCACAGCGGCTCGATGCCGAGCGGGCCGGGGCTGGCCGGCACGGTCGGGCGCGCGGCGTCGAAGGCGGTGGCAAGGCGCGCCACCAGGGCGGGCGGCACCAGGGGCAGGTCGCACCCGAGCAGGAAGACTCCCGCGTCCCCCCGCTCCCGCGCCCACGCAAGGGCCGCGTGCAGCCCGCCGAGCGGGCCGGCGCCGGGTGTGAGGTCGGGGCGGACGGGCGCTGCCGCGGAGAGAGCGGCGGCCGGCAGATCATCCACCCGGTTGGCGATCACTCCCGTTTCCAGACCGGCGGCGTGCAGGATGGCCAGGGCTCGCTCCAGCAACGTCAGCCCGGCCAGCCGCACCCGCGCCTTGGGGCTGCCGTAGCGGCGGCTTTGCCCCCCCGCCAGCACCACCCCGAAGAGCCGGGGGCGGGGCCGGTCCAGCCCGCTCAGGTGCGCACCCGGGCGCGCCCCGCGTACACGTTGAAGCCGGTCGCGCGCGTGAAGCCCACCAGGGTGACGTTGAAGCGCCGTGCCAGCTCCACCGCGAGCGAGGAGGGCGCGCCCACCGCCGCCACCACCGGCACTCCGGCCATGGTGGCCTTCTGCATGAGTTCGAACGAGGTCCGGCCGCTGACCAGCACGATGCGGTCGGCCAGGGGGAGCCGGCCGGCCAGGAATTCCCGCCCGATCAGCTTGTCCAGCGCGTTGTGCCGACCCACGTCCTCGCGCAACGCGAGCAGTGCGCCGTCGCGGTCAAACAGCCCGGACGCGTGGATGCCTCCCGTCTTCTCGAACACAGGCTGCGCCGCGCGCAGGGAATCCGGCAGGCCCTTGAGCACATCCGCCCGCACCGACAGCGTGCCGTCCGCGACCGGCGCGCACCCCTGCACTTCGATGGCCTCGAGCGACGCCTTGCCGCACACCCCGCAACTGGAGGTCATGTAGAAGTTGCGGTTCAGGAGGCCGGCGTCGAACGACGCGTCGGGCGCCAGGCGCACTTCGAGCAGGTTGTACTCCTGCTGCTCGTCACCCGTGCAGTAGGAAATCTCATGAACGTCGCGCCGGTCAGACACCAGCCCTTCGGCGAAGAGGAATCCGGCCGCGAGCTCGAAGTCGTCGCCGGGCGTGCGCATGGTGACCGACACGCTGCGCGTCTGCCACTCATCCCCCTCGGCGAACCGCACCCGGATCTCGAGGGGTTCCTCGACTGCCACGACATCCTGGCGCATAGTGCGGTCCCGGTCGCGCAGGCGGGTGACCCTGAGTCGCGTGATACGGCGGCGTGGAACGATCATGGCGTAAAGTCAGCCGGTCCGATGGGGATGGTCAAGAAGTCCCGTACTTGCGGGACCTCGGAAACTCCGGGCAAGTTGACAGGCATAATCCGGACCCGCAGTCCCCGAGAGAGGAGCCTCATCATGAAGAATCTGAACCTGTCCTGGCGCGCGATCGCGCTTCCGGTCCTGATCCTGGCCGCGACCTCGGCGCTGGGCGGCGTCGTGCTCGCCGGGGTATCCAGCACCACCGACGAAGTCGCGACCGCGGCTACCAGCTTCGTCGCCACCCTGGACGCCGAGGGCCGCGACCGGGCCATGTACCCCCTCGGCGACGCGGAACAGTTCAACTGGCACTTCGTCCCGAGAGAGCGTAACGGGCTCCCGCTGAAGGCGATGACGCTCGCGCAGCGGACCGCCGCGCATCAGTTGCTCCAGTCGGCGCTGAGCACCCAGGGCTATCTCAAGGCCAACAGCATCATCGAGCTCGAACGCGTTCTCGGCGTCATCGAGGAACGCGAGGAGTTCCGCGATCCTGAGGACTACTACTTCACCATCTACGGGTCCCCCTCGGCCGACGAGCCCTGGGCCTGGCGCTTCGAGGGACATCATCTCTCGATGAGCTTCTCCTCCCTGGGGGATGAAATGCTGGTCATGGGCCCTGCCTTCATGGGAAGCAACCCGCACACCGTATCGTCCGGCCCCAAGGCGGGGCTGCGCGTGCTCGGCAACGAGGAGGATCTCGCGCGCGGGCTCGTCATGATGCTCTCCTCGAGCCAGCGCGGGTCGGCGGTCATCGCCAGCGAAGCCTACGACGACATCATCACGGGGGCCGAGCGCACCGTGGATCTGGCGTACGACGGGATCCGGGCCTCAGCGCTCAACGCCGCCCAGCGCGCGCAACTCGACCGGATCATCGGCGAGTACGTGCACAACATGGACGACGAGTCCGCGAGCCGCTGGATGGAGCGCATCGCCGCCGGCTCCGACGACGAGCTCTACTTTGCCTGGGCGGGCGCCACCGAGGCGGGCGAGGGCCACTACTACCGCGTCCATTCGCCCGAATTCCTCATCGAGTACGACAACACCCAGGGCAACGCCAACCACGTGCACTCGGTATGGCGCGATCTGCGGGACGACTTCGGCGGGGACGTGCTGCGGGCGCACTACGAGCAGGCACCGCACCACAACGAGGCGCCGCACGATCACCCGCACCGTTAAACCGGAACGGGACCTCGGCTGCGCACGAGGAAACTACCGCGCGGCGGGCACAGGCTTCGCCGCCAGCCGAGACCCGGCAGCCAACAACAGACCCACTACCGGCAGGGGGTAGCCTACTACCGGTAGTGGGTCCGTGTCTGTTCGCCCGGTCCGGTCGACCTCCCCTCACTCCCCTCCCGGCGGCGGCACGTCGACGGCGGCGAAGTCCGGCAGGTCCTCCGGCCCCTGGGGACCGATCCTGCCCTTCGAGGACTCGAGCAGCTCGGCCGGGTCGTACGCCACCCCGTCCTTGAACACCATGCGCACGTCGCGGGTGTTGCGGATGTCGTCCAGCGGATTCGCTCCGAGGATGACCAGGTCGGCGATCTTGCCGGCTTCGATGGTGCCCAGGTCACCGTCCACCCGAAGAGCCTCGGCCGCGTTCCTGGTGGCGAACCGGAGCACGGCGGCCTCGGGGATGCCCGACTTCACGAACAGCGCCAGCTCCCGGTGCACCGAGAAGGGCGAGAAGAACTCGCCCGTGGACGGGTGGTCGGTTCCCATCGTGATCAGGTGCCCGCCCCCCATGTCGTAGAAGCGCTGGACGAGCTGCTGCTTGACGTTGTAGATGCGCTCGAACTGCTCGCTCACCTGGCGGGGCTCCGCGGCGAGGCGCTCCTCGACGAGTTCGCGGGCGTATGGGGTCAGGTAGCTCATCTCGTCCGCGAAGTTCTCGAAGATGTCGGGGTCGCGGCCTCCCGAGTATCCGTACGCGCTCATGGTCGCGTTGTAGTTGACGCCCTCGTCGAGGTAGAGCTGGACGATGCGCTCGAACTCGGGCATGTCCGGAGTCATCTCCTCGAACGAGGCGTAGGCGGAACGCACCGCCGGCATCGCATCCCCGCCCATGAAGTGCTCGATGCGGTCGATCCCCATGCGGATGGCGTCGCGCGGGTTGACCGAGCCCCCGAAGCCCGAGCCCAGGTGGCCGGTCACGCTGAGGCCGTGGTAGTGGGCCCGCTCGATCAACGCCTCCAGCTGCGGGGCCCGAATGGTCTTGGCCTTGAAGCCCGTCACCCCCTCCTCGACCAGCGCGTCCACCTGGCGGTGGACCTCCTCGGCCGTGAAAAAGGGATCCCACCCCACCCGCGACGAGCCGAAGTAGGGCCCGGACCGGAGCAGCCGCGCGCCCACCTGCTCGCCCGACTGCAGGCGCTCCTGCAGGGCCCGCATCTTGTCCGGGCTGGCTTCCCCGTTCGGGAAGGTGCTGGTCACCCCGTTGGCCAGGAAGAGCGCGGGATAGACGGTGGTCTCGTCGACGCGGCCCTCCCCCAGCAGGTCGAGGTGGAAGTGGGCGTGCAGGTCGAGCATGCCGGGAAGGATCACCTCCCCTTCCCCGACCTCCACCACCGTCGCCCCGGCCGCGACCGCCTCCGATGCAGCCACGGCGTCCACCGCATGGAAGCGCCCCTCCGCCATCACGATCCCCGGGTTGGGAACCACGGCGTCCCCGGTCCCGTCGAACAGGCCGCCGCCCCAGACGACCGTCACGTCCGATGCGGCGGGCTCCCCCTCCTCCGCCGGCGAACATGCCGCGGCGACGAGCGCGAGGAAGGCGCAACCCAGCGCCGCATGTCCCGCGGCGATTCCGTATGCCCTGAACCCGATCATGGTGCGTACTCCTGAAGACTGTTTCGGGTCTAGCCCGAAAGGTTGACGTTGTTGTTCACCTCGATGTCGGGCAGCGGCATGCAACTGTAGGGCTGGAAGCTGTTGCCCTTGTGGTTCACTCCCTGCGGGAACTGGATGTTGTGGCGGATCATGTCGCTGTGCCAGTGGCCCTCCAGGAAGAAGGTGCGCTTCCGCTCCTCCAGGATGGTCGCCAGCATGTCGTCGACCTCACTCATCTGGATGTGGGGAATCCCGTACACGTCGCGCACCCGGTTCAGCGCGTCGAGGGCGGCCTGTCCCATGCGTGCCTCGGCGATGATGAATTGGGCCTCGCGCCATGACGCGATGGGAATTGGATCGTCGCGCGACGTGTACTTGAGCTGGTCCCACTGGTCGGTCTCGCCGTCCTGGCCCTTGCGCCCGGTGTTCACCACCGGCACGCGCGGATCCGGCATGCCGGCGACCTCCAGGTCACGCCAGGCGAAGCCCACCGACAGGTAGTCGGTCTCGGTGCGGTTGTAGGTCGAGTTCTCGCGCCGGATCTGGGCGGTCGAGTATTCGGCGTTGCGCACAAACCCCTCGGGCACCTGCTCCGCGTCCGCTGCGGCTTCCGACAGATTCCCCAGGTCGAGGTTCGCGCGCGCCCGTCCCACCCGCGCCATGTTGACGATGGATGGATCCGAGGCCTGGCTCATCGCGGTGGTGAAGCGCTCCGCGGCGAGCGCCAGGACCTCGCGAGGCTGCATGAGCGGCCCGTTGTCGAGCGCCATCTCGCAGTAGTTCTCGCCCAGGTGCACCAGGCTGTAGCCCGCGTACGCGTTCAGGGTGCCCAGCACGTTGGACTTGTCGGGAACGTCCGCGTCGCTGAACTCGGTGATGCGGCGCACGGCGTCCTCGGCCAGGAAGCGGGCCCGCTGGAAGGGCGTGTAGTAGCCGTAGTTGGTAGCCGCCCGGGAGGTCGAGCAGGCGCCCGAGGTGGCCCGGATTTCGGTCTCCCCGCGCCAGCCCCAGACGTTGGAACTCAGGAAGAAGTTGGAGGCGATGAACTCGCCCGTGAGAAACGCGTTGGTGGGAACCAGGGTGTTGAGGGCGCACTCGAACTCGCCCAGCGCGCTGATCACCATGGTGCCGGCCAGCGCCGGATCGTCGAGCGCTGCGTCCTCGACCTGCCCGGGGATCTCCACCTCCAGAAGGGATTCACAGGCCACCGTTCCCGCGAGCAGAATGCCGCTCAGGATCGCCATCGCCCGGGAACCCCTTCCCTGCCGGCGAGCCCGGCGCCGGCGTCCGATGTATTCGCTGTACCGTCTCATTGTCGTCACCTCGTGCCCGTGCGGACTGGATTCGCTGCTTCGAAGGTCGATCATCGTGCCACCTCCCTCAGAAGCTCAGGCGCACGTTCGCCGTGAAGCTGGCGAACGGCGGCATGACGGTCTGCTGATCCGCGCGGATGTTGCCGGTGCTGCGCAGCTCCGCGTCCCAGGACCATCTCCCTCCGAATCCGCCCGGAGGCATCACCCGGCCGTCGCGCCAGGTGCCCCATCCGTGGGCCTTGGTCCAGAGCATGGCCATGTTGCGCGCGGACACGCTGATGACCCCGCGGGAAGCTCCTATGTGGGTGAGCAGGTCCCCGGGAATGCTGTGGCTCGCCCCGACCTCGCGAAGGCGCAGGAATCCGCCCTCGTGGAAGCCCATGGTGTTGTTCTCGTACTGGCGCCGGGCCTGCACCTCGGGAATGCAGCGGCAGATGACGGCTTCGGTCACGCCGATGTTGTGGGCGGCGCGCAACTCGGAATTGAAGTTCCAGTGGCCTCCGTTGCCTTCGATGCGCGCGTAGAGGCGCAGGTTGTTGATGCTGAAGCTGTTGGTGATGCCGACCTGCCAGGTGGGCGTGGACGGGGCCCAGTGCACGTCGGGCGCACCGCCGCAGGCGACCGGAGAGCCGCCCGAGTCTATGCCGCCGACACCGGTTCCGCCGTCGCACATCGCCGAGGTCACGAAGCCGCCGGCGTCGATCTGCGCCGACACCACCCGCTTGGCGAAGAAGGCGCCGATGGAGTAGCCCTCGTAGTGGGACTGCTGGCCGCCCGCGGGCACGAAGGACAGCCCGCCGAGGTCCTGGATCTCGTTGTTCATGGTGGCGAACTGGCCGCTGATGTCCCAGTTGAACACCGGGCCCTCGATGGCTCGGAAGTCGACGCCGACCTCGTTCCCCCAGGCCTTGACCTCGGCCAGGTTCACGATCTGGCGCCCGGAGAAGCCCGTGGAGGTGGGGACCGGGCGCTGGACGATGGCATCCTTGATGGTGCGGTCGTAGCGGCTGACGATGAGTTCCAGGCGTCCGCCCAGCAGGCTCAGATCGAAGCCGTACTCCAGCTCCTCGCCGCGCTCCGGCTTGAGCTGCGGGTTGCCGAAGGAGCCGGGGAGCAGGCCGGGCTGGTCGCCGAAGCCCACGCCCGGGACGTAGAGGCGCGCCGCGTCGAAGGTGCCGGGCTGCTGTCCGGCGGCGCCCCAGGCCGAACGCAGCCGCAGCTGTTCGATCCAGCCCACGTCGAAGAAGTCCTCTTCGGTGACGACCCAGGTGGCGCTGAACTTGGGGTAGACGGCCGCGTCGAAGTCGGCCCCGAAGGCGCTGTTGTCGTCTCCCCGCACGGCCGCGGTCAGGAAGACGCGGTTGTTCCAGTCCAGCTGCTGCTGGACGTAGGCGCCCAGGGTGATGTTCTCGGTGAAGTTCTCGCCGCTGTCGCGATCGGCGCCGCCGCTCACGGTCGTGATAGGCACCGCCGGGAACTCCGATCCCTCGGCTTCGATGATGGAAGTCTGGCGCTGGTAGTACTGCACGCCCACCGAGCTGGTGAGCCGGAGGCCGGGACGCACATCCAGGAAGGCCGATCCGCTGTAGTCGAGCGTGGTGAAGCGGTTGGCGATGCGCGCAACATCCTTCAAGCCGAGACCGCGCCTTCCCCAGAAGTGCGAGCGGCCCTCGGGCTGCCGCGGGATGAGCACCCAGTCGACAGCCTCGCCCCGGTCCAGACCGAAGGAGAGCCGGTGCGTGGTCCAGTCCGCGGGATTGTATCCGAACTCGAGGCTCGTTGTGATGCGGTCGTTGTCGGCCCGTGTGACGTGCTTGGACCACTCCTCGGGCGGCGCCACCATGAAGCCGCGCTGCGGCGTCTCGATGGTGCTCGGGAATCCCCAGATGATGCCGCTGAAGGGCTCGGCGCCGAACCCGCCCCGGTTCTGGGCGAGCCGGACCCGGTTCTGCATGTATCCCGTGCTGGTCCGCAGCGAGACATCCTCGGAGAGCACCAGGTCCAGGTTGACCCGGCCGTTGAGGCGGGTGGCGAAGTCGTAGCCGACGATGCCTTCGTCGTCGTCCCAGGAGAGCGACGTGTAGTAGCGCACGTCCTCGGTGCCTCCCCTCAGCCCCAGGTTGTAGCCCTGCTGGAGGCCGGTGCGGAAGATGGGCGGGCGTCCCGCGTCGATCTCCTGTTGGACGAGGTTGAAACCCTCGAGCTGCCCGGTGTTGGCGTTTCTGCGCCACTGGAGGCCGTTGGCGCACGCGAGCGCGTCCAGCGATGCAGGGTTATTGTAGCAGGAGTTCGGATCCCCGCCCGCGCGGCCCGCCGAGTTCTGGAGCCAGTTCGCGCCGCTGCGCACGCTGATGTCGAACCGGGGGGCGCCCACCGCTCCGCGCTTGGTGATGATCTGGATCACCCCGTTGGAGGCCTCGGTGCCGTAGAGGGTGGCCGCCGAGGGCCCCTTGATGACCTCGATGCTCTCGATGTCTTCGGGGCTCAGGTCGTTCAGGCGGCTGACCCGGGCCCCGCCGCGCACGCCCGGTCCGCCGCGCGGGTTGGAGTCCATGCGGATGCCGTCGATGTAGACGATGGGGTCGTTGCCGAGCGACATGCTGGTGGTGCCGCGGATGCGGATCGGCGAGCCGGTGCCGACCTGGCCGGCCGACGGCAGCATGATCATGCCGGGGGTGCGCTGGGCCAGGAGCGTCTGGACGCTGGTGACCGGCGCGACCTCGAGCACGGCGGCCGCGTCCACCGTCTCCACCACGTTGCCGATGGCGCGGCGCTGGGTTCCTCCGGCGGTGCCGGTGACCACGATCTCGTCGAGCGCGAGCGCCTCCTCGCGCAGCGACACGTTGATCTCGGTGGCCAGGTCGGCGGTGACCGTGGCGGTCACGGTCTGCGTGCCGAAGCCCAGGCTTTCGAAGGCGACCTCGTGGCTTCCGGCGGGGACGCTCAGGATGTAGCGCCCGTTCTGGTTGGTGGCGGTGCCCAGGTCAAGTCCCTGGATGTAGACCTGGACTCCGGCGAGGGGTTGGAGGGTTTCGGCGTTGACTACCTGGCCGACGAGATTGCCCGTTTGGGCAGCGGCGGGCGTGCCGGAGGCAAGGACCACAGCCAAGGCTCCGGCCAGGCAGGCAAGCGCCCGTGCGAACGGACGAAACTTACCCATGCGTACTCCTCTGGAGGCGCGTACTGCCGAGTGAGCCGCCAGGAGGTAGACCCGTCGGAGAAACGGGTCGCGTGGAAGAGCTGCCTGGCGGGGGTCCAAACTGTCCGAGAACGCCTCCACGGTGATTCTACGACTCGTGTCAAGCGGCGGCCAGTCGGCGGGTGGCCGGCGCGGGGCACCGGGGGGGCCGCTCTACGGATTGGACACGCCCTCCCGGCGGCGTCAGGTTCAGACAGGCGGGGTGGTGGAGGGCCGGCCCGCCGTCCATGCCGATCCGTGAGGTGGCCGGTGGCTCCAGCAGTTGGAAGCGAGAGCGGTCGGCGGTGGTGGGCGGTGGCGCTGGCGGCGCTCGTCGGGGCAGGTTGCGCGCCCGGGGACGAGCGCTCCGCCCTCTCCTCCCGCGAGATCCTGCTCGATCCCACCCTCCCGGCGTGGAGCGAGGCCGCTCCCGACACCTTCCTGGCTCGCTTCGAGACCAGCGCGGGTGACTTCGCCATCGAGGTGGTGCGAGCCTGGGCGCCCGTGGGGGCCGACCGATTCTACAACCTGGTGCGCCACGGCTACTACGACGACGCGCGCTTCCACCGCACCGTACCGGACTTCATCGTGCAGTGGGGACTGGCGGGCGATCCCGAGGTCACGGCCGCCTGGATCGGCGAGACCATCCGGGACGACGACGCGGTGTTGGCCAGCAACGTGCGCGGCACCATAGCGTTCGCCTTCACGGAGCCGCACACCCGCGCCACACAGGTGTACATCAACCTGGTGGACAACAGCCGCCTGGACGCGCAGGGCTTCCCGCCCTTCGGCCGGGTGGTGGAGGGGATGGAGGTTGTGGACCGCATCTACCCGGGGTACGGCGAGAGCTCGGGGGGCGGGCTGCGGCGCGGCGACCAGAGCGCGATCGTGGCGGGTGGCAACGACTATCTCGACCGCGAGTTCCCGATGCTCACCCGCCTCCTGAGGGCCACGGTGGAGCGCGGCTCGAAGGAGTGACCATGGAATCCATACGGGTGAAGGACCGCCCGACCGGCGCATGGCGGTGGCTGCAAATGGTGCTGCCGCTCGCGCTGGCAGTCGTCTCAGCCTGCGTCGTGGGTGCCCCCGGACCCGCGCGCAGCACGTCACAGGGAGACATCACGCGTCCCGAACTGGAACAGATTCTGAGCGAGAGCGCGTACCAGGCGGTCGAGCAGCTGCGGCCATCGTGGCTCTTCTACCGGCGCACTCCCACCATCTCGAACCCCAACCCGGAGCCGGCCGTGTACGTCGACCAGGCGAAGCTGCTCGCGCTGGACGATCTGCGCAGCATTCCCGTGCAGGACGTCGAGCAGATCCGCTTCCTCTCCTCCCGGGACGCGACCACGATCTACGGGACCGGCCACATGTGGGGCGCGATCGTGGTGACCACCCGACGGCCCGGGGGATAGACCTGACACAAGCGTCGGCTGACGAGCGGACCTGGCGGCCGACCCGATCGGCGAGCATCGAAAAGCCTGACGCGGGACCGATGCCGGTCGATCGAATTCGACGTGCCGGACACTTGACCTTACCCCTCTGCCTGTGGATCTTCAGAGCAAGTTGAGAATGAGTCTCATTTTATTCAGCTCGCGCTCGGCGCACTTGTGACGCCACACGCAACGAGACTCACTACAGGAAACGGAGGAACATGTCCCGCAGTAACACCGCAATGCTCGTCCTTGCCGTGATTCCGCTCCTGTCGGCCGGCTGTGCCGGGGATAGCGATGCGGCGGAGTCCGAGCCCGCCGCCGCCGTGGACGTCGAGGCCATGGGCGGTATGAACGCCGCCGATGCAATGGCCGCCCTCTCCAACCCCAACCTCGCCACTGAAGACGAGCTCACCGCGGTCCCGGGGATCACGGCGGAGGCCGCCGCGGCGGTTGCCGGCGGACGGCCCTACCTGCGGGCGGCGGATCTGCACGCGGTGCTGGCGGGGGCGATCGGAGAGGAGGCGGCGGTAGGGGCCTACCGCGCGCTCTGGCTGCCGATCAACCTCAACGACGTGACCAACGACGAGATCCTGCTGATTCCGGGTGTTGGGGATCGGATGGCCCACGAGTTCGAAGAGTACCGTCCATACGTGGACATGGGCGAGTTCCGCATGGAGATCGGGAAGTACGTGGACGAGAACGAAGTTGAGCGGCTCGCCCGGTATGTGTACGTCCCTATCGACCTGAACACGGCCCCCCGCGAAGAGATCATGGCGGTTCCCGGGATGAGCGAGCGCATGGCCCACGAGTTCGAGGAGTACCGCCCGTACACCGACCTGGACCAGTTCCGGCGCGAGATCGGAAAGTACGTGGACGAAAACGAAGTCGCGCGGTTCGAGCGCTACGTGACGCTGAACCAGGGCGGATAAGGGGCGCAGCCGGGCGGGGCGCCGGCTTCGTCGACCCGGCGGCGTCAAGTGCGGATGATCCGCGCAGTCATCTTCTGGCTGCATCTTTCTGTAGCCGCGGCCGCCGGGGTGGTTATCCTGATGTTGGCAGCGACGGGGGTGGTGCTGTCGCTGCAGGAGACGGCGACGGGGCTTGCGGAGCGGCGGTACTTCGTGGCCGCGCCCGAGACTGTGGAACGGCTGCCTCCTGAGGAACTCGCAGGGGCGGCCGGGTTCACGACGACTTCGCTGAGTTACCGTTCGGATCCGCGCGCGCCGGTGCGCGTCTACGAGGGGCGGGACCGGTACGCCCGCGTCAATCCCTACACGGGGCAGGTGTTGGCAACGGGACCGGGCGGACTCGAGCGGTTCTTCGAAGGCGTTCACAACTGGCACCGCTGGTTCAACGTCTCCGGAGGCTCGGTGCGTCGTGCCCGGGCGGTGACGGGAGCGGTCAACGTGGCCTTCCTCTTTCTGCTGCTTACCGGACCGATCCTGTGGATCCCGCGGCCCGTCACGCGGCGGTCGCTCGCCAACGCGATCCTCCTCCGTCCCGGGGCGAGAGGCGCCGGGCGCGACCTCAACTGGCACCAGGTGGTCGGGATCTGGTCCGTCCTGCCGCTGGCCGCGATCGCCGCAACCGGGGTCGCCACATCGTATCCGGCTGCGGGAGATCGGGTCTACCCGATGGTGGGAAACGCTATGTCCGCCGGGTCATGGGCGGTCGCATCAGCGTCCGGAGGGATGGGGTTCGACGAGGCGGCGATTCCGGAGGACTCGGCTCGCGTGGCGGAGCCGGACCTGAGGGCCGTGCTCGCAACGGCCGAGGGATGGGCGCCGGAGTGGCGGACCATGATTCTGAACATGCCGCGCCCGGCGGACAGCGAGGTCCGCGTCGAGGTGCAGGCGGGCCGCGCGGGCCAGCCTCACAGGACCGGCTTTCTCACCGTGGACGCCGCCTCCGGCACGGCGCGCGCATGGGAGTCCTTCGCCGACGATTCGCCCGCACGGCGCGCGCAGCAGTTCCTTCGATACGCGCATACGGGGGAGTACTGGGGGCTGGGGGGCCAGCTGTTGGCAGGACTCTACTCGTTGGCGGCCGCGGTGATGGTGTGGACCGGCCTTTCGCTGGCGGTACGCCGGCTGCGACGCTTCGTCAGCTCCCGGCGGACGAACTAGTCTGGAGGTGCGCGCCGCGTAGTGATCATGATGGCCCCCGCCGTGTGATTGGTGCCGAAGCGCGTCGTGGCGTCGGTGGGGGAGAGCAGCGAAATCCGCTCGATGTGATCGTCGCTGATGCTGCGCAACTCCCGGAATTCCATACGGACCCCGTTCAGGTAGACCGCGGGCCGATTGTCCAGGTTGTATGCGGTCTGGGCGCCCCGGCGCCGCAGCCAGGTGCGCCTGAGCCGCTCGATGGCGGTGTAGGCGTTGCCGAAGGCGTCCCTGTCCAGCTCCTCTCTCGTGATGTCGCCGAAGCCGCCCCCTGTGGACGGCGTGGCTCCTTCGGGACCTCCCGCTAAACAGCCCGCCAGGCAAAGCGTTGCCGCGAGCGTCAGCGTCCCGATCCAGCGAGCCGCGACTGGCGCAGGGCTTCGTCGATCGACGGGCATTGACTACTCCGGAGGACCTCTGCGGGTGACGATCACGATCGCCCCCGAGGCGTGACCGGTGCCGAACCGGGTGGTGGCATCGGTGGGGGAGAGCAGCGAGATCCGCTCGATGTATTCGGCGCTGATGCCGAAGAGTTCCTCGATGCGCCCGACGCGCACCCCGTCCATGTAGACCAAAGGCCGGTTGTCCGGGTTGTTCGGGGTGCGGGCGCCCCGGCGCCGCAGCCAGCTGCGGCGGAGCCGCTCGATGGCGTGGTGGGCGCTGGTGTACACCTCCAGGTTCAGCTCCTCCCTGGTGATGTCGCCGGTTCCGCGGACGGGTGGGGGGCCGTCTCCCCCGGCACCCGAACCGCCGGCGCAAGCGCCGAGGCAGAGGAGGCCTGAAAGCGCCAGGGTCCACGCCCACAGGGACATACCTCTCCCGCCCCCGTCCGGGGAGAGCCCTTGCGGGATCCCCCCGGACGGGTGCCGGGCCCTGCGAGCCGGTGTCAGCCGCTCGTGTTGGGGTTCAACTCGAGTTCGGTTTCGTCGATGGGAAGGCACGTCGTCGGCCCGTAGGCCACTCCCTTGTGGTTGAAGTTCTGGCCGCGCGGGAACCACAGCCCGTAGCGCAGCTTGTCGGCGTGGTGCCGTCCTTCGAGGAACATCTCGCGGCGCCGCTCCTCGACGATGACGCCCATGTCCACGGATGAAGCGTGGGGCAGGCCGTGCCGGTCGCGCAACGCATTGATACGGCTCAGCGCGGAGGCCGCGTCACCGGACATGACCTCGACCTCGGCCAGGATCAGCTGCGCCTCGGCCCAATCGCCGAGCGGAATATCGTACCCCTGGTCACGGTACTTGGTCTGGACCCAGTGCGGGGTGACGCCGTCCTGACCCACCTGACCGGTGTTTACCACCGGGACGCGGGGATCGGGCATGCCGTCGTCCACCGTCTGGCTCCCGTCCGCGGCGATGGTCAGGTTGCGGAAGCCGGGCGCCACCTCGACTCCGTCCACCATCACGGGAGGAGTGATGGTGCCGTACTTGTTCTCGTTGAGCATGTGGTAGACCTGGTTCCACCGCTTGCGCACCGAGTTGTCGCGGGTGACCCAGGCGATGAAGTTCGGGTCCGTGACCTGGGCCGCATCCGCCGCCGCTCCGGACATGTTGCCCTGCGAAAGGCGGTTGCGGGCCCGGGCAAGGTGCGCCAGCTGGCGCGCGCTCGAGGTCACTGCGGTGATGTCGAAGTCGCCGCCCATGTGGCCGATGGCGGTGCCGAGCCACTCCTCGCCGCCGGCCAGCAGCTGGGACGGGGTCATGAGCGGTCCTACGTCCACGGTGTTCTCGCACCAGTGCTCGCCGAACACGGTGTAGACGAGCCCGGCGTAGAGTGCCGCGGTCGCGAGCAGGTTGTCCTGGTCCGGAACGGCCTCCTCGAACCCGCTGATGGTGTTGTACGCCTGCTCCGCCTGGAAGCGGGCCTTCTGGAAGGGAGGTTGCGAACGCTGCGTTGGTATTGCTCTGGCCGCAGTTGCCGCTGGTGGAGGTGATGCGGTACTCGGACCAGGCTCGCGTGAACCAGCCGGTCGACTCCCAGTAGGCGTCCTCGAGGCCTCCGATGGAGACCGAGAAGTCCGAGTACGAGCACTCGAAGTCGGCGATCGCGGACACGACCATGGTATTGGCCATGTCGGGAATGAGGAGCCCGTCCTCGGTCAGGTTGCCCGGCAGCTCCACCTCGAGCAGGCTGTCGCATGCTCCGGCCGCCGTCGCCGCCAGAACGAGCGCGGCGATCTTCGTGAATCGTCCGCGGGCGGGTCGCTTTCCATTTCTGATTGTCTTCATGGCTCTTTCTCCCTTGCACATCAGAACGTGACCCGCATGGTCAGGTTGAACGACGCGGTGGGCGGGACATTCGAGTTGGAGCCGGTGCTGGTGTCCGCCGTGCGCCGCGCTTCCGGATCGTGGATCGGTTCACCCCAGATGTCCGGCTGGGATACCCAGAGCATCGCGAGGTTGCGCGCGCCGAGGCTCACGGACGCCCGCGAGGCTCCCGAGCGCTCCACCAGCGACTGGGGCAGCCGGTAGTTGGCGCTGATCTCGCGGAGGCGGGCGAAGCCTCCGTTGTAGACCATGCCGCTCCCGAAGTTCTCGTCCGCGCGCGCCAGGAAGAGCGGGTTGGTGCGCTCGTTGGCCGCGAGCGAGGTCTGGAAGTGGATGTGCTTGCCGGCAACGTCCGACGAGGTGGCGTAGCCGCCGATGCGGTGCTCGACCAGGGCATGGAGCCTGAGGTTGTTGAAGAAGGTGAAGGTCAGGTTGTAGCCCATCTCCCACGGCATCTGGAGAGGCCCGTAGAAGACTTCCATCCGGCTGTTGCACGGAGCCGGCGACCCGCCCTGCTCCCAGCCGTTGATTCCGGTGCCGCTGTCGCACATGATCGACGACTTGATGAGCCGCCCGGTTGAGGGATCGATCTCGGCGCTCACCGCCAGTTCGTCGAAGATGGCCGGGAAGGGGAAGCCTTCGCGCAGCGTGTTGGTCGGAGGCAGGTCGCCGACGTCCTCCACGCGGTTCCGGTTGTGCGAAAGATTCGCGCCCAGGTCCACCGCGAAAGCATCGCTGTCGAAGACCCGTCCGTTGAGGTTGACCTCCCAGCCCCAGTTCTTCAGGTGCCCCAGATTCACGGACTGGGAGCCGGGGAAGCCGCGGCTGGGAGCCACGGGCAGGGAGACCAGCGCGTCCCGGATGTCCTGCTGGTAGTAGGTCACCTGGGCCAGGAGGCGGTCGTCGAACAGACCGGCGTCGAACCCGGTCTCGATCTCGGTGCTGACCTCGGGGCCCAACTCCGGGTTGCCCACTTCGTCGGGGGTGACCGCGGCCTGCGAGGCCGGGCCCACCGCCGGCTCATAGAGCCGCACGGCAGCGAACACGTCGGGCTGCTGCCCGGCCTTGCCCCACGCCGTCCTCAGCCTCAGCGAGTTCACCCAGCCGACATCGAAGAAGTCCTCTTCACTGAGGACCCAGGTGCCGGAGAGCTTCGGATAGATGGCCGCGTCGAAGTCGGCGCCGAAGGCGGAGTTGTCGTCGCCGCGGATGGCGCCGGTGACGAAGATGCGGTCCTGATAGCCGATCTCCTGCTGCACGTAGGCGCCCATCGTCTTGTTCTGCACGAAGTCCTCGGTGGACGTCGTGCTGGCCGCGCCTGCGAGCGAGGTGATGGCGGGAGCCGGGAAGGTCTTCCCGGTGCTGATCACGGTCTCGAGCTGCTTGGAGTAGTACTGGGCGCCAACGGAACTCCGCAGGGTCAAGTCGCTCAGGTTGACCGTTCCCGTGGCGGCGTAGTCGAAGGTGATGTAGCGGGTGTACGGGCGCTCGACGACGACATCCCCCAGCGAGAGGCCGCCGAAGTCGTGCTGTGCTCCGGTCGGATGGCGCGGGAAGAGCCTGCGGTTCTCCTCATGGGCCTGGTCCAGCCCGATCACGGCCCTGTGGGTCAGCCAGTCGAACGGCGTGTGGTTGAGCGTGAGGCTGCCGATGAAGCGCGAGTTGTCGCGGGTCGCCTCGACTTCCTCAATGGACTCGGGGCGCGCGCGCAGGAATCCGCGCAGCCGGGTGTCGACGCCCTCGGGAGTCGACCACTGCGCCTGTTCCCAGACGCCCCACGAGGTCCGCTGCTGCATGAAGCTGGTGGTGCCGTTCACGTAGCCGGTGCTCATGTCGATCTGGAGCGACTCGTGCGGCACCACGGAGACGTTCGCGCGCGTATTGAACACCTTGTTCCAGTTGTAGTGGACGATGCCGGTCTGGTCGTCCCAGTCGGTGGCCAGGTAATAGCGCACCCGCTCGGTGCCGCCCCTCATGCTGAGCGCATAGCCCTGGGAGTGGCCCGTGGTGAAGAACTGGCGTCCGGCATCCCTTTCCTGGTCCCAGATGTTGAAGGAGATGATGTTGCCGGCGCTGTCCTTGCCGTAGGCGAAGTTGACCTGGTCGCGTGCGTTGGGGAGCCAGGTGGCGCCCTGCTTGATGGTCAGGTCGAACTGGGGCGCGCCCTCGACGCCGCGCTTGGTGATGATGTTGATGACGCCGTTGGAGGCCTCGGTGCCGTAAAGGGTCGCGGCCGAAGGGCCCTTGATGACCTCGATGCGCTCGATGTCCTCGGGGTTGATGTCGTCGAGCTTGCTCACCTGGCGGCCGTCGCGGAGGCTCGGCCCCGCCTGGGTCTCGTTGTCGACCCGGATGCCGTCTACGTAGATGAGCGGGTTGTTGCCGACGTTCAGGCTGGTGTAGCCGCGGATGCGGATGGGCGACCCGGTGCCGACGTTCCCCGACACTCGCTTGAAGCCCACGCCGGCCTCACGTCCCTGCAGGAGGTCCTGCATGGTGTTGATGGGGGCGACTTCCGCCACGTCGGCGGCCTCCACGCGGGCCATCGCGTTGCCGAGCGCGCGCTGCCGGGTGCCGCCCGCCGTGCCTGTCACCACCACCTCATCGAGCGCGAGCGCTTCCGCCGTGAGGTTGATCTCGATCTGGCTGGTCTGGCCGCCGGTCACGTCGATCTGCACGGTGGCGGTGCGGAACCCGATCCGCGTCGCCCGCAACTGATGCGTGCCGGCCGGAACGTTGAGGAGCAGGAACTGACCGTTGGCCTGGGTCAGCCCCCCGATCTCCAGGGTCGGGATGTCCACCTGGACGACGGACATCGGTTGCAGGGTGCGGCCGTCGACCACCGTTCCGGTGACGGTGCCGGTTCCCTGCGCACCTGCCCCGACCGCTGTGGCCAGCAGGAGCGCAAGGAGCGCGACGGCTGCGCTTGCGGGTTGGAATACGACGATACGAGAGCCCATGAGCGGTCCTCCGGACAGAGGTGGAACAGGCACCTCCGGCGGCGGCTCGAACACCCTCGGAGGTGATCGATTGGGCCATTAGTTGACACCCGGGACCGCGGTTTTGCTGGCGGTCGAGGTCATGCCAGGCCGGTCCGCGAACGACGGATGAGCCCGTATCGAGAGGGTCGACCCTCGCCCGGCCACGTCAGTTGGCGACCGGCGCGAACGAGTCGCTACCAGCGCGCCCGCGTGCGGATGTCTTCGGCGACCTGCCCGGCGAACGCCTTCCGGCCCATGACCACCACGTTGTGGCGCTGGTTGTCAGTGCCCACGTAGTCGAGGCCGATACGCTGCGGCATCAGCAAGTCTGCTGGGGCCGGGTGACGCCGTCCTGTCCCACCTGACCCGTGTTCTCAACGGGGACGCGGGGATCGGGCATGCCATCGTCCACCGTGAGCGGCTGTTTCTCCCTTGCACATCAGAACGTGACCCGCATGGTCAGGTTGAACGACGCCGTGGGCGGCACATTCGAGTTGGAGCCGGTGCTGGTGTCCGCCGTGCGCCGCGCTTCCGGATCGTGGATCGGTTCACCCCAGATGTCCGGCTGGGATACCCAGAGCATCGCGAGGTTGCGCGCGCCGAGGCTCACGGACGCCCGCGAGGCTCCCGAGCGCTCCACCAGCGACTGGGGCAGCCGGTAGTTGGCGCTGATCTCGCGGAGGCGGGCGAAGCCTCCGTTGTAGACCATGCCGCTCCCGAAGTTCTCGTCCGCGCGCGCCAGGAAGAGCGGGTTGGTGCGCTCGTTGGCCGCGAGCGAGGTCTGGAAGTGGATGTGCTTGCCGGCAACGTCCGACGAGGTGGCGTAGCCGCCGATGCGGTGCTCGACCAGGGCATGGAGCCTGAGGTTGTTGAAGAAGGTGAAGGTCAGGTTGTAGCCCATCTCCCACGGCATCTGGAGAGGCCCGTAGAAGACTTCCATCCGGCTGTTGCACGGAGCCGGCGACCCGCCCTGCTCCCAGCCGTTGATTCCGGTGCCGCTGTCGCACATGATCGACGACTTGATGAGCCGCCCGGTTGAGGGATCGATCTCGGCGCTCACCGCCAGTTCGTCGAAGATGGCCGGGAAGGGGAAGCCTTCGCGCAGCGTGTTGGTCGGAGGCAGGTCGCCGACGTCCTCCACGCGGTTCCGGTTGTGCGAAAGATTCGCGCCCAGGTCCACCGCGAAAGCATCGCTGTCGAAGACCCGTCCGTTGAGGTTGACCTCCCAGCCCCAGTTCTTCAGGTGCCCCAGATTCACGGACTGGGAGCCGGGGAAGCCGCGGCTGGGAGCCACGGGCAGGGAGACCAGCGCGTCCCGGATGTCCTGCTGGTAGTAGGTCATCTGGGCCAGCAGCCAGTCGTCGAAGAGCGCGGCGTCGAACCCGGTCTCGATCTCCGTGCTGACCTCGGGGCCCAGCTCCGGGTTGCCTACTTCTTCGGGGGTGACCGCGGCCTGGGAGGCAGGGCCCACCGCGGGTTCGTAGAGCCGCACCGCAGCAAACACATCGGGCTGCTGGCCGGCCTTGCCCCAGGCGGTGCGCAGCCTCAGCGAACTCACCCAGCCGACATCGAAGAAGTCCTCTTCACTTAGAACCCAGGTGCCGGAGAGCTTCGGATAGACGGCGGCGTCGAAGTCGGCTCCGAAGGCGGAGTTGTCATCGCCGCGGATGGCGCCGGTGATGAAGATGCGGTCCCGGTAGCCGATCTCCTGCTGCACGTAGGCGCCCAACGTCTTGTTCTGCACGAAGTCCTCAGTGGAGGTCGTGCTGGCCGCTCCTGCGAGCGAGGTGATGGCGGGAGCCGGGAAGGTCTTCCCGGTGCTGATCACAGTCTCGAACTGCTTGGAGTAGTACTGGGCGCCAACGGAGCTCCGCAGGGTCAAGTCGCTCAGGTTGACCGTTCCCGTGGCGGCGTAGTCGAAGGTGATGTAGCGGGTGTACGGGCGCTCGACGACGACGTCTCCGAGCGAGAGGCCGCCGAAGTCGTGCTGTGCTCCGGTCGGATGGCGGGGGAAAAGCGTACGGTTCTCCTCGTGGGCCTGGTCGAGCCCTACTACGGCTCGGTGGGTCAGCCAGTCGAACGGCGTGTGGTTGAGTGTGAGGCTGCCGATGAAGCGGGAGTTGTCGCGGATCGCCTCGACTTCCTCGATCGACTCCGGACGCGCGCGCAGGAATCCGCGCAGCCGGGTGTCGGCGCCTTCGGGGGTGGACCACTGCGCCTGCTCCCAGACGCCCCACGAAGTTTTTTGCTGCATGAAGCTGGTGGTGCCGTTCACGTAGCCGGTGCTCATGTCGATCTGGAGCGACTCGTGCGGCACCACGGAGACGTTCGCGCGCGTATTGAACACCTTGTTCCAGTTGTAGCGGACGATGCCGGTCTGGTCGTCCCAGTCGGTGGCCAGGTAGTAGCGCACCCGTTCGGTGCCGCCCCTCATGCTGAGCGCGTAGCCCTGAGAGTGGCCCGTGGTGAAGAACTGCCGCCCGGCATCTCGCTCCTGGTCCCAGATGTTGAAGGAGATGATGTTGCCCGCGGTGTCCTTTCCGTAGGCGACGCCCACCTGGTCGCGGGCATTGGGAAGCCAAGTGGCGCCCTGCTTGATGGTCAGGTCGAACTGGGGCGCGCCTTCGACGCCGCGCTTGGTAATGATGTTGATAACGCCGTTGGAGGCCTCGGTGCCGTAGAGAGTCGCGGCTGACGGACCCTTGATGACCTCGATGCGCTCGATGTCCTCGGGGTTGATGTCGTCGAGCTTGCTCACCTGGCGGCCGTCGCGGAGGTTGGGGCCCGCCTGCGTCTCGTTGTCGACCCGGATGCCGTCCACGTAGATGAGCGGGTTGTTTCCGACGTTCAGGCTGGAGTAGCCGCGGATGCGGATGGGCGATCCGGTGCCGACGTTCCCCGACACTCGCTTGAAGCCCACGCCCGCTTCACGTCCCTGCAGGAGGTCCTGCATGGTATTGATGGGCGCGACTTCTGCCACGTCGGCGGCCGCTACGCGGGCCATCGCGTTGCCGAGTGCGCGCTGCCGGGTGCCGCCGGCCGTGCCGGTGACGACCACCTCGTCCAGCGCGAGCGCTTCCGCCGTGAGGTTGATTTCGATCCGGGTGGTCTGGCCGGCGGTCACGTCGATCTGAACGGTGGCGGTGCGGAACCCGATTCGCGTCGCCCGCAACTGATGCGTGCCTGCCGGAACGTTGAGGAGCAGGAACTGACCGTTGGCCTGGGTCAGCCCCCCGATCTCCAGGGTCGGGATGTCCACCTGGACGACGGACATCGGTTGCAGGGTGCGGCCGTCCACCACCGTTCCGGTGACCGTGCCGGTTCCCTGCGCGCCGACCCTTGCCGTCGCGGCCGCGATAGTCGCGACAAGCGCAATGGTCGCGCGCCCGGGTCTGATTCCAACGAAGCGAGCGCGCATGGGCAGGCCTCCTGCCAAGGGGTGAGACGGACAGGGGCGAGTGCCGGGTGGGTGGCGTTCGGTCGGGTAGCCGGGTGCACGGTTCCTCCGCCGAAGGAGATGCAACTCGCCGACGATACGTATCCCCGAGTGCGATCGACGCGAGGTCGAGGCGGCATCCGTCCATTGTCCGGAGCGGAGATTGCAACTGTCAAGTAGGGTCCGGCGCGCCACCCACTTGTTGCGCACGTCGGGCGAAACGAAGGTGAGCCCGTGTTTGAGATCGGCCTCTCGCCGGCGGCGAGCTGAAGGGCCGGCGGGACCGGCCGCTACCAGCGCGCCCGCGTGCGGATGTCTTCTGCGACCTGCCCGGCGAACGCCTCCCGGTCCATGACCACCTGCTTCCTGCCCGCGCCGCGCCGGCGTACCGCCACCGTCCCCGCCTCGGCTTCGCGCTTCCCCACCACCCCCATGTAGGGCACCTTCTTGACCTCCGCCTCGCGGATGCGGTACCCGAGGGTGTCCTGGTCGTCCAGGTGGGCGCGCACCCCCTTCGCGCGCAGAAGCTCCACCAGCTCGCGGGCGCTCTCGCTCCACACCTCCGAGACCGGGAGGACGCGCACCTGCTCCGGGGCCAGCCACACCGGGAAGGCGCCCGCGTAGTGCTCCACCAGCCCGCCGATGAAGCGCTCCATCGACCCCAGCATGGTGCGGTGGATGACCACCACGTTGTGGCGCTGGTTGTCGCTGCCGACGTAGTCGAGGCCGAAGCGCTCGGGCATCAGGTAGTCCAACTGGAACGTCGGCCCCTGCCACTTCCGCCCCAGCGCGTCCACCAGCCCGACATCCACCTTGGGGCCGTAGAAGGCACCCCCTCCCTCGTCCACCTCGTAGTCCAGTCCGCGATCGGCCAGCACCCCGGCCAGGGTCTCCACCGCGGCGTCGTAGACCGCCGGGTTACCGATCGCCTTCTCGGGCCGCGTGGACAGCGACACCTCGAAGTCGTAGCCGAAAACGTCCAGCAGGTACTCCAGCAGGTCCAGCATGCGATGGTACTCGTCGCTGATCTGGTCCTCCCGCACGAAGAGGTGGGCGTCGTCCTGGGTGAATCCCCGCACGCGGAGCATTCCATGCAGGGCGCCCGCGCGCTCGTAGCGGTAGCAGGTGCCGAGTTCCGCATACCGCAGCGGCAAATCCCGGTACGACCGGCTGCGCGACCGGTAGATCATGAAGTGATGCGGGCAGTTCATCGGCTTCATGCGGAAGCGGTTCCCCTCGTCGTCCATCGCGGGAAACATGTCTTCGCTGAAGACCTCCAGGTGTCCGGAGGTCTCGTACAGTTGCTCGCGCGCGACGTGCGGGCTGTAGACCAGGTCGTAGCCGTGTTCGAGCAGGGTCGTCTTGAGGAACTCCTCGACCGTGTGGCGCACCAGGCCCCCGTTCGGGTGCCAGAGGATGAATCCGGCCCCCACATCCTCCTGGACGCTGAACAGGTCCAGCTCCTTGCCGAGGACGCGGTGGTCGCGCTGGCGCGCTTCCTCGAGCCGCTCCAGGTGTTCGTCCAGCGCCTTCCTGCTGAAGAAGGCGGTGCCGTAGATGCGCTGCAGCATCTGCCGCTTCTCGTCTCCCCTCCAGTATGCCCCCGCGGTGGAGAGCAGCTTGAAGTGCTTCACGCCGCCGGTGGAGGGCACGTGCGGCCCGCGGCACAGGTCCAGGAAGGGACCGTCCCGGTAGACCGTGATCACCTCGTCGTCCTCAAGTTCCTCCAGGCGCTCGAGCTTCAGGGGATCGTCGGCGAAGAGCTCCCTGCCCTCCTCCTTGCTGACGCGGCGCCGCTCGAAGGGAAGGTCGGCGGCAACGATGTCGCGCATGCGGGCCTCGAACACCTCCAGGTCTTCGGGCGTGAAGGGTTCGTCGACCTCGAAGTCGTAGTAGAAGCCGTCCTCGATCGGGGGACCGAAGCCGATGCCCGCGGTGGGATGCAGTTCGCGCACCGCGGTGGCGAGGACGTGCGCGGCGGAGTGGCGCAGCACGGGGAGGGCGTCGTCGTCCCGGCTGGTGAGGATGCGCACCTCCGAGTCCTCCGGCACGGGGCGTCCCAGGTCGACCGTTTCGCCGTTCACGACGGCGGCCAGGGCGGCCCGGGCGAGTCCGGGGCCGATGCCGGCCGCAATGTCGGCGGCGCTGCTGCCGCGAGGCGCCTCGACGGGGCTGCCGTCGGGAAGCCGCACCTGGATGGATTCGTCAGGCATCTGTCATCTGGAGATTTGCGGGGATTCGGATGCTTCGGAACAACGGTCGCCGAACATACACGGCGGAACGCGAATTGTGCGCGCCGCCGACGGAACGGCAGGGAGCCCGGACGACCATCGCCGCCCGGGCTCCCGTGTGTCGGGCCGGACCAGGGGCCGGCCGCGCGGGTCGAAGGCTAGTACATGCCTCCGCCCATGCCCTCCATGCCGGCGCCGGCACCGGCGGGCGCCTTCTCCTCTTCGGGCTGCTCGACCACCACGGCCTCGGTGGTCAGCATCAGGCCCGCGATCGAAGCGGCGTTCTGCAGCGCCGTGCGCACCACCTTGGTGGGATCGATCACGCCCGCCTTCACCAGGTCCTCGTAGGTGTCGGTCTGGGCGTTGTAGCCCCAGTTGGTGTTCTCGTGCCGCCGGATGTGCTCGACCACGATCGAGCCCTCGGCGCCCGCGTTCTCCGCGATCTGCCGGAGTGGCTCCTCGAGCGCCCGGCGCAGGATCTGCACGCCCACCTGCTCGTCGTGCCGCTCGAGCTCGAGGCCGTTGAGCGCGCCCTGGGCCCTCAGCAGCGCCACGCCGCCACCGGGGACGATGCCTTCCTCGACGGCCGCGCGGGTCGCGTGCAGCGCGTCCTCCACCAGAGCCTTGCGCTCCTTCATCTCGGTCTCGGTGGCCGCGCCCACATGGATGACCGCCACGCCGCCGGCCAGCTTCGCCAGCCGCTCCTGCAGCTTCTCGGTGTCGTAGTCGGAGGTGGACTTGTCGATGGCCACCTTGATCTCGTCGATGCGGCCCTTGATCTGGTCGGCCATCCCGGCCCCGTCGATCACCGTGGTGTTGTCCTTGTCGATCACCACCCGCTTGGCGCTGCCGAGGTCGGAGGAGACGGCGTTCTCGAGCTTGAAGCCGACTTCCTCGGAGATCACCTGGCCGCCGGTCAGGATCGAGATGTCCTGCAGCATGGCCTTGCGCCGGTCGCCGAAGCCGGGCGCCTTGACCGCGCACACCTTGAGCGTTCCGCGCAGCTTGTTCACGACCAGCGTGGCCAGCGCCTCGCCTTCGACGTCCTCGGCGATGATCAGGAGGGGCTTGCCCATCTGCGCGACCTTCTCGAGGATCGGCAGGAGGTCCTTCATCGACGAGATCTTCTTGTCGTGGATGAGGATCATGGGGTCGTCCATCACTGCTTCCATCCGCTCCGGATCGGTGACGAAGTAGGGCGACAGGTAGCCGCGGTCGAACTGCATGCCCTCGACGGTGTCGAGCGTCGTCTTGAGGCCGCGCGCCTCCTCGACCGTGATCACGCCGTCCTTGCCCACCTTCTCCATCGCGTCGGCGATCAACGCGCCGATCTCGTTGTCGTTGTTGGCGGAGATGGAGCCGACCTGGGAAATCTCGCGCTTGCCCTGGGTCTCGACGGAGAGACCCTCGAGCTCGCGCACCACGGACCCGACGGCCTGCTCGATGCCGCGCCGGATGCCCATGGGGTTGGTGCCGGCGGTGACGTTCTTGAGCCCCTCGCCGAAGATGGACTGGGCGAGCACCGTGGCGGTGGTGGTGCCGTCACCCGCGACGTCGGAGGTCTTGGTGGCGACCTCCTTCACCATCTGCGCGCCCATGTTCTCGACGCCGTCCTCGAGCTCGACTTCCTTCGCCACCGACACGCCGTCCTTGGTGACCTGCGGGGAGCCGAACTTGCGGTCGAGCACTACGTTGCGGCCCTTGGGGCCCAGGGTGACCTTCACGGCCCTGGCCAGCTTGTCGACGCCGGCCTTGAGGCGCGTGCGGGCATCCACTTCGAATCTGAGATCCTTGGCTGCCATGCTTTGTTTCTCCTCTGTTTAGAGCCGCGGGCGGCGCCCGGCCGCCACCGGCCCGTCGTGTTGCCGTTCGGTTTCTCGGGGGAAGCGGTCAGTCGGTGATGATGGCGAGGATGTCCGACTCGCGGAGGATGAGCAACTCCTCGTCGTCCACCGTGACCTCGGTGCCGCTGTACTTGCCGTACAGGACGGTGTCGCCGACGGAGACGTCGGCCGCGATGCGCGTGCCGTCGTCGGAGAGCTTGCCGGGGCCGACCGCGAGCACGGTGCCCTGCTGGGGCTTCTCCTTCTGGGCGGTGTCCGGGATGTAGAGGCCGCCGCGGGTCTGCTCCGTCTCCTCGGCCGCCTGGACGACGACCCGGTCGGCGAGCGGCTTGATTCTGTTCGCTGCACTCGTTGCCATGCGTGGGTTCTCCTGTGGATGGTGGTCCGAATACAGGTCTTTCCGGCCGGATCTCCGGCGCGAGCGTTTGTTAGCACTCGACGCCAAGGAGTGCTAACGGCCAGAAAGGTACCCTGGGGATAACGGATGTCAACCCTTCCGGAGAGCGCCGGGACACCGGGCTGGACAGGTTCCGCCCCGAGAGGCGACGCGGCGTTATTCGGGAGGCCGGAGCAGCTCCTCCAGCGTATGCACGACTCCGCCCAGGATGACCGTGTGCACGGAGCGGGTCGCGGCGATGTCCTGCAGGGGATCCTCGTCGAGGACGATCAGGTCGGCGAAGGCACCGGGGGTGACCACGCCGAGGCGTCCCTCGTACCCGAGGGCGTCGCCCGACTCCGACGTGGTGGCACGCAGGATGTCGACGGGACGCATGCGGCCGTATCGGACCAGGATCTCCATCTCGGCGTGCAGGCTGAGGCCGCGCGGGATGATGGGCGAGTCGGTGCCCATGATCACCCGGCCCCCGCCCTCGTGCACCCTGCGCGGGAGAGAGGACATGCGTTCGACCATGCGGCGCGCCAGGGCCAGATCGGGAGGGATGCGCGCGCTGGCGGACGCGTCCGGGAAGAAGGTCTCGACGCGCGGGTCGTCGAAGAGGTCGGGCGCCTCGGCGGCGAGCAGGCCATACCCCCCGTAGATGCCGACCGTGGGCGTGAGGGTCATGCCCGAGGCGGCCAGGAGATCGACCGCGTCCGCATAGATCCCGTTGGTCTCGGAGACCTTGGTCGAGTAGCCGCGCCGGCTGGTGCCGCGCACGTGCTCGACCCCGTCGCCTCCGTACGCGACCGCCGGATAAAGTTCGTGCGAGCTGACCGGGATCCCGAGGGCATGCGCCTCGGCGATGGCCCGGCGCTGCACCGGGTCCGAGAGGCGTACGTAGGTCTTGATCATGTCGTGGCCGAGGGTGGCGGCGCGCCCCATCTGCAGCTCGACCTGCGCGCTCGCGCCCAGGGCGGGCGCGTTGGGATAGTAGATGCGGCTGCCGTCGATGGTGCCGCCGGTCCCGAAGATGCGCGGCGCGATGCGCCGGCCGGACTCGCCGGCCTCCTTGGCTTCGGTGAGTTCGTAGCCGTCACAGGCGGGGCAGCGGGTGGCGGTCACCCCCCACGAGAGCCAGAGCCGCCCCTTGGCCTCCCCGTCGGCGAGGCCGCCGTGGGTGTGCATCTCGATCAGGCCGGGCATGACCACCTGCCCGGCGGCGTCCACGACCCGGTCGGCGGTGCGCGCGGGGTCGCGGTCGGCCACCTCGGTGATGACGCCGTCCTCGATGACGATGTCCACGTCGCGGCGGAGCGTCTCGGAACGGCCGTCGAAGAGGGCGCCGGCGCGAACCAGCACCGAGGCCGGAGGCGCCGGGCGCGTCCAGGCGAGGGTGGGCGTGATGTCCTCGGCGGCGCCGGTGAGCACGTCGATGCGGCGCAGGCGGTCGTCGCTCAGGTAGACGAGAGAGCGCGAGTCGCCGGTCCAGGAGGGATCGTCGGCGGCCTCGTTGGTGAGGCGGCGGGGGAGGTCGGCGGTCTCGCCCTCGGGGGTCATGGCGACCGTCCAGAGCACGCCGTCGGAGATGTAGGCGACATGGCGGCCGTCGGGCGACCACGCCGGGCCGTCGTTGGCGCGGCTGCCGACCGACCCGTGCAGGGGCAGGTCGAGGTAGCGGTCGGCGGCCTGGAAGGGGTTGGCGGGCGAGGCGGCCGGCTCCGGGTCGCCGCCCACCCAGGCGGGCAGATCGTGGGTGTGGCCGTGGCCGCGGGGGACGGGGAGGGCGGGCACCGTGGTGGTGGCCGTGCGCAACCCGCGCTCGGCGACCCGGTCAGGTTCACCCGCGGTGGACGCACGCGCCCCTCCGCTCGGAACCGGAAGAGCGTCGGCTCCGGGCATCCCGGCCGCGTCCGCGGTGCGGAGCGGGCGGGCGGGCACCACCAGCGCTCGGTTCACGCCCTCCCGGAAGCGCCCCGAGTAGGGCGAGAGCGCGGAGACCAGCACGGAGGCGCCGTCGGGCGACCAGGAGGGCCGCCCCGCCCCGTTCAACCCGGCACGCAGCGTCTCCACCGTCCCGGTCGCCAGATCGACCACCTGCACCGCCGTCCCGGCCGCCGATCCCACGAAGGCGATACGGCTCCCGTCCGGCGACCAGGCCGGCATGGTGGCGGCGGCGCCCTCGGTCACCCGGCGGTCGCTCCCCGCCCCGAGGTCGCGCACGTACAGGTCGAGCGACCCGTCCCGGTCGGAGGCGAACGCCAGGCGGCCGCCATCGGGCGACCACGCGGGATCGGCCTCGATCCAGGGATCGTCGGTGAGGCGCGCCGCTTCCCCGCCGATGGTGTGCAGCCAGAGGTCGCCCAGCGCGGAAAACGCCACCTGCGTCCCGTCGGGCGAGACCGCCGGCGATACGATGCCGCGCACCTGGAACGGGCCGGACGCCCGCAGATCGCGCGGCCGCCTCGGGTAGCCGGTCCGGTCCAGAGCCACCGTTGCCGAGAACGCCACGTCCCGCCGGCCGCTGCCGTCGCCCCGGCGCCACCGCACCAGCCCGTCCCCGGTATGGTACAGATCCCCGTCCGCCGTCCATGATGCCCGGAACGGAAAGACATCCTCTTCCTCGCCGGTAAGGGTACGCGGTTCGCCTCCGCTCACCGCCACCGCGTACAGGCGCGACCGCCCTTCCCCTATCGAGTTGAACGAGAGCGTCCCGCCGTCCGTGCTCCACGAAGGCGCATTCAACTCACCCCCATCCCCTTCCGCGACCCTTCGCGGCCCGCCGTCTCCGGCCACGACCCCGGGTCCCCCGCTTTCGGTCACCCAGATCCCGGACCGATCCCCATCCGCCGCGAAGGCGACCTCCCCGCCATCCGGAGAAAACGCGGGCCCGTATTCGTTGCCGGGCCAGTCCGTCAGGCGCTCGAGTCCCCCGCCGTCCAGTCCCGTCACCCACACGTCGTAGCTCCCGCCCCGGTCCGACGAAAACGCGAGGCGGCCGCCGTCCGGCGACCAGTGCGGCTCGCGGTGGTCGAACCGGCCGCGCGTGTGCTGGCGCAACTCCGTCCCGTCCGTGCCCACGCTCCAGATGTGGTAGTTGCCGTCCCAATACGCCTGGAAGGCGATGCGGCTTCCGTCCGGCGACCATGCCGGCTGGCGCGCATCCCCCACGGGATCGGTGAGGGCCGTTGCGGCTCCCCCGCTGGCGGGCATCACCCAGATGCGGCCCAGCAGATCGAGCGCGAGCGTGCTCTCGTCCGGCGAGAGGGCGACGGCCACGTTGGTGCCCTCCGAAATCGTGACCTCGATCGTTCTCGCGGGGTCGCCCGCGGACGGGGTCTGCGCACCGGCCGGGACGTGAGCGGCCCCGGCGGCGCAACCGATCGCAACCACGACGGCAAGGTATCTCGACACTATATTCTCCTGGCTGAATCATCGCCGGCTTCAATGATACTCACGCATTTCCACGTTCGTCCATCGCCCGCACGCGGGCCGCGCGCAGCTCGGACAATGGAACCGCAGGACCTCCCCAGGCCAGGCGTCCCCGGAGTGTGACGATCATGGAGCGCCACCAACTCCAGGCGATGACCGCACTGGCCACCGGAAGCGCCAGTCCGCTCCACCAGCGGAAGCGGGAAACTCTGGCGATGCATATGGCGAACCCCCAGGCAATCATCGCGGAAGCGGCGAACAGCGCAGCGACGAAAGCGTCCACGGGGACGAGCGCGATACCCAGCACGACGGGCGCAATCCCGGTCCACAGCAGTCCGGCCGTCTGCACGAGGACGGCCGCGATCCGGTAGTCCCTGAACGCGAAGAGGTTCTTCTCCGTCCCCCGGATCAGACTCCGGACGTCCGGATACCACTCGCACCGCACGCTGGATTCGGCCCGGACGAGGTCCGAACGGTGGCCGGTCAGCTTCACCAGTCGGCCCAGTTGATAGTCCTCGTCGGGACGCAGGGCCACCTGCCTGTGTCCTCCGATGGCGCGGTAGGAGTCCGTCCGGAACAGGTTGTAGGCACCCACGCCGAAAGAGGCCGTGCTCCGTGGGTCGCGAACCTGCCACAGCCTCGCCGTGACGTGCGCGCCCCAGTGGAACACGATCATGCAGGCCTGCAGCATGGGACTTCGCATCTCCAGCGCGGGCAGGACGGCGACATGGTCCAGCCTGCTTCTCAGGAGATGGCGCACCCCGCGCCTCACCGCCTCGCGGCCGAACACCACGTCCCCGTCGGTAAAGAGAAGCAGGTCCCCCCTGGCCGCCAGCGCCCCGCGCCAGGACGCGTGGTTCTTCCCGAACCATCCCGCGGGCAATTCCTCGACGTGGAGCACCCTGAGGCGGTCGTCTTGCGCGCTCAGCCGATCCGCGATCTCGCCGGTGCGGTCCTGCGAACGGTCGTCGACGAAGATGACCTCGTAGTCCGGATAGTCGAGGGCGAGCAGCGACGTGAGCGCCTGTTCCACGCGCGCTTCCTCGTTCCGGGCGGCCACCACCACCGACAGCCGGGGGAGAGGCGGATCGCCGTCGCGGGCGTCTCCGATCCGTTCGAGGCGGGCGACGTGCCGGTAGCTGTACAGGGTTACGAGCGTCATGGCCACCCAGACAGCCAGGGTGGCGGCGGCGACGATGAGCATGGCGGTCAATGTCGCCCGGGCTTCTCGTCAATCAGGGCCAGGAGAGGCGGATCCGCCGGCGCCGCGGGCGCGCGCGTCTTCTTTCAGCGCCAGCCGCAACTCACGCCCCATGGGAGTGAGCCGATACCTCTGTCTGCCGCTCGTGGGCTTGTCCGGGATCGTCATCTCGATGAGCCCGGCGTCGAGCGCCGGCCGCAGGTAGTTGACCACCAGGTTGCTCCGGTTCCTGAGGCCGAGGCGCTGGAGAATCTGCACCCGGGATCGATCGCGATCCAGAACTCGTACCAGATCCCTGACCTGGACCGTGGTCATGCGCTCCCAAACCGGCGTGGGATCCGTGTGTCGGTCAGGGCCTTTCGTCCCTGCATCCTGCGGGTTGAACAGGCTTGCCTGCATGGCGGCGAAGTCGTCGTCGTCGATGCCCGAGGGCTGGAGCCGGATGGCGGGCGGGCGCCGGAAGCTTGTGGTGACTTCGGTTCCGGAAGACTCGATCCGAGGCTCCAGGACCCCGTACTCCCGGCAGAGCGACTTCATGCGCCGGATGCCGGTGCCGATCCCTCCAACCAGGCCCATGCGGGCGAGCATGCTGTAGAGCAGCGGATTGCGGGGAACGCTCCTGGTTCCCAGATCGCCCTCGTTCATGCCCTCGGGCAGCCCTCCGGGGCTGGCGATCACCACGCGGTCCTTGAAGACACGTACCTGCACGTGGTTGCGGGAACGGTAGTCACGGTGGGCGATCGCGTTCGCGAGCGCCTCGCGCAAGGCCTCTTCGGGGAGCTCGGGACGGCGCCTGGCGTCTTCACGCCAGATCGTGAACTGGACGTCGATTCTGCGCAGAACCCACGCCAGCACTTCGTCCGCGATGTCGGGCAGCGAGCCGTGAAAGTCCTGCCGTTCGAGGCTTCCCGCCTCCTCGGTCCCCCGAAAGAGGGCACAGGATACCTGCGCGCTCTCGGTGAACTGGCGGATGTCCCGGGCGAGCAGCCACGCGCCGGCGTACGTCATCCGGTCCTCGTTGTCGACGAGGCCGAGGTTGCGCAGCGCCAGCATCGCGTGCATGGCTTCCGGAATCTTCACCCGACCGATGAACCGCTCCCAGACGTCGGCCTTGAGATGAGCCTCCATCGAAAAAGCCTCACAGGGCTCCTTGTCGAAGTGAGCGCGTCCGACGGCGTAGTAGAGATCCTTGATCTCCGCATTCGTCAGTCGCCTGCTGCTGCTCCCCTCGCGCACGAAGGCGCGCCATCCGATGGAATAGGGCTTGTTCTTCTGGGGCGGGACGGTCACGCGCATCACTTCGCCCACGCTCTCGACCTCCACCACGATCGGCGGGTCCCCCGACCGGGCAACGGTGAGCACCTTGACGCGCGTCCGGCGGTGGTTCCCTACGCCCACCACCTCCCCGGACTTGGACACCCCGAGCAGGACGATCCCACCGTCTCCGTTCGCGAACGCGCACAGCTCCCTGCCGAAGTCTCGCCCGAGCGAACGTTGGAACTCGACCTCGGGGCTCTCGCCGCCGGCGATCAGGTCGAGGAGCTCCTGCCGCGTCAACGGGAAGCCAGCTGTCCCGGGCACGCCCGCCGGGACATCACATCCTGTATGCTCACTTGTATCATGATGGCTCTAAGGGCTTGCGCGCGCGGACGGCGTTGTCAAGGGTCCGCGCCGCTTCCCCCAGCCGATGACCCGAGCACCGTGATGGTCGCGGTGCCGACGTAGTTCGCGCCCCCGCGGGTCGCTTGGGCCTTGATGTTTCCGGTTCCCGGCCCCACGGCCGTCACCAGGCCGGTGTCGTCCACCGTCACTGCCGTCGGGTTGGATGTCGACCAGAGATAGTCGGTGTCTTCGACCTCATGTCCGTTCGCGTCGAGCGCGACGGCGGTCAGGCGTAGCATGTCGCCGACCGCTAGGGTGTCGACCTCCGGGGTGACGCGCACCTCCGTCGCAAGCTGCGCGACGGTGACGCCCGCGGAATCGAGCAGCTCCGCGGCGGTCGCGAACACGTCCGTGCTGCCGGTGCGCACCGCGGTGATCAGCCCCATCGCATCGACCGTCACGACGGCGTCGTTTTGGGAAACCCAGCTTACGGCCATGGCCGGGCCGGGGTGGCCGTTGGCGTCCACACCGCTCGTGACCAGGCGGATGGTATCGCCGAGCGAGAAGAGCGTCGTTGCGGCCGGCACCACGTCCATCTCGACCATCACCTGCGAGACGGTGACCGCGGCGGCCCCACTCGCGGCGCCCGCTTGAGCGGTGATGCTCGCAGTGCCGTTTCCGGCCGCGGTGACCAGGCCGCTGGAATCGACCGTGGCGACGGCCTCGTCTCCCGAGGACCAAGCAACGGTTGCGTCTTCGACGGCATTGTCGTTCGCGTCGAACGGCGCGGCTGTGAGCTGCAGGGAATCGCCGAGGGACAAGAATTCCACGGAAGCCGGTGAGACGCCGACGCGTGCCGTCCGCTGGGCGACGGTGACGGAGGCGGTACCGGCCGCGCTGCCGGAGGTGGCCGTGACGGTGGCGCTTCCGTTCGCAACCGCGGTGACCAGTCCACCGGCGCTCACGCTCGCTACCGAGTTGTCGCTGGTCGTCCAGCTGACGGGCGCCCCCGCCATCGTCTGGCTGTTCTGGTCGACGACGGCCGCAGTCAACTGGAGCGTCTCGCCGAATGAGGAGAAGTCGAGGGCGGCCGGCGAGATGCTGACGGTTGTGGCGACGGGAGGCTCCGGAGGCCCGGTCGGCGCCGCCTCGTCATCGCCGACGCAGGCGACGATCAGAGCCAGCGCCAGGGTGGGCCATGCAACGGTGCGAGCGGGCGCGGCCCGCCACGGCTCAGGTCTCCTCATGGCCTTCTCTCCCGGTTACAGGACGGGCTCGGGGTCGTGGGTCGTGCCACCATGCATACCCCCGCAAGTCGGGCTTCGTGCGGCTCCGGTTCGCGCCGGGCTACATGGATGCTCCGTCAGATCAGCGCTACCCCGAGTGTTCCGCCACATACTCGCCCGCCAGCTCCAGCCCGATCAGCGTGAGCAGCGGGTCCACGTGGTCGAAGGCGGGCACGTGCTTCGCCACCAGCGGAGAGAAGCCGCCGGTGCCCACGACCATGGGATCGGCAGCGTCCCATTCCGCTCGCACTCGCTCGATCATCCCCGCGATCGCGTCCATGGTGGTGAAGAAGATGCCGGAGTGGATGCAGGATTCGGTGCGTTTGCCGATGACCCGCGCCGGGCGAATGAACTCGACCGGCGGGAGCTTGGCGGTCCGGGCCGCGAGCCACTCCTTGCCGGACATGAGGCCCGGAGCGATGACGCCCCCCTGGAAACGGCCGTCGGCGGTGATGCAGTCGTAGGTGGTGGCGGTGCCCAGGTCGACGACGATGCAGTCGCGCCCGAAGAGCCGGGAAGCGGCCATGGTGTTGGCGACGCGGTCGGCGCCCACGGTGCGCGGCTCCTCCACGTCGAGGACGATGGGCAGGGGTGTGGACGCGTCGATGACCACCAGCTCCGCGGAACCAAGCCGGGCCGCGGCTTCCCGCAGGACATCGGAGGCGGAGGGGACCACCGAGCCCAGCACCACGCGGGTCAGGGCGCCGGGATCGCAGCCGTCCGAGCGGAGGAGCGCGCCGAGCAGCAGCACGTATTCGTCGGGGGTGCGCGGCACGTGGGTGCTCACCCGCCAGCGGCCCGCGACCCCTTCCTCGCCGGGGACGAAGAGCGCGAGCACGGTTTCGGTATTGCCCACATCCATTACCAGATGCATGTCGTGGTTCCTCGGGTGGATGCCTACGGATCCGGCAACAGCCTCACGCTGCCGGAACGAATCTCGCGCCTCGCGCCTCCGGATTCCTCGAAAAGGAGCGCCCCCGCCGAGCTGATCCCGCGGGCCGTTCCGGTCTCGCCGCTCCCCAGAACGACGCCGCGGCCCCCGAAGGCATCGCGCCAGGTGAGCTCCCGGTGCAGCGCTCCCTCGAGCCGGGCCGCTTCCGGGGTCAACAGCTCCCGCATCCGCGCGAGCAGCGCACCCGCCAGGGCGGGCCTCGACAGGGAGGTTGCGCTCATCATGCACAGCGACCCGGCGCGGCCGCGGAGTTCCGGCGGGAAGTCCGCCGCGCGCTGCGAGGTATTGATGCCCGTTCCGATCGCCATGCCCCGGCCCCCGGCACCGTCGTCCCATGATTCGCACAGGATGCCGCCGACCTTGCGGCCCGCCACGACAAGATCGTTCGGCCACTCGATCTCCGCCCGCAAGTCCGGACAGACTTCCTCGATCGCGCGCGCGGCCGCGATTCCGACCAGGAGCGGGACGATGGGATGTCCGGATGGGCGCCTCGCGAGCACCACGGTCATCCACAGCCCGGAGCCGGGCGGCGACAGCCAACGCCGCCCTTCCCGCCCCCGCCCCCGGGTCTGTTCGTCAGCGATGACCACCGAAAACGTTGGCGCGCCCCCGCGCGCGATGCGGCGGGCGCGGTCGTTGGTCGAGCCGAGGCGGCGGTGCACTTCGAGGAGCGGCACGCCCCACCGCTCCGCCCAGCGGGCGACCGGTTCGCCCTCCCAGATCCGGGAGCCGCGGTCGCCGGTACGCCGGGCCGGCTTGCCGCGACGCATGGCTCCGCCGCCTACCCGATCCACAGGTACCCGAGGAAGAGCAGCCCCAGAACCCAGGGGTACGGGGCGAAGCGGTGGAACGAACGGGCGCGCAGCGCGGCCAGGAAGATCCTGATGGCAACCAGACCGGTCGTGGCGGCCGCCACCGCCCCGAATGCGAGCGGCGCGGTGCCGAGGGCCGGCGCCGTGGCCCCGGCGTCCACGAGCTGAAGGAGGGCGGCTCCGAGTATGGCGGGCACAGACATCAGGAACGAGAACTCGGCCGCGTCGTCGGACTCGACGCCCAGCCAGAGGGCCGCCACCACAGTGGAACCCGAGCGCGAGATGCCCGGAAGGAGCGCGAATGCCTGGGCGACCCCGATGAGCATCGCGACGCCCAGCCCGCGCGCGCCCGGGAACGGTGCAGGCTGCGGCGTCGCGCGCCGCATCGCCGCGCGTGCGCTCCACAGCACCCCGCCCGTGACCAGGAACGCCACGCCCGCCGCGGCCGGCGTCTCGAACGCCGCCTCCACGACATCCCCCAGGAGAAAATAGACCGCTGCCGCCGGCACGTTGGCGAGGGCGATGAGCCCGATGTAGCGCCACGTCCCGGGGTCCAGCCGGACCGACCCGAGGATGAGCGCACCCACGCGCCGCCGGTATGCGACCAGCACCGACACCAGCGTCGCGAAGTGCACGGCGACCTCGAAGGCAACACCGGGAAGTTCGATTCCGAGCAGCGCCTGGCCGACGACCAGGTGCCCTGAACTGGAGACCGGGAGGAACTCGGTCAACCCCTGGACCACACCCAGCAGGACGGCTTCCCAGACGCTCACCGGTCCCGCGTCTCACGGCCGGCGCCGCCCCGCGCCCGCCAGGCCCCCAGCACCTCGGCGCATTGAGTTTCAAGCGGCTTCAGGCCATCGATTCTGACTGCGTCCGGGGGCAACTGGTTGCGGAACCAGGTGAGCTGCCGGCGGGCGTAGCCACGGGTTGCGCGCCGGGTCGCGTCCAGAGCCTCCTCGAGGCCAAGACGTCCCTCCAGGTGTCCGAGGATCTCGCGATAGCCTGTGCCGGACATCCCGGGATCGTCCGCCCCGTAGCCGCGAGCCGCGAGGACTCGGACTTCTTCGATCATTCCCCGCTCGGCCATCGTGCTCACGCGCTCGTTGATCCGGCCGTAGAGTTCGTCGCGCGGAAGTTCCAGCACCACGACCATGCCCTCGGCGGCCGGAGCGTTCGCCTGCGCGGTTCGGTGCCACCACGACAGCGGGCGGCCCGTGAGCAGGGTCACTTCGAGGGTGCGCTCGATGCGCTGGATCCCGCCCGCGACTGCTAGCCGGGCTCGTTCCGGATCCAGCACGCGCACCCAGCGCTCCAGCTCTTCCAGCCCGCGCTGCGCAAGGAAACGGCGCAGGCGCGCCACCCGACCCGGGTCCAGTTTCGGCTCCTCGAAGAGGGGTTCCACGAGAGCCTTCAGAAAGAAGCCGGTGCCTCCCGCCAGTACCGGCACCCGGCCGCGCGCGCGGATTCGGCTCATCCAGCGGACGGCGTCGCGGGCAAACTCGCCGGCGCTGTAGGATTCGTCCGGATCCCGGATGTCGACGCCGTGATGCGGGATGCGGGCGCGGATGCCGCCGGCCACCTTGTCGGTGCCGATATCCATGCCGCGGTAGATCTGTCGCGAGTCCATGGAGATCACCTCGCCGTCCAGCGCCTCGGCGACCGCCAGCGAGAGCGCGGTCTTGCCCGTGGTGGTCGCGCCGATGATGGCGAGGAACTCAGGTGCGGCCAAAGCGGCGCTCCAGCTCCGACAGGGACAGGCGCACGGCGGTCGGACGCCCATGCACGTCGTGATGCGGGAGATCGGTGGCGAAGAGCCGATCGATCAACTCCCGCATCTCCTCCTGCGCCAGCTCCCGGCCGGCCTTGATGGCGCCCTTGCAGGCGAAGGTCATCGCGATGCGCTCGTGCTGGTTGCGGGCGGCGCGCACCAGTTCCGAGCCGTGGGTCAGCTCGCCGATCATCTCGCGCAGACACCGCTCGGCGTCGAAGTATGGATGCGGGTTCGGAACCGCGTGCACGATGATCGAGTTGCCCCCGAACCCGTCGACCTCGAAGCCCGCCCGGGCGAACATGCCAAACAGCGGCTCGACGTGCTGGTATTCGGCCGGCGGCAGGGTCAGGGTGATCGGGAACAGCAGGCGCTGGCCGGGCTGCCCGCCCTTGCCGAAGGCCTCCATCAGCTCCTGGAAGAGGATGCGTTCGTGGGCGGAGTGCTGGTCGATCATCATCATCCCACCGCGCACTTCGACGAGGATGTAGGTCCCGTGAAGCTGCCAGAGGCGCGCGGGTTCCACGGGAACTTCCTCGGCCGGAGCGAGCGGCCTGGCTGCATCGGCGGCCGCGGGCGCCCCGCTGGCGAAGAGCGCGATCTGCGCTTTGGCGGATTCGGAGGATGGGTCGGACGACCGGTCCGCCGTCCCGGGAGCGTACTTCGCCGACTCGCGCACCCTGGCCGTGCCTGCGCCATCGCCAACCGGCGGAGCGGAGGACGGGCTCGATTCCGGCGCCGGGTTCTGCGCGCCCGAAGCCGTGTCGTGGGACTCGCCGGGAGCGTCGAGCGTGGCGGCGCTTTCCTCACCCGCGAGCGCGCGCCGGATTTCGTCCTCGATGAAGCCTTCCACAGCGGTCCGGTCGCGGAAGCGCACCTCCAGCTTGGCCGGGTGCACGTTCACGTCGACCTCACCGGCAGGGAGGTCGAGGTAGAGAAAGAACCAGGGGCGCACGGCCTCCCGAATGGTGGTGCGGTAGGCCCGGCGTACCGTGTCCCTCAGGCCCTTGTCCCGGAACGGTCGGCCGCCCACGAAAAGGTAGGTGCGGCGCGGGCCGGGACGTGCCTGGTCGGGGCGCTGGAGGAGGCCGCCAACCCGGCCGACCTTCCCCGTCCCCGCGAACCCGAACATGGAGGCGCGGGCGTCTCTGCCCCACAGCCGGCCGACCCGGCGCGCGGGGCCGGGGTCTGCCGGCAGATCAATCAGCGTGCGCCCGTCGGAGGTGAGGGTGAACGCGACCTCGGGATGGGCCAGGGCGAGCGACGTGAGTTCGGCGGCCACCACCCGGGTTTCCGCGGATCCGCTCTTCAGAAAGCGTCTGCGCGCGGGCGCGTTGAAGAAGAGGTTGGCCGCCTCCAGGGTGGTGCCGCGGGCGCGCGCGTGATCGTCGACGCTGGTGATGGTCCCGCCGGTCGCCCGAATGCGGGTGCCCGCGCGCGACTCGTCGCAGGTCTCGAGCGTCAGCCGCGTTACCGCCGCGATCGAGGGCAGCGCCTCGCCGCGGAATCCGAAGCTCGCGACCCCGCGCAGCTCGCGGGCGTTCGTGATCTTGCTGGTGGCGTGGCGCTCGAGGCACATGATCGCATCCTGGCGCCCCATGCCGGCCCCGTCGTCGATCACGCGGATGCGCTGCCTCCCGCCCCGCTCCACCTCGACCCGGATGTGCGCGGCGCCGGCGTCCAGGGCATTCTCGACAAGCTCCTTCACGACCGACGCCGGACGCTCGACGACCTCGCCGGCGGCGATCTGGTTCGCCACCGAGTCCGGAAGCACCTGGATGGGGCGGGCGGGCGGCGTCACTGCGCGGCCGACGAGTGCTCGACGCGGCCCTCTGCTTGCGCGGGTTGCAGGCCGAAGAATCGGAGGGCGTTGCGGGCGGTGTAGCGCTCCACCTCTTCCGGGCTCTCACCCCGCACATCCGCCACGCCGTCCCGCACCCGCGCCACCCAGGCGGGCTCGTTGCGCCGGCCCCGATGCGGCACGGGCGCCAGGTAGGGCGAGTCGGTCTCGATCATGAGACGGTCCGAGGGCACCGCCCGCAGAGCTTCCTGGCCGTCGAAGTTCCTGAAGGTGACGAGCCCGGTGAACGAGATGTGCCAGCCGGCGTCGAGCGCTTCTTCGAGCAGCCGCATCCCGCCGGTGAAGCAGTGGAGCACCCCTCGTGCCGCGCCCCTGAACTCATCGATCACCGCGCGGGTGTCGTCATCCGCCGACCGCGAGTGCACCACCAGCGGCAGCCCGGTCTCGGCTGCCAGGCGGGCATGGGCGCGGAACAGGTCGCGCTGGCGGTCGCGCGGACAGAAGTCGTAGTGGTAGTCCAGGCCGGTCTCGCCGACCGCGACAAGGCGCGAGGAGGCATCCAGCAGTTCCGCCACCCGCCGCACGTCGTCCGGGCCGGCCCGTCCCGCCTCGTGGGGATGTACGCCCGCCGTCCCCCACACCAGCCGGTGCGCCCGCGTGAGCTCCGCCACCCGCTCCGCGTCCGTCACCGAGGATGCGATGGAGACGATCGCCCCCACCCCGGCGGCGCGCGCCCGCTCGATGGTCTCGACCCGGTCGGCGTCGAAGCGCCGGTCGGTCAGATGGCAGTGGGATTCGAACAGCATCGTGGTCGTGGACCCGGCGGGCCTTGCGACTGCACACGCAGGGCCGGGAATCCGGGATATGGTGGCCGGCACATCCGCAGGCCCGGCCTCGCCGGCTCAGGCGCGAGCGCCAGCGACCTTCCGCCCTTTCCTGCCTCGCTTCTTTCTCTTCCCGGGCCGCCGAGACGGCGGGGTTCTGCCCACCGGCCCTCTCGGGCCTCCGCGCTGCGCTTCGACCAGATCCTTCGTGCCCCAGCGCCTCTGGATCTCCAGCAGCGCCGGCGAGGCGACGAAGATCGAGGAGTAGGTCCCGACCAGGACCCCGAGAATCAACACGGTGGTGAAGTCGCGGATCACCGCGCCCCCGAAGATGAGCAGAGCCATCAGCACCCCGAGCGTCGTGCCGGAGGTGAGCACCGTCCTCGGAAGGGTCTCGTTGATCGACCGGTTGACGAGCGCCACCGGGTCCTCGCGGCGGCCGCCCTTCGCGTTCAGGTTCTCCCGCACCCGGTCGAATACTACGATCGTGTCGTTGAGCGAATACCCGATGATGGTCAGAATGGCCGCCACCGTCGGAAGTGCGATCTCGACCCGGAAGAGCGCCAGGAAGCCCAGCGTGATGAGGCTGTCGTGGACGGTCGCGATGACAGCCGCCACGCCGAAGCGGAATTCGAAGCGGATGGCCAGATAGATGAGGGTCAGTGCGAACGAGAACAGGATCGCGAGCGCCGCCTTCTGCTGGAGTTCCGCGCCGATCTTGGGGCCAACCAGTTCGGTGCGGACCACCTCGATATCGCTATTCGGGAAGGCGCCCTGGATCTGCCCGCGTATCTCCAGCGCCACCGCCTCCACCTCCCGGTCCTCGGCCAGCGGGGCGCGGATCACGAACTCGTTTCCTTCGTTGCCGATGCTGGTGATTGGAGGGGCCTGGGCGCCGCCCAGCGCGGACCGCAGCTCCGCGGCGTCCATCGTCTCGTCGAAGCGCACCTGCACCAGCGAGCCGCCCGTGAAGTCCACGCCGTAGTTCTGCCAGCTGCCGATGACCACGATGTTCGCCACCATCGACGCCAGCGCGATGACGAGTACCACGGCCGAGAAGACGTAGGCCTTCCTGCGCGCCTCGATGAAGCGGTATCGCGCGTTTCCGAAGAGTCTCATGATTCAGATGGTCTCGCGATTCAGATGCTGATGGGATCCGTGGCCCTCTTCCGGGACAGGTACATGAAGAAAAAGCTGCGCGTCACGTAGAGCGCGGTGAAGAAGGAAGCCAGAATCCCGATGGAGAGCGTGACGGCGAAGCCGCGCACGGGCCCGGTGCCGAACTGGAACAGGATCAGCGCCGTGATCAGGGTCGTGAGGTTGGCGTCCACGATCGCCGACAAGGCGTTGCCGAAGCCGTCCTCGACCGCGGTGCGCACGGCCCTTCCGGCATCAAGTTCCTCCCGGATGCGTTCGAAGATGAGCACGTTGGCATCCACCGCCATGCCGACCGAGAGGATGAGCCCCGCGATGCCCGGCACGGTCAGCGTCGCCCCGAACATGGCCAGGCCGCCCAGCACCAGGACCACGTACACGCCCAGTGCGAACACCGAGAGGATGCCGGCAACGCGGTAGTAGGTGCACATGATCAGGACCACCAGAACGAGACCGATCATCCCGGCTATGCGCCCCTGGTCCACCGAGTCCTGACCGAGGGAGGGGCCGACCGTGCGCTCTTCCATGATGCGCAGCGGAGCGGGCAGGGCGCCGGCGCGCAGCACCAGGGCGAGGTCGCTCGCCTCCTGCAGGGTCGAGCCGCCGAGCTCGATCTGACCGCGCGCGCCGATGCGGTCGCGGATGACCGGGGCGCTCACCACCTCGCCGTCGAGCACGATGGCGAGGAACTCGCCGACGTTCTGCCCGGTCACTTCGGCGAAGCGGCGGCCTCCCCGGCGGGACAGCTCGAACTGCACCTGCGGCGTATTGAACTGTTGATCGCGCGCGGAAACCGCGTTCTCGAGCATCTGGCCGGTAATGAAGGCGTCCTCGTTCAGGACATACAGCTGGCGATAGATCCTGCCGGTGAGGCCGACGGGATCCATGCCCCACTGGAGGGAAATGTCGCGCGGCATGGCGCGCTGGACCTCCGGGATGCTCAGGAACAGCTCCGCCGCCTCCACGTCCTCCTCTGCCACCAGGTAGACGCCGTCCTCGCTGCCCTGGTTGAGGAGCGCGGTGAACGGGCTCAAGACGGCGGAATCGTCCTCCGCGGCCTCGGCAGCGTCATCCTGGGCGACCTGCTCGCCCTCCGCATCCACGGCGGCATCCTCCCCGGCCTCGGCTCCGCCTTCCTCGGCTGCCGCGGAATCTCCTTCTTCCGACGCGGCGCCGAAGAGCAGTTCCTCGATCGAGGATGTCGGGGCCTGCACGTCGCGGCCAAGGCTGCTCAGCGAATCGGCCCCCAGGGTTGCGACGATCACGCGGTCGATGCGCGGAAGATCGGGGGCGAAATCCACCCACGAGCGCACCAGCTTGAACTCGAGGAAGGCGGCGCGCCGGATGACGTCCTTGGCCTGATTCTCGTCGCTGATGCCCGCGAGTTCGACGATGATGCGGTCGCTGCCCACCTTCTGGATGAGCGGCTCCTCGACCCCGAGTTCGTCGATGCGCGTGCGCAGGACCGTCTCGGCGCGGTCGATGGCGTCGGCCCGCGCCTCGTCGGTGAGGGTGCCGTCCGGGTCGTCGATCTCGACCACCAGGTGCATCCCGCCCTGTAGGTCGAGTCCCAGCTTCAGGCCGTTGGCGTAGATGTAGTAGCCGCAGATCCCGAGGATCACGGCGATGAAGATGATCCGGCCACGAAGAGACTTCAGCATGGTGCCACCGCTGGCTCCGGGAGGGTTTCGCGGGTGTGATCCGGCTCGCGTACCGCCCGGGGGGACCTCCTCTGAACCCTCGAGGCTCCTTCCCGCGAGCGGGATGGGTAGCTATGTAAGCTCGCCAAGCGCCAAACCGGTGTCAATCTGACGCGAACCGGCGCGAGAGGGGGCGCAAGCCCCCTTCGGCCGCTGACGCACTGGCACCAGAACGGATGACGAGCCCGGGCAGGCCGGAAGCCCCGGGACGCGATGCCCGGGACTACCGGCGAACCTGTCCGGGATACGGAGCAGGCCGTGTCCGGGTTTCCTCCTCAGGTGATGTTAGGGTTCCCGTTCCGTTCCGTGTCGGGCAGCGGGAAGCACTCCATTCCGCCGTAGGCGTCGCCCACGTAGGGGTGCGATCCGCTGGTGAACTGCGTGATCCTGCCAAGTCGGCGCAGCACGGCCATGCGATGTCCCTCCACGAAGAGCTCGCGACGGCGCTGCTCCTGCACCTGCTCCTGGATCTCCTGCGCGTTCATGCTCGCGAAGTTGCCGGGCAGCCCCGCCTCCTCGAGCAGCTCGTTGATGATGGCGACGGCGGCCGCGCCCCCTTCCACCTCGGCGACGATCAGACGTGCTTCGGTGTAGCTGGCGAGCCGGATCTCCGCGTCCCGGCTGGTATACTTCTGCTGGAACCACATCGGCGTGAGCCCGTCCTGCCCGAGAATCCCCTGATCCGTTACGTGAACCCTCGGATCGGGCATGCCTGCCCACTCGAGGTTCCAGAAGGCGGGGTCCACCGAGACCGCCTGCTCGATGTGATTGCGGTTGAAAACCTTGTTCTCGCGCACGCTCGCGGCGGTGGAACGGGTGATGAAGAACTCGAATCCCTCTGGAACCGCGCGGGCGTCGGCGAGCGCGCCCGCAGTTTGTCCCAGGCTCATCTGGGCTCGAGCCCGGCCCATGTACGCCGCGTTGCGAATGTCGGCATCCGGCGACTCCAGGGCCATGCTGAAGCGCTCCTTGGCGAGTTCGAAGACTGCCGCGGGCTGCAGTTCGGGCCCGAGATCGAAGGCCGCGCTGCACCATCCCTCGGCGAACGTCGTATAGCTGTAGCCGGCGTAGAGCGCGTTGGTGGCCAGGAGCGACGAGCGGTTCGGCACGTCGCCGTCGGAGAACCCGCTGATGCGGTTGATGGCGTCATCCGCGATGAAACGGGCCTGCGCGAGCGGCGTGTGCAGCGAAGTCGAACTTCCGCATCCGGAGGTGGCGAACGACGCATCCAGGGGACGCACGTCCCTGCGCTGATAGGGGACCTGGCCCAGGAAGGTCTGTGAACCCATGAACTCGCCCGAGACCAGCCCGGAGAGCAGCGCGTACTGTGTGTAGGCGCACTCGAAGGCCCCCTGCGCGCTTACGGTGAGCAATGGCGCGGCCGAGGGATCGTCCAGGGCGTCGGCCGGCGTTTCCCCGGGGAGCGTCACCGACAGGTCGCACGCTCCCAGGAAGAGGGTGAGCAACAGGAAGAGAAGTCCTCCCTTCATCTTCTTTCGATTATCAAATATGCCTGACATCTATTCCTCCCTTGTTTCCATATTGAGCATTGAGCTTCGCGCGAGACGCGGCCATCAGAACCTGACCCTGAAGGACAGGAGGAAGCTGTGCGGGAGCGGCGCCTGGGTCTGCTGCCAGCCCCAGGGATTGTCCCGCGTGCGGCGCGTCTCGGGGTCGAGCCCGGGCTGGCTGAAGCTCTCGTGGACCCACGGGGTCCAGATGTTTCGCCCGCTCAGGGTGATTGCGGCCCGGGAAACGCCGTACCCTTCGACGAAGTCACCGGGAAGCTCGTAGGTAAGGGAGAGTTCGCGCAGGCGGAGGTGATCGTCCCTCTCCATCCAGGGGTGCTCGATGTCGAAGGTCTGGATTTCCGCGGCCTGGATCGGGTCAAGGGTGCCCATGAGATAGAGCTGGGCGCGCTCGGTGTTGCGGGTGTTGCGGTCGCGCTGCCAGGTGGTCGTGCTGAAGCGCCGGCTCTCCCAGGTGTAGTTCCAGAGCGCGTTCAGCGTGAGTCCCAGGTTGGGAAGCGCGAGGGACTGGGTGAACGATCCCTGCCAGACGGGTCCGGGCGGCCCGAGATAGTGGAACGGCGCCTGGGAGCAAGGAGTGGGCGCGCGGGAGGGGTCCGGCCCCTCGCACATGACGTCGATCAGCCGTGTCGGATTGTTCGGGTCCCAGCGGGCCGAAGCGATGTACTTGCTCCAGTACCCCCCGAGAGGATACCCGACGCGGTGCTGGAAGCGGCCCCGGGTGTCGGCCTGGATGCGCTCCCGGCCTTCGCCGAGCGAGACCAGCAGGTTGTCGTTGTAGGCGGCGGTCGCCCCGAGGTCGAAGCTCATGCTAGGAGTCCGGATGACCTGGGTGTTCAGGGTGAGCTCGATGCCCTTGTTGTTGACTTCCCCGACGTTGATGAAGCGGGAGCCGGGGAACCCCAGCGAGGGCGCGACCAGGTCGGCCAGAATCGCGTCGCGGGTGGTCTGGTTGTAGTACGTGAACTCGATGCCCAGGCGGTCGGAGAAGAGACCCGCGTCGAAGCCCAGCTCGAGTTCGGTGCCGACCTCGGGCTTGAGGTCGGGGTTGCCCAGGTTGCCGGGCAGAAGGGCGGGCTCGTCGCCGGGGCCGGTGGTCGGCGAATAGGTGCGCACCGCCGCGAAGGCGTCCGGCTGCAGGCCGGACTTGCCCCACGCCGCGCGCAGGCGGAAGCTCTCGGCGAAGCCTACGTTCCAGAAGTCGGTGTCGCTCAGCACCCACGAGGCGCTCAACTTCGGATAGTAGACCGCGTTGAAGGTCTCCCCGAAGGCGCTGTGGGCGTCGCCGCGGAGCGCTGCGGTCACATACAGCTGGTCCCGCCAGCCGATCGTCTCCTGGATGAAGAGCCCGGCGCTCTTGGTCTCGACGAAGTCCTCGTCACCCCGTGTGCGCGCCGCCGCCCCCACAGTGGAAACCGCCGAGTTGGGAAGCTCGTCCCCGCGCGACAGAAGCGTGAGGCTTTCCTTGGTGAAGTACTGGGCTCCGAAGGACGTCGCCGAAGTGATGTCCGCGGTGAGATCGAAGCTGGCCGTGACGTTGTAGTCGAACGTGGACTGAAGTCCGCGGTCGTATATGACGTCCTTGCGTCCCTAGCTGAGCCCGGCGTAGGCGAGGAATCCCCCCGATGGTACGCGGGGCCAGAAGCGCGAGACCTTGGCGTCGGTGAAGTCCAGGCCGGCCACCAGCCTGTGGGTGAGCCAGTTGAACGGGCGGTGGGTCGCGGTGATGGACGCCGTGCCGCGGTTCAGCTCCTCGGCAAAGTCGATGTCGTTCTGGGCCTCGGGCGGGCCGACCATGAAGCCGCGCGAGCCGGTTTCGCGCGATGCCGGGGTGCCCCACAGGAACATGGCGAACATGCCGTAGATGCCGCCCTGGCCGTCCGGGGCGAACCTGCCGTCGCTGCTGATGACCCCCAGATCCGCGGCGAGGTCGAAGTCCTCGGAGACCGCGAGCCCGAGGTTGGTGCGGACCGAGGTCTTCTCGATCTGGTTGTTGAGCATGTAGCCCTGCTCGTTGTCGTGACCCACCGACAGGAAGTAGGTGAGGTCGTTGGTGCCGCCCGAGACGCTCAGGTCGTAGTTCTGGAGGTGTCCGGTGCGGAACATCTGCCGGCCGGCGGCGACCTCCTCGGCGTACAGGTCCTGGCTGATGATCCGCCCGCCGACCAGGCCGTAGTTGGTGGGGATGCGCCCGTCCGGATTATTGAACCAGTTGCCGCCCTGGCGGACGGTAAGGCTGACGACGGGCCGGCCGGTCTGGCCCTTGCGGGTGATGATCTGGATGACGCCGTTGGACGCCTCGGTCCCGTACAGCGTCGCCGCGGCCGGGCCCTTGATGACCTCGATGCGCTCGATCTCCTCGGGGTTGATGTCGTTCAGGCGCGAGGTGCCCGCACCGCTTGAAGGCCCGGCGCGGTTGTCGGCGTTGATGCGGACCCCGTCGACGTAGACCAGTGGCCCGGTGTTGGCCTGCCTCGTGCTCGATCCCTGCGTGAGGGTGCCGATGCCGCGGATGAGGACGTTGCCGCCGGTGCCGACGTTGCCCCCGCCGATCTGCACCCCGACCCCTGCCACCTGCCCGGCCAGCAGTTGCTGGAAGCTGGCGGGCGCGATCTCCTCGATCTGCGCGGAGACCTCGAGGGTGCCGACGACGTTGGCGACCGCCCGGCGCTGCTGACCTCCGGCGGTGCCGGTGACGATGATCTCGTCGAGGCCGAGGGCTTCGGAGGAGAGTGTGAAGTCCTGCACCACGGTCTCGCCCGCGGTCACGGTGACCTGGGTACTCACGGTGCTCATGCCGATGCGCTCGGCGCGCATCTCGTAGGTGCCCGCCGGCACGTTGACGAGCAGGTAGCGGCCGTCCTGGCGGGAGAGAGTGCCGAGACCGGCGCCGGCCAGGTAGACCTGGACCTCGCCGAGCGGCGTGCCGGCGGTCGCGTCGGTGACCTGACCGGTGATATTGCCGGGTTCCTGGGCGGTTGCGGGGGCTGCCAGGGCGAGCGCCGCGGCCGCGAGAAGAAGGGTGAAGTGAACGGGACCGGCGGCGCGGTGTCGCCGCCCGCGCGACGGTTGGGTGTTCGAGTCAGTGGACCATCGTTTCGTCATGGATCCCCCCGGGTGGTGAGAAAACGGACAGAAGCAGTTGGGGTGGGGGACGCAGGCCGGGTGGGGCCGGACCTGATCGACGGATGGTGCGTCAGTGCCCTCCTTGGTCGGGGTGGTCAGGAAAGGGGCGTCGCCCGGGCGGGCGGGGCGACGGGATTCCGCCGCACGGGAGGGAAGCGAATCCGGGCCGCGAGGAGGATGGCGGATGCGGACGAACGAGTACTTGTCCGCTTCAGGCCCCGGGCGTGAGGCCGCAGGAAGCCCCTGAAATGCCAGCGTTGGGCCCCCTCACCGCCGCGAGCGACGGTGCGGACGGGGGTCGCCCGGTACAGCATACCCATCTCCCCGAATCCCGGTACAAACGTCCGTTCAAGCTACGGCGGGGCGGGTCCGGACGCCATCAGGGACGTGGCCCTAAGCGAGCCGCCGCGCGGCCCCCTCAGTAGCTCACCCCTTCCAGCTCCTCCAGGTAGCCGACGCCGGGCAGCTCGGTGTCGTTCCCGAGCAGGTAGAAGTCGAAGAAAGCCTGCATGTCGGCGAGCATCTGCCTCGTGTTGTCGAAGCCCCGGACGTAGAAGTTCTCGCCGGGATAGGCCTTGTAGCGGGCTGGCTTGTAGAGGCGCTGCAGTTCGCGGAAGAACTCGGTCATCTGGGGTGAGCCGGGGTAGCGTCCCTCGCCGTGGAGCACGAAGACGGGTACCTGGGCATCGGCGATGTGGTAGTAGGGGGAGTTCGCCAGATAGCGGTCCCGGTGCTCGTCGAGCCGCCCCATCTCCTTGCGCAGCTGCTGCAGGTGGCGGAACTCGCCGTCCTCGAAGAAGGTGACGCGGTCGCAGTAGCCGGACGCCGCGATCACGGCCTGGAAGATCTCGCCGCCGAAGCTCACCGCCGCGCACGACATGAAGCCCCCGTAGCTGGTGCCCGTCGTGCCGATGCGCTCCGGGTGGACGTAGGGCAGGGTTCGGAGATACTCGGCGGCCGCCACCGCATCCGAGAAATCGCACTTCCCCCAGCAGCCGTCGTTGGCCTCCTCGAAGTCGCGTCCGTAGCCGGAGCTGCCCCGCACGTTGGGGAGCAGGACGACGTATCCGCGCTGCGCAAAGTACTGGATCGAGCGCTCGAAGCTGTCCTCCCACTGGGACGTGGGTCCGCCGTGGGTCCACACGATCGCGGGATGGCGGCCCCCGTCATCGCCAGACCCCTCGGGTGGCCGGTAGAGATAGGAGGGGATGATGAGCCCGTCCCCGCTCTGGAACTCGACCTTCGTGGGCATGACCAGCCGGCTCTCGATCCCCTCGACCGGCATCGAATCGGTCAGCCAGGATTCCTTCCCCGAATCGAGCGCGTGCACGACCAGATCGCCGGGGCGGGTCGGCGTCTCGAGCGTGTAGGAGATGTGGTTGCCGTCCGGCGACCACTGGGGCGAGCCGATGACTCCGGATACGGGACGGGCGACGACGCGGGACTCACCGCCATGCACGGCCACGGTCCGGAGCTGATAGGTGCCGCCGTGGTTCTCGACGTACGCGAACGAGCCGCCGTCCGGCGACCAAACGCCGTCAGTCTGGTCACCTTCGGCCGCAGCGAACGGCCGGGCTTCGCCTCCCGAGCGGGGGACGCTCCAGTAGTTGATCCATCCGGAGCGGTAGGACGGGAACACCACCGTGGATCCATCCGGCGAGATCAGCGGATAGCCGAACGTCCCTCCTTCCCCGTAGTCGAAGAAGTCCTTGTCCTCGACGATCACCCTTTCCTCACCTCCGTCGGCAGGAACCTCGACGATGGTGTGGTCCATCCACTGGTCATCGAGTCTCACGAAGAGGACAAAGCGCGAATCGGGGCTCCAGGTCGGGTAGACCTCCAGTTCGGGGCCATCCGTCAGTCGCCGCGCCTCGCCGGAGGCGACTACCACCGTCCACACGTCATATTGTCCGTGGCGGTTTCCGGCAAATGCGATCCGACTTCCGTCCGGCGACCAGGAATAGCCCTTGATCAGCCGGCCGCCGTTGCCCGTGATGCGCATCTCTTCGCCGTCCCGCGGGGACCAGAGCCAGATCTCCGGTGTGCCGCTCCTGTCCGACACGTAGGAGATCCATTGGCCGTCCGGCGACCAGCGTGGCTCCGCGGAGGCCAGAAAGTGACCGCTGCCCCCCGTTGAGACCGGAAGTTCGCTGATGGCGCCGCCTTCGGGACGAATCAGGCGCAAGTTCGAGCCACCCAGGAGGATCCAGTCGCCGGCGGGGGCCCAGCGCGGGGTCTCGCCGCCTACCGTGGACGAGAGGGACAGGAGGGTCTCCACCGGAAGCGGGCCGGTCGCGACCTGGGCCGGCAACGGCGCCAGCCGCGTCGAAGATGTCAGGACGAGGCATAGCAGGAGCGGGACGATTCTCAGCATGTTCTCGGCGGGTCGTCGCATGGCGGTACTCCGGAACGGCAAGGTTGTAGTCGGGCGAGCGCGGGCGTTCGTGATCTCAGTCGCGGGCAGTCTCCAGCGAACAGTGCTTCCCGCAGCCGAAGCGGCGGCGGTTGCGGGCGAAGTTGCGGTAGCCCCAGGCGAAGAGGGGGCGTGCGAGGGGGAGGCGGAAAACCCAGCTCAGCCTTGGACCGCTTGGGAGTACCCGCAGCAGCTCCTCGATGGCCCGTGCGCCCTCCCAGGTGTCGCGGGGAGCCGAGCCCGGCGCCACTAGCTGCAACGCGTCCTCGAAGCGGGCCGGGTCGATCCACGGGAAGCGGGCCGGTACGCCGTCTTCCTGATACGCGACGATCTCGATCGTTCCCGCCGGATCGCGGCGCCGCAGGTAGTCGATGAAGCGCAGGCAGACGGCACAGTCGCCATCGTAGATGACGGTGTAGCCGGCGGACGTGCGCGGGATCATATGCCTCGGGTTTGCGGGTAGGAGTTCTGCGGAGACTACCCGTAACGGGCGAAACAGTGACAGAAACGGCAACCGCCCGGCCCGATTCGCTATCTTTGCGCCGGAACGCGTCCCTCTCGTCCCCCTGGAGAAGCGTGGATACGGCGGAATTCTGTCGCGAACTCGAACGGCGCCTCGGGCCGGGCCGGATCGAGCGCGACGTGCCGCTCGGCCCCATGACGACGTTCAAGATCGGCGGACCGGCGGACCTGTTCGTGCGGGCGCGCACTGCCGACGAGTTGGCGGACGCCATCATGGCGGTACGGGAACTCGGCATCCCGCACTTCCTGCTGGGCCGGGGCGCGAACATTCTCGTCGGGGACGGCGGCTTCCGCGGCCTGGTGATCCGCTCGGACGTGGGCGGAATCGATTTTCTCGATGACGTGCGCGTGCGCGCCGGCGCCGGCGTGGACAGCTTCCCCGACCTCATTCACGCTACGGTGCGGCGCGGACTCGGGGGACTCCACCACTTCGTCGGCATCCCGAGCACCATCGGCGGGGCCATGTGGCAGAACCTGCACTTCCTCGCCCCGGAGCGGGATCGGACGGTCTTTCTCGAGGAGGTGGTGGAATCCGCGGAGATTCTCACCGAGGAGGGAGAGCGCAGGTGCGTCGATCTGGACTACTTCCGGTTCGGCTACGACTACAGCATCCTGCACGAGCGCGACGACGTTGTCCTCACCGCCACCTTCCGCCTCGAACCCACTCCCGCGCGCGAGTTGCGGCGGGTGATCCGCGAGAACCTGCGCTGGCGCGACGACCGCCATCCCGACCTGTGGCTGTATCCGTGCGCGGGGTCGATCTTCCAGAAGATCGAGGGCATCGGCGCGGGCCGGCTCATCGACGAGTGCGGGCTCAAGGGTCACTCCCACGGCAACGCCCAGATCTTCCACCGGCACGCGAACATCATCGTGAACCTGGGTGGGGCGTCGTCCGCCGAAGTGCGTGCGCTCATCAACCTGTCGCAGGAGACGGTTGCGCGCGAGACCGGTTACGAACTCGTCCCGGAGATCGTGTTCGTGGGAGAGTTCTGAGCGCTTCTTGCCTACGGCAGGGCCAGCGCTACGTACTCCGCGGGGCTCTCGCTGCCGCCGACGGCGACCACGATGTACTGCCTGCCCTCGTGCATGTAGGTCATGGGGCCGCCGGTGGTGCCCGACGGGAGGTCCATCTCCCACACGACCTTGCCCGTCGCCTTGTCGTAGGCCCGGAACTCGGTTCCCCAGTGAGTATCGGGGGTGCCGATGACGGCGTCGCTTCCCTCCCCGATGAAGAGCAGCGTGGCCGTGAGCAGCGGCGCCGGCCGGTTCGCGTTCCCGAGCGGCGGCAGATCCAGGCCCTCGAGCAGGGGATGATCGTTGGGGGCGTCGCCGTTGGGTGCCATCCAGAGGTGCTCGCCCCGGTTCATGTCGATGGCCGTGATCCGTCCCCACGGCGGCTTGACGATGGGCAGGCCGTCGATCTCGGCGCTCGGCCACCCTCCCTGCGTGCCGAACTCCATCTCGCCCGGTTCATCCGTCCTGGACAGGCGCCAGACGTTAGGCAGCGTGAGGGAGACGGCGTAGTAGGTGCCCGTCTCCGGATCGAACGCGCCGGTGTGCCAGTTGCCCGCGCCCCACGCTCCCGGGACGACGTAGGTGCCGATCTTCCCTTCGATCGAGCCTTCTTCCATCGGCGGTGTGAAGAGCGGGCCCAGCACCAGTGAATCCGCCAGCGCGAGAGCCCGCCTGTGGATCTCGGGGGTGAAGTCGATCAGGTCCTTCCCGGAGACGCCCTGCCGGTCGAACGGCGGCGGCTTGCTCGGGAAGGGCTGGGTCGGGGAGGTCGCCTCGCCGGGGACCTTCGACTGTGGCACTTCCCTCTCTTCGATGGACCACACCGGTTCACCCGTGCGGCGGTCGAAGGTGAAGAGGAAGCCGGTCTTGCTCGCCTGCATCACCGCATCGATCGCTCGCCCGTCCACGTTGATCCGTCCCAGGACGGGCGGGCCGAGGGTATCGTACTCCCAGATGTCGTGGTGCACCATCTGGAAGTGCCAGAGGCGCTCGCCCGTCGCGGCGTCGAGCGCCACGAGGCTGTTCGAGAAGAGATTGTCGCCGGGCCGGTGCCCCCCGTAGTAGGCGGAGGTCGGGGCGCCGAGAGGAACGTAGACGATGCCCAGTTCGTCGTCGGCGCTCAGGCAGCACCACGAGCCCACGTCTCCGGACAGCTCGCGCGAGCCGTCGCCCCAGGTGTCCGCGCCGAATTCTCCCTCCTGGGGGATGACGTGGAAGGTCCACGCAAGCTCGCCCGTGCGGGCATCGTATCCGCGGATGTCCTCGGGCTCGCTGTCGCGCCACTCCGTGCCCGAGTCCCCGGCGCCGTCGACGGTGCCCGCGATGACGATGATGTCGCCGACGACGATGGGTCCCGAACTCCAGCTGAACCGGTCGCGGCCCTCGGGCACGAGGTTCACGCTGCCGCCGTCGCCGAACGACGCCACGGGCTTCCCGGTCCCGGCGTCGAGCGCGTGCAGCCAGGATCCGCGCACGGAGATGATGCGCCCGCCGGCGTTGCCGTTGTCGGAGGCGAGGTCCTCGGCACCGTCTCCGCTCCAATAGGCGACGCCACGGAAGCTGCGTCCGCGCGCCTCCTCCAACGAGGCGGCTTGCTGGACCCAGCGGGTCTTCCCCGTCCCGGGGTCGAAGGCCTCCACGAGACCCACCGCATTGGGCGCGTACAGCGTCCCGTCGACCAGAATCGGGGTCCCGCGCAGGTAGTTGTTGAACGCGAGCTCGGGGAACTCTTCCTGCAGGCTCGCATCGACGCCGGGGCGTTGCCATGCGACTTCGAGCGACGCGACGTTCTCCGCGCTGATCTGAGTGAGCGGCGAGTAGCGGTTGAAGGAGTTCTGGCCGCCGTAGTAGGTCCACTCGGCGCTGGGTGGAGGATCGCGGTCGGGATTCTCTCCGGAACCGTCATTCCCTCCGAGATCGGCGTCCGTGCAAGAAGAAGCCAGGAAAGAGGCCGTCGTGACGAAGCAGGCTGCGAGCGCCATCCCGTTGCGGTGCAGGTCTGTTCCCGTGCTCTTCGTTCGACTCGTGCGCATGGAGGCCTCCGTATCCGGTGCGCTGACTTCCGGCTGCCGGGCTGAACGTAATGCGCGGAGGGATGCGAGGCACCCGGTGGGGACCGGAGCTGCAGGACCAGCGGCGTCTCCCGTGAGGAGCCGGAATCAGCCTTCGAGCACTTCAGCTTCGGCGACAGCCAGAAGCGGCTCGGGCGCGATCTCGTGCTCGCCCGGATGAACCAGCACGCGGAAGGACACACCCAGCTCCTTCAATATCGCTTCCTGAGCCTCCTCCTCCCGTCTGTCACGGAACTGGTCGCGCGCGCCCCGCACGAACGTGACCTGCACGGCCTCCAGCCCGGCCGCCAGGGCATCCCGGGTCAGGTCGGTGGCGAGGCCGGCGCCCCAGAGCACCAGCTCGTGCACGTTCCTGTGCCCCAGCACCACCCATCGGGACGCAGTGTGCGCCCCCTGCGAGAAGCCGAGCACGACCCTGCGGCGGGCCGCCGAGGCGGCCGTGGCGCCCACCTCGCCCGCGAGCGCATCCAGGTACGCCACGTAGTCCGCGATCTCGTTGTCCCGGTCCTCGCGCGTCATCCAGCTCGCCCCCACGCGGTGCTCCGGCCCGTGCCTCCCCGGACTCGGATCCACGTAGAAGCGCGAGAGCGCCTCGGGGACCACGACGATGCGCTCCGGAGCATCCAGCACCTCGAAGCGCCGCGCGAAGCGGCGGGCCGCCTGCCGGTAGCCGTGAAACGCGAACCACACCTCGTCGACCCGGTCGCCCCGGCCTCCTAGCGTGTAGTAGCGGGCCGTGCGCGTGACCCGGATGTGGTGCGGCAGGATGGAGGTGTCGGTCATCAGGTCTCTGGAAACAGCACCCGAATGGTCCTTCGCCGAGCTTGGCGGTAGACGTGGAAGTCGGAATCCAGCGTCATGATGGAACCGTTTTCGGTCCGCTCGAGGATGCGCACGAGGCACGCGTCGGCAAGAGACATCGGCACGTTGGCGTACCGACGCATCAGCGCGGTCACGGCGTCGGCATCGTCCGCCGTTCCGAGAACGTCGACCACCCTCAATACGCCGCGACGGAGAAGCGCAATGGGCAGGCCTGCATCAACGCCAATGCGCCGGAGCAGGAAGCACGCCTCGGACAACACCGACTCGGACGTGAGCAACGGAGGCGCGAGCGACTCGAACTGCTCGCGCGCCCACCGGTGATGTGTTTCGTCGGCGTCGAGCAGAGCCACGATGGGCCCGGTGTCAACGATTACGGCCGGCCGCATCCGCGAGCGTCGCCTCCCGCAGCAACTCCTTGTTGGTCGCCAGGTCGTTACGGCCGCTTCGGAACGCCCCGACGAGATCGCCGGCGAGCTCGGCACAGCTGGGCGGCTGTCCCTCCGCATCCCGAGCCAGAGCGTCGGCGAGGATTTCGCGCACCAGCGCAGAGCGGGTCAGGTTGCGACGTCGCGCCTCACTGGAGAGCGACGCGTACAGGTCGTGGGGCAGCTTGACGGAGAGGGCGCTCATGCCGAGATCGTAATACGACATGCTGCAAATCGCAATACCTCGCCAGTGCCGCTCATCATCATTCCTCCGCCTCCGGCGCGCTGCGCGCGATCACCTGCTCGAAGATCTCGTCGAGTCGCCCCAGGCGGGCTTCCTCTTTGCGCATCTCCAGGAGATCCTGCCGCCACTCGGGGTCCACCTGCACGAACACGGCCAACCGAAACGACACTTCGTTGTTCGCATCGAAATCCGGAGACGCGGAGGACCGGCGCTGCCGGGCGGAGACGGCGGCGCGGAAGAGATCGATGGATGCCTGTCGCCGCGCCGTCAGCTTTCGCGGGCCGGGCTCGTCGTCGTACTCCGCGACGACGGCCTCGTAGTACGGCTCGCCGGACTCGAGCCCATCGTGAATCGCGAACCGGCCCATGCCCTTCACCAGGATGACGGAGCGGCCGTCCTCGAGCCCGTGATGCCGTTCTATTGCCGCCAGCGCGCCCACGCGCCCCTCCTCCATGAGAAAGGGGCCGAGGCGGTCGGAGTCGTGATAGATGAGCCCGAAGCGATGGTCGGTCTCGAGGCAGCGCGCCACCATGCGGCGGTAGCGGGGCTCGAAGATGTGGAGGGGGAGCAGCTCTCCGGGGAAGAGGACGACGTCGAGCGGGAAGAGGGGCAGGCGCCTCACGCCACCCGTCTCCGCCCGGCCGCGCGGGAGGCGGCCGGATCGTCGATGACCACGCGGCTGATGTCGTGCGCGAGCAGGCGGCGGACGCGCGCGAAGAGGAGAACCGCGACCGCCCCCAGCCCGACTGCCAGGCCCCACCACAGGCCCTCCCCCCCCATTCCGAGAGGAAAAGCCAGTACCACGCTGACCGGAATCCCGAGCCCCCAGAAGCCCAGCGCATTGAAAAGGAAAGGGGAGCGGGTGTCGCCCGCGCCACGCAGCACCCCCGCCGCCACCGCCTGCAGGCCGTCTGCAACCAGGAAGATTCCGGCGATAGGCAGCAGAACCACCGCGACCGCGAGGACCTCGCCATCCGATGTGTAGATGCCTGCCAGGAATCCGGGCGCCCACAGAAACACGCTCGCCGTCGCGACCATGAACGACCCGCCCAGAAGCGTCCCCGCCCCGGCGGCCCGGCGCGCCTCCACCATGTCCTGCCGGCCGACCGCCCGGCCCACCAGCACCGCCGAGGCGCCCGCGATCCCCAAGGCGACCATGAAGGCGAGCGCCGCAAGGTTGATCGCCACCTGGTGTCCCGCCATGGCGATGGTGCCGAACCAGCCCATCATCACCCCGATGATGGCGAAGGCCCCGAACTCGAGCTGCTGCTGGAAGGCGAGGGGAGTTCCCAGCCACGCCATGCGCCCGAGTGCAAGCACATCGAAGGCCTCGCGCCGCACCCTGGACAGGAACGGCCTCACTGCGGACCACGAGAGGGCGAGCAGCAGCGCGGCCATGAACCAGCGGGCCACGCTCGAGCCCCAGGCCGAGCCCACGGCGCCCATCTGCGGAAAGCCCAGATTCCCGAAGATGAGCACCCAGTTGAGAAAGACGTTGAGGAGGTTGGCGGCCACGATGGTCAGCACGATCGGTGAGACGCGCCCCAGGGCTTGGAGGCTCTGGCGCAAGACCACGAACGCGTAGAAGGGGAACATCCCGGGGATGGACCCGAAAATGTAGCCCGCCGCAACCGGAACCACGTCCGCAGGCTGTCTCAGCAACACGAAAACGGCCCGGGAAGGAAGAAAGAGCACAGACGCCGCCAGGGCGAGGAACAGGGTGAGCACAAACCCGCGCTGCATGCCGCGCGCGATTCCCTCGGCGTCCTCCGCCCCGACCGCCTGGGCGACGATCGGATCGAGGGCCATCAGCATGCCGATTCCGAAGACGGCGATCGTGTAGAAGTAGGCGTTGCCGAGGGCTACGGCGGCGAGATCGATGGCGGACAGCCGGCCGACCATCATCGTGTCCACCACGCCCATGAACATCATCCCCACCTGCACCGTCACGATGGGCAGCGAGAGCCGCATCATGCTGGCCAGCTGGGCCCGGCGGGGCATCAGGTCCATGAGGAGTCCCGGGATCCGCGCGGCGGCGGGTGTGGAATGCGGGGCGAGGCTACCGGGAGCGGCCCCTCAGAAATCCAGCATCGAGTCATCGACGTCGCCGGGATCGTCCTCGATACCCATGCGCGCGGCTTCCGCGGGGCGGATCGGGCGGCGTCCGGAGAATCCTGCGTCCACTTCGTGCCACTGCGAGATGCGCGGCTCTCCGCGGCGCCAGCACAGATAGACCCACCGCCCCTCGAACGTGGTCGGAAAGTCGAGCAGGCCGTGCTCCAGCCCTCCCGACGGAAACCGGATGCCTCTCCCCAGGATCTCCTCCTCAACGCAGCGCCGGATGCGCGCACCCGCCTGTCCCACGCCTTCGCGATGCTTGAGGAACTCGGCGTGATCCGGGTTGGTCGGCGCCATGACTAGACGTCCCCAGAGAGCCTCGAGGATCTTGAGCTGCTCGACGTGGCGCTCCAGGTCCTGGCGCGCACGGGCGAGGTCGGCCAGGACGGTCTCGAGTGCGGGCAGGAGGGCGTTGGCCTCGGCCAGGGTGAAGGCCTTGCGCGGGAACTTCACCTGGCGCGCGCCTCCAGAGCCGCGAGTCGCCGCTCGATCTCCTCCAGCTTGTAGAGGATCATCACGTGCGTCTTCTTCGCATCGATCCCGACAGGGCTGGCGTCGCTGGCGATCTCGCGCGCGATGCGCCGGTAGTCCTTTGCGGATGGCTGGCTGCTCATGCGTCGGCTCCCGTGGGTGTTGCCGCGAATCCTCGGGGAGAAGCGCCGGATTGGCAAGCCGGACATCGTCCCGGCGCCGACAGCCTAAGCGGCGCACCGGCAGTCGGGTTGGCGGATCGGCGACCGCTGCGCGATCTTGCCGGAGCGACGGCGTTCGACTCCGATACTTCGACCACATTTGAGACCCCAGCGACGACAGGCGGCCCGATGACCGACATCACGCGCAGGGAATTCGTATCCGGGAGCGCCGCTCTGGCGATGGGCGCGACGGTGGTGCCCCGCCACGTGCTGGGCGGCCCCGGATACCAGGCGCCCAGCGACACTCTGGCGATCGCCATCGTGGGCGCGGGCGGAATGGGCGCCGAGAACGCCCAGGAGCTCGGCAGCGAGCGCATCGTCGCAGTGTGCGACGTCGATCATCGGCTGGTGGAGAACAAGGTCGAGGAGCGCTCGGTCGACCGCGACGGGAACCCGCGCGAACCCGGCGTGCGCTGGAAAGAGCAGTACGCCGCCGCGCGCAAGTACACCGACTTCCGCGTCATGCTGGAGCAGCAGGAGGAGGTCGACGCGGTGCTGGTCGCGACCCCCGACCACACCCACGCGGTCATCGCCGGGGCCGCCATGCGGGCGGGCAAGCACGTCTATGTGCAGAAGCCCCTGACCTGGTCGGTGCACGAGGCGCGCGAGCTCGGCCGGCTGGCGGAGTCGACCGGGGTGGTCACCCAGATGGGCAACCAGGGCCACTCGAACGACGAGGCGCGCCTGATCAACGAGTGGGTGCAGGCCGGAGTCATCGGCGTGGTGCGCGAGGTCCATGTGTGGACCAACCGCCCCATCTGGATGCAGGGGCTCCCGCGCCCGGCGGCGTTGCCGGACGACGCCAGCATTGCCGACCCCGGCCGCTCGTGGTGGCCCGGCTCGGCGCAGGAAGCGGTCGCGGCGGGGCTGTGGGCCGACTTCAGGGCGCCCGCGCACCTCCACTGGGACCTGTATCTGGGGCCGATCGCGCGCGAGGTCGCGTACCACCCGATGTACCACCCCTTCCACTGGCGCGGATGGGTCGACTTCGGGGTGGGGGCGCTGGGCGACATGGGAGCGCATCTGATCGACCATCCGTTCTGGGCGCTCGACCTCGGGCTTCCCCACGCCATCGAGGCGACCTCGACCCCCTGGGGCGGTCCCGCCGACGACCCGGTCTCGTATCCGGTCGCCACCAAGGTGCACTTCGAGTTCGGCCGTCGCGGCGTCCTGCCCCCCGTCGACATGCACTGGTACGACGGCGGGCTGATGCCCAGGCGCCATCCGTGGCTGCCGGACGACGTGCCGCTCGACCGCGGCGGCGGCGTGCTTTTCGTGGGCGAGCGCGGGCTGCTGCTGCACGAGACCTACGGCCGCAACCCCAGGGTCTATCCCACGGAGCTGCAGGAGGAAGCGGACGCGGTGCCGCCGACCTACGCGCGCGTCGAGGGCACCCACGAGATGAACTGGGCCAACGCCTGCAAGGGAATCGGCGAGGCCGTTTCCCCGTTCTCGTACGCGGCGCCGTTGACCGAGACGATGCTGTTGGGGCTGGTCGCGCTGCGTGCGGGCCAGGGCGAGCGCATCGAATACGACGCGGCCAACATGCGCGTCACCAACCACGAGAAGGCCAACGAGTACCTGGTGCGCGAGTATCGGGAGGGATGGAGCATATGAGAACCTTGGCAAGAATATGGCGTGGGGCGGTGCTTCGCCCCTCCCTGTGCGCGGTCCTCCTGGGCCTCGCCGTGTCTCCCGGGTTCTCCGGCGCGCAGGAGCACAACACGCTCACCGCAGCCGAACGGGAGGCGGGGTGGCGCCTGCTCTTCGACGGGCGTTCGCTCGATGGCTGGCGGCGCTACGACGGCGAGCCCATGACGGGGGGCTGGGTCGTGGAGGACGGCGCGCTGGCGCACGTGCGCGGAGGACGCTCCATCATCACCGACGACATCTTCGAGGACTTCGAGCTGGCGCTCGAGTGGAAGGTCGAGCCCGGCGGCAACTCGGGCGTCTTCTACCGCGCGGCGGCGGGGGCCGAGGAGATCTTCCACAGCGCGCCGGAGCTGCAGGTGCTGGACGACGCGGGGCACGCCGACGGGCGCAGCCCGCTCACCAGCGCGGGCGCCAACTATGCTCTGCACGGTGTTCCTCGGGGGATCGTGCGTCCGGCGGAGGAGTGGAACCAGGTCCGGATTCTGGCGCGGGGAGACCACGTCGAACACTGGCTCAACGGCGAGAAGGTGGTGGAATACGAGCTGGGCAGCGACGACTGGAAGGCGAAGGTGGCCGCGAGCAAGTTCGTCGAGTGGCCGGAATACGGGCAGGCGGCCCGGGGGCACATCGGCCTTCAGGATCACGGGAACCGGGTCTGGTTCCGCAACATCAAGCTGCGGGAGATTCGATGATGGCCGGGATTCGGCCGCGTGGATGGGCATCCGGGGCTGGAGCGGCGGCGCTGCTGGCGGCGGTTTCGCTGAGTGCGGCTCCGTCGCAAGCGCAGTCCGGCACCGACGTGGCGCGCGCCTGGCGGCAGGCTCGCGAGGCCGAGCTGCTCGACGACTTCCGCGAGCTGCTGACCTACCCGAACCGCGCGCGCGACATCGAGGACGTGACCCGCGCCGCCATCTACATCCGCGACCTGCTGCGCGAGGCCGGGGCCGAGTCCGAGCTGCTCTCCATCGACGGCGTGGCGCCCGCCGTCTACGGTCGGCTCATGGTCCCCGGCGCGACTCGCACCCTCGGCATCTACGTGCACTACGACGGCCAGCCCGTCGACCCGTCGAACTGGACTCATCCCCCCTTCGAGCCGACGCTCTACTCCGCGTCGATGGAGGCCGGAGGCGCACCCATCCCCTTCCCCGCAGCCGGTGACGCGGTAGACCCGGAGTGGCGCATCTACGCGCGCTCGGCAGGGGACGACAAGGCGCCCATCGCCGCGGTGCTCCCCGTCCTGCATGCCTTTCGCGAAGCGGGCATCTCGCCCACCTCCAACCTCGTCTTCCTCTTCGACGGCGAGGAGGAGGTGGGTTCGCGCAACCTGGGGCGGTACATGGAGATGCGGGCCGAGGCGCTGGACGAGGTGGACATCTGGCTCTTCTTCGACGGGCCGGTGCACCAGAGCGGACGCCCGCAGCTGACCTTCGGGGTGCGCGGGGCCATGGGAATGGAGGTCACGGTATACGGCGCCAGCCGCAACCTGCATTCCGGGCACTACGGCAACTGGGCCCCGGACACCGGCAACATCCTGGCGCACCTGCTGGCTTCGATGAAGGACGAAGAAGGACGGGTGCTGGTCGAGGGCTGGTACGACACCACCGATCCCATCGGTTCGGAGGAACGCGCCGCGCTCGAGAACATGCCCGATATCGAAGCTGAGCTGAAGCGGGAACTGGGGCTGGTCTGGACGGAGGGCGAGCCCGAGACGCTGCCCGAGCGGCTCCTGGTGCCGGCGCTGAACGTGCGCGGCATCACCAGCGGCAACACCGGGGCTCTGGCCCGCAACATCATCCCCAACACCGCGGTGGCGGCGCTCGGCATCCGGCTGGTGCAGGGGAACGACGCCGGCCACCTGCGGCAGCTGATCGTGGACCACATCGAGGGGCAGGGCTTCCACGTGGTGTCCGAGGATCCGGACATGGAGACCCGGCTGCGCTACCCGCGCATCGCCAAGGTCACCGGAGGCGGGGGATCGCCGGCATCGCGGACGGAGATGGCCAACCCGTTCGTGCAGGAGATCATCGCGGCGACTTCCGACGCCGCGGATCGCGCCTTCGGGCCCGGGTCGCTGGTGCTGGCTCCGGGGATGGGCGGGACGCTGCCCCTCTACCTGTTCACCGACGTCGCGGGCAAGCCCGCCATCAACGTGCCCATCGCCAATCACGACAACAACCAGCACGCGCCCGACGAGAACCTGCGCATCGCCAACCTGTGGTATGCGATCGATCTCTACGCCGCGCTGCTGACCATGCCGAGGGGGGTCTCGTGAGCGGGGCGAGCGCGGGGAGCAGGGATCGGCGCGGGGATTCAGGACCGATGAGCGCGGCCGCGCAGCGGCATGGCCGGGAGGGCCCGGGCAGCGGCATGGACCGGCGGAGCTTCCTGGGGGCGCTCCCCGGCGCGGCGGTGGTTGTGGGCGGGCTCGCGGAGACGCGGGCCTGGCCTTCGGACGGCCGAAGCAACCCTTACGTTACGTCAGGGTTGGTCCGGGAAGAGCTTCGAGACGGGCGTGGGTCCCGCGCACCCAGCGCGATCGGGGTGCAGCTATACACGGTGCGCTCGGTGATGACGAGCGACCCGGACGGCACCCTCGCCGCGATCGCCGCGATCGGCTACGAGGAAGTCGAGCTGGCGGGCCTCTACGGGATGTCTGCGCGGGAGATGAAGGCCCGGCTGGACGCGGTGGGGCTGGCGGCCACCTCGAGCCACCACTCGGTGGAGGAGGTGCGGGGCAGTTGGGAGGCGACCCTGGAGGCCGCCGTCGCACTCGGCCAGAGCCTGGTGGTGGTGCCGGCCCTCCCGGTCGCCGAGCGCGACGGGGAGGCGCTGCGGCGGGTCGCGGACGATTTCAACCGGGCGGGTGACGCCGCCCGCGCCGCCGGCCTCCGCTTCGGCTACCACAATCACGACTGGGAGATGCGCTCGGGCGCGGACGGGGTGCGCCCCATCGACCTGCTGCTGGACCGCACCGACCCGGAGCTGGTCGACTGGCAGATGGACATCTTCTGGACGGTGCACGGCGGCGCCGACCCCATGGCTGACCTGAACGCGCGCCCGGGCCGGGTGACCAGCGTCCACGTGAAGGATCGTACCGCCGCGGGCGAGATGGCCGACGTGGGCGCGGGAGTGATCGACTTCCGCCCCGTGCTGGCGCGCGCCGGCGAACTGGGGCTGCTCCACCAGTACGTGGAACACGACCATCCCGGCGACCCGATCGAGAGCGTGCGCGCCAGCTACCGGGCGCTCGCCGCCATGGTGCCCGCGGGCATGGAGGATCACGCGGCGTGAAGCCACGCACCCAGGACGGCTACGACGCCATCGTGGTGGGCTCGGGCGCCGGGGGCGGCATGACCGCCTACGTGCTCGCCTGCTCCGGGCTCAGGGTGCTGATGCTCGAGGCGGGCCGGCACTACGACCCGGTCGCCGAGACCCCCATGTTCCACCTTCCGCGCGATGCGCCCCTGCGCGGGGGCGGCACCCGCCACAAGCCCTTCGGCTTCTACGACGCGACCGTCGACGGGGGCTGGGAGGTGCCGGGCGAGCCCTACTCGAGCGCGGAGGGTACCGACTTCCGCTGGTGGCGCGCGCGCATGCTGGGCGGGCGCACCAACCACTGGGGCCGCATCTCGCTGCGCATGGGCGAGTACGACTTCAAGCCGTACTCCCGCGACGGGCTGGGCTTCGACTGGCCGCTCTCCTACGACGATCTCGCGCCCTGGTACGACAAGACCGAGGCCCTGATCGGCGTCTACGGCTCGAACGAGGGACTGGAGAACACCCCGAACTCCTCCCCGGGCGTGCTGCTCCCGCCTCCGGCGCCCCGCGCCGAGGAGCTGCTGACCCGGCACCACTGCGGTGACCTGGGCATCCCCGTCATTCCCGCGCACCTCGCGATCCTCACCCGGCGTCTCGACGCCGCCCGCATCGCGCGCACGCTCTGGCCCGGCAACGCGCTGGCGCAGCGGGTGACCGAGGAATCAATGGCGGCGCGCGCCGCGTGCTTCTACGCGACCCCCTGCGGCCGCGGCTGCTCCATCAAGGCCAACTTCCAGACGCCGACCGTGCTGCTGCCCCCCGCCCTGGCTACCGGCAACCTGGACATCATCACCGACGCCATGGTGCGCGAGGTCACCATCGACGCGCGCGGGCAGGCGACCGGGGTGCACTACATCGACAGGAACACACGCCTCGACGAATATGCCGGCGCCCGAGTGGTGGTGCTGGCCGCCAGCGCCTGCGAGTCGGCGCGCATCCTCCTCAACTCGAAGAGCTCGCTTCATCCGGACGGGCTGGGCAACGGCAGCGGTCTGGTCGGCAAGTACATCATGGACACCGTCGGCGCGGGCGTCGGCGGCCAGATTCCCGCCCTTGAGAACATGCCCCCGCACAACGCGGACGGCGCCTCGGCGATGCACCTGTACATGCCCTGGTGGCTCTACCAGGAGCAGGCACGGGGCCAGCTCGATTTCGCGCGCGGGTATCACATCGAGTTCGGCGGGGGGCGGCGCATGCCCGGCTTCGGCTTCATGGGCGGACTCGCGGAGCTCACCGGGGGCAGCTACGGCCAGCGGCTGAAGGACGAGTGCCGCCGCTACTACGGCTCGTTCCTCTGGTTCGACGGGCGCGGCGAGATGATCCCCAACGAGGATTCCTTCTGCGAGATCGATCCCGAAGGCGTGGACCGATGGGGCATCCCGACCCTCAGGTTCAACTGGAAGTGGTCCTCGCACGAGCTGAACCAGGCCCGGCACATGCAGCACACCTTCGCCGACATCATCCAGGCGATGGGCGGCCGGGTCACCAGCGACGTCCACGACGACGGAGCGCGCGCGATCGCCGCCCCCGGCGTCATCATCCACGAAGTGGGGGGCGCGATGATGGGCGACGACCCGCGCACCTCGGTGCTCAACCAGTTCTGCCGGTCGTGGGAGGTCGACAACCTGTTCGTGACCGATGGAGGCTGCTTCGTGTCGAACGCGGACAAGAACCCGACCCTGTCGATCCTGGCGCTGGCCTGGCGCGCGTCGGACTACATCGTGGAACAGTTGCGAACCCGGAGCCTGTGATGAGCGAAGAGCGCACGAAGCCCGGGGGGCAGCACGAACGGACCCTGCCGATGGCGGGGACGGCACACTCTGCCGAGCCCTCTTCGCCCGCGGCGCCGCCGAAGCACAGCCAGGACGGCCCCGTGGCCACCGGCACCCTCGCAATGGACCGCCGCCACGCCCTCAAGGTGATGGCGCTGGCCGCCGCCGCGCCCGGTCTTGCATCGTGCGGTCCCGGAGCTGGCGACGAAGCCGGGGCCGCAGGCGCATCCGCGGGAGTTCCCGGCATCCCCGCCGGCGCGCCCCCCGGCCAGGTCACCAACCCCAACGCGCGCGGCGACCTCTGGGATCCCGACCTGCTCTCCCCCGTGGTGCCGTGGGAGCGGACACTGGAGTCCGACGAACTCGAATCGCTGGCCGCGCTGTGCGACGTGATCCTGCCCGCCGACGACCGCTCTCCCTCCGCGAGCGAGGTCGGCGCCCACGACTTCATCGACGAGTGGGTGAGCGCGCCCTACGAGGCCCTCCAGGAGGGCGGCGTGCTGATGCGGGGCGGGCTGGTGTGGCTCGACCGCGAAGCCCACACGCGTTTCGGCAACGGCGCCCCGTCCGCAAGCGTGCGCTTCCGCGATCTCGCACCCGCGCAGCAGCGCGCCATCTGCGACGATATCTGCGATCCCGAACGGGCGGAAGGCGGGCCGTTCGAGGCCGCTTCCCTCTTCTTCGACCGGGTGCGCTACCTGACCCTCACCGCCTTCTGGACCACGGCCGAGGGCATGGACGACCTCCAGTACATCGGCAATACCCCCCTTACCCAATGGGATCCGCCGCCGCCCGAGGTGCTCCGCCACATCGGGCTCGCCTGACCGGCCCCCTCAACCTGAATCACGCCATGGCCCGTTCCGACGACCAACCATCCGCCAACGCCGGACGCCTCTTCCGGGGCAGTTGCGTCGCCCTCATCGCGACATCGGTTGCGTTCGCGACCGTGGGCGCCGTCATGCTCGACCTCAAGAACGAGTTCGTGCTCACCAACGAGCAGGTGGGCTGGATCGGAGGCGCCGCGCTGTGGGGGTTCGCGCTCTCCCAGGTGGTCTTCGCGCCGCTGGCCGACACCCTGGGCTTCCGAACCCTGCTGCGCACGGCGTTCGCGGCGCACCTCATCGGCACAATTACGCTGATGCTCGGGGGGAGCTTCGCGTACCTCTTCACCGGCGCACTGATCATCTCCATGGGGAACGGGCTGGTGGAAGCCGCGTGCAACCCCCTGGTGGCGGCTCTCTACCCCGGCGACAAGACCGTCAAGCTGAACAACTTCCACGTCTGGTTCCCCGGCGGGATCGTGCTGGGCGGACTGGCCGCGTTCGGGCTCGATCAACTGGCGGCTTCGTCGGCGGGACTGGAGGCCCTGGGGGAGTGGCGGGTAAAGATTGCGCTGATCGTCATCCCGACCCTGATCTACGGCCACATGCTGCTGCGGGAACGGTTCCCGCCCACGGAAGGGGTGCAGGCGGGCGTGTCGGTAGGGGAGATGTTCCGCGCCGCGCTCACCACGCCGTTCATGCTGCTCATGCTGTTCGCGATGACGATGACCGCTTCCATCGAGATCGGGCCCACCCGCTGGGTCCCGGCGGTGCTGGAAGCGGGCGGCATTCCCGGCATCCTGGTGCTGGTATGGATCAACGGGCTGATGGCGGTGCTGCGCCACCGGGCCGGGACGGTGGTCCACCGGCTCTCGCCGCCGGGCCTGCTGCTGGTGTCGGCGGCCCTCTCCGGCGTCGGGCTGCTCGCCTTCAGCTACGCGTCCGGGACGGCGGCGGTGTTCCTCACCGCGACGATCTTCGCCGTGGGCATCTGCTACATCTGGCCCACCATGCTGGGCGTGGTCTCGGAGCGGGTGCCGAAGAGCGGCGCGCTCGGGCTCGGGCTGATGGGTGCGGTGGGGATGGCGACGACCGGGCTGGTGACCGCGCCCCAGATGGGCCGCGTCGCCGACGTGTACGCCCACGACCAGCTTCCGGTGGCGGAGGTGGTGGCGCTGTTCGAGCGCGCCGAGGGCGAGCTGGCGACCGTGCCGGGACCGGACGCGAGCGCCGCGCGCGCAGCGGCTGTCGAGGTGGTGGACGAATACCAGGCGGCGGGCGCCCTGCCCTCCCCCGCCACCGCCAACGCGCTCCGGCAGATCATCGACTCCGGGGCGGGTGAAGGCCTCACCGGGGATGCGCAGGCGATCCTCGGTCCGGCGGACAACTTCGGGGGACGCATCTCCTTCCGTTACCTGGTGCCGCTTTGCGCCGTCCTCATGGTGATCTTCGGCGTGTTGCAGGCGCGCGCCCGACGGGAAGGCGGATATCGGGCGCGGCGGATCGCCGACGCCGCATGAGGCGGCCTTGATTCTCCGCTACGGCATGGTCGGAGGCGGACCGGGCGCCTTCATCGGTCCGGTGCACCGCATGGCCGCCGCCCTCGATGGCGATTGGCGGCTGTGCGCGGGCGCATTCTCGGCGGACGCGGACCAATCGCGAGGCACCGGCGCCCATCTGGGGCTTGCGTCGGATCGTGTATACGGGTCCTGGCGGGAGATGGTGGAGACGGAGGCGACACTTCCGCCCGATGAGCGCATCCACACGGTGGCGATCGTCACCCCCAACCACCTGCACCATCCGATGGCGCGCGCTTTTCTGGAGCGGGGCATTCACGTCGTCTGCGACAAGCCGTTGGCGGTGACCGTGGAGGAGGCCGACGACCTGTGCCGCATGGCCGCGTCGACCGGCCTCGTCTTCGCGGTGACCTACAACTACTCCGGCTACCCACTGGTTAAGGAGGCGCGCGCGCGGGTGCGGGGCGGCGCCGTCGGCAAGGCGCGCAAGGTCGTGGTGGAGTATTCTCAGGGGTGGCTCGCGGAGCTGCTCGAGGCGGAGGGACACAAGCAGGCGGAGTGGCGCGCCGACACCGCGCGGGGGGGGCCGTCCGCGGTGCTGGGGGACATCGGATCTCACGCACACCACCTGATGCGCTACGTGACCGGCCTGGAGGTGCAGCGCCTGTTCGCCGACCTGGGCACCGTGGTGGCCGGCCGCACCGCCCACGACGACGCGGTGGTGCTGCTCGAGCTGGACGGCGGGGTCCGTGGCGTGCTGATGGCGTCCCAGATCGCCACCGGCGAGCGCAACCACCTGCGCCTGCGCGTCTACGGCAGCGAGGGCGGACTCGACTGGAACCAGGAGGAGCCGAATCGCCTTCGCCTCCTGCGGCCGGACGGCTCGGTGGAGGTGGTGCACCGCGCCGCCGGCACCCGCGCGCCCATGGCCGCGGCCGCCACCCGCCTGCCCGGCGGCCACCCGGAGGGCTTCGTGGAGGCGTTCGCGAACCTCTATGGTGAAGTGGCGAGGGCGGTGCGGGGGCGGGACTGCGGGGGCGGTCCCACGGTCCACGATCCGGCGACGGGAGGCGACAAGGCCCCCGAGCCCGACTTCCCCACCGTCCGCGACGGCGCCCGCGGGATCCACTTCATCGACGCCGCGATCCGGAGCCAGGAGGCGGGCGCCTGGATCGAGACAGACTACACGCCTCCCTGATTCCGCGATTTCGCCGTGCCCAACCAGGGCCAAAACGTTCCAGGCCGGTTCGGAGTCGACCCCGATCATGACATCAAGCAGCCCACAACCTCACCCCCACGCGACCGCGAACGCGTCCGGCGATCTCCAGATGGAGCCGCCGGAGATGCTCGCGCTGGCCCGCGAGACCGCCGAACTCCTGGTGGAGCGGATCGCAAATCTGCCTTCCGAAGGCGCCTGGGACGGCGAATTCAAGCAGGGACTCGACCACCTGATGGTGGAGCCGCCCGAACATGGCTCTCCGGCAGCGGACGTGCTCCGGCGAGCCACGCGCGACATCCTTCCCCTGACGTTGCGCCTGGACCACCCGCGCTGCTTCGGATTCGTGCCGTCATCACCCACCTGGCCCGGCGTCCTGGCCGATTTCATCGCCGCGGGCTACAACGCCAACACCATCAGTTGGCTGGTCGCGAGCGGCCCCAGCCAGATCGAACTGGTCGTAGTCGACTGGATGCGCCGGTGGCTGGGATATCCCGGGAGCGCCGGAGGGCTCATGACGAGCGGTGGCTCGGCAGCCGCGCTCGACGCCTTCGTCGCCGCCCGCGAAGCGGCAGGAAACCCGGAGCGCGCCGCCGTATACATGAGCGACCAGAGCCACAGCGCACAGATCCGCGCGGCCAGGATCGTCGGCGTTCGGCCCGAGTGCGTGCGGCGGGTGACGAGCGACGCCCACTTTCGACTTGACATGGAGGCGCTGGCGGACGCCGTGGCCGGCGACCGCGCCGCCGGCCTCCATCCCATCGCCGTGTGCGCGAATGCCGGCGCCGGCAGCACGGGTGCCATCGACCCCCTCGAACCGATGGCGGACTACTGCGAGGCCGAGAACATCTGGATGCACGTCGATGCCGCGTACGGCGGATTCGCGGCCATTACCGAGAAGGGCAGGAAGATGCTGAAGGGGATCGAGCGGGCTGACTCGATCGGGCTCGATGCGCACAAGTGGTTCTTCCAGCCGTACGAGGCAGGCTGTCTTCTGGTAAAGAACGCGGAAACCCTCGAACATGCGTTCCGCGTTCCACATGACATGCTGCAGGACTCGGTGTGGGGTGCAAACCACCCGAACTTCTCGGACCGTGGCCTGCAACACAGTCGCCTGTTTCGCGCGCTCAAGATCTGGATGTCGGTCCAGACCTTCGGGATGGCTGCGTTCCGGCGCGCGGTTTCGCTGGGGATGGAGCTGGCCAGCCGGGCGGAGGACTACATCAGCGCGAGCCCGGTCCTGGAAGGGATGACGCGCGCCTCGCTGGGCATCGTGTGCTTCCGGGTCAACCCCGCAGGCGGCGGCCTCGATGAAGCATCCCTGGACGCGATCAACCGCAAAGTACTCTCCCGGGTTTTCTGGGAGGATCGCGCGTTCATGTCGTCGACGCTTGTCGCCCGGCGTTTCGCGCTTCGAATGTGCATCCTCAACCACACGACCACCTGGGACGACGTGCGAGAGACCCTGAAGACCGCCGAGCGGTTCGGGACCGAGGCGCTGGCTTGACCCGGCCCGTCACCCTCTTCACGGGCCAGTGGGCCGACATGCCGCTGGCCGAACTGGCCGCGAAGGCGAGCGGCTGGGGCTACGACGGCCTCGAACTCGCCTGCTGGGGCGACCACTTCGACGTGGTGCGCGCCGCCGCCGACGCCGGCTACTGCGCCGCCCGCCGCGAGCTGCTGAAAGCCCACGGCCTCGGGGTGTGGGCCATCAGCAACCACCTGGTCGGCCAGGCCGTGTGCGACCCGATCGACGACCGCCACCGCGCCATCCTGCCGCCTCACGTGTGGGGCGACGGCGACCCGGAAGGCGTTCGCACCCGCGCCGCCGCAGAGATGAAGGCCACCGCGCGCGCCGCCGCCAACCTGGGCGTCGAGGTCGTGAACGGCTTCACCGGCAGCTCCATATGGCACCTGCTGTATCCGTTTCCGCCCGTCTCCGAAGCCGTCATCGACGCGGGCTTCGCCGACTTCGCCTCTCGCTGGCACCCCGTCCTCGACGCCTTCGACGAAGCGGGCGTCCGTTTCGCGCTCGAGGTGCATCCCACCGAGATCGCCTTCGACATCGCCAGCGCCGAGCGCACAATGGAGGCCATCGACAACCGCGATGCCTTCGGCTTCAACTACGACCCCAGCCATCTCGCCTATCAGGGCATCGACGCGGTTGAGTTCATCCACCGCTTCTCCGACCGCATCTACCACATGCATGTGAAGGACGTGTGGTGGGCCGACCGTCCGATGCCCTCCGGGGTTTTCGGGGGGCACCTGCCCTTCGGACACCGGAACCGCTCCTGGGACTTCCGCTCCCCCGGACGCGGAAAGGTGCCCTTTGAGGACATCGTGCGCGCCCTCGCCCGCATCGGCTACGCCGGACCGCTCTCCGTCGAATGGGAAGACATGGACATGGACCGCGAGCACGGCGCGAAGGAAGCCTGCGCCTTCGTGCGTTCCCTGGACTTTCCGCCTTCGAGCGCCGCTTTCGATGCCGCCTTCGAGCAACGAGAGACCGGCGCGGGCTGACTCACGCCGCATCACTCGGGCGACAAGGGGTTGACGCACCCGCATGGGCCATGATCGTCCGTCAGACGGCCGCCTACAGTCTTTCGGACTCGGGTCGCCCGCGCTTATGTTGCGGCGTCTCTTGTCTTCCGGTCTCCTTCTCGCGGTGGGTCAATGGTCACACGAACGATCACAGCGATACTGGTCGCCTTGGTAGTCACTCCCACGGTCCTGTCGGCCGCGCAGAGCCTCTCCGACGATGAACTCGAGCCTCTCGTGGCCCGTGTGGAAGAGGGCGTACTCGAGCGCGCCAAGCTGGCCCAGGTCATGGTGGACAAGATCTTCTCCTTCTCCGAGCTGGGGCAGCAGGAGATCGAGACCTCGGCCTACGTTACGGGGATCCTGGAGGAGAACGGCTTTACCATCGAGCGCGCACCCTCCGGAATTCCGACCGCCTGGTTCGCGCGCTGGGGAAGCGGCAGGCCGGTCATCTCCTTCGGGTCCGACATCGACGGCATCCCCAAGGCCAACCAGAAGCCCGGCGTGGCGTACCACGACCCGCTGATTCCCGGCGCCCCCGGCCACGGCGAGGGCCACAACTCGGGACAGGCCGTAAACGTGGTGGCGGCGCTCGCGCTCAAGGACGTCATGGAGGCCGAGGGCATCGAGGGCACGCTCGTGCTCTGGCCCGGGGTCGCCGAGGAGCAGCTGGGCTCGAAGGCCTGGTACGTGCGCGACGGCTATCTCGAGGACATCGACATCACCCTCTTCACGCACGTGAGCAGCAACCTGTCGGTGAGCTGGGGCCAGGGCGGCGGGACGGGGCTCGTCTCCGTGGAGTTCACCTTCGCGGGCGAGGCGGCGCACGGCGCCGGCGCTCCCTGGCGGGGCCGCAGCGCGCTGGACGCGGTCGAGCTGATGAACGTCGCCTGGAACTTCCGGCGCGAGCATCTGCGGCCCGACCAGCGCTCCCACTACGTGATCAGCGACGGCGGCGATCAGCCGAACGTCGTGCCGCCGAGCGCCTCGGTATGGTATTTCATCCGCGAGATGGACTACGAGGACATCAAGCGCAACTTCGACACCGCGATCCGCATCGCCGAAGGCGCGGCCATGATGACCGACACCGAAATGTCGTACCGGATCATCGGAACCGCCTGGCCGAGGCACTTCAACAGGGTCGTGGCCGAGACCATGTACGAACACATCGAGGACGTCGGGCTTCCGGAGTGGACCGACGACGACCACGACTTCGCGAGCGCGGTGCAGGAATCGGTGGGAAGCGTCCCGTCGGGGATGCCGATCACCCTGTCGCCCCTGGGTGAGCCGGGGCCGCGCCGGAGCGGCGGATCCGACGATATCGGCGATATCTCGTGGAACGTGCCCACGGTGACCCTGCGCTTCCCGTCCAACGTGCCGGGGCTTCCGGGCCACCACTGGTCGAGCGCCATGGCGATGGCCACCCCGATCGCGCACAAGGGCGCGGTGGCCGGCGCGCGCGTGATGGCCCGCACCGCGCTCCAGCTCTTCGCCCAGCCGGAGCTGGTCGACGAGGCCTGGACCTACTTCCGGGAGGAACAGACGGCGGCCGTGGAGTATATCCCCTTCATCGGCCCCGACGACCCTCCGCCCATCGATCTCAACAAGGAGATCATGGACGCGTATCGTCCGCTCCTCGAGCAGTTCTACTATGACGAAACCCGCTTCGAGACGTATCTTGAGCAGTTGGGGATCACGTATCCCACGCTCTCGCGGCCGGTTTCCCAGGAAGACCGGCAGGACACCCCGGGATCGAACTGAGGACTTTCACAACCGGAGTTTTCCGATGATCGACGCCAGCCGCAGGCTTCTCTCCGCTGCCGCCGCCATGCTGTTTGTGGTGCCCCTTACCGGCGCGGGCGGCCTCCCGGAGGCCGTAGCGGAACCCCCGGTCGATGCAGCCTCCGTTGTTTCCGCCGACGATCCCACCGAGGTGGGCTGGCGCCTTCTGGCCAGCCTCAACTACCGCACCGGCGAGACGGGCGAGGAGCTGGCCGCTCTTTCGGGCAAGCTCGTCAAGATTCCCGGGTTCACGGTGCCGCTCGAGGACTGGGCGTCTTCGGCGACGGAATTCCTCCTCGTGCCCTACGTCGGCGCCTGCATCCACACGCCGCCTCCGCCGCCTAACCAGCTCGTCTACATCCAGATGGATGAAGGAAAGCGCGCGACGATGGACGGGTGGAACCCGGTGTGGGTCGAGGGCGTGCTCGAGATCGAAATGACCGAGAGCGTGTACGGCTACGTCGGCTTCACCATCACCGGCCAGCGCGTCTATCCGTACGGTTCCTGATCCGCGGATGCAGCCAGCTGCTTGCATCAAGCGCGCCCTCGCCTGAGTCGAGGGCGCGCGTTTTTTTGGTGAGACGACGTTCGCAGGGAGACCCCAATAGATGAGCCTCGCGATCGATCTCCGGCGTCTGCGCTTCCGCTACGGTGGAGGTCCCTGGGTGCTGGACATCCCCGAGCTGACTCTCGAACGCGGCGAGCGCGCGTTCCTGTTCGGCCCCAGCGGCAGCGGCAAGACCACGCTGCTCGGGGTGCTGGCGGGGGTCCTGGAAGCGAACGAGGGCGAGGTCAGGGTGCTGGGCGAGGACCTCGCCTCACTCTCGGGCGCACAGCGGGACGCCTTCCGGGCGGAGCACATCGGCTATGTCTTCCAGATGTTCAACCTCATCCCCTACCTGTCGGTGCTCGACAACATCGCGCTCCCCGCGCGGATGGACCCTGCACGCCGAGCCCGGCTGGACGGCGCGGGGGTGAAGGAGACCGCCGCGCTGCTGGCCGATCATCTCCAGATCGGCGATCTGCTGAAGAAGCCGGTTACGGAGCTATCGGTGGGTCAGCAGCAGCGCGTGGCCGCCTGCCGGGCGCTCATCGGCGCCCCGGAGCTCATCGTCGCCGACGAACCCACCTCCTCGCTGGATTTCGACCGCCGTGAGGCCTTCCTCGAGCTGCTCTTCCAGGAGTGCGAGCGCGCCGGCGCCACGCTGGTGTTCGTGAGCCACGACCGCACGCTGGAGGGCATGTTCTCCCGCACGATCTCCCTCCCCGACATCAACAGGGCGGTGCTCTGATGCTGGTTTTCGACCTCGCACTCAAGTCGCTCCGCAACCGCGCCTTCAGCACCTCGCTCACGGTGGGCTCCATCGCGCTCAGCGTCGCCCTCCTGATCGGCGTCGAGAACGTGCGCGTGGGCATGCGCGAGAGCTTTTCCAACACCATCAGCCAGACCGATCTGATCGTGGGTACCAAGGGCGGCACGATTCAACTGCTGCTGTATTCGGTCTTCGGCATGGGATCGCCGACCAACAACCTCACCTGGGACACCTACCGCGAGTGGGCCGAGCATCCCGCCATCGAGTGGACCATCCCCTACGGCCTGGGCGACAGCCACAGGGGATTCCGGGTCATCGGCACCAACGAGGACTTCTACCGCCACTACCGGTATCGCGGGGGGCAGGCCATCGCGCTGGCCCAAGGCCGGCCCGGCTCCGGGGTGTTCGATGTAACCCTGGGCGCGGATGTGGCGAGCGAACTGGGCTACGAGCTCGGCGACGAGGTCGCGGTGACCCACGGGATCGGTGAGGTGGGCTTCCTGAACCACGACCAGATGCCGTTCACGGTCGTGGGCATCCTCGACAAGACCTTCACCCCGGTCGACCGCGCGGTCTACGTCACCCTGGAGGGCATCGAGGCCATCCACTTCGGATGGGAGGACGGCGCGCCGCCCATGCCGGGCGAAGAGCAAACGCGCGAGGCAGTGCTCGCGATGGATGAGATCGAGATCACCCAGGTGACGTCGTTCTTCGTGGGGGCGACGAACCGGAGGGACGTGCTCCGGCTGCAGCGCGAGGTCAACGACTACGAGGGCGAGCCGATGATGGCTGTCATCCCGGGGCTGGCATTGAACGAGATGTGGCAGGGGATCGGCTACGCCGAGACCGGACTCCGGGTGGTGACGATCTTCGTCGTGCTGGTGGGACTGCTGGGCATGCTGGTGTCGCTCTACACGTCGCTCAACGAGCGCAGGCGCGAGATGGCGATCCTGCGGGCCGTCGGAGCCGGACCCAACCGGATCGTCTCGCTGCTGGTGCTCGAATCGGTGTGCCTGGCCGCGGCGGGGGCGATCGGCGGACTGGCGCTGGTGTACGTGCTGCTCTCAGCCGGGCAGCCCATCGTCGAGGCGCAGGTGGGGCTCTTCATCCCGATCCGGCCACCCGGCTCGATCGAGTTGCTCTTCCTCGGCGCCGTGGTGACGGCCGGATTCCTGATGGGCTTCGTGCCCGCTCTCAAGGCCTACCGCACCGCCCTCCACGACGGGCTGGCGGTGCGGGTGTAGGGGGGCTCAGCTCGAAGCCAGCCAGCGGTAGACGGCGCCGACGTTCAGCGGGAACCACTCCTCGTACTGACCCCAGTGGGCGTAGTCGTCCAGGCGCACCTGGGCCATGGCTTCCTCTTCGGACAGGCCGTCGTCGAGCGCTGCCTGGACGGCGTCCCGCAGGTCCGCGTAGTAGGCGAGTTGACGCTCGATGGTGCCCCGGTCCCCCACGGTTCCGTGCCCGAAGACCATGGTCTCGAAGGGGATTTCCATCAGCAGGTCCAGCGCCACGTAGAACTCGTCGAAATACCAGCCCGGGAGGTCACGGAACCCGACTCGGTCGTTGCTGACGAAGTCCACCGCGAAGGCGATGCGCTCCTCGGGGAGAAACGTCACGATCAGGTTGTCGCTGTGGCTCCGCCCCAGATAGTGGAGTTCGATGGCACGGCCGCCGAAGCGGAGCGTCATCTCGTCGGAGAAGGTCAGGTCCGGAGGCGGCAGATCGGGATCGGCGCGCTCCAGGATGATGGGCAGCGCGTTCTCCTGGGCGATGATCGGGACGTCGTCGCCGAACTCGGCCAGGAGCGCGGGTGCCCCGGTGGCGTGGTCGGCGTCGCTGTGGCTGTAGACGATGGCCGCGAGCGGCTTGTCCGGGACCGCGCCGCGAATGGCGCCCGCGAGGCCGGCGGCCGCCTCCATCGAGATGGGGTCGACCGCCACCACGCCGTCGTCGGTGTCGACGAAGAACGCGTTGTGCGTGCCCGCGTTGTACCAGAAGACTCCGTCGGCTACCTGGCTGGTGGCGGGGTCCATGGCGGGAGTCTGTTCGGCTGTGTCGGCACAGGCGCCGAGGGTCAGGACGAAAGTGGCCGCAATCGGAATGGGGGTACGAATGGGACGGGTCATGCGGTCATCCTCCTCCGGGGGCGGGATGGGATCGAGCAGGGCTCCCTCTCGGCAACCGCACTCTGTAATACTCCTGTAATACTCCGCTGCCGATGTCCCACGTGCAACAGGCCGGAGACTCGGCAGCAGTTGCAGCGACCGCGCGTCGTAGCGCTCCATGCGCGGCTGCGTCTGCAATCCCTTTCGACATCCGGTCGGTCTCGACATCTTTGACGTTGATGCCGAACACGCAACGAGTCTCCTTCAAGGAGTGGGCCTTGCCCCCAACGTGTCTTTCGTTCTCCCCCGGCAAGAGGCGGCGAAGCTTTCAGCTTGCGTGCGTCGTGTCGGTGGCTGTTGTCGCAGGCTGCGCAGCGCCGGAATCCACCGTCACCGAGCTCGCCCTGGAGGAAGTGGCCGTTGAGGCGGCGCCCGGAGCGCGCTTCCCGTCGCTTGAGCGCCACGGCGATGCGGTTGTGTTGAGCTGGCTCGAGCCGCACATGGTGGAGGGCGAGGAAGTGTGGGCGCTGAAGGGAGCGCCGTACGAGGACGGCACCCTGGGCAAGCCCTTCGAGGTGACCCGCTCGGGCGGGGGCGCGACCTTCTTCGTGAACTGGGCGGACTTCCCGGTGGTGTGGCCCGTGGGCGACGGGCGGCTGGCGGCGCACTGGCTCCAGCGGGGCGGTCCGGCCACCTACGACTACGGGGTGCGGGTCTCCTTCTCGGAGAACGGCGGGCACTCGTGGAGCGAGCCGTGGACGCCGCACGAGGACGGCACCCCCTCCGAGCACGGGTTCGTGTCGGTGTTCGGGCTCGGGCATGGGGAGGCGGGGATGGTCTGGCTGGACGGCCGGCGCTTCTTCGAGGCCGACGGTTCGCGAGCGGCCAGCCCCCGCATGACGCTGCGGTACCGCACGGCCGGCGCGGACGGGACCAGGACCGCCGAGGTCGAACTGGACGACCGTATCTGCGATTGTTGCCAGACCGACGCGGCGATGACCTCCGAAGGGCCGGTGGTCGTCTACCGCGACCGTACCGAGGAGGAGGTGCGCGACATCTCCGTGGGCCGTTTCGTGGACGGGAAGTGGACGGGCGGCGTCCCCGTGCACGACGACGGCTGGGTGATCCCGGGCTGCCCGGTGAACGGCCCTTCCGTGGCGGCCGCGGGCGATGAGGTCGTGGTGGCGTGGTTCACCGGCGCCGGCAACACGCCCCGGGTGCGGGCGGCCTTCTCCAGCGACGCGGGCGCGAGCTTCGCACCGCCTGTCACCATCGACCTGGGCAACCCGGTGGGGCGCGTCGCGACCGTGATGCCCGAGCCGGGAACGGCGCTGGTCGGCTGGCTGGAAGACGAGCGCCTGTTCGTGCGAGGCATCACGGTGGACGGGAACTTGGGTCCCGCGCGCGAGGTAGCAGCCTCCTCCAACGCTCGCGCGAGCGGCTTCCCGGCCATGCTGGTGGACTCCGCCGACCGGGTCGTCTTCGCGCAGACGGTGGTGGACGAGGGCATTCGCGTCCTGCGGTCGCGAGAACCGTGGACGGACTGGCAGGACTGAGACTGCGCAACTGCGGAACGTCGCGCGCTCAGCCCGACTCCTCCCGGCGACACCCGATCCCGGCCTCGCGCAACCCTGTCCGGAGACCATCATGACCGACCAGCCGTTCGGTTCGGCAGGAAAGTTCTGGCTGCTGTCCCTCGCGTGGCTGCCCGCAGGGATCGTGGCGGTGTCGCTCGCCCGCGGGGTGACCCCTCCGCTCACGCCCGAGACGCTGTTCATGCTCCCCGTCGCGCTGATGTCGCTTGCGGTCACCGCCCCGTGCGGGCTGCCGCTCGCGCTGGCCTTCCGGGGGATCTGGCGGACAGGATCCACACGCGCGGCCTGGAAGACCTTCGCGATCCTCGCGCCCATCACCTCGTTCGCGGCGCTCTTCGCCGGTCTGCTGGGCCCGATCGCGATCGCGATCTACGCCATCGTGCTCAGCGTCCCCGCGTGGATCGTATACGCGGTCGTGCGCCGGAACTCACCGTCATAGGCCCGGCGTCCCCGGGGTCGGCGGGGCTTCGTCACGGGGCGCTTCGATGGTCCCCGTGCAGTAGCTGACGATGACCGGGAGCCCGCGGCACCTGATCGCCTCCGTGCGCTCCCGAGCCTCGCCAGGATCGTAGTATACCGTTGTCGTCCGGCTGTAGCCGAAGGCCGCAGGGAAACGGAAGAAGCCGCTCAGACCGACAAAGAGGTAGAAGAGTACGGCGAGCGCGATCATTCCCTTCTTCTTCATCGGCGATGTCCTCGTCTCAGGGAAAGAGGGACTCATTCGGACCGGACGCTGCCGGGAACACGCGCGGTGGAGCGGCCCGGCTACCGGCCCGCCCAACTCATTACGACGCGCTGCAACTCCGCCAAGTTGGGGGGAATCCGCGTGAAGCGCGAGGGCTTCTTCTCTCCCGCCGCCAGTTGCTCCGGCACGGGTACGGGCCGCCCGATGGCCTCCTCCACGATGTCCTCGAACTTGGCCGGATGAGCCGTGGCCAGCACCACGCCGTGGGCGTCCGAATTGTCGGCGAGGGCCTCTTCCAACGCCAGCCATCCCACGGCGGTATGCGGATCCAGGATGTACCCATGCTCGTCGAAAACCCGTCTCATCGCCTCCCGCGTATCGGCGTCGCTCCAGGCCGAGCCCGACAAACACCCCCGCAGGCGCATCAGGTCGCCATCGAACAGCGCGAGGATGCGCGCCAGATTCGACGGCGCCCCGACATCCATCGCGCTGGATAGCGTGCGGACCGACGCCCGCGGCTCGTAGCAGCCCGTGCGCAGGTACTCGGGCACAACGTCGTTGGCGTTGGTGCCCGTGACGAATCCCGCGACGGGTAGGCCGAGTTCCCGGGCCATGAGCCCGGCCGCCAGGTTGCCGAAGTTGCCCGACGGCACCGAGAAGACCAGCGGCTCGGGCCGGCTCAGCTGCGCCCACGCGTGGAAGTAGTAGAAGATCTGCGGCAGCAGGCGTCCGATATTGATCGAATTCGCGGACGTCAGCGCGAGGGCCTCCCGCGCATCCGGATCGCGGAACATCGCCTTGACGAGCCGCTGACAGTCGTCGAACGCGCCCGCCACCGCCACCGCGAGCACCTGGTCGCCCAGCGTCGTGAACTGCCGCTGCTGCCGCTCGCTCACCTGTCCTTCCGGGAACAGCACCACCACGCGCGTCCGCGGCAGACCCAGGAAGGCGTGCGCGACCGCCCCGCCCGTGTCGCCCGAAGTCGCCACCATGACCGTCAGGGGAGGGCCGGAGCGCTGCAATCTCGACATCAGACAGCCCATGAAGCGCGCGCCCACATCCTTGAATGCGAGCGTGGGGCCCTGGAACAGCTCCAGCACATGCGTGCGCGGGCCCAGCGGAACCAGCGGCAACGGAAAGCCGAGCGCGTCGCGCACCGCGGACTCCAGCACTTCATCCTCCAGTTCATCGCCGAGAAGATGACGCGCCACGGCGAGCCCGCAGCGGATCGCGCCTGCGCCCTTCAGCGCATCGATCTCGCTCGCGGCAAGGGGCGAGAGCCTTTCCGGCATGAAGAGCCCGCCGTCGGGAGCGAGTCCCCGGAACAGCGCTTCGCCGAAGGAGACCGGCGCGGCCTGGCCCGACGTGCTGACGAGCTTCAATCTTCCTCCGGTGAGACGTCCTCGACGCGCACCCCATGCCGGTTGACGGGGGAGGCCCAGGCCTGGCAATCAAGCGCCGCGGTCTCGCCGAAGGCCCGGCGGATGGCCTCGGCGACGTGTTCGGCGGCGTCGCCGCCCCGGCACAGCGCGAAGACCGAGGGCCCGGACCCGGACAGGGAGAAACCGAGGGCGCCGCGAGCCAGCGCCGCTTCCCTGGCCTGGGCGAAACCCGGGATGCGGCCGGCGCGCAACGGCTCCGCCACGACATCCCTGATCGAACGCGCGAGAAGGTCCCAGTCGGAGGCGTAGAGCCCGGCGGTGAAGGCCGCGGTGTTGGCCCACTGCGTGACCGCGGCCTTGAGCGGCACGTGTTCGCCGAGCACGCGGCGGGCGTCCTCCGTGCGGGTCTCCAGGTGCGGGCGCACCACCACCGCCCAGAGTTCCGGTGGGACGGGAAGCTCCACGACCTGCAGCGACCTCCCGGGCAGGACGAGCACGATCCCTCCATAGAGGGCGGGCGCGACGTTGTCGGCGGCTGGCGATCCGGAACCCGCGAGCTCGCCGGCCAGCGCACACTGGAGCAGCTGCCCGCGGGAAAGGCCAGCCCCGATCGCGCGATCCGCCGCCACCGCGCCCGCCACCGCGCTGGAGGCGCTGCCGCCCATGCCTCCGGCGAGCGGAATGCCTTTGTGAAGCTCGATGGCGACTCCGGCTGCGGCGTTCCCGGAGTCCGAGGCCTCGGCCGTTGCGCCGGCTCGTGCCAACCCCAGCACCGCGCGGGCGGCCGCCCCGGCACTGTTGCGGGCAGGGTCCACCGGAATGCGTCGCTCGTCGCCCGTGATGCGCTCGATGATGACCCCGGGCTCCCGCGTTGCGCGCGCCACCACCGCGTCGGACGGCCGCGCGACGGCCATGCCGAAGACATCGAACCCGCACGCGATGTTGCCGATGGTGGCGGGGGCGGAGACGCGCACGGCAGCCGCGCCGCCGGGAGGGTGCGTGCCGGTCATGGTGGCGTTTACTTGAACACGCGGAAGAAGGCCCGGAACACCTTCTGGGCGGTGGGCGTCAGCTTCTGCTTGCGCCAGGCGTTCGCCGCGCGCGCAAAGACGTCGCTGCGCGTGGGATAGGGGTGGATGGTGCTCCCGAGCTTGCCCAGGCCGAGGCCGGCCGTCATCGCCAGCGTGACCTCGCCGATCATGTCCCCCGCCTGCGCGCACACGAGCGTCGCGCCGAGGATGCGGTCGCTGCCCTTCTTCAGATGGACGCGGAAGAAGCCATCTTCCTCACCCTCGAGGATGGCGCGGTCGATGTCGTCGAAGTGGATGGTGATGGTCTCGACGTCGTGGCGCGCGGCGATGGCCTCGTCTCGATGGAGGCCTACATGGGCGACCTCCGGGTCCGTGTAGGTCGCCCACGGGATCACCAGGCGGCTCGCCCGGCCGCGGCCGAAGAAGAGCGCATTCTGCACGGCGATGCGTGCCTGGTGGTCGGCCGCATGGGTGAACTGGTGCTTCGACGCCACGTCGCCCACCGCGTAGATGCCCTTCGCCGTCGTGCGCAGCTGATCGTCGACCTGGATGCCGGTGCGGTCGCATGCCACGCCGGCGGCCTGGAGGCCCATCCCGTCGACGTTGGGTGCACGGCCGGCGGCCACCAGCACCGCCTCGGCTGCGAGTTCCTCCTGATGTCCGCCGTGCTCCACCGCCAGCACGGTGGCGCCGTCCTCGCGGCGCGCTCCGAGCACGGCCGCCGAATTCAGAACGCGCACACCGTCGGCCTCGATGGCGCGGGTGACGATGGCGGCCGCGTCCCGGTCATCGCGCGGCAACGGATGCGGGTCTGCGTGCACCACGGTGACCTCGCTGCCGAAGCGCGCGAAGGTCTGCGAGAGCTCCACGCCGATGGGACCGGCACCGATCACGATCACGCGCGGCGGCAGCTCGGTGAGCGAGAAGATGGTCTCGTTGGTGTAGACGTTCGGGCCCTCGAGTCCCGGCACCGGGAGGAGCGCCGCGCGGGCGCCCGTTGCGATGACGGCGCGGCGGAAGTGCAGTTCGTCCCCGTTGACGCGCAGCCGGTCCGGGCCCACGAACTCGCCGTGGCCGAGGAAGACGTCCACCCCCAGCCCGGCGAACCGCGATGCCCCGTCGACCGGGCTGATGCGGGCGCGCAGCCGCCGCATGCGCTCCATCGCGGCGGTGAACTCGCCCGCCGGGCCGTGATCCGTCCCCCGGCCGGCCGCCGATCCGGGGCGGCCGTTGGCGGAGGCCGCGCTCGCCGCATGCACCCGCCGGGCCGAGCTGATCACCGCCTTTGAGGGAACGCACCCGAAGTTGAGGCAGTCGCCGCCCATGAGGTGCCGCTCCACCATGGCGACCTTTGCGCCCAGCCCCGCGCCGATGGCGGCGCTCACCAGCCCCCCCGTCCCCGCCCCTACCACGACCAGGTGGTAGCGGTCGCGGGGTTCGGGGTTGCGCCAGTCGGACGGGTGCACATGGCTCACCAGTTCGCGGTTGTGCACGTCGTCGGGAAGAATCACGACTCTGTCTGCCGACACGATCTATCGCTCCGTTCCTGTTGGTCTCATAGTGGTCAGTCCCCCGTGATCTCTTTCAGCGCGCGTCGCGCGATGCGCGTGACCAGGGTGGTGACCACGATGGTCGCCGCCAGCCCGACCCCGAGCACCGTGTAGTAGCCGGCACCCCGCGCCACCTGCACCCCGCTCGCCAGCGCCGCCACGTCGCCGATCACCTGGCCGTAGTACACGTACAGCAGCGTCCCCGGTATCATCCCCAGCGACGCGATCAGGTAGTCCACGAAGCGCACCCTGGTCAGGCCCAGGGCATAGTTGAGCAGGTTGAAGGGAAAGACCGGCGACAGCCGCAGGAGGACGACGATCTTGCGCCCCTGTTCGCCGATGGCGCGGTCGATGGCGGCGAAACGCGGATAGTCGGCCACCTTGTTCTCGATGGCGGACCGGGCCAGGTAGCGCGCCACCAGAAAGGCGAGCGCGGCACCCGTCGTGGCCCCGACGAACACGATCACCGTTCCGCGCCCGATGCCGAAGATCGCTCCCGCGGCCAAGGTCAGAATCGATCCCGGCGCAAAGGCCACCGTCGCAGCGGCGTAGGCGCACACGAAGACCACCGGACCCCACACCCCCATCTCCTCGATGCGCTCCGCGAGCGCGGGGATGACCCCGGCCAGCTGCCTTCCCGCAAACACCAGCAGCACAACCACCGCCACCGCCACGAGCGCCAGCAGCCACGGTCGCCGCCGCCGCGACTCCCGGGCCTCCGAATTCGCCTCGGTCACCTTGCCTCCTCCTTCATCGGGGCAGCCGTGTCCGCGCCACTTGCCGGATGCGGCCGGCTACGGTATTGAGGTGGTTCGTCCGGACGATCGCCGGCACTCCCCCAGCCATCACAAGGAGAACCAATGAGCCCCGAACGGCGCGCCCGTCATTTCCGCTGGGACGATATGCCAATGGAAGAGGTGAAGGAAGGTCTGGGAAGGCGCGTGGTGACCGGCGAGCGCATGATGCTCGCGCACTGGTACATGGTCAGGGGCACCGTCGTCCCGCTGCACGAGCACGACAACGAGCAGATCGCCCATGTGCTGGATGGCGCGCTCAGGCTCCGGCTCGGCGATGACGAGGGCGAGGAGGTGATCGTTCGCGCCGGCGAAGTTCTCTACATCCCGTCCGGACTGCCGCACAGTGCGCTCGCGCTCGAGGACACGCTTGTGACGGACGTCTTCTGCCCGCCGCGCCAGGACTGGCTGGACGGCACTGACAGCTACCTGCGGTGAGGGCCCCGAGCTCTCCGCGCCAACGGACCGGGCACCGCCCTCGGCACCATCGACCTCCGCTACTTGCCGAAGTCCCGCGGTTACGGTATTGAGAGGGTTCGCCCGGCCCATCTGCCGGTCGTGATCCGGTCCACTACAGCGTTCATGCAACCCACTGCCGAGGAAACCCAATGAGCTCCGAACAGAGCGTACGCCACTTCCGCTGGGACGACATGCCGATCGAACAGGTCAAGGAAGGACTCGGACGGCGCCTGGTGACGGGCGAGCGCATGATGCTCGCGCACATCTATCTCGACAAGGGCTCCGTGGTGCCGCTGCACTCGCACGACAACGAGCAGCTCACCTATGTGCTCGAGGGCGCATTGCATTTCTGGATCGGGGAGGATGAGAGCGAGGAAGTGGTCGTGCGCGCCGGAGAGGTGCTGCACATTCCCTCGTGGGTGCCGCACAAGGCGGTCGCGCTCGAAGACACCCTGGACGTGGATGTCTTCTGCCCGCCCCGGCAGGACTGGCTGGACGGGACCGACGCGTACCTGAGATGAATCACCCCGTCGCGTGAGGTGACATGGACCTCGGGCTGACCGGCAAGGTCGCGCTGGTGGCGGCCTCAAGCCGCGGGCTGGGACGCGCGGTGGCGGAGGAGTTCGCGCGCGAGGGGGCGCGGCTGGTAATGTGCGCCCGGGGTGAAGACGACCTGAACCGTACACGCAACCGCATCGCACGCGACACCGGCTCCCGGCCCGTGGCCGTGGCCGCCGACCTCACCGACCCGGAGGGCGTGCGGCGCGTCACCGACACCGCCGTCGAGGCCTTCGGACAGGTCGACATCCTGGTCACCAACACTGGCGGCCCTCCCTCCGGCCCCTTCGAGGCGCATAGTCCGGAAGCGTGGCGCACCGCCGTCGCCCAGAACCTGGAGAGCGTGCTCAACCTGACCCGCGTCGTCCTTCCGGGCATGCGCGAGCGAGCCTGGGGCCGGATCGTCAACGTCACCTCGATTGCGGTGAAGCAGCCGGTCGACGGGCTCATTCTCTCCAACAGCGTGCGCGCCGCGGTGACCGGCTTCGCCCGCACCCTGGCCAACGAGGTGGCGCGCGACGGCGTCACCGTGAACAACGTGATGCCCGGCTACACCCGCACCGCCCGCCTGGACTGGCTGGCCGGCCAGATCGCCGCGCGCGAGGGCATCGACCGGGAGGCTGCGTTCGACCGCTGGGCCAGCGAGATCCCCGCGGGACGCGTGGGCGCCCCTGCGGAATTTGCAGCGTTGGTTACCTTTCTCGCTTCCGAGCGCGCGAGTTACATCACCGGCACCTCCATCCCGGTTGACGGGGGATGGATCCGCGCCCTGGTATGACGACACCGAGGCCAACCTGATCCCCAAGACCGAGAAACCCGATGGCCCTTGAGCTACAGGAATCCGAATTCATCTGGAAGGACGGAACGTTCATCCGCTGGCAGGACGCCCGGGTGCATCTGCTCTCGCTGGCCGTACAGTTCGGCGTGTCCCTGTTCGAGGGCATCCGCTGCTACGAGTCCGGGGGACGGCGGGCCATTTTCCGCCTGGGCGCGCACATCCGCAGGCTCTACAACTCCTGCATCGTGTATCGCATGGCGCCGGAATACTCGCGGGAGGAGTACGCGCGGGCCTGCGTCGACGCGGTGGCGAAGAACGGCCTGGGCAGCTGCTACATCCGTCCCATGGTGATACGCGGATACGGCGCCGCGGCGCTCGATCCCCGCGCGAGCCCCATCGAGTCGTACGTGGCCTGCTGGCCGCTGGACACCTACCTGGGCGCGGGAGCTCTGGAGAAGGGCGTGGGAGTGAAGGTCTCGTCCTGGCAGCGCGCCGAGCCCAACACCTTCCCGATGCGCGCAAAGGCGGCCGGCCACTACAACGCCGCCATGCTCATGAAGATGGAGGCGCACGCGGACGGTTACGCGGATGCCATCGCGCTCGGCCCCAACGGGCTGGTGAGCGAGGGCAGCGGGCAGAACCTGTTCCTGGTGGTGGACGGCCAGCTCATCACACCCATTCTCGACGGCACCTCCCTCCAGGGCATCACCCGCGACACGGTGCTCAAGCTCGCGGCCGAGATGGGCATCCCGGCGAGCGAGCAACTCGTCGCCCGCGAAACCCTCTACACCTGCGACGAACTCTTCTTCTCGGGCACCGCCACCGAGGTGACCCCCATCACGAGCGTCGACCGCATCCCGGTCGGGTCCGGCAAGGCGGGCGAGGTTACGCTGCAGATCCAGCGGCGCTTCATGGACATCGTCAAGCAGCGGGCGGAAGACCCGTACGGCTGGCTGACGCAGGTGTAAGTCAACAAGGCATGGAGCCTGGCACCAAGGTCGATTTGACCATCAGGACCATAATAGCTATTATGCCCCATGCGAGAAATCACTGCCAAAGAGGCCAAGAACCGGTTCGGCCAACTGCTTCGGTCCGCCCAGCAGGGACCCGTGCGGGTCACCCGGAACGGCACGCCGGTGGGCGTGATGCTGTCGGTGGAGCAGTTCGAACGACTGCGCGGGACTGCCTGGGACCGGTTGGCGGCTGCTATGGACGCCATGAGCCGGGAGGCAGCCGCCAACGGCCTGACGCCAGCGGCGTTGGAGTCCCTGCTCTCCGATGAGAGCTGACAGGGTCGTACTAGATACCAACGTCCTGATCAGCGCCGCCCTCACCCGGACCGGTCCACCTCGCAGGGTCGTCGATCTGGTCAGGGCGGACAACGGGGTCCTTCTCTTCAGCGACGAGACGTTCGCCGAGCTTCGCCGTCGGATCCTCGGCTTGAAGTTCGACCGCTACGTGGGCAAGGAATCCCGGGCAGCCTTCGTCGCGCTGCTGGCCGCGGTTGCGGAATGGGTGCCGATCGCCGGTGCCAGGCTCGGCTGTCGTGACCCCACCGACGACAAGATTCTGGAGACGGCCCTCATGGGTCGCGCCGATCATCTGGTGACGGGAGACGGCGACCTGCTCGCCATGTCGCCGTTCCATGGGATACCGATCATCACACCGGCCCGCTTTCTGGCGCTCCACGCAGAGTAGGCGGGTGACCCTCCACGACCTGGCCGCAGCCGGCAACGCCACATGGAGTAAGCCATGACCAGCTATCGGAACCCGAAGGTGGTCCTCCGCCAGCGACCCGCCACGAACCTCGCGTCGGCCCTCATCCTCGCGGCCGCCGCGGCCGCGGGCATCCCCGCTCAGGCCGGCGCCCAGGAGGCCGATGTCCTCACCATCGACCAGTTGCTTGCCATCGAGTCGGTCGTCTCCGGCTCGCCCGCCTGGTCGCCCGACGGCACGTCGATCCTCTTCCAGTCCTCGCTCTCCGGCGGGCTGGTCACGCTCTCGCCGGATGGCGGATTTCCTACCCGCGTCCCGATCGACATGGGCAGCTCGGGCCACTTCCTGGCCTCCCAGATGCCCGGCTGGTCACCGCAGGGCAACTGGATCTCGTACGTGTCGGACAAGGGCGGCTCGCCGGAGATCTGGATCTGGTCCACCCGCGACGGCAGCGAGATCCGGCTGACAAACCTGGGAGGGCGAATCAACTCGATGACCTGGTCGCCCGACGAGCGCTCGATCGCCTTCGCCGGCGACCGCTACGGCAACTACGACATCTGGACGGTCGATGTCGCAACCCGGCGCGTCGGGCGCATCAGCAGCGAGAAGAATTACGAGGTCTTCCCCACCTGGACCCCGGACTCCCGGCGCATCCTGTACGTGCGCCTCGACGACGCCTGGGAGGATCACGACGTGATCGCGGTCACTCCGGACGGATCGGGCGCGCGCACCGTGCTTCGGGACCGGGATTTCTTCGACTACGGCGCCGGCAGCACCTTCGGCTATCCGCAGGTCTCGCCCGATGGCGGCCAGGTTCTCTTCCGCTCTCATCGCAGCGGCTGGATCAACTACTGGATCGCACCGATCGAGGGCGGTGAGCCCCGTCCGGTTGCGGCCGCGGACGCCGACCAGGGCGGCGCGGTCTGGTCGCCCGACGGCCGCTCGATCGCCTACATCGAGAACCACAACGGTCACCACGACCTGCGCGTGGTCTCCTCCGGCGGCGGCAAGCTCCGCGTGCTGGCCTCACCCGACGGCGGGGTGGCGTCGAGTCCCTCGTGGTCGCCCGACAGCCGCTCGATCGCCTACCTGAAGGCCGATCTGGTCACTCCGCAGGATCTGCACGTGGTCTCCGTGGAGAGCGGCGAGAGCCGCCAGCTCACCTTCTCCATGCCCGCCGGGAACCTTGCCGACCGTCTGGTCCTGCCGGAGAAGGTCCACTACCCCAGCACCGACGGATACTCGATCCCGGCCTACCTGTACCGCCCGGTGGGAGTCCCCGCCGGCGGACGCGCACCCGGCATTCTGTGGATCCACGGCGGCCCCACCTCGCAGTTCAACGACACCTTCCAGCAGCACGTGCAGTTCTTCGCGCAGCGCGGATACGCGGTGCTGCTGCCCAACATCCGGGGCAGTTCAGGCTACGGGAAGGACTTCGCCGACGCGAACAACGGCTGCTGGGGCCACTGCGACCTCGAAGACGTGCTCGCGGGCGCCGACTTCCTGAAGGCGCAGCCCGGGATCGACCCCGACCGGATCGGCCTCACCGGTACCAGCTACGGCGGCATCATGGGAATGTACGCCGCGGCCTTCGCCCCGGACGCCTTCCGCGCGATCGTCCCCGGCTCGGGCTACTCGGACTGGGTACACTTCTACCGCAGCGAGAACGAACTGCGGCACGTCCAGCTCCTCGAGCACGAACTCGGCCCCTTCGAAACGAGCCAGGACGTGTGGCGCAACAGCTCGGCGATCTACGAGATCGACAAGGTGTCCACACCGATCTTCCTGGTGCACGGCGAGGGACGGTACCCCGGCTCCGACCAGTCCGAGATCTTCGCGCGGGCGCTCGAGAACCACTACAAGCCCTTCGAGTACACGACCTACCCGAACGAGAACTACTATGTCCGCGGCAAGGCCAACCGGCGCCAGTTGCTGCTCGACATGCTGGACTTCTTCGGTCGGTTCCTGAAGGACGAGATGGTCGACGCGGGTGAGCGCATGAAGTGAAGGCGCACCTCATCCCTGGCGGCTGAGAACCGTTGACGTCCGACGTATTGTCGACTACCCTTGTCTACGAAGGATTTCGTGGTACAGCAAGGGAACCAGTAATGAATCGAGAGCGATTGGCCCGCGCCAGGAGACCCCGGCACACGCCCGCCGCGTGGTCATGCAGTGTACTGTTGCTCCTTGGCGCCTGCGGAGACGGCGGCGAACGCATTCCTTCCCCGGCCCAATTCACCGACTCGGCGGGCGTCGCCATCGTCACCAACCCGTCCGGCGGTGCCATCTACGCTACCATCGCACCTGAACCGGTCCTCTCCATCGGCGCCATCGACGGCCCCGCGGAAGTGCTCTTCGGGCGCATTGCCTCGGTCGCGGTCGACGGGGCGGGCAATCTGATCGTCGCCGATGCGCAGATGGACGAGATTCGCATCTTCGACGGGAGCGGCACCCACCTCCAGACCATCGGGGGCCCGGGAGAGGGGCCGGGCGAATTCCGGGCGCTCGCGGGAGCCTGGCCCACGGCGGGGGGCGCCATCGTCGCGGCGGACCAGCGGCTCGACCGCATCACCCGCTTCGGTCCGGACGGCGAGCTGCTGGCCACCGCTATCTTCCGGGGCCCGGGCGAGCAGCCCGTGATCCGCCCGATCCGCGTGGCGGGGACGGACCTTTTCCTCAGCCGGGTGGAATCGCTGAACCTCCCCTCGCTGGAGGGAGCCTTCAGCCTGGAAGACGCCCTCGAATCGATCTCGGACCCTTCCGGGAGCAGATCCGAGTACCTGGTCCGGCACGACCTGGAGGGCACCCTGATCGACACGATCACGGCGGTGCCTGGGCAGGCTACCCAGACTTCCGCACAGGGCAGCGGAACCAATCTGTCGATCCAGATTCTGCGGCTGCCCTTCTCGTCCGCTGCCGCCGCCACCGCCTCCGCGGAAGGGCGCATGGCCGTGACCACGGGCCGATCCTACGAGTACTCCACCTACAGCCCCACGGGCACTCTGGAGCGCATCGTGCGCCTCACCGAAGAGCCGCCCCTGCGAACCGACGCACACCTCGAAGCATGGGTTCGGGGTTCAACCGGCGGCCGCGAGCCGATGGACGACACCCAGGTGGAGGCAGCCCTGCGCCGCTTTCGGGAGATGCCCCTTCCCGACCGGCTCCCCGCCTGGAACTCGCTGGTCATCGCCGACGGAGGCGAGATCTGGGCGCGCCGCTTCGCGATCAGGGGCGCCGAGACGGTCGTCCGCGATGTGTTCGCCGCCGACGGTCGCTTCCTGGGCCAGGTGGTGGGCCCCGCCGGGCTTCGCATCCAGCACATTGTCGGTGGCAGGCTGACCGTCATATCCACCGACGATCTTGGCGTCGAGCGCGTGGAGGTGTACGAGCTGCAGATGCCCTGAGGTTCGCTGCAGCCGCCACCATATCGGAGATAAGCGAGCCCGGTCGCGCAGCTCGTCGACCATCGGCGCTACTTGAGCTGCTTGGGTCGCACGTAGTACTCCAGGGTTCCGCTCGCGCCCGGGAGATCGGCCCACTTGTCGATCTTGAACGAGAGGACGGCCAGCGCGCCGGTGGGATACTTGCGCCGCATGCGCGCGATCTTCTTCTCGTTGCCGAAAACGGAATAGCGCCAGGCGAATTCGGCGATGCCCGGATTGTGCCCGACCACCGCCACCGTGTTCGCCTCGTCGTCCTGTTTGACCAGCTGCTTCAGGATCGCCTGCATGGACGCGTGGTAGAGGGCCCGCCGGTGCACGACCGGCACCTCGCCCAGCTCCGGCACCATGCGCTCCCAGGTCTCCGAGGTGCGGCGGGCCGCCGAGCACAGCACCCGGTCGGGAACCAGATCGTGGTCACGGATCCAGGCTGCGACGCGGGGTGCGGCCGCGCGGCCGCGTGGGGCGAGCGGCCGGTCGAAATCCGCAAGAGTGTAGTCCTTCCAGTCGGACTTGGCGTGGCGGAGCAGAAGGATCCTCTTCAAGAGCGCTCAGCGGTTCTTCCTTCGTCGCCACTCATGCCCCGGCGGGGCAGGCGGCTTCGGAAGACGGAATGGGTTGTCGGGTTTCTCGGCGGTGGGCGGCTTGGGCTTTTTCGGATGCTGGACGCGCGGCTTGTCGAAGACGCCTCCCTTCTTTGTGATCAGCTTCCAGATCATGATGCGGGCTCCTTGGGAATGCGTGGGGATGCTACACGAATACGGCTCGTTACGACAGGGGTCGGCCGGCCGTTTCGGTCCGCGCAGCCCTGAAGGGGCGAGCCACCACGCTAGGAGTCACCCGACGGCAGCTCGCGAAGCGGCTCCTCTGCCGTCTGCCCCGCCGCCCGGCGCAGCACCTGCTGGATGTCGAGGCCGAGCACCGACGCCAGCCCCTCGAGCGTCCCGTAGGCGCCCCGGACCCGCTGGTTCAAGGCGTTGGAGACCCCCTCGCCCTGACCCCCGTCCATGACCACGACGCGGTCGATGTCGACCCCTTCCACTGCGCCCACCGCGATCTCCAGCAGCTCCGGCAGCTTCTCGGCGATGAACACGGCGAAGGCCGCGTCGCCTCCGGTCTGAACCTCCGCGTAGAGCCGTTTGAGCACCTCCACCTGGGCCTTTCCGCGCTCCAGGATCGGCGCCGCTTCCGCCTGGGCGCGGGCGAAGGCGGCCATCTTCTCGGCCTTGGCGGGCTCCACCACGTCCGCGCGCAGGCGCTGCTCCTCGCGCTCGACGCGCTTCATCTCGAGGATCTTCTCGGCCTCGACCTCGGCCTCCTGCGCCTTGACGCGCGCGATCTTCTCGGCAGTTTCGCCCTCGCGGTCGAGCTCGGCCTTGCGCACGCGAAGCTCGTTTTGCGCTTCCGCCACCTTGATCGAGGCCGCCGCCTCGCGCACCTGGGCGCGGCGGCGGGCCTCGGCGCGCGCTTCGCGGGTGTCCGCTTCGGCCTGCGCCTCCGCGATTTCGGCCGCCCGAATGGCCTCGGCCGACTTCTCGCGTCCGATCGCCTCGAGATAGCCGCGCTCGTCGCTCACGTTCTGGATCTTGAGGACGTCCAGGTGGAAGCCCAGCGAGGCCAGGTCCTCGCCGGCGTCATCGGCCAGGGCCTTGGCGAAACCGAGCCGGTCCTCGTTGACGGCCTCGGGGGTGAGGGTGGCGAGGACGCCGCGCAGGTTGCCGGTGAGGGTGTCCTGGGCCAACTCGCGCACTTCCCCCTCCGTCTTCCCGAGGAGTCGCTCGACCGCGTTGTTGAAGACCCATTCAGGCTCCGACGCGATCTTCACGTTGGCGATCGCCTCGACGCTGAGGGGAATGTTGCCCTTGGAGAAGGCGTTGTTGACCGAGACCTCGATGGGGATGGTTTCGAGGTTCATGTGCTGTACCGTCTCGATGATGGGCACGCGCAGCGTGCGGCCCCCGGAGATGGAGCGGTATCCAACCGTCTGACCATCCGAGGACGTTCGGTTCCGGCCGGTGAGCACCGCGGCCTGGTTGGGGGGCACGATCACGATCAGGCTCTTGATGGTGATGACAAACACGATCACCGCCACCAGGATCACGATGGCCATCGTCAGGGGTGCGGCGAGAAACTCCACTATGTGCCTCCTCTTGTATTGTTCCTGTATGACAATCTTGTATTATCCTGTATGTTACTCATCGATCAGCTTCATCTCGATTGGAACCACGGCTGCGATTCCGGACTCCATGCCGACCACCACCACGGACTGACCGGGGCTCAGCGTCCGGTCCGGCGGGCAGCTCGAATCGAGCCGGGCGCGGATGCCGTGGCGCCTGTCGCCGCGCAGCACCCGTATCGAGCCGGGGCTCGAAGCCGTGATCTCGAGCGACACCTCCGCGGTGAGCCCCACGAAGGACTGCTCCCCCAGCATGGCTCCCGCGCTTCCGCGCTTGAGGAACCCGAACGCCGCCCCGATCAGCGCTCCCGTCGCCAGCCCGGTGACGCCTGCGACGATGGCGGTCAGTCCGGGGCGGCCCCCTCCCCACACCAGGTGGAGAAGGGTGCCGGAGGCGCCGAAGCCGAAAAGGGCGTAGACGATGGCCCGCAGCGAGAAGAGCTTTGCGACATCGCCGGCATCCCCGATGCTGAGATCCGCGTCGGCGTCCAGGTCCACATCCGCGTCAGCTTCCAGGAAGTCGCCGAAGAGCGACAGGAGCAGGAAGCCGCCGCCCACGACGAGGCAGAAGATATACGCTGCGAGCATCGAAGGTCCTGCCTACATCGCCGGGCGCGCTTTGAGCCACTGCTCCCACCAGTCGAGCTGTACCCAGGTGCGGTGCACCATGCGCCAAGGCGTCCAGCCGCCGTGGTAGGACTCGGGATAGCGTACGAACTTGGCCGGCACCCCCTGCTTGTGCAGGGCGACGTACATCTGCTCGGCCTCCTCGATCGGCACGCGATGGTCGGTCTCGCCGTGTACGAAGAGGGTCGGCGTGGTCACCCCGTCGGCGTGGATGATGGGCGACGAGCGCAGCAGGTGCTCCAGACCGCGCTCCTCCCAGGGCGGGCCGTAGAACTCGCTCTCCTTGGTGCGCGGGATGTCGGCGACCGCGTAGTCGCTCACCCAGTTGGAGATGGAGGCCCCGGCGATGGCGGCGGCGAATCGATCGGTCTGGGTGATGACCCAGTTGGTCAGGTAGCCGCCGTATGAGTAACCGGTCACGCCCATGCGGCCGGTGTCGATGCGGTAGTTGTCGATGGCGTGGTCGACGCCGGCCATGACGTCGTCGTAGTCGTTGAAGCCCCATCCGCCCCAGGTGCCCCACCGGAAGTCCTCCCCGTAGCCGGTCGACGCGCGCGGGTTCGTGTAGAGCACCATGTAGCCCTGCCCGGCCAGCAACTGGCGGTCGAACGAGAAATCGTTGCCGTACATGCCGTGCGGCCCCCCGTGCATCACGAGGATCATGGGGAAGTCGCCGCCACCCGCCTCGTAGCCGCGCGCGGGCAGCATCCAACCCTCGACCTCGGTGCCGTCCGGGCTGTGGAAGACGAGGTTCTCGGGTTCGAAGAGTTCGAGCTGGGCCAGCAGCGCCCCGTTCACCTCGCTCAGGCGGGTCTCGGTCGCGGCGGAGATGGGCGCCGCGTAGATGTCGCCGGGCTCGATGGGAGCGGTGACGCGGTAGGCCATGCGGGAGAAGTCGGCCGAGAAGGAGAAGCCGGCGAGCCGGCGGTCGCCCTCGGTGACCTGTTCGACCGCGCCGCCGCCCACCGGCACGCGGAACAGGTGCGTGTTGCCGCGCACGCCGGTCGAGAAGTAGACGTGGCCGTCGGGTGACGTGACCGGTCCGCCCGGGATCAGGTCCCAGTCCGCGGTGAGGTTGCTCCTGCCGCCCCCGTCGGGGTTGAACGCGAACAGGTCGTTGGCCGCCCCCCGGTCACGGGCCTCGCGGATGACCACGTCCAGCCCCTCGTTGCCGCGCACCACGATGCGGTCGCCGTCTGCCGACCACGCGGGCCCGGAGTAGTTGTATTCGTCGTCGGTTAGTCGGGTGACGGCGCCGTCCAGGTCGACGGTCCAAAGGTCCGCGCGCTCGTAGCTGAGCTCGTCGCGCTGGTGCATGTCGGCGGTGAAGGCGAGGCGGCTGCCGTCGGGGCTCCAGGCCAGTCCAGAGGCGTCCACGTTGAGGTCGGTCAGGCGGCGGGGCTCACCTCCGGTGGCCGGCAGCACGTACACCTCCCGCGGCGGGGTGGCGGCGGGGTCGCGGGGATCGGGCAGGTAGCCGCGGCGGTCGAAGCGGTAGTTCATCCAGTCGTACATGCGCCCGTCGAAGCGCTCCGCCGTGCGGCGCTCGAAGTCCGACGCGTACACCGGCTCGGGAGCCGGCTCCGGCGGGGTGGGCCGCGTGAACGCGATCCACTCGCCGTCCGGGCTGAACACCGGCGACCCGCCCAGTCCTTCGATCTGGAAGGCTTCGCCGGCAGGCTGGTCCATGCGCAGGAACCAGGTGCTGCCGCCGCTCTCGCCATCGCCACCCGGGCGGTTCGATGTGAAGACGAGCAGGCGCCCGTCGGGCGACCAGCCGGGCCCGGAGGCGCTGAAGCTCGGGCTGGTAAGCCGCACCGGTTCACCGGTTCCCGCGGCGTCCGCGAGCCAGATCCCGCTGTGGCTGCGGTTTTCCTCTTCGAGGACCGACGTGATGACGAACGCAACCCGCGACCCGTCCGGCGAGATGGCCGGGCTGTTCGCGTTCTTCAGCCGGTAGTAGTCCTCGAGCTCGACGGGCCTCCGCTCCTGGGCGGCCAGCCCCGTGGCCAGCGGTTGTACGCTCGACAGACCGAACGCGAAAAGCGACAGGAACGCCGCGGCGAAGGCGAAGCGGCACAGGGCGGACGATGGACGCGGAATCATGGGATCCTCCGGATGCGATGGACTTCCGTGCAATGTGAATGGTGAGCGCGTGGGAGTCCAACGCAAGAACGGGCGTCCGTGGAGCGGGTCTGCTCTGCGGGCGTCCGGCAGCTAAGGTCGCCGGCGGACGCGCTCCTTCAGGGCGGTCGGAGTCATGGTCGGGACAGCGAAGTCGGGGGCGAGGGCGAGCAGATCCGCGTCACCGGTCACGAGCACGTCCGCCGCGCCCGTGACGGCCAGGGCGAGGAAGGGTCGGTCGAAGGGATCCCGGCAGTCGGGAAGCGTCAGAGGTTCTTCAACCACAACCGGCTCACAATACGGAAGGTAGTCGGCCAGAAGATCCTCCTGCTCATCTCTCGTCAGGTTGAACTTCGGATAGCCGAGCACCCTGATCAGCTCCGAGGCCGTTTCGCGGCTGACCAGGGGCACGACGGCCCTTGATCTCCACATCCTGCGCAGCCAACTCGCGCTTCCCGCGGGGAAGAGCAGGGCCGAAACCAGCACATTGGTATCGAGAACCGCCCGTAGCGGCGTCATTCACCCCGGCGAGCCCACGACACGGCGCGGTCCACATCCGCTTCGGAAAGACCGAGTTCCGCGAGTTTGGCCCGAACCGCGTCGGCCTTTGTCAGCCGCACGGGCGTCAGGACGATGCGACCGCGCTCGCGGGTTACGTCGAAGTACTCGGTGTCCGGAAACGTAGAGATGACGGCCTTGGGAAGCGTAAGCTGGTTCTTTGACGTGAGCTTGGCGAGCACGCTCCCTCCTTCTATCTTTCCGTGAATCCATGATACAAGGATTCCTTACCTACACACAAGAGACTGCCATTGGCAAGCGCCAGGGGCGCGGACAAGGCTCAGCCAACTTGACCGCATCCAGCCGGTCCTGAATGCTAACGGCAGGGATTTCATCAAAGGCTGATGATGGCACCAGCACCCAGGCACATCCGGTTGTCCGCTCTCGCCCCCTTGGCGGTGGTGCTCGCCGCCTCATGTGCGACCGATGCTGCCGACCAGCCTGCGGAAGACCCCGATGCCGTCGCCGCGGCCTCGTCGCCGGCCCCCACGGATCCCGGTTCAGGTCCAGTGCTCGACCTGGAGACCGCGTTGTCTCTCGCCGCGATGCCCCTCTCCTGTGTGGACCGCCCCCACGCGCTGCGTCCGGACCGGGCCGGCTACCTGGACGACATCAGCTACACGCGGCGTCGCGACTTCGACCGGAACCGAGCCTTCTACGGCTGCTGGGACTGGCACTCGGCGGTGAACTCGACGTGGGCGATGGTGCGGCTGGTGAAAGAGGTGCCCGAGCTGCCGGTGGCGCCTCTCATCCGCGAGAAGCTGAGAGACCATCTCTCCGAGGAAGCCCTCGCCGGCGAACTCGAGTATCTCTCGGACAACCCGTCCTTCGAGCGCCCTTACGGCTGGGTGTGGCTCCTCCTCCTGCACGGGGAGCTGGCATCCTGGGACGATCCTTTCGCCGCCGTCTGGGCCGAGCGTCTCGAGCCCGTGGTGAGCCACCTGAGCGACCGCCTCATCGACTACCTCGAGGACTTGGAACGGCCGGTGCGCACCGGCGTCCACCCCAACACCGCCTTCGCCATCGCGACGGGCCTGCAGGCCGAGCAGATGGCGGCGCGCCCCGAGCTGGCGGAGGCCTTGCGCACGTCCGCCGAGCGCTTCTTCGGCGAGGACCGCAACTGTCCGGTCGCGTACGAGCCCGGCCGCTCCGACTTCCTTTCGCCCTGCCTGGAGGAAGCCGCCCTCATGGGGATGGTGCTGGACCGGGATGCCTACGCCGCGTGGCTCGACGGCTTTCTCCCAGCGCTTGACTCCGACGAGTTCGAGCCGCTTCTCGAGACCAATCCGGCGGGGGCGGGCGACGAGGAGCCTCCCGAGGGCGACGTGGTCACCAACGACTCGCTGAGGTCCGCGTACGGCACCTACTCTCACCTCATCGGGCTGGCGTTCACCCGCGCGGACGCCATGCTGCGCATCGCGGCGGCGCTTCCCGGCGACGACCCCAGGGTCCCCGAGCTGCGCGCATTAGCGACGCGGCACGCCCGCACCGGCTACGACACCATGTTCGACGCCGACTACGCCGGATCCCACTGGATCGGCTCGTTCGCGCTCAAGTACCTGGTTCTGACGACAGGAGGCCCGTCCCCATGAGGCAACGCCGCCAACACTTCGACGCACCCCACTGGACCGCCCGCGACTGCAGCGGAGCCATCGCTGCGGCCCACCGCCATGACGCTCGACTCCTCACGGCCTGTCGGCACACGATCCTGGTGTTCACCTCCATCCTGGCTTCGGCCATCGCCGTCGCGGCCCAGGGCACCGTCGTCACGCGTGCGGCTCCGGCGGATGTGGGCATGTCCGAAGGAGTCCTAGCCGGGGGCGTCGCGCTCTACGAGGAGGCCATCGAGCGGGGCGACCTCGTCGGCGCCGTGCTGCTCGTGGCGAAGGATGGCAAGGTTGTCCTGCACGAGGCGCTGGGGTGGCGGGACAAGGCGCGCGGCATCCCCATGGAGCCGGGCACCATGTTCCGCATGGCCTCCAACACCAAGCCCCCGGTGGCCACCGCCATCGCGACGCTGGTGGAGGACGGGAAGCTCGCCTACGACGATCTCGTGCGCGAACACATGCCCTCGTGGGACAACTATCGCGCCGGCTTCATCAACATCGGCCATCTGCTGTCGCACGCGAGCGGGCTTCGCATTCCGACGCTCTTCCTCCAGCCCTACATGGAGCCGTCCGCCGAGCATCCCGACGCTCCCACCCTCCAGCTGGAAGCTGCGCGCTTCGGCGGCGTGGGCGCGGAGGCCATCCCCGGCACCACCTACAGCTACAACAACCCCGGCTACAACACGCTGGGCGCGCTCGTGGAGATGGTGTCGGGGATGCCGCTCGAGGAGTACCTCGACCGCGAGATCTACACGCCCCTCGGCATGCACGACAGCTACCATCATGAAGTCTCGGAGAAGATGGACGGGAAGCTGGACCGAATGGGGGTCGTCTACTACGAGCGTGACGGCGAGGGCGGCTGGATGCCCGGATGGACCCCCGGCGATCCGCCCCAGGTCCCGTTCGTGCGGGCCTCGGGCGGCATGATCTCGACCGCGGACGACTATGTGATCTTCTGTCAGATGTTCCTGAACGGTGGCGTCTACGACGGGCAGCGGATCATCTCCGAGGAGACCGTGGCGTTGATGACATCGCCGAAGATCCGGACCAACCCCGAGGCGGAGGGGCCGGCCCGGTCCTACGGATACGGATGGTCCGTGTCGGAGGACGGGGTGTATTCGCACACCGGATCCGACGGGACGGGCGCCTGGGTGGATCCCTCGACCAACCTGATCGTGCTGGTGTTCACGCAGACGCCGCGGGGCCGCGATCCGGTCGCGCGCTTCCGCGAAATCGTGAACCTGGCGATCGAGGGATGAGTAGCCACAAGTCGGCTCGGCGATTCGAGTGACGTCGTGCTAGATTGGGAGGATGTACGCGCGGATCTGCTCCGCTAAGTCGGTCCGCTCAGCCCTCTGATCCGAGGATCCCATGACTCAGCCTCGCCCCAGCATCATCTTCCCCCTCCTGATCCTCGTTGCCGCCTGTGGAACCGGCGAGGCGCGAGACGCGGACGGCGCCCGCGTGTCGGATGGTGCGCCGGCGTCGCATGACGCCCATGCCCTGCACGCGTCCGGGGAAGTGGCGGCGGGTGCCGCCGGCGAGGCACCCACGACCCTGGCGGCTGCACCCACACGGACCGTCGCCGACGCCCTGCCCAGGGCGCTGGTCTACAAGACGCCCAGCTGCGGCTGCTGCAACCTGTGGGTCGATCACATGCGGGAGGCCGGCTTCGAGGTGGACGCGCGCAACCTCAACGACATCATCCCGATCAAGATCGACGCGGGCGTGCCGCCCCGGATGTCGTCCTGCCACACCACGTTGATCGATGGCTACGTGGTCGAGGGCCATATCCCGGCCGAGCACGTCAAACGGCTGCTGGAGGAGCGGCCGGACATCGTCGGCATCGCGGTTCCCGGCATGCCAATCGGCTCCCCGGGCATGGAAGGAATCGGCGCGCGGCCCTACCAGGTGCTCTCGTGGGATCGCCAGGGCAACGTCGAGGTCTACGCGGAGGTGGATCCGCGCCGTTGACCGATCGGCAGTCCGTGCGGCGCTCGTCCGCGGACTGCTTCGTGAGCCCGAACTTCTCTCCGCCTACAGGCCCGCTTCCCGTGCACCCTTGACACGCCCGCAAGGGCACCACATTCTCACCCAACTCATCGAGACCGGCTGAGGGACTGGCCCTGTGAAGCCGGGGCAACCGGATCGCTTTCTCTGGAGAACGATCAACGGTGCCAACTCCCGCGGATTCCCGTGATGGAATCCGAGAGATGAGTGCCTCGGTCGGTTTCGCCGGCTGGCGCATCCAGGGGTTGGCACCGCGCCCAACCTGTGGAGAGCCAGGATGCGAACGACAACCTCCCCTCCCCAAGCGTACCCGCTTCCGTACCCGCCCGCCCGCAACGGGAGCGTTCCAGACCATCGCGAGCCCCCGCGCGCCCGGGCACTGCCGCACGCCCGCCGCGGAGCGGTCTACATGCGCCCTGGGTGGAAGCCGGAGCTCGAACCCGAGCTGGCGGCGCGCTTCCGGGTCCCCTTCGAGGTCGCGGGGCCGGAGGACGCCCCGGTGCTGGTCGCGATGGGTGGGATTTCGGCGAATCGGCATGTGGCCGCCAACGCCGAAGATCGCTCCGAAGGCTGGTGGCGCAAGATCGTCGGACCGGGGCTCGCCATCGACTCGCGCGAGTGGCGTGTCCTGGGCATCGACTTCATCGGCGCGCCGGGCACCATCGAGCCCCTTGGACGCGATGGGTCCCGCACCCAGTTCCACATCACGCCGGGGGATCAGGCCGACGCGGTGGTGGCCGTGCTGGATCACCTCGGCGAACAGAAGGTCCATCGCGCCGTGGGTGCCTCCTACGGGGGTAACGCCGCACTGGCCCTGGGCATACGGTATCCGGCGCGTGCGGAAGGCGTCGTCGTCATTGCGGCCGCCCACCGCCCCCATCCCCTCGGGACCGGAGTGCGCAGCGTGCAGCGCGCGATCCTCGAGTTCGCTCGCGACCAGGGCCGCGAAGCGGACGGCGTGGCCATCGCGAGGGCGCTGGCCTTCACCACCTACAAGACCGACGCGGGATTGGATGCGCGCTTCCCCTTCGAAGCCGACCTCTCGAGCGGCAAGCCGGTCCACCCGGTGGACCACTACCTGTGGAAGCGCGGACGGGCGTTCGCCGGGCGGTTCGATGCGAGAACCTACCTCACGCTGTGCGCCTCGATCGATCTGTGCGACCTCCAGCCCGAGGAGCTGACCGTCCCCTCCTGGCTGATCGCCTGGGAGGAGGACAGGTCGGTGCCGCTCTGGCTGGTCGAGGAGATGCACCGCCGGACCGGGGCCCGTTCGCGCCTCCGGACACTCCATTCGGACGGCGGGCACGACGCCTTTCTCCTACACGCACCCGAATACCAGTCTGTTCTCAGGGAAAGCCTCGAGCTTTCCGTCGGACAGGAGGCATAGACCATGAAAGAGCACTGTACCCGAGATCGCGGATTCGCCGGGAGTAGCCTCGGCGCGACGACACCTGGTCCCGATGACAAGGGCCGCATCTCCGCGCGGGCGACCAATGTCGTCCGCGCCGGGCTCGCCTCGGACACCGCCTATGGCGCGGTCATGCCCCCGCTCTATCTGTCGAGCAACTTCCGCTTTCGGGCGTTGGGGGACACCCCGGAATACGACTATACCCGCTCCGGCAATCCCACCCGCGAACATCTCACCGGCGCGCTGGCTCAACTGGAAGGTGGCGCGGGCGCGGTGGCGACCTCCTCCGGAATGTCCGCGGTGGGCGTCGTCCTCAACCTGATGCACGCCGATGACCTGGTGCTGGCGCCGCACGACTGCTACGGAGGGACGCACCGCCTGCTGGTCGGGCTTGAGCGCCAGGGTCGGCTGCGCGTGCGCTTCGTGGACTTCACGGACCCGGCGTCGCTCGCGGCTGGGCTGGAGCGGGAGCCCCGCATGATCTGGGTCGAGACGCCCAGCAACCCGCTGCTGCGCATCACCGACCTGGCCGCGGTGGCGCGCGAGGCCCGGCGCGTCGGAGCGATCGCCATCGCCGACAACACCTTCCTCTCACCCGCCCTCCAGCAGCCGATCAACTTCGGCTTCGATCTGGTCGTGCATTCGACGACCAAGTTCATCAACGGCCATAGCGACGTGGTGGGGGGAGCCGTAATCGCGGCCAGCGACGAACTCTTCGAGGAGATCGCGTGGTGGACCAACGCCACCGGCGCGGCCCAGAGTCCCTTCGACAGCTACCTGGCACTGCGCGGAGTGCGCACGCTGTTCGCACGCACCCGCATCCACGAAGAGAACACGCGCGCGGTCGTCGATCTCCTCGCGTCGCATCCCGCAGTCGCCCGGGTGTACTACCCGGGGCTGACGACACACCCCGGCCACGACCTCGCCCGCCGCCAGCAGTCCGGATACGGCAGCCTGTTCAGCTTCGAGCTGAAGGGCGGGCGGGCGGCAGCCGAAGAACTCCTCGCCCGGCTTCGCCTGTTTACCCTGGCGGAGTCGCTGGGCGGAGTCGAGAGCCTCATCTGCCATCCGGCCACGATGACCCACGCGGCCATGGACGAGGCCGCCCAGGCCATCGCCGGGATCGGCAAGGGCCTGCTCCGCGTCTCCGTCGGCATCGAGTCCGCGGACGACCTGGTCGCCGACCTCAGGCAGGCGTTGTCGGCGTGTCGGGTGGCGGCGCCGGAGGGTGGTCCCCGTGCCGCCGATGTCGTGCCCATCGGTTCGGTCGCGGGGGAGCTCGGTCTCTCGCGGGCGAACATCGGAGGGATCGGCTGACCGTCCCGCACGCGGGCATCGGGGGGATCGGCTGAGACCGTCCTGGGACCAAGCCCAGCGCGCTGACCGGCGGGCGTCGGCTACATTCCGGTCGGCGTCCGCGCGAGAGTCAGCACCTGAGGGTGCTCCACGCCCAGTTCGTCCGTCCAGACGCCCAGGACGGCATCCATGGTGATGTCCATCACCGCGAAGTCGTTCGGCGCGTCAACGGTGCCGAGCCAGGTGCCCTCCGCATCCAGCACCAGCCACGCCTGCGGCCAGTCCTGCTCGCTCCGTCCCCGGTACAGCTCCAGCCAGACCGCTCCCGAAGGGTCCACAAGGATGTCCGCGTAGGCGGGGCGAGTCGCCGGGGCCGGGAGTTCCTCGATGAATTGGCGCATGAAGGGAGGAAAGGTCACCCCGGGAGGCAGTTCCACATCGAACTGGGCTTCGCGTTCCGCGGCGACCTCCTCATCGCTGAGGCTCAGCGGATAGTCCGAAATGCGCAGGATGCGAACGATATCGCCGGTGACCGAGAGTTCCCGCACCTCCATCAGGTCCGCGGACCCCTGCAGAATCACGTCGTCGCTCACGGCTACGTGGCCCTCCCTGCCGAACAGCGGCCTACCCGAGATGTACTGATCGTCGATAACGCGGGATACCTCTTCATAGCCAGGTGTCTCCGCAAGGCTGTCGACGCGCGCGCCGGTCAGGTCGAAGCGCACCAACGCGCTCGACCCTCGAACGACTTCGGTTCCAGGCTCGGTTTCCGTGAGCGGGCGGACTTCCACGAGAACCGTGCCGTCGTGAAGGTCGTGCAGATCGAAAACGCGGTCCGCCACATCGAAGGTGCGCGCCGGCATCAGATCGGGCGTGAACACCGCGACCCGGCCTCGCTGGTCGAGCGCAAGAATCCGGTCCGCCGATGGCTCCACTTTCCAGAGATTGCGGAATTCGCCGGGTCCGTCTCCGACACCTCCTGCGGATCCCAGGAATTCGCCCTGCGCCGAGTAGAGGCGCACCTCCTGGGAGCCCCGGTCGGCAACCACCACCGATCCATCCGGACGCTGCCGGACGTCGCGGACGCGGAAGAACTCGTGGGAGGGACCGCTCCCGGAGCGCGTCAGGTCGACAAGAGGATCCGGATTAATCCTCCACAGGCTGGAATCGCCCCACAGCGGTCTCATCGCCTCGACGATCCGAACGCCGGCGCTGTCCCGCTGGACGATCAGCGGCGCACCGAAGTCGCGGGGCGCGCACGAGACGAGGCCGGACAGGAGGAGAACCGTTACGGACTGGAGAACCGGTCTGGCTCGACGCACGAGCACCTCACGACTGCTGGTGGACGGTAAGCGGACCGCTCTGCTGGCGCGGCCAGCGCCGGAGAAGCGTGGGGATCGTAGCGGTCCCGACGGATCTCGGCAAAGGACTCGGAAACCAATCCTACGAAGATCCTCGTTGACATCCGGGGAACCATCGGTTACAGTACTGACTACGAAAAACTTCGTGAAGCGAGAGCCCGGAGATGGGCTCCGGAGCCTGAAATCGGTCCAAAACCAACGAGCGCGATGGTTACATCGGGCGACAGCTGGACGGTGCGGGGAGAGCAACATGGCGAGTGAATCAGCCGAACCGAGGCGGGAACCGAATCGATTCACCCACCGCGAACTGGACATCATGAGCGTCCTCTGGCGCACGGGCTCGGGGACGGTGGCGGAAGTTCGGGACGTCCTCGGGGAGGATGTCGGCTACACCACCGTCCTCAAGATGCTGCAGATCCTGGAGGCCAAGAACGCGGTTCGCCATGAGAAGGAAGGGCGGGCCCACCGCTACTACCCACTGGTTGAATCGGCGGATGCCGGGGGCAGCGCGCTCCGGCGGGTCATGAACAAGATCTTCCACGGTTCCGCAGAGCTGCTCCTGGCGACGCTGGTCGAGAACCGGGAATTCAGCGACGAGGAGATTGAGCGCATGCGTTCGATCCTGGATCGAGCCCAGGACAGGGAAGAAGACCGATGATCTTCTGGTGGATGGGCTACGCGGCGGGCATTGGAGCGCTGCTGGCGGGGGGCGCCTGGGCGGGTGAGCGACTGTGCGAGAACATGGGCTGGCCGCGCCGGTTCCCCTGGGTCGCCGCGCTCACGCTCGCGGTCGTCATCCCCCTGTCGGCGCGGGCGCCGGCGCCGGTGCTGGAGGTATCGGCCGCCGCGCCATCGCCCATCACATCGGTGGTGCAGGCAGCGGATCCGGCGGTTCCTGCGATCTTCGGGACGGGATGGGAGCGGGCGGCGATCTTCGCGTGGGGCGCCGCCTCCCTGGGCACGCTCCTGGTTTTCGGGGCAATCATGGGCCTCATGGCCCGCTCGCGCCGCCGCTGGCCCCGGCGGTCGGTGGACGGCGAAGACGTCTACGTCTCGGAGGGCTTCGGCCCGGCGCTGATCGGCGTGACGCGTCCCTCCGTGGTCATCCCCGACTGGCTCTTGTCCGCGGGTGACCGGGCCGGCCGCGTCGCGATCCTGCACGAGCGCGAGCACGCCCGCGCACGCGACCACCTGACCCTCCTCTACGGAGCACTCATCGCCGCGCTCTTCCCTTGGAGCCCGGCGGTCTGGTGGATGGTGCGCAATCTGCGGGGCGCGGTCGAAATCGACTGCGACCGGCGCGTCATCGCCTCCGGCATCCCGGCGGACGACTACGGGAAGCTGCTGCTCGCCATCGGCGTGGGACAGCATCGGCGATGGATGTTGACACCCGCTCTTCTCGAATCCCGACATTCCCTCGAACGGAGACTGAAGATCATGGCTTCCAGGAAGATGAAGTGGAGCCCGCTGCGCGCGGTGACGCTGGCCGGTCTGACGCTGGTGGCGGTGGTGATCGCCTGTGACACCAACGCCCCCACCGCTCTCGACGACGCGCTCCTCGACGTGCTGGCGAGCCCGGAGGCGGAGGCCAGCGCTGACGGATCTCTTACCCCGCGTGCCCTGGCCGAGCAGGTCGAGGTCGCGCGGCAGGCCGCGGCGGCGCAGATAAAGGGCAACCTCCTTGGAATCGAGCCGCGGCCCCTGATCTTCATCGATGGCGTCGAGGTGTCGAATTCGGACCTCTCGCTTGAGGCCGGCAAGTACACGGTCAGGACCGGCAGCGCCCCCTACTCGCCACTGAATTCCCTGAACCCCGACTACATCGAGCGAATCGAGATCATCAAAGGCGAGGCTGCGCGCGGCCTGTTCGGCGACGGGGCCGAGAACGGCGTCATTCAGATCTTCACGAAGGAGCCCGAGGCTTCTGAACCCGCAGAACCGTCGGCGAGCAGTTCACCGCCCGAGGAAGGCGGTGACGTGGACGAAGTCAGGCCGATTGACATCGCCTACTATGTACAGTTGGGGTCTCCCGCCTTCGTCCTCCGCACAAACAAGCTGTCGCTCGTGCCGTAGGCGGCATCGCCCGCGGCGCCGACGCGCGCTATTGTGTAGCCGTTCAGCTCGCCACCGGCATCGGACAGGGCAGGCCGTGGGTGTTCCCGGACGTCCTCGTCGAATCAGGACACGCTCTCGAACCGGAGATTCAAAGTCATGGGCGGAAGCAAGATGAAACGGAGCCCGCTGCGCGGGTTGACCCTCGCCGGTCTGACCTTGACGGCCGTGGTCATGGCCTGCGACACCGAAGCGCCCACGGCTCTCGACGGCGCGCTCCTCGACGTGCTGGCGGACCCCGAGGCGGCAGTCGACGCGGACGGGGCCGACAATCCGGGAGCACTTCAAATCAGGGGCGCGCTCGCAGAAGGAGCTCCGCTGATCTTCGTCGACGGCGTCGAGCTCGAGACGGGCAGTGACGCGCTCAGCTCCCTCAACCCCGACGACATCGAATCCATCGAGGTCATCAAGGGCGAAGCGGCCGCAGACCTGTACGGCGAGCGCGCCGAGAACGGCGTCATCCGGATCCTGACGATCGAGTCCCCGGGCGGCTGAACCCGGGAACCGTCGCTGAGCGATGCTCAGATCGTCGTTTAGGTCACAACTCTATGTGGCACATGGTTTTATATCGGTACACGCTGACCGCCGATCACCCCCGCAATCACCCTTTCCACGCGCGGTAGCGTCACCCCCGTTTGTCCGGGCGCGCCCCCCGCTTTCCCGACCGTCCCGTGAAGGCTCCCCTTATCCCAAGGCGTCTGGTGACCCACGCTGCATCGGCGGCAGTCCGAAGCCTTCTTTTCGCGGAGGCCGCGCCATGCAAGTTATCATCCACGAAGCTGCCGGACTTGGTTACACTGCGGGGGAGGAGAAGAGAATGACGAAAGCCGACCTCGTTGAGCAGGTCGCCGTTGTGATCGGACCACGGGTCACCAAGAGGGATTGCGGGCTCGTGGTCGACGCCTTCCTCGACGCCGTGAAGGACACGCTGGCGCGCGGCGACCACATCGAGATCCGGGGCTTCGGCACCTTCAAGGTGCGGCACCGCAAGGCTCGCACGGCGCGCAATCCCAGAACAGGCGAGCCGGTCGGGGTTCCACCGCGTGTCGCGCCGGTCTTCAAGCCGTCGAGTCACTTCCGCAGCCTGGTGGACCGCGGCTTGGGGGTTCTTGGGAAGGAGGCGCGCGGGGAGGTCGTCCGCGACCCATAGTCTCGCCGTCGATGCCGCGATGCGGCCCGCCGGTCGTTCCGCCGTCGAGACGACGGTTTCCGCTGGCTTGGACCACGCTTTAGGTGGTCGAGCCACCCTACCTTTCGTGGCCACGCTCCGCGCGACCCCTGCAAGGCTGACGAGGGGCTCTGCCCCCTCGACCCCCAAGAGGTTCTCTGCGATGCAGGAACGGCGCGGACCGTCGCCGAGCGCGCCGCCTTGGCGGGCAAGGCCGGTTCCGCAGGAGATCGCCATGTGAGACCCTCCGTCCACGCGTTGTCACGGCACCTCGCAACGGACGCTGCCGATTTGGCATCCCCTTATGTAGAACAGCCGCATTCGGCGCGAGCGTCGGACCGGGCACGATCAACTGCGTACGGGGGGTGCACATGACCGAGACCAAGTCCCATCCCAAGCCTGAATCCGGTTTCTCCAGGCGTGTCGCCATCTGGGTTGTCTTCCTTCTGGCCGTGTACCTCGCGTATTCGGCAACCCACTTCTGGGGGCGGCCGGATGCGGTCGCGGACTTCCTCGCGATGGTGGCGAGACGCCTCCCCGTCATGGTCGTCCAGATCCTGCCGCCTGCCGTGTTCGCCGGGGCTCTGAACGGGTGCGCAATCTTCAGCGCGGATTCTACCGGTTCGCAGCGTCGCCACTGGATCCTGCTCGCCATGTTGGCGGCGGTGGCATACGCCCTGCCGTCGCTCTTGATACCCATGTTCACGACTGGTGACGATTGGCCGCTTCCCTCCGCGCTCGTCCATTCTGCGAGGTCTGCTCAGGCTGCGGCGGACGCCGCGACGGGAAACGAGGCCGCAAGGTACTTGCGTAGAGCGGCCAACCATCTGGGAACGCTGCTCGTGCCGATCGCGAACGCGGGGTTCGTTTTGCTTGCCGGCGTACTGGGTGATCTGACCGGAAGATTGACCGGCAGTTTGTCCACTTGGTCCCGCTACGCGACGCGGTGGCTCTCGGGCGGATTGCTTTTCGCGGCTTTCTGGATTCCTGTGGCCATGGCCGCCGAATTGGTTGGGTATTACGCGGTCTGGGGTGGCGTGCTGTTCGTACTCCCTCTGTCCGTGCCGCTTGTCGCAACGGGGATCCTGTTCGCTGTGACGCGCCCTGATCGCAGGTCCGCCCGTTGACTCCCCAGGTTGGCAGCGACGACTTCGACCGGAAGCGATTCCACGCGGGAGACCGTGCGCTGTTTCGCCGTCTGGTCCGGGAGACGTCGCCGCGCATGCTGCGAGTGATCCGTGGTTACGCCAGGGATGACGACCACGCGGCCGACCTGTTGCAAGCCTGCTGGATCCGGATCTACCGGAAGCGTGCGCGCTTCTCCGGCACCGGATCCTTTCTCGGGTGGGCGCTGACCGTGTGCAGGAATGTGTGTAGGGCGGAGGCACGCAAACGTCGGCATGCCCCCTTTGTCCGCCTTGACCACCACCCCGATCTCCCTGACCGCGCACCCGGCCCGGCTGAGCAGCTGAAACGTCAGGAGCGGGCGGCTGCCCTCTACGCGGCGCTGGAACGACTCAGGGAGCGCGAGCGCGACGCAATCCTGCTGCGCATCCTCGAAGGCCGGAGCACTGCCGAGGTGGCGCGGATACTGGAGGTGAAGGAGGCGTCGGTTCGCTCGCTGATCCATCGGGGCCTGAAGAAGCTGCGCCAAATGGATTGGCTTGCCGAAGAAACTCAATAGCCAAAGGAGAACCCCAAGATGAAGAAGATGCGAATGCTGTCGGGCCGTCGCGGCGCCGGGGCCAATACGGACGCTGAGAAGACCGACCGTCTTGTCTCGGTCGTCGTGGAAGGCGACACAGGTCCGGCGGCGGAGCCGGAGCCGGTGGATGGAACTGCTGATGCGGAGGTGGTCGAGACACTGCGAATGATCGCCTCGATCCGGAAGATTGGCGCTTCCGACACACCGCTGGCGGAGTCCAGTGTGGACACGATAATGGACGCCTTGGAGCGCGAGGTACGTTCCCGAGTGGGTGCGTGGCGGGAGCGGCTGGGCATGCTTTCCGGCTTCCTCGCCTGCACAATGACGCTCGGATCCGGCCTGCTTCTCATGGGTGGAACCGGCGCCCTCCGAGCGACTGATGCGGCCACGGCACCTGTTCTGGCCGCCGCAGTCGCATCTCTCGCAGCCCTGGCAAGCGTTCTCGTTCACAGACAACCCCAATTGCCACGGCCAGTCCTTCCGCTGCTGGTGCTCGTGACGCTCGGTATTGGGGCATGCGCCCCGAAGCTCCCGGATACATCGACGGGTGAGGTCGAGATTGCCCCTTCGGCGCTCACGACCTTCACCGAGGGCGAGGAGTTGTGGGGTGTGCGCGACATCATCGAGTCCGGCGAGGTGATCTGGGTGCTCACCGCCACCGCACCCTTTCTGCGGGCGTATCATCACTCAGGTCGCATGCTCGCCGACTTCGGCAGGTCGGGCGACGGGCCGGGGGAACTCCGCAACCCTTGGACCCTGTCCGCAGCGACTTCTTCCGGCGGGGTGGTCGCGTGGGATCTCGCCACGCGTAGGCGTTCCCTGTTTGATGCAGCGGGCAACTTCGTGACTTCAACGGCCACAGCCATCACCCGGGAATCCGTTCGCGCCGACATAAGGAGCGTGACCTTCGGGGATCCGTTCCGGGTCGTCGAGGACAACACCGGAGTCTGGACGGCCAGCTATCCGGGTGGGATCCGCCAGGGCGACGACTTCTGGGGCGGCAAGATCCTGCGCTATGCGCACAGTGATGTCGAGCCGGTCGTGGTCGTGGATTTCGCCGTTGATCTTCCCGGAGCCGCAAGCCGCGTTCCGGCCATGGGGCTCGGCCCCGTGCCGCTCTGGGACGGGTGTGCCGGTGGCCTCCTGGTCGTGCTCGATCCGGTCGACCGCAGTCTTCATCTGTACCGCCCCGGCGGCACGAAAGACAGGCAGATCGCGCTGCCGTGGACCGGTCGGCCGCTGTCGCATGAGGAGCGTTTGGGATATGTCCGCGCGATGATGCGTAACGAAACGCAAGGAACGAACGTCGCCGACGAAGAGATCGACCGCGCCGCCGCGGACATGCTCGCACGTGCGGGCGACCACCTGGCGGCGGAAGCCCCGCTCGGGATCGATCTGCGCTGCTCCCCCGGACGGATCTGGATGCAGGAGTTCGACGGTTCGTCCCATCCTCTCGGATATGGCAGGACTTGGACGACTGTTGCTCTGGACGATGCAGCCGGACAGTTCCAGAGGGTCGTGTTCCCCGATGGGTTCACACCCTACCGCTTGACGGACTCCATGGCCATCGGCGTGGTGACGGACTCCTTCGAGCTACAACGCATTGCGGTCGTGCGTCTGGCCACTGCCACCGTTCCCCCAGCGCCTATGCCTACTCTGGCACGCGTTGAAGAGCGGTGACCCACCCAAACCGACCACGCCGCAGCCGGGATGGAATCCGGATCATCAGGATGCTGCGGATGGGGGGCGAGAACCGCGTTGGGAACTCCTTCGAGGCGCGGACGTTCCGGGGGTCTAAGGGGGGCAGAGCCTCCCCTTGCCAGCCGCGATGTTCAACATCGCGTGTGCTGGCTCACACCCTAAAGAGCGTGAGCCAGCCCCTCGGCGGAGCCGCCGAACACGCCTCTCCGGGCACCGCCCGGAACAGCCTCGACCAGGCCGTCGCGGGCAAGCTCCTCAGCCTTGTCGTCGCCAGCCTCAAGGACGGGGAGGGCGACCGGCCCGGCTCCTGACTCCTCGGGACTGCGCCACGCTCTGCCGAGCGCCCGGTTTTCGGCCTACCCGTACCCCTCGGAGACCCGAGATCGTGCGTCAGCGGCGATCCTGTGGCCCGTAGATCCCCCGAACAGCCCCCGGATCGACCGGAAACAGGCTCTGAGCCCGTCGAGGCAAGGCAGACGGGACCGAATGGCCGCATCAGGCTCCGTTGCTCGCTCCCCGCCCTGCAAGATACTCGGCCCACTGCTCCATCAGGACCCGGCGGCGCTCGAAGAGGTCGGAGCGGGCGTACGCCGCCTCCACCTTGTTGCGGACCGCGTGCGCCAGCGCCGCCTCCATGACCG
>JAPPJO010000048.1 GCA_028820325.1 Gammaproteobacteria bacterium | reverse complement strand
ATAGCGCCAACACTCCTCGGCGCCTCGTTCACGTCCGTCACCGTGATGCGCACGCGCCCGGACTTGCTCGCGGAACCGCCGCGTTCGCTCACCGTCAGCGTCAGGTCGTATGAACTCCTGCGCTCGAAGTCGAAGCGCCCCGTGATCGCCGCGTCGTCGTTGTTCGCGCTCACCGCCGCGGCGGAAACGTCGCTCGCGCCGGTGCCCGCCAAAACGTAGTCGAGCGCACCGCAGTCGCTCGCCCTCACACGCACCGTCCCCACCGTGGTCGCGTTCTCTCTCACCGTGAAGGTGCTGTCCCCGACCGATGTGATCGCGCATTCCGGCTGCGTAGCGGGGTACACCTCCACGTCAAATCGCTGGGTCGCTGTCAGCCCCCCGCTGTCTCTCGCCGTGACCTTGACCGTGGCGTCGCCCAGCCGCAGCCCTCTAAATCGTACCGTGCTGCCTTCCACCGAGACCCTGGCCACGGCACTGGCCGCCGTTGACGCCTCGTAAGTCAGCGGGTCCTTGTCCGGGTCGCTGAAGTAGTCCGAAACATCCACACGGCCCGTGGTGCCCAATTGAACCTGCTGATCCGGGATCGCGTCCTTCGGCGCCGGTGGCCGGTTTGCGGGTTCTACTGTCACCCGGAACTTCTGCTCCGCCGTGCCGCCGCGGCCATCGTCAGCCGTGATCGTGACCGTCGCGCTCCCGACCGATTCCCCGGTGTACGTGACCTCACTGCCTTGGACGCTGACACTCACCCTGTTCGCATTCGACGACTTGACTGTGTACGTCAGCGGGTCTCCGTCCGGATCGCTGAAGTACCCCGACGCGTCCACCGAGCCGCTCTCCCCCACTTCGATCGTGTCGTCCGGAATCGTCCCGACCGTATCCGGTGGCTCGTTGGGAGGCGGCTCCACCGTGACCGTCGTGTCGGCGCTACCGGTCGCCCCGCGCTCGTCGGTCGCCATAAGCCGGAACGTCAGATCCGTGTCGTTCGGTACCGAGGGTGCCGTGAAGCTCGCGCTGAGCGTGGTGGCACTCTTGATCGTCACGTTCGGTCTGCCCGACACCTGCGTCCAGAGGTACTGCATGTCATCGCCTTCCGGATCGACCGCCGTGCCCTTCAGGTGCACCGTCCCCCCTTCCTCGACCGGATTCGGAGACGCGGTCGCCGTAACATCTGGAGGGTTGTTCACGACTTTCACCGTCACCGGCGCGGTACCCGCGTTGCCCGGCGGGTCGGTGGCTGTCGCGGTCAGATTGTACGTCGTCACGCTCAGCGTACCAGCCACCGTGATCTCGCCGCTGTCCTCATCGATCACGAACTTGTCCGACCCCGACAGTGAGTACTTTACCGCCTCCCCCTCCGGATCCTTCGCGCTTACGGTGACCACGCTCGTTGCGTCGACCTTAATGGACACCGAATAGCTCAGCGGATCGAACACCGGCGGATCGTCTGGGTCGACCTCGACGGTCACCGGGGCCGACCCCTTGTTACCTGCGGGGTCCTTGGCCATCGCCGTCAGTTGGTACTCACCCACGGTCAGCGTACCGGACACCGTGATCTCACCGCTGTCCTCGTCGATCGCGAACTTGTCCGATCCCAACCCCGACAGCGAATACGTGACCGCCTTGCCTTCGGGATCCTTGGCGCTCACGGTGACAACTTCGGTTCCCATCGATGCTGTGTTCAGCAATTCCACCGAGTAGCTCGGCGGATTGAACACGGGCGCCTCATCCGGCACCGTGACCTCGAAGCTCTGACTCGCCGAGAGGCTATCCGGATCCTCAGCCGTCACGCTCACCGTCGCGCTTCCCACCGCCTTGCCGGTATACGTGACGGTGCTGCCGGAAACGCTGACCCCCACCACGTTCGGCTTCGACGAGGTGGCGGTGTAGCTCAGCTTGTCGTTGTCGGGATCGCTGAAATGCTTCGACGCATCTACCGACCCGCTCTCTCCCTTGTTGACCGTCGCATCCGGAATCGCGCTCTCGATTTCCGGCTCACTGTTCACCACGATGGTCAAGTTGACGCTCGCGCTATCCCCGCAGTCGTCGAGCACGCTGACCGTCGGGTGATAGCTGCCTCCGTACAGGATGGCCGTCGTCGAGACCTCGGCGGTCAGTTCGTTGATCTTGAACCTGTTCCCTCCTCCGCTCAGCGAGTAGACCGCGAGGCTGTGCGTGTCGGCAGCCACCGTGCCTATCACCGTCCCGGCGGGCACTGGCTCGTTGAGCCGGAACATGGTCTTCACGTTGGGCGGAAACGCCACGCTGCATTGGATGAACGCGGACTGCGGCTTCGGGTCGACGTGGATGGCCTCCTCGGTCTCGGTCCGAGCCGAGGAGTAGGGCAGGCCCAGCGTCACGTAGAAGACCTCGACGGCCTCGGCGTCGTCGTCCTCCAGCGTCTGCACGCTGATCGGCTTCGACGTCTCGCCCGGCTGGAAGGAGACGACCTCGTCGGCCGCCACGTAGTCCCGCCCCGCCACGGCCGTCCCGTCGGTCGTCCACCAGCGAACCGAGACCCGGTCCGCAACGGGCGTCGACATGGTCATCGTCGAACGCCACGAGGACCCTTCGCCGATGGTGTCCGGCACCGCCGCGAGCGAGATCTCCACTGTCCCGTTGTCCGCGATGGTCGCGGTGGCCGCCGTCTGGTCCACGAGTACCGTGCCGGGACCCGTCGCGCCGGTGAGCGCGAGCACCACGGTCTCGCCTTTGTCCAGGATGTCGTCCTTGAGCGCTTCGAGCGCGATCCGCGCGACGCCCTCGCCCTGTGCCACCGTCGCCTCGCCCGACAGCGCCGTGTAGTCCTCGCCGGCCACGGCCGTGCCCGAGACCGAGTACTGGACCTTGACGGCCCCGGCGGCGGTGCTTCCCGCCACCGACACCTCGAAGTGGCCGGTCGCGCCCTCGGCCACCGTGCCGCCCGCGGGCGCGGAGAGCGTCACCCGGAGCGTGTCGGACAACGGCGACGAGGAATCGGAAAGTCCATGCACGCCGCTCGGCGAGGCGGCGGCCAGCATCAGGCCGCAGACCGCCGCCGCGTAGAGTTTTCGCGCCATCCCGAGGCGCGAAGACCGAGGCTCCGCATCCGACCGGGGACGAGGTTTTTGAGTGTTGGGATGGGTTGGCAGTAACGAAAAGAGGGTGGTCATTGCGCAAAGGGGTCCTTGAACAGGAGGGCGGGGGAAAGGGGGTGTGGCCCGACACGGCCCGGAAATGGCGACACAAAGGGTATCAGCGAATCCCGAACATGCAAGGGGCGCGGGAGGACTCGGGGGCCACGGGCAGGAGCGTCGACTGTCCCAGGAGCCCCGCAGGAACAGCGCTACGAACTCAGGGCCGGATGACCCTCACCACCTTGCCGTCCCTGTCCACGACCTCCACCGGAACCCGGATGACGTCGTCGACGGTCACTTCCAACTCCACGCCCCCGGCGTCTACGCTACCGCCACCGACATCGCCTTGGGCCTGCGTGGGCAGCGTGTACGGATCCGCCTTGCTCACGTCGACCTCGTGGCCCAGATCCGCCAGCGCCTGGACCGTGATCGCGGTCACCAGCTCTCCGGAACCGAGCGACATCACATCGTCCGGCATGACCCGCCGCCGCCAGTGAATCCACTTGCCGCTGCCGCCCAACGTGGCTTGGTCCTCGACCGGGACCTTGGCCCCGGCATAGCCTTTGCCTCCCGCGGCATCGAACGCCGCCACGGCGAGCGGACCGGGGAAATGTGGGTCGTTGTGCCAGTCCTTGATTTCCCAGTCGCCGATCCCCAGGACATGCCCGATCTCGTGCATCGCCGTCCCATGGAAGGTGTAGTTGTGGGGGGGCGAGTGGAAGACGCCCGAGAACCAGTTCGCCCCAATGATGGCCAGCCCGGACTCCTCGCGCCGACTGCACTCGGTCGCCAATCCGATCGAACGCCCATCCCCTGGCCTCATGTGCATGTAGATCAGCAAGTCGTCAACGACGCCCGTCAAGCGCGGCGTCGGGGCGCGGTTGGTGCAGTACTCCGGTCCCTCGCCGTCCACCGGCACGTCCGGCAAGTCCCCGACCACCACTTCCGTCCAGCGCTCCGCCGCCCGCCGGATCTCCTCCTTCGCCTCCTCCGTGAAGCCGGGACCGAAGATCAGTTCGATGTTGAAAGCGCCGGGGTCCGGCGCCGGAACCACCCACGTCCGGAACCGCTGTACGGCACGCAGCCCTTCCGGATCGGTCGCCGTCACCTCGACCTCCGTCGTGTCGACCGCTCCCGGCTCCAGCCACAGCGTCCCGCCGTCTATCCTCACTCCGGCCACGCGCGGGTCGCCGGATTTTGCCTCGTAGACGAGCGAGTCGCCGTCCGGGTCGCCGAAGTACTCGGCGAGCGCCAGTCTGGCTGTCGGTCCTGACGCCTGCAATCGGTGCGCCGGGACCACCGACCGGATCACCGGCGTCCGGTTGCCCGCCTCGGCGAACAGCGCGATCGGATCGCCCGCCACCACGCGAAACTCATTGAATCCCTCGGGAGGGGTCGGGGGCGCACCGAGGCTCAGGTACACCGCCTCCGCGCCCGTCGGCGTCACTTCCACCGCGCGGCCGACCGTATCGCCCACCTCCACGGCCAGAAAGCCGCTGGAAGCGCTGCCTCGCTGCACGGACAAGGGGACACGGAACGCAAACGGTGCGCTTCCAGGCACTCGGAGTTCGACGCGCGCCGGTCCGGGCGCGAGCAAGTCGGATGTGTCGGCTCGCACCAAGTGCGCGTGCACCGGGAACGGTATGCCGGGGTTGCCGAACAGGCGCACATACCTCAGGCTCGACAGACCTGCGAAAAGACGCGGCGGCAGCGAATACAGACGGTTGGTCTCCAGCCTGATCCCCTCCAAGCTCGACAGCCCCTCGAAAGCACCCGGCGACAGATCCTCGATCCAATTGGTTGTCAAGTCCAGAGTCCTCAGCTTTGACAACCCCGCGAACACCCCCTCCGGCACGCGAGTCAAACGGTTTCTCCCGGCGAAGAGTAGCTCCAGCTGCGTCGTCGGCTTGAGGAGTTCTGGCGGCAACTCCCTCAGCTCATTCTCGCTCAGGTACAGCACCTTGAGTTCCGACATCGACGCGAAGGCATCCGGCGGCAGCGACTCGAACGAGTTGTCATCCAGATACAGCCGTTCCAGGCCCGCAAGGTCGTCAAACACCCCCGGCGGCAGCGTCGCGAGGCCAGCCGTGCTGAGTACCAGTTCGGCAAGGTTGGTCAGACCCGCGAAGATGTCCGGCGGAAGCTCACCAAGCGGGTTGAATCCCAACCACAGCTTCGATAGCGACGGGAGACCTTGTAAGAGATCCGGGGGCAACTCCTGCAATCGGTTTACATTCAGAAACAGGCTTCTCATCGCGACAAGCCCTTCGAAATCGCCGCTCCGAAGCCGCGTGATCCCCTTGCCTCCCAAGTCGAGGCTGGTAATACGTCCGAGCATTTCCTCCGTCACCTCGGCGCAGCTCCCGACGCGAGCCCTTCTGGCGATCTCGGCGCTCACGACCGGGGTCCGGTTGCACACGCCCTCGTCCGATACTGCCGTCGCCTCGAACGTCATCGCCGCGCCGCCCGCCGTCACCCCCAGCCGTTGCACGCCAAGGGTTTGCCCCAGCGTCCAAACGGTCGTCGCCAGCCCGAGGCTGTCCGTCGTGGCTGTTCCCGGATGTGCCCCCCCGCTCCCTGCCTCCGCCTCAAATGTCACAGTCGCGCCCCAGACCGGCTCCCCACCCTCGTCCACCACGCGCACCGAGACTGGGTCCGGCAATGCGTGCCCCGCCAGAGCCCACTGTTGTTCTCCGGAGTGTGTTTCGATCGAGGCGACGGCCCCATCGGGGTCCCGAGCGGTCGCGTTGACCTCCACGGTGACGCCGCCCGTGGAGACGGAAAGCGTTTGGAGTCCGTGGGTTGCCCCAAGGGTCCAATTGGTCGAAGCCACCCCCACGCTATCCGTCGCAACCGTCTCGGGATCCACGCGACCGCTCCCGGCCTCCGGCTCGAACCGCACGGTTGCACCGGGCACGGGTCGCCCGCCCTCGTCCAAGGCCGCCACCACGATAGGCTCAGCCAACGCCCGTCCGCTCCATGCCCACCGACCTTCTCCCAACTGCACCTCGAATGAGGCCACCGCCTCGTCCGGCTCCAGCGCCGTCGCCGCGATCTCGATCTCGGCCACGCCCTCCGCCGATACCGCCAGCGTCTGCCTTCCCGGCTCCGGCCCCAGCGTCCACTGGGCCGCAGCCAGCCCCGCGCTGTCGCTGTGCACGACACCGGGCTCGACCCTGCCACCGCCCACGCCAGCCTCGAACCGCACGGCCACCCCGGATACCGGCGCGCCACCGGCGTCAAGCACCCGCACCCCGACCGGATCGGGGGGAGACAGTCCACGGGCCGCCTGCTGTCCCTCCCCGAACGGTTCCAGAGCATCCGCGGCTTGACGCACCTGCACCAACGCCTGGTCCGCCGATTTCAGGTCCGAAGCCTGCACGTACGCCACGCCGTTGCCACGCGCCGTCGCGGAGCCGTTCCCGTCCACCACGAACACGGTCGTGTCCCGGCTGCTCCAACGCACTTGGCCCAACCCCGTCCCGCCTCGTCCTCGAACCGTGAACGCGAACTGTTGTCCGATATGCGTCAGGGTTACGGAGTCCGGCACGATTTCGAGCGACGCCTCCGGCTCGGCCACCCCACCCGGATCGCACGCCTCCAGCGCCGCGAGGAACAGCGCCGAGGCGACAACCGGCAAAGCCAGCGGTAGCTCCCGGGCTCGGTTCAATGCAGACGGAAGGGAGAAGGGATCCGACGGATCTCCGCTCGCGTCCGTTGCGCGGATTCTCGTTCGCATAGTCCTTCCAAGTCGGGCCTCGATCACCATTCTCCGTGGTCAAAGATGCCCGACTTCCGGCACGTCTGGCAAACGGGCCGCGTGCTCCGATGTTCCCGACCACCGACACCCCATACGGAACGCTGCTCCGACCTTGCCGGGGCACTGGCCGTGCCGCTGGCGGCGACGGGGAACGTCCCGCGAACCGTAACGGACAACGTCGGACAGCATGCGAATCCGAGCCGCTACCGACAGGTTGACTTGTCCGCGCAAGGTTGGTCACCGTTTCGGGCATGGGTACACCGGATCGGCATTTCAGCCCCGTCGCGAGCGAAGGGGTCGCCCACCTGAAGGAACGCGCTGAGGCGCTGGAGCCTTTCGGCTGGACGGGACGGCGCGCCGAGTGGATCGCGCTCGTCTGCTGTCACGGCGGCGTGTTCACCCGCGTGCAGTGGACGAGCTTCCTCGAGTGCCACCATGAAAAGGTGGGCCGCGCCGTTCGCAAGCTTGTCGCCCAGGGCGTGGCCATCGAGGAGAAGCCGCCCGGCATCAAGGGCATCGGGCGGATCTGCCGGATCCACGGTCGCCCGATCTACAAGGCGCTCGGCTTGGGGGACCGCCGCCGCCGGAGGATCACGTCGCCGGAGGTGACGATGCGGCGCCTGCTCGGGCTGGACTACGTGCTCGAACATCCCCGCCTGCCGTGGCTGCCGACCGAGGCCGACCGGGTGGCCGCCTTCGAGGCGCTCGGGATCGAGCGGGGACTCCTTCCCCAACGGGTCTACCGGGGCGCGCTCGGGGGCCTCCGGCGCTTCTTCCCGCTCGGGCTGCCCATCGCGCTGGACACGGAGCGCGCCGTCTTCGTCTACGCCGAACCGGGTTACGAGACCGCGACGGCGATCCGCTCGTGGGGCGCGAAGCACGGCGATCTCTGGAAGGGGCTCTGGGACCTCGGCCTCAAGATCGAGGTGGTGGCGGTCGTCCGGAGATGGAAGGAGTACGGGAGGACGAGCCGGGTGCTGGCCAACTGGTCGCGGTATCCGCGCCCGTCCGAAATCGACGAGGAGACCCGGCGCGACCTCGCCCGGATCGAGCAGGCCATCCTCGCGGGAGATGTCCGCACGCTCGACGAATACGGTGGCCTGAACGCCGCCTTGAAGCACGCCATCGCCCTTGAGAACCGGGCGCGCAGGCGGGCGGGCCGGGGGCTGACCGAGAGCGTCAAGACATGGAGTTCGGACCGGCTGGCGGGGGCTCGAATCTGGTGGGAGTCCTGATGTGCTGGGCCGTACCGGAGGTGTGCAAGAGACAACGGGGGTCGATGCACATTTTGGCACTCCGGTGATGCGCACCGCCCGGCCTGCATATCCGATGGCACGGCAACGTCTTGCGGCTTCGCCGCGCGGCCGGCCGGGGCGCGGGAGCCGCTTGGGGCTTGGTGGGGAGCGACCCCAGGGGCACAGGTGCCCGGTTCGGGCGCGGGGCCGTGCGCGTTTTCACACGCTCGTCCCCGCTCCCTGCTGGGGTCGCTCCCCTCCATCTATCCTTGCAGGAAGGCTCTCAGCGCCGCCTCGCGGAGGCGGACCAAGCGTTCGCCGACCGGCTCCAAGTCGGGCGGTCGGGCATGGCCGAGCAAGTGTTTGGGGACGCACCCGTTCAGGCTCGCCTGTAGGCCTTCCCGCATGGGACCGCTGGTCCGGGAGCGACCCCGGGCAAGGGTGGGATGGCCGTGCACATCCCAACCGCCGCCGTGGCGTGTGAGGCTTGCCGAACACCGGGGTCGCTCCCGGCAACGGGCGCAAGTGCCCGCGCGTCACCGCCGCCCCTGCGGCTGCGGCACAAACGCATTTGCACCAGTGACTTGCGCCATCGGCGGCGTGTCACATCCGAGCGCGTTTCCCGTGCACAACGACCCCGATGTCAATGTGCACTTCCGGATCGGCAACGGGCCATGTCCACGGGCGGTCAAATCCCGCCTCCGGCGAGGCGGCTCGAACGCCACACCGAATGGCCGTCGATCGTTCCTCCGGGGAGGCCCGATCGGAGCAGTTCCTTCATCTCGGCGATCCGCTGGAGGCAGGCTTGGAAGCCGCCCATCGCCTCGACCGCCGCGTCGTCCATGCCGAGGATGGCATTCTCGATGCGCGTGATCTCGCGCCGGGCCGCAACGGCGGTTCCGGGCGAGTGGACGGGACGCGCGTCCGCGTCCGCATTGGTCCAGTTCCCGAGGATCGTCCGCGCCCGCTCAAGCGGCCTCCGGGCGCACGCGACCCCGGCGACCTCGACCGACAGGCCCAGTTCCCTCAGCGCCTCCCAGAGCTTCAGGTGCCGGTCCCGCCACGAACGGAGCGCGGTCGAGGTGTCGTAGCCGGGATCGGCGTGGACGAACACGGCGCGGCGGGAGTCGAACGCCACGGGCATCCCGCGCGGGAAGTAGCGCCGCGCACCCCCGGCGGCGCCCCGGTAGACCCGGACGGGCATGGCCGACCGGCCGATGCCCAGCGCCTCGAACGCGGCGACCTTCTCGGATTCGGTTGGCAGCCAGGGCAGGTCCGGATGCTCGATCACGTAGTCGAAAGAGAGCAGGCGGCGCACGGCCACCTCCGTCGCGGTGATCCTCCGTAGGCGGATACCTTCGGCCCCGAGCGCCCGGTAGATGCCGCGCGCGCAGATCCGGCAGACCTTCAGGTCTCCGACCGTCTCCTCGGCGGCGAGCCTTCTCCGCGTCAGGAACTGCACGAACCGGAGCGTCTTGAAGCGGTCGATGCCTAACCAGTCCGATAGCTGCGAGCGGGTGAACACGCCGCCGTGCAGGCTCGCCAGCGCGATCCACTCGGCGCGGCGGCCCGTCAACCCCAAGGGCTCCAGCGCCTTCTCGCGCCCTTTCAGATGGTCGATCAATGCGTTCGTCGGCCGTCGGGGACTTCGCGGCACATGAGGGTGTCCGCTGCTGCGGTAGAACTTGCGGTAGGAATCGGGCGAGCGCTTTCGGTGGCGTCAAGCCGCGTCCGCGCGCAATCGTCCCGAGCGATCCGGTGCGGTCCCGGATACGGAACAACTTCCGGCGACCACTCCTCCATCGCTTCCCATGAAACCCAAGGCGCTCGCGTACGGTTCGAGAAGTAAACGGCGCGGGCGCCGCACTGGTCAAGCGGTCTCCGTCCAGCGAGATTGCGTTGCGCAGATCGTGCAGTCCATCGAGAGAGGAATCAAACGATGGCACGCACGAAACGAAGTCGGCGCTCTTATGGCGCTGGCGAATGGGGCCGGAACCGGGTCCGGGTGTTTCCAGATCCCAAGACCGGCATCTTCCAGATTGAGTGGCGCGAGAACGGGCGCAGGCGGAGCCGGTCGCTCGGACACCGCGACTGGGTGAGGGCGAAGAAGCAGGCAGACGAGTTCGCCGCCGGGTTTGTTGGCCCGAACCTGAGCGGCAAGGCGGAAGCGGAGCCCGAGCCACTCAAGCTGGGAGAGCTTTTTGACATCTACGGCGAGGAGGTGACGCCCACCAAGGGCTGGAAGGCTCGGGGGTACGACCGGACCGCCATGCGCATGTTCCTCCGGTTCTTCGGACGGAACCGCGACCCGGCCACCCTGTCACAGAGGGACTGGGACCGCTTCATTCGGGAACGGCGGGCGGGCAGGATCGGACCGAGCGGCAAGCCGGTGAGCGACCGGATGGTCGAATACGACCTGAAGTTCCTCATCGCGGTGCTCAATTGGGCCGTCCGGTCCAGGGACGACCGGGGCCGCTTGCTTCTCGACAGGAACCCGCTCAAGGGCCTCAGGAAGCCCACCGAGAAGAACCCGACTCGGGTGGTGCTCGCCGAGGAGGAGTACCGGGCGCTGCTGGAAGTCTCCGGGCAGTTGGACTGGCGGTTCCGCGTCGCGCTCGTGCTGGCGCACGAAACCGGCCACCGGATCGGTGCCATCTGCCAACTTCGGTGGACCGACATCTCCTTCGAGGGAGGGACCATCCTCTGGCGTGCCGAGCACGACAAGTCGGGGCACGAGCACGTCACGCCCGTTACCGCCGAGGCGCTCGAAGTTCTCGAAGAGGCGTGGAGGAGGAACCCCGGACCCGGGGAAGCTCCGGTGATGCCCGCGCCCAAGAGTCCGTCGAAGTGCATGGGATCCGCGCTGGCGCAAGGGTGGTGGGTCAGAGCCGAGAGGCTGGCGGGGCTGGAGCGCAAGCCGGGAAGGGGCTGGCACTCGCTTCGGCGGAAGTTCGCCAGCGACCTGATGGATCAGCCGCTCAAGGTGCTGTGTGAGCTGGGGGGTTGGAAGACGGCCAAGACGGTTCTTCAGTGCTATCAGAAGGCCGACGAAGGACAGCTTCGGAAGGCGCTGGAAGCCCGCAGAAGATCTCGCGGCTAGACCCGCAATCGGCGGGAGTCAAACGGCTGGAATCCGCCCATCCAATCTCGTAAGTGCAACTTCCATAGGAAGATGCGAATTCACTCGCGTCCGCCGGACGGGCGAATCGTCGTCACGGACGTGAGACGCCTGGCTTTTCCCCACCCGCGAGGGCGCAGCGATCTTCTCGGACGGCATTCGCAAGATCATGCGCACCGACCTGTCGTCGGAGGAGGCGCGAGTCGAGCCGTTCGTGGAAGCATGGGCGCCGCCGGAAACCGAAGCGAGGTTCGGGAGTCTATCCGAGGTGGCGAGCGGCCCTGTATGGGGATTCGTGCCGCCTCTGGTCTTTGACGCGCTGCCGGGGGGCGGGATCGCGTTTTCGGATTCTTCCACGTATGCGATCAAGGTGACCGGGCCGTCCGGCCAGGTGTTGCGGATCCTACGCCGCCCAATCGTCCCGCAGCCGGTCACCGGTCGGCTGAGGCGGGCGGAGATTGACCGCCAGTTGGCGGAATTGACCTCGGACGACGATCCGGGGCTTGGCAACGTCCCTCCGACCGCTCGGGCGATGCTGGCAGGATTTCGCGCGGGCCAGGAGCAAGCGATCGAAGAGATGCAGTTCTTTCCGGAAGTGCCGGTGCTGTACGCGTTGCGCACCACCTGGGAAGGCAATCTGTGGGTTCAACGACGCGGAGAGGAACCGGACGTAGACCTCGGTCCGATCGACGTGCTTACACCGAGTGGCCGCTATCTGGGCACGCTCGACGGGCGGATGCGGATGCCGGACGAATTCGGCCCCGGTGGCCTCGTAGCCTTCATCGAAAAAGATGAGTACGATGTTCCGGTCATCGAGGTGAAGAGACTGCCGCCGGGAATTCGCTGAGACGAATGGCTTCAGAAGAATCTCTACCGGGATTCAGGCCCCAGGCGATCCCCCGACGCAGCTTTCTTCGCCGATCTGCGGGGGCGCTGGCGCTGGCTCCGGTGGTGCCGGTTGGGCAGCTCGCCCTGCTGGGCGGGCGGGATGGCGCGGGCGCTGAGCACACGACCGGCCCGGCGGCGGAAGCGGCTTTGCGACCGACCGGCCAGACAGCACCCCAAGAGGCCTGGGTCGCCCGCGCCCGCGCCGAAATCCCGGCCTCGACCGGCAGCCTCTACTTCCAGACCGGCGGCATCGGCCCCTCCCCCGAGGCGGTTATCGACCACGTCCAGGAGCGTCTCGCCTTCCAGAACGAAAGCCCCGCCGAGCCCCGCATCGCAACCGACATGGGCCGCATCGAACCCGACCTGCGGGCGCAGCTCGGGCGCGTATTCGGCGCCGGAACCGATGAGGTCGCGCTCACCCACAGCACCTCGGAGGGAATCTCCATCGTCGCATGGAGCCTCAACTGGATGCCGGGCGACGAGGTCGTGATCTCCAACACGGAGCATCCCGCAAACGTCATCCCGTGGTACGTCCTGCGGGACCGGTTCGGGATCGTGATCCGTGAGATCGACCTGAGCACGGGGACGGGACTCCTCGACGAGGTGCGCGGCCAGCTCTCGGACCGCACGCGCATGGTGAGCGTCAGCCATGTGTCCCGGAACAACGGACGGACGCTGCGTACCGATGAATCCGCCGAACTGGGCGCGCTGCTCCGCTCCCGCGCCGTGCGCTACCACCTCGACGGCGCGCAGGGCCCCGGCTGCGTCCCCACCGACTTCCGCGCACTCGGCTGCGACTGCTATTCCACCTGCGGCCACAAGTGGCTCCTGGGACCCAAGGGGACAGGCGCGCTCTTCGTGCGGCGGGAGGTGCTCGACGACGTGCAGCTCAGTTGGGCCGGCTCGCACAGCCACGCGACCATGGACTACGAAGGCGCCTACACCCTGCTTCCGAGCGCCGCCCGCTACGAATTCGGCACGCGCGCCCTCGCGGACTTCGCCGGTTTCGCGCGCGCTGTGGAGTGGATGGAGGACGTCGGTCTGGCGCGGGTCGAGGAGCGGATCCAGTCCCTGGTCGACCACGCGATCGAGGCGGTCGACGGCACGGACGGGCTGGGCGTGTCGTCCCCGCGCACGCGGCCGGACCGGTCGGGCGTGTTCGTCATCGAACTGCCCGAAGGGTGCGACGCCACGCAGCTCTACAACGAACTGCGCGAAGACGATGGGATCCTCGCGTCGCCCGTCCGGCAGCCGCGCGATTTCCGGCTGTCGATCCACTTCTTCAACACCCGCGACGAGATCGACGCGGCGATCGCCGCGATTGGGGCGCGGTGCGGGTGAGTATGGGACCCCAGACGTTGTGGATCACGGAATGCGAAATGTCGACCAATCGAGAGGCCGATCAACGTCCGAATGAAAGGTTGGTGTCCGTCCAAACGAAAGAATATCGTTCGTCCAAACGAAAATACCAAGCGGTATCCCACGCCACGGACAGGCTATCCGGCGCCCTCCATGAGCTGCCGCAGCGGCACCGCAAACAGCCGATCGCCAAACGGCACCGTGGCTTCCCCATCGTACAGGACCACGCCAGCGGCGAATCGCTCTCGCAGTGCCTCCCGGAGCTTGCGGAGACCGCGAAAGTCCCCTGTTCCCACCGTCCCCGACGCCTTGACCTCGACGCCCGCGACCCCGGTAGCACCACGCTCGATGACGATGTCCACCTCCGCCCCGTCCTTGTTGCGGAAGTGGTGGAAGGACATGCGCGCATCGTTCCAGCTGGCCTGTCGCCGAAGTTCCTGGAACACGAAGGTCTCGAGAAGCTGGCCGAGCAAGGTACGGTCGTAAGCCAGAGCCGGACCGTCCAGGCCAAGAAGCGAAGAGGCGATTCCAGTGTCGCACAGGTGTAACTTCGGCCGCTTGATGAGCCGGCTCAAGCGGTTGCTGTGCCAGGCCGGAACGCGCTCCACAAGGAAGACCCGCTCAAGCAGCGTCGTGTAGTCGCGTATCGTCGGCCGACTCACCTCGAAAGGCGCGGCCAGGTCGCTCGCGTTGAACATCCTCGCGGTCTGGCTTGCGGCGGCCGCGAGCAGCCGCGGAAGGATGTCGAGCTTCCGGATGCTCGCGAGGTCGCGTACATCGTGCTGGACCAAGGCATTGACGTGATCGTTGTACCAGTTGGCGCGCCGACGGCCCGGCGGACGGGTAAGCGCTGCCGGATACCCGCCGGCGACGATGCGAGCAGGAAGGCGGTCACCCAGCCGGGCAGTGTGTCCGATCGCGAATTCGGCTGCGAACAGCGCATCCAGGAAACCGGAGTCACTCTGTTCCAGCTCGCACTGCGCCAGCGGATGGAGCCGGAGCGTCTGAAGGCGGCCAGCCAGCGATTCCGAGAGTTTCGGCACCAGGAGCACATGCGTGGAGCCGGTGAGCAGGAATCGTCCGGGGACGCGCCGCCGGTCGATCTCCATCTTGAGGGCCGTGAACAGCGAAGGCGCTCGCTGCACTTCGTCCAGAATGACTCGCGCGGGGAGGGCAGCGGCGAACCCCAGCGGATCCTCCTCGGCGGCGCCGCGAACCACATCGTCGTCGAAGGTGACGTACCTGTATCCGCGCGACGCTCCCACGATCCGCGCCAACGTGGTCTTGCCGCACTGGCGGGGCCCGTGAATCAGGACCGCCGGCGAGTCGGCGAGCGCGTCAAGCAGGTGCGGCTCGACGAAACGGGGATACAACGTGGTGTCGATCATCGTCCAAACGTAGCGTTTGTATCGTCTAAACGAAAGAACAATGTTCGTCCAAACGAAAACGCTACGGTCGTTCAAACCAACAAACCAAGCACCTGCACCGGAAATTGTCAAACATCGCCTTCCGCGGCTATGATATGCGCGCCCGAACCGAAAGGAGGCAAGGCTGCCGGCAACCCGCAGGATCCCCACGTATGTGTGGACGTTTCTGGCTCTG
>JAPPJO010000117.1 GCA_028820325.1 Gammaproteobacteria bacterium | reverse complement strand
AAGTAGTTAGACGATTTCCTGCCGTGATTCTTCTCTCCGTAGAGGCGCTACTGCGGCGTGTGCCGGGAGCAGTTCGCGGCTGTCGATGGACGGGATCTGCTCGAGATTGCCGACCCCCCGGCCGACGAGGCCTGGCGCCGGTTCCGGTGGGACAGCGTGACGGGAGCCGTGCGGGGACTCGCCGAGGCGGTGCACCGGCACGGCAAGCCGATCACCGCGGCCGTCTTCCCGACGCCAACCATTGCCCGCACGCTGGTGCGGCAGTCGTGGGACGAATGGCCTCTGGACCGCTTCTTCCCGATGCTCTACCAGGGGTTCTACCTGGAGGACATCGCGTGGATCGGGGATGGGGTGAGGGAGGGGGTCGCGGCTCTCGCGAGGCGAGGTGGCACGCCTCTCTGCGCGGGGCTCTATCTTCCGTCGCTGGATCCCGCGCAACTGGCCGAGGCGGTGAGGACGGCCAGGTCCGCCGGGGCAGTAGGCGTTTCCCTGTTCGAGATGGACGGCCTGAGCGACGAGTATCTGGCGGCGTTGAGGGCGGCGTTGGCGTAGCCGGCGGTAGCGGCACCCCGGAATCTGCCAGACGGGGCACCATGCAGATGGCCTGACGCTTATCCCCTCAGATCGCCACGGGCATACCGAGCGCCGCGGCCGCCTCCTGAAGCGCCCGGTTCTCCGCCGAAAGCACCTCGGGGCTGCCGAAGCGCACGCCTGCGTTCGTGCGGGCCGTGAAGAGGACGACACCGTGCCAGTCCCCCCGGAAGCTGGACCACCACCGCAGGCCGGCGTGGCCACGGTCCCAGATCGACGCCGCGATCGCCTGGGTCCGCCGCCGATGGCGTGAGGCAACTCGATCCGCACTCAATCCAAGGCGGCCGAGAACGTCCGGTTGGCAGAGGTCGGCCAGCCCCGACGCCGCCTCTGACGGCATCTGCACCCCGACCAGCGCCAGGGGACGCCCGGCGCGCAACAGGTGGGGTCGGCGCAGAGGGCGGTTGCGCCAGGGCTGGATGGCCTCCGCAATCGCATGTTCAGGCGATTCGGCCACGTAGAGCACGGAAGAACAGGATACCGGCAGGTCGAAGCGCCCCCGACCAGTGGTCGGCGGGACGAAGGACGGAGAGAACAGGCGTCCCTCCATCACGTCCGGATCCCAGGGGAAGACGCGCCAGAACAGAGCCAGGATCAGGCGAAGACGCCGGACTTCATGGCTTCCACCGCTCCGACCACTTCTGCCAACTGGCTCCGCTGGATGAAGTACGACGGGGTGGCTCCGTTCAGGTGGGCGTTCGCCCCGGTGAGCCATTCCTCGATGATGTCCGTGTCCAGCCACCGGAGCAGCATCTCGACCACCAGCGCCAGCCCGGCCAGGCGGTCGGCGTTGTCCCGGTCGGGACGCTGGCCCTGCTCACGGCAGGCGCAACGAAAAACGGTGCGTAGCGGGTCAATTACCCATGAATTAGACCGGTACGCACCGGATAACGGTGCGACCTCTATCGTGAGAACTCAACCGTCCGCGGCCGACCCGCCACGCGGAGTCCCTCGATGCGGGCCCAGACCGGAGCTTGAGAGCCGCCGCTTCCGACTTCGGTCATGGCGTCCCGTCTCGATTTGCAGCCAACAAACGCGGGCAGCCGGGAGCCGATGCGCAGTCCGCGCCAGGGGCAGGCATTGACGAACTCCTCGATGGCGCCAAGCGCGAAGAGCGGCCCCCAACTCTGGAAGCGGTGACCACGTCCCCGGCCACTGCGCGCGTCGAAGTTCTCGCGGCAGAACCCGGTGCGCCGGCGGTCGGCCAGGAACATGAGCGCGCCCCTCCACGCGAGCGAGCCGGCCAGTTCGCCGAACCCGTAGCGGCGCAGTCCCTGGAGCACGAGGTAGTTCATGGGCGGCCAGATGGAGCCGCGCCAGTACTGCTGGTCGTCGAACGCGGGGTCGTCGCGCGCAATCGTGGGCAGCACCCATTCTCCCCAGAAGCGAGCGGGATCGCGCAGCACGCCAACCATGCGCCGCGCCTGACGCGCCGACGGCACGCCCGCTGTCAATGGCAGGAAGTTCGACGCCGCCACGCGCGGGGACCGACCCGCAGGCAGCTCGTCGAGGTAGAGACCGGCAGTCTCGGACCACAGCACCCGGTTCATCGTCGCGACGAGGCGGTGGCGCTCGTCCGCGAGCTGTCGCGAGGCCGTCGGATCGCCCAGGATGCGGGCGATTCGTGACAGGCACTCGAGGTCGAGGGCGCGGTAGCTGCAGAGGTCGACGGCGGACATGGCGAGGGTTTCCCGCTCCGGATCCCACTGCGCCTCTTCCCACAGCGGCAGGTCGTCCTGGCCCGATTCCCACGCCGCGCGCTGGTGGCCGCTGGCGCCCACTTCCCACTCGGGGAGTTGCTCGCGTTCCGGAACCGCCGCCGTATCCGAGCCCCAGGCGAACAGTCCCGGCGTGAGTCCCTCACGGCGCGGGCGTCCACGCTTGTCGGCCGTCCACCAGTCGCTCCACGCGCGCAGCCCGGGCCACGCGGCGGCCAGCGCGTCCTTATCGGGGCACACGTGGTGGAGCTTCAGCGCCGCGAACGATCCGACCGGCGGCTGGGAGCGGTCGGGCGTGCCGGCGTGCCGGCTCCTCCAATTGGGCACGTTGCCGTTCGGGTAGCGCGATTCGAGCCCCGTCAGGAGAGCGTCCCAGGCCAGGCGGCTCGACACGGTGGCGAGTTCGAGGGCGTTGAAGAAGGAATCCCACCCGAAGATGGTCCAGTCGTCGGGAGCTAGGTCGCCGTCCCGCGCGTTGTCTCCCGGTGCGCTGTCCTGCGATCCGCTGTCGTGCGATCCGCGGTCCCCCGGTTCGCCGTCCTGCGGGGCGCCTTCCTCCGGTTCGCCGTCCCCCGGTATTGGATCCTTGGGCGTCGGAAAGATCCAGCGGCGGCCGGCCGGGGCGTAGAGGCGGCCGGTTTCCGGTTGCAGGAGGACAGTCCACATCAGGTTGTCGGTGACGGCTTCCACCAGCCCTTCCGCGGCTCCTGACGAACGAGGCCGGCGCCGGTCCCAGTCGGCGTGCGCTTCGTCGATCCAACTGTCCAGCCCGGGGAGAAGGCGTCGGGCGCGGGCCATGGCGGCCGAAGCGGACCGGTGGCGATTTGGCGCCGTGGCGGATCTGGACGGCATCTCTCTCGGCTCCCAGGCGACCACCGTGGCCACCCGCCCATCCGCGGAAGGCTCGAAAGCCGCGGCGACCTCCACGCGTCGGAGCGAGGCACGCCAGCCGTCGGGCGCATTCTCCCATCGTGCGTGCCATCCCCAGGGATCGTCGCCCACCAGCTCCACTCGGCCCCGCGCCCGCGCCACTGCCCGCAGCGCCACGGCCTCCTCCCGGCGCGACCACTCCAGAATCAGCGTACTCTCCCGGGGGCGGGAGGCGGGCGACGGCTCGGCCGCGAGATCGAACTCCATGCGCGCGTAGCTGCCGTCCGGCGCGTGGGGACCGACCCGGCAGACCATCCAGTACCAGTCCTCCAGGTCCCTGCGCTGGCCGTCCGGCGTGGTGAAGACGAGGCGGAGACCGATGCCCTCGTCGGGCCCGGCTGCGAACACCAGGCCGGCCCATCGACGTGCCTCCAAGGCTCCAACGCGCATCATCCCATCCAACGCATGCGGACGAAGAGCATCGGCGCGCGCCCCACGCTACCTGATCCCCTCCAACTGAATCCCCCTCACGAAGTACCGCTGGGTGAACAGGAACAGGAGCGCGATGGGCAGGACCGCGGCGACGCCGGCCGCCATCTGGTAGGGCCAGTTGATCTCGTAGGTCGAATGGAAGGCGGCGATCCCCACCTCGACCACGCGCATTTCCATGGACCGCGTGACCAGGAGCGGCCAGAGCAGGTTCTTCCACGCATCGACGAACGCGAACAGTGCGAGCGTGGCCACGGCGGGCTTCGCGAGCGGCAGGGCGACGTTCCAGAAGATGCGCAGGTGCCCGGCGCCGTCCACGCGCGCCGCGTCCTCCAGCTCCCGGGGCACGGTCCGGAAGTACTGTCGCATGAGGAAGATGCCCCACACCGAGACCAGCTCGGTGGAGATGAGCCCCTGATAGGTGTCGATCCAGTCGAGGGCGTCGATCACGAGGAAGCGGGGGATGAGGACGACGACCGCCGGCACCATCATCGTCGACAGGAAGAGCATGAAAAGGCCCTCGCGTCCCGGAAAGTCGAGCCGGGCAAAGGCGTATCCGGCGCCAGCCGAGGTCGCGACCTGGCCCGCCGCCACCGCGGTCGCGAACACCAGCGAGTTCAGGAAGTAGCGCCCGAAGGGCTGCGCCGTCAGCGCCTCCGGATAGTTCGACCAGCGAGGCGCCTGCGGCAGGATGCTCCCGCCGGAGAAGACCTCGAGCTGTCCCATCAGGCTCGTCAGCCCCATCCACAGGAAGGGCGACGCCATGACGAGACACGCCCCGGCGAGCAGCAGCCCGCGGGCCATCCGGGGTACGACGGCGCCGTCAGTCATGGGCTCGGCGCGCATCGAGGAAGCGGAAGTGCAGCCAGGTGGCGGCGAACACGACGGCGAACAGGAGCCAGCTCATCGCGGCCGCGTTGCCGAACTGGAGGAACTCCCACGCCTCCCGGTAGATGTGATATACGGCGACATCGGTGGCGCCCAGCGGGCCGCCCTCGGTCATCACGTAGACGAGCCCGAAGACCTGGAAGGAGCCGATAATCGACGTGACCAGCACGAAAAAGAGGGTGTGGCGCAGGCCGGGCAGCGTGATGTGGCGGAAGCGCTGCCACGGTCCCGCGCCGTCGACCCGGGCCGCGTCGTACCAGTCGCGCGGGATGGCGGCGAGGCCCGCTTGGAAGACCACCATCTGATAGCCCACGACCATCCAGATGCCGATGATCATGAGGCTTGCGAGCGCGGTGTCGGGTGACGTGAGCCACGGGACGGACCCGAGTCCGGCGCGCTCGAGACCCCGGTTCGCCAGCCCGTACTGGTCGCTCAGCAGCCACTTCCAGACCACCGCAATCGCCGCCACGCTCGTTATGCCGGGGAGGAACAGGGCGAGCCGGGCCCAGCGCAGCGCGCGCCTCGATCCCCGGGTCAGGATCGCGAGAGCGAGGGCGATGGCCATCGCCACGGGCACGTGCAGCGTGAACAGCGCCGTGTTCCCGATCGCCGACCACCACTCCCGGTCGCGGAGCAGCGCCGCGTAGTTGTCGAAACCGAGGAAGAGGGGCACGGGGTCGATGAGACGCCATTCGTGCAGCGAGATCCACAGCGAGAAGAGGAGCGGCCCGAGGGTGAAGGCGAGGATGAGGGCTGCTGCCGGCGCGAGGAGCCCCCAGGCGGCCAGGGTTCGGCGCAAGGCGCGGGGGCGGGATGCGAGCTGCACGAGGTGGAGGACGAGGACCACCAACAGGCCGGCAAGCCCGCCCGCCGCCGCCAGCGCGAGGGTGGGAGACGCCGTGCGCTCGTATCCGAGGAAAGCGACGTGGATGTCGGCGGTGCGGGCCACGTGCCAGGTGGCGCCGTCCGCTTCCACCGTGTGCGGCGCGATGGCGGGTGTACCCGCGGAAGCGTCCTGAGCGGTGGGTGATGGCGGGGCGACGGTCTCCACATCGCGTTCGGGCATCGCGGAGAGCGTCGTGGAGGCCGTCGGGGCGCCTCGTTCGGGCGAGGCGGCGATGGCTGCAGCGACCGCGGCCGGCATGGTCCACTGCTCGGTCGGAGAGTCGAGCGACGGGTCCTGCGCCCACGGGAGCTGAGCGACCCGAGCGGCCCCGTCCGGACCCGCGCCAGTCGCCAGGGCGATTTCGATGGCGCGAGCGCCTTGTGCGGCGGTACCGGCGCTCAGCGACCTGAGTTCGCCATCCGCCCACCGTCCGGCGGCGACCGCCGTCAGGCCCATGCAGCCCAGGGAGAAGAACGCGATGCCCACCGGGTAGCGCGTGCGCGTGGGCCCGCGGCGCCGGCCCAGAACCCACCCCGTGACAACCATCAGACCCGCAAGCGCGATGGCGATGGCTGTGACCGGGAGAGCACCACGGGGACCATCCGCTGCATCCGGCGCGACCACGATCCAGACAGCGGGGTCGAGCGCGCCGGCCTCGTAGGCGTACGCCCCCGGTCCGGACTCGGCGCCACCGGCGTCAGCGCCGGTGATCGTCGCCCGCTCGCGGAGCAGACCGGCCACGGCATCGGCGCCGCCCCCCTCCTGCTCCCACAGCGCGGCCGCCATGCGCGCCTCGGTTTCGGCCGCGCCGACCCGCGCATTTTCCACCCGGCCCGCGGCCACGACCAGGACGAGCGCGAGGCCGGCCGCCAGCACGACGGCGGCGAGGGAGTCCAGAACCGGCTGACGCACAGCCACGCCGCTCACCACCCGAACTCCGCGTCGATGCGGCGGGCGACGTCCGCAGCACTCGATGCAAGCGCCTCCCCGCGCACCAGGCGGCGGTCCATGATCTCGACCGCCAGCGCCTCGATGCGGGAGAAGTCCCGCACGCGGGCGCCCCACGTCATGCGCGCGCCCTCCACCAGCGCGATGAACGCGTCCTCGACCCCCGTCCCGTCCGCAGCGGCGATCTCGGCCGCCACATCCATCCGGGATGGAATAGCCAGCCCCGACCGCGCCCGGATGCGCTGCGCTGCGGGCGAGGCGAGGAACCCGGCCAGGTCGATCGCCCGGCGCAGGTTCGGCGCGTTGGGCGGCACGGCCCACCCCGAGGCGTAGAGCACGCTGGTTGCCGCTGCCCGCGAGGGATGGTGCGGAATGGGGACGATGGCCAGGTCCAGCGCGCCGGCCTGCACCAGGTCCCGGAACACCGGAAGCGTCCAGTGGCCAGAGAGGAGAAACGCCTGTCCCCCCGACGCAAAGCGCGCTTCGCGCGCCGGATCTCCCTGCTGGACGAACTGCGCTCCCGGGGTGAGGCCATCCTCCGCCAGGCCCGTGAGGAAGCGGTAGGCTTCCAGCGCTCCGGGTCCGTCCAGATACCCCGCCGTCCCGCTGCCGCCGGGCGCGAGGATGTCGCCTCCCGCCGACCACACGAACGGAATCCACTGGTACAGGTTGCGCGGGAAGTCGAACCCGAACACGTCCGCCCGGCCATCGCCGTCGGCGTCGGTGACGACTTCCTCCGCGGCCCGCCGGAAGTCCGCCCAAGTCCAGCCGGGCGTGGGCGCCGAAGCGACCGGCAGCAGATCTTCCACCCCCGCGGCCGCAAGCACCCGCCGATTCGCGTACAGGACCATCGGCGTGAAGTCCTTCGGCAGCGCGAACATGGATTCGCCCCGGCGAAACGCGTCCGCCACCTGCGCGAAGACGCTATCCGGCCGGAAACCGAGCGCCTCGCCGTAGGGCGTGAGATCCAGCGCCAGCCCGCGCTCCACGAAGGTGGGGATGTCGGGCGAATCGAGCAGGTAGACGTCGGGCGGCCGCCCGGCCGCGATCGAGGTCAGCAGCCGCTCTTCGTATCCGTTGGGGGCCGACTCGAGCACGACCCGCACGCCGGGGTGCAGCGCCTCGTAGCGGTCGGCCACCTGCCGCTCGATCTCCAGTTCGTGGCCCCCGGCCCAGAGCGCCACGCGCAACGTGGTGCCTGGTTCGCCGGAAGAGCAGGCCGCCATGAGAACGAGCGTCGCGAGGACGACAGTGGCCAGCACGAGGTCCTGCCACCGCCTGCTCCTCATCGCGAGACCCCCCGCTCCGCCGGTCTCGGCACGCCCTCCTCGCGGCGGCCATCCGGGCCGAACAGGTGGCTGCGCTCCCAATCGACGGAAACGCTCACCCGGTCGCCGGGGGCAACCAACAGCGCGGGCGATGCGCGCGCCACCCAGGCGGCATCGCGCGGACCGTCCAGATGCACGCGCTGCTCGCTGCCCAGCGCCTCCACGCGAAGCACCGTTGCCCGGAAGTCGCCCGTCCGAGTCGAGCCACCGGACGCGTCGCCATCAGCCTCGCCCGGTCCCGCGACCGCGAGATCCTCCGGCCTTACCGCCAGCGTGGCCCGACTCAGGTCCGGCGGCCCCGCAAGCGCAAACGGACCGCCTGCAAGGCGTCCCCGGTCATCGCGGGACAGCGGCATCCGATTGATGGGCGGCGACCCAACGAAGCCCGCGACGAACAGGTTGTCCGGTCGCCGGTAGACCTCATCCGGCGTGCCCACCTGCTGCAGCCGGCCGCGATCCATGACCGCGACCCGCTGGCCCAGCGACAGCGCCTCCACCTGGTCGTGGGTCACGAAGACCATGGTTGTACCGAGGCGCCGGTGCAGGGCGGCGATTTCGTCGCGCGTCCGCAGGCGCAGCTCCGCGTCCAGGTTCGAGAGCGGCTCATCGAACAGGAACACGCCCGGATCGCGCACCATGGCGCGTCCCAGAGCCACCCGCTGGCGCTGACCCCCCGAAAGCTGGCCGGGCTTCCGCTCCAGCAAGTCCCCGAGCCCGAGTGCGGCGGCGGTCTCCGCGACGCGCCGCTCGAGCTCCGCGCGCGGCGTTCCGCGCACGCGCAGGCCGAAGCCGAGATTCCGGGCGACGGTCATGTGCGGATAGAGCGCGTAGCTCTGGAACACCATCGCCACGTCGCGCGCGCCCGGCTCGACATCGTCCACTCGCCGTCCGCCGATCCACACCTCTCCCGAGGTGGGTGCCTCGAGCCCGGCGATGAGGCGCAACAGCGTGCTCTTGCCGCATCCCGATGGCCCCACCAGCACCATCAGCTCTCCGGGCCGGACCTCGAGGTCCATCGGCTCCAGAGCCACGACATCGCCGAAACGCTTCCCCACGCCGCGCAGCACGACGCCCTGCCCGGCGCGGCTCACGGAGCCCACGGCACCCGCAGGGGCTCGCTACGCGATCCTCCAAACTGTTCGCCGTCCACGGAGACGCTCACTCCCCCGGGTTCCACTTCGACATGCAGCGTCCGGCCTCGCGCGATAACCGGCCCCAGCGACACGCGGGCGGGACCATCCGGCAGCGGCCTCACCTCCATGCCCGACGCATCCACGTGAAGCCCGGCGAATCCGCGCGCCATCAGATCGATGATCCAGGAGTGCTGATAGTCGTCGATGCCCCGGAAGTGGCAGGCGCGACCCGTGTACGGGTTGTAGTGCTCGAAGCAGTTGGGCCGGCCGGGATCGCCATCCGTGAACATCATGCGCGCGAAGCGGATGAGCATGTCGGCCGCGAGCCTGCCGGCCCGCTCGCTGCCGCCGCGCCAGCAGCGTAGCAGCCCTTCGATCACGTGGCTCGTCGTCATCGGCCACACCCGTCCGTTCCAGGGACAGTTGCGGCGTTTTCCGCGCCAGATGCCCTCCGCAGAGAAGCGCGGATCGTCCACGCTGGACGACGGCAGGGGGAAGGGGGTGCCGAAGGTGGCGGGATCCTCGAGGTGGTCAAGCAGGGCGTCGAGGCGGGCACGGCCCACGCGTCCGGTGAGCAGCGGGTAGAACCCTACCGCCGCCTTCACGCCGGTACGTTCGCCGGTGCGCCCGTCCACGTCGGTGAACAGCCGAGCCTCCGCCGACCACATGCGTTCGTCGATCGCCTCCCAGCAACGGTCCGCGAGCCCCCGCCATTCGGCCTCGTCGCCCGGCCGTTCCAGACGCCGCGCCACCGACCCCAGGGCGCGGAACAACTGGTGCGCGTACACCGTGACGTCGATCCCCTTGAGGCGGAGCCGGGGACGCCATCCCGCCACGTCGGCCTCCTCGTCCACGGCCATGTACCGCGACATGTACTCCTGTCCCGTCTCGAAGTGGTTTGTGACCGTGAACATCCCCGACGACTCCGGGTCGCGCGCCGCCGTCAGCCAGCCGGCGTAGCGCGACAGTCCCTCGTAGCAGCGCCCCAGCGCCGCCGCATCGGGCTGCATGTCGTCGACCGCGAGCAGCGCGTCGCCCCAGTTGGCGTGGTAGAAGTCGGTTCCCTCGAGGCGCTCGGGATAGAGGCGCCCGTGAAATGAGCCGTCGGGCTTCTGGTTGTCGACGAAGTTCAGCAGCGAGCCCCACGCCTCCCGCCCGCCTCTGCGCCAGCGCATCTCCATCATGTGGCACTGCGCGCTGTAGGTGATCGGCACGTGGAAGTACTCCGGGCCCTCGGCGATGGCCGGGTGCCGGATCGGGTCCCATCGACCCTCGACGCGGTTCAGGCCCAGGCCGTAGATGCGGTAGTCGAAGTAGCGGTCGAGGTATGGATCACCACACCGGAAATGAGGGAAATCGGCGAAGAAGGATTCCCAGGTGGGCTGGTGCGTCGGCAATTGCGAAGCCGCGCTTCTGGATTGGGCACCATCCGGCCTGAGCGTCAGTCTGATGGTCGGCGAATTGCCGTCGTCGATCCCCGCCAGCGGAAGGGCGACGGCGATCCAGATCCACCCGGATCGGCTTTCGTCCACTTCGGAGTGCAGTGCCCCATCGGGTCTGGACACGAAGGCAGCGCCCGCGCCGGACACAGGGTCGAAGCCCGCGCTTTCTCCTACGGTGCCGGACGCGTGATCGGCGGTCGCGGGGGTTCCAATCCCGCCTTCCGCAAACGGCGAATGCCGCCATTCGGGCTCGCTACGCCCCTCGGACGCCGCGATGCTCCTCCACGCAGGCGAAACCGAGCCCCCGAGCTCCATGCGCAGCACCAGTTCCTGCCCGCGCCGGTCCGACACGGTCCGCGTCCAGCCCACGCCGCCTTCCGTGGACACCGCCGCACAGGTCGCGTCGGCCGGCTGCGCCGTGAAGCCGACCAGGTGACCCTCGAATCCGCGGGGAATATGCCAGGACGATTCCAGGATTCCGCCCGGCAACACCTGGCGCCGCTCCTCGACGAGGACGCCTCGCTCATCCAACCACGCGGCGTCCAACCGCCCGGGCCGCCACCTGAGCGCGGCCGACTCACGGCCGCCCGGCCCCCGCCTCGCTCCACGGAGGGGGTTTTCCCGCCCATCGGGACGCACGAGCGCCACCGAAAACCCCGGACCGACCTCGTGCTGCAGCACGTGCACGGGATCCCAGAACCCCGGCCGGTGCAGCCGGCGCGGGAACGGCGGCGCCCAAACCACGCCGTCCAGCCCCCCCAGAAACCACTTGTCATCACGGGCCAGCGCCGCGATGCGTGCCCTGGGGGACACGGAGGGACTTGGCCTCACGATACCGAGACCCTGACGACGTACGGAACCTCGAACTCATCGACAATCGATGGAGGACCGGGGTGCGTGAGTGCGGGTTCCGGGCGGGACATGACCCGATCCTCCTGACCGGCGGGGGCAACGAAGGCGCGAACGTTTCAGAGGACAACCTCGAAGGTACTGTTCGAGCCTCCGGGATGTCACGCACACGCGCGCACCGCTGTTGGCCGCGGGAATCGGGACTCCGCTGCCGGAAGGCTACGATCCGGAGTGGAGCTAACGGCCGGCGCGCCACCCGGCATTGGCCGCCCATTTGTCGCGGGCGTCTGCGTACGCTTGATAGTCTGCCGGAGGTGTTTGTCCCTCGGCAGCCGCCTGGCTCCTAGCGTCCTCGATCTGTTCTTCCAGCGGCGGGAGGCCGACCGCGTCGCGGCGTTCGGCAAGCTTGTGCGGATCTTCCACGCCGCCCGGTGAGAGACTCCCTTCGGCGTCCCAATCGAGCTGAGTGCCGTAGCGCTGCGGGCGGCCCTCGAAGAATCGGATCCGGTCCTCCAGCATGGCGGCGTGCGCAGGATCCGCCTTCCCTTCTCGTGCCGCCGCCGTGAGAAGCGGCAGTGTTCGCCGGAGCAGGTCGGGCTCCGAGATCGCGTGCTGGAGTATCAGCCAGGCCGCCTCTGCTCCGTCAGAACCGACCAGGTCGGAACCCGGCCATCCGACCGACTCGATGATGCGCCGAAGCCGCCGGGCATTGCGTTGGTGCACCTGCGCCATCCGAGGTTCATAACCGGCGTTGAAGAGCTTGCCGGACGCTGCGAGTTCGGCACGCACGGAGCGGTCCAGCCGGGCCATCTCCAGGAGATCGCGCCGCAGGGGCCGGGGCTGGCTCGACTTCCCGGAGACGGTGTGGTGTGCCACATGAGCGGACGCCCGGCGATTCGTCGCGGGGCGGTTCTTGTCCGGTCCGCTGGTCACGGCGCCAGCAGGCTTGGGGCCCGTATCGTCCTTGGTCATCGTTTGTACCTACTGTCACCACCAGCCGTCTGCCGCGAGGCATGTCGTCGCCTGAGCGGTGGTACGTTACAGTTCTCATCCAATGATCCTTGGCTTTCGCCACCGAGGCCTCGAACGTCTTCCGCTTCGACGGTCGCGACGTCAGGGATGTGGACTTGACCGACTACCACTAGGAGGACCGTGAGGTGCCGATGAAGAACCCACCGCATCCGGGCCTGTCCGTGCGCCATGATTGTCTGGAGCCGCTGGGGCTCACCGTGACGGAGGCAGCGCGGAGGCTGGGGGTTAGCCGCAAGCAGCTTTCGGAACTTGTCAACGGCCGTTCGGGCATCTCTCCCGAAATGGCGATCCGGCTGGACATGGCGTTTGGAGGCGGCGCGGATACCTGGTATCGCCTTCAGGCGGCCTACGACCTTGCGCAGGCCATGAAGAACGCCGGCCGGATCCACGTCGAGCGGATAGCGACCCCCGTTTGACGGTCGATCCGCCTGCCGGCAACGTTTCAATCGGTACCCTCCAGCATGATGAGGGACTCCCAGGCTCCGCCTGCGCCTGTTCCAGTCTCAGGTCCAGTTTCGCACCCAGCAGATCGATGTTGTCGGCCAGCCACGGGGTGAAGTGGCGTGCCTCGTCGGGCCAGGCCTCCCGCAAACTCACACGCTTCAGCGGGTTTATCTCCGCCATCGTACCTCTCTCCTCTAGCACCTCTGTGCCTGGTTCAATTCGCCGGCCCACTGACTAGCCGCGGCGAAGCCGAGTCGTGCGGCCGGCGCCTTAACGACGCGACGGCCTCGCTTGGATCACCAGACACGGCGTGTGGAGCAAAAAGTCCGCGATGTCACGACCAGACGATTCTGCGTGGTCAGGATCACCGGAGAGACCGGCCCATCCGAAGTTTCCTTTCGCCACTGACCCGATGTCGGCACAGCAAATCGTCATTTCGTGCATCTGTCAGCTTCCGGCTCGCAGCATTTCCGCAGCCGCAAGAGTGCGTGTTGTCGTCAGCCCGCGCAGGCGGATACCTCCGGGTGGGCTGTCCAGGCGTCGAAGGACTCGCCTCCCGCCGACAGCATCAATGCTGTGGATTCGCCGGGAGCGAGATCCGTTCGCGCGGTCGGTCCCAATTCGGTTCCGGTGGACAGATGAACCTCAACGCGCACGGCGCAGAGCACCTCCTGAGTCGTGTTCTCGACCGTTCCGACGAATGCGGCCCGCGCGGCATCGAATGAGAGGATCAGGCGGGCACCCCTCCGGGTCTTGTCCCAGGTTTCGCTTGAGGCGATGTATTCGCCCGATTCCTCGCCCTCTTCGTCGTGCTCACCCTCCTCACCGTGCTCATCGCCTGCGCCGTGTTCGCCGCCCTCTTCACCCTCGCCGTGTTCGCCTTCACCCTCTGACTCGTGCTCCTCTCCGTCGTCGCGGCCGTCCTCCCGGTCGCCATCCTCGCCTTCCATCGGCGGAAGCATGCCGTCGAGTTCCGCGTACACCTGCTGGATCGCGCGAGAAGCCTGGCTCTCCGATAGCCACCAGTCCCCGAGTTCTCCGAAGTCGGCGCTGGCCTGCGCCTCCTCCAGGCTGAGACCCTGCCCGTGCAGACGACGGCTTTCGTCGATCACCTGCACCACGGCCTGACGGAACACCTCCAGCTCCTCCCGCAACACCTCGGGCGAATCGACGAAGCCATGCCCGGGGACGTAGGTCTCCACTTCCATCGCCTGCGCCCGCTCGATCATCGCGACCCATTCGGTCGGATACGCCGTGCGCATGGCGGGGAAGACGCGGTGCAGATAGGCCTCGCTCATGAAGAGGATGTCCTCTTCGGGAAGATGGACGACCAGGTCGCCGCCCGTGTGCGCGCGCCCCAAGAAGAGGATCTCGATGGTGCGACCGCCCAGCTCGAGCACCTCGCGATTGTCCACCAGGCGGGTGGGCAGCATCACCGGCGGTGCGTCGGCGGGCCGGATGGGATTGGCGGCCATCGCCTCCAGCACTCGCGCCGAGGTGGGGTGGGCGATGAACTCGGCGTCCTCGGGGAAGGCGGAGTTGCCTGCGGTGTGATCGCCGTGGTCGGAGCAGATCACCACGTGGGTGATGGGCTGGTCGGTCACCGAGGCGATGTGGTCGATCAGGCGCTGGGTCTCGGCCACGTTACCCTGGCCATCCGCGACCAGCACGCCCTCGTCGGTCACCACGAACATGCTGACGGTCGTGAAGCGCTGGTCTCCGGCCGAGCGCAGCGCCTCGTACGAGTACACCCCTTCGGCCAGCTCCCGCAGCCGCGGGAAGTCCTCCTCGGTGTAGCCGCGCGCGAACGGGTCGGCGGTGCGGACCAGCTCGTCGGCCGAGATGGCAATGCCGGCTCCGGCGTCCGTCCCGCCACCTCCCGCATCATCCCCGGAACCGCCGCACGCAAGACCGGCGAAGGGGATCGAGAGGAAGATCGCCCTCAGGATGCTGACTCGTGTGGTCTGTTGGTGGTGCATGAGATGTGCTCCCGGAGCGGAAAACCTTCTGGACATCGCTGGCATCCCATTGTAGAATCGTTCGCCCCCGCGCGAAAACGGGGGAGACCAGCGAGTTGCTCGCGCGCGGGAAGGCACGGGCTGCCCGGGCCGCGCGATGATGCGATTCGCGCGGCCTTTTTCGTGCACGGCACCGAGGAAAAACGCGGAAGGAGGAAGGAATGATCGCCGTACAAGGGGTGACCAAGCGTTTCGGCCCCCTCCTGGCCGTCAACGACGTGTCGTTCGAGGTGGACCGGGGCGAGGTGGTGGGGTTTCTCGGCCCCAATGCGGCCGGCAAGACCACGACCATGCGCATGCTGACCGGCACGCTGCAGCCCGATTCGGGCGTGGTGCTGTTCGACGGCGTGCCCATCGAGACCGACCTCAGGGAAGCCAAGCGGCGGGTGGGCTATCTTCCCGAGGCGAACCCGCTTTACGACGACATGCTGGTCGCCGAGTATCTCGAGTACGTGGCCGAGATCCGCCGGATTCGGGGCGTGGATGCCCGGCGCGCGGTCCGGGACGCGGCGGAGGAGACCGCGCTGGAGGCGGTCTTCTTCCGCCCGATCGGGGAGTGCTCCAAGGGATATCGGCAGCGCATCGGGCTCGCGGCGGCGATCCTGCACCGTCCCGAGATCCTGGTGCTCGACGAGCCTACCGAGGGCCTCGACCCGAACCAGCGGGTGGAGATCCGCAAGCTGATCAACGCGCTGGGCGCAGAGCGCACGGTGCTCCTCAGCACTCACGTCATGCAGGAGGTCGAGGCCACCTGCCAGCGGCTGCTGATCATTTCGGGCGGCCGGCTGGTCGCCGACGGCACCGTGGCCGATCTGGCGGCCGACCGCACCGGCGGCGCCTTCTACCTTGTCGAAGCCGAAGGGGATGACGTGTCCGAGGCCCTTGCCGCCCTGGAAGGCGTTTCCTCCGCCACAGCGGAAACCCACGAAGGGCGCACCCGCGTGCGTCTGGAGGTCGCGTCCGGCGCGGAACTGCGCCCCACCATCTTCCAGCTCGCCACCCGCCGCGGGTGGGCGCTCTGGGAGCTGCATCGCGAGCAGGCCAACCTGGAGCGGGTCTTCCGGTCCCTCACCGCGAACGGCGGGGATGGCGGGGACGAAGAAGCCGGCGGTGACGGCGCCGGGACCGCGATCGCGTCGGAAGCTGGCGAGACGGCTCCGTTGGCGGACGATGACGCCGCGACAACGCCGGCGGAGGAGGTGGAAGAATGAACCTCTCCCGCATTCTCGCCGGTCTCAGGGGCGTGCCCACCATCGCGCGCCGCGAACTCGCGGGCTTCTTCGATCAGGCCACGGCCTACATCCTGATCGTGGCCTTCCTGGCCCTGGGGATCTTCATCGAGTTCCGCTCTCTGTACGCCTCCAACATCGCCACCCTGCGTCCCCTTTTCGATCTCCTGCCCTGGCTGTTCGCGATCCTGATTCCCGCCGCGACCATGCGTTCGCTCGCGGAGGAGCGCCGCAGCGGGACGCTCGAGTGGCTGCTGGCGCATCCGTTCAACGAGGTCGAGACCGTACTCGGCAAGTTCCTGGGGAACTGGATCTTCGCTCTGGTCGCGCTCGCCGGCACGCTGCCGATGTCGATCGGGGTGCTGATGGCGTCCGAAGCCGATCCGGGAATCATCACCGCGCAGTACGTGGGCGCTTCGTTGCTCGCCGCCCAGTTCGTGGCCATCGGCCTGTGGGCATCGAGCATGACCCGCAACCAGATCACCTCGTTCATGCTGGCGATCGCCGTCAGCCTGGTGCTGGTGCTCATCGGCCTGCCGTTCGTGCAGATCGGGCTGACGCCGATGATCGGCGGCGCCGCGGCCCGGCTCTCCGTGATCGGGCACTTCGAGAACGTCGCCCGGGGCGTGATCGACCTGCGCGACGTCCTGTACTTCCTCTCCACCGCCGCCCTCTTCCTGGTGCTGTCGATCGCCATGGTGAGCCGGGAGCGGCTGAGTCACGGCCGGGCCGACTATCGGCGCCTGCGCGTGGGCACCATCGCGATCGCGGCCCTGGTCGTGGTGCTGAACCTGGTCGGCGGCTACATCCGGGGGCGCCTGGACCTGACCCGCGGCAACCTCTACACCCTCGCCGACGGGACCCGCGAGGTGCTGGCGAACGTCGACGACATCGTCACCTTCAAGCTCTTCGCGTCCGACGAGCTTCCCCCGGAGGTGCAGCTCACGCTGCGCGACGTGGAGGATCTGCTCGCGGACTTCCGGCGCGCGGGCGGCGGGCAGCTGGTGGTCGAGAAGATCGATCCCGGCGACAGCGACGAGGCCCGTTCCGAGGCCAGCGGCATGGGGATCCCGGAACTCGACTTCAACGTCCTGCGCGACGACGAGTTCGAGGTGCGCCGGGGGTACTTCGGGCTGGCCATGCAGTACGCGGACCAGCGCGAGATCATCCCCATCATCGACCGCACCGACGACCTGGAGCTGCGCATGGCGACGGCGGTCGTGTCCATGACCACCGACGCGCGCCCGCGCCTGCGCTTCGCCTCCGGGTTCGGCGCCAGGCAGGCCTTCGAGATGCCGGCGCTGCAGCAGGCGCTCGGCGACCGCTACTCGATCGGAAGCGTCGCGCTCGACGGCGACACGGTGCCTCCGCTGAATCCGGATTCCATCGACGTGCTGGTGGTGGCGGGGCCGACGGCGCCCATGTCGGCGCTCGCCCTGGAGCGGCTCGCGGAGTACGTGGACGGCGGCGGTGCCGCGATGCTGCTGGTGGAGGGGACGCAGATCGATCCGCAGTCGCCGATGGCGTCGCCGGTGACGTCGGGGCTCGAGACTTTCCTGGAGGAGCGCGGAATCAGATACGACGGAGGCATCGTCTACGACCTGGCCTCCGCGGAGCGGGTGCAGATGGGTCGCCAGGGGATCTTCGCCGTGGTGCGTTCCTACCCCTTATGGCCCATCCTCTTCCGGGGCGCCGATCATCCGGTGACCCGCGACCTCAACAACCTCTCCGTCGGATGGGCCAGCTCGCTGATCCTGACCGACTCGGCGCGCGTCACGCCGCTCTGGACCACCACGGAAGCGGGGGGCGTGCAGGCGCCGGGCAGCCCCATCGCTCCCGACATGCAGGCCTTCCCCGACGAGTCCAATCTCGGTGTTGAGGTTGTAGCGGCGGCGGTGGATTTCGCGCTTCCCGCCGAGGAAGGGCAGGAGGGCGACGGTTCCGAACCGGCCGGCCGCATGATCGTCGTAGCCGATGTGGACTTCCTGGACGAGCAGTTCGTCCGGTCGAGCCGCCAGAACCTGCTCTTCGCCGCAAACTCGGTCGACTGGCTGGCGCAGGACGAGGCGCTCATCAGCATCCGCTCCAAGGATCGCACGCCGCCTCCGCTGGCGCTGGAGTCGGACTTCGCCAAGAACGCGCTCAAGTGGGGGAACCTGGTGGGCATCCCCCTCTTCTTCTGCCTCGCCGGCGCCCTGCGGGTGACGGGCAGGCGGTCCCGCGCCGAGCGCCGCTGGAACGAGATGGACGCATGAGCAAGAACGCACTGCAGAGACTTGTCATCGCGCTCGCGGGACTGCTGGTCCTTTACGGGGTCATCCGCCTGGTGGGCGGCCGCAGTCCGGAGGTCCCCCCCGGAGCGGTCGAGCTGGCGGCGGAGCTGGAGGGCATCGACGAGCGCACCCTGGAGGGCGCCACCTTCAGCGGGTCCGACCGGGAGATCGAGGTGGCGCGCGTCGCCGGTGAATGGACGGTGAACGGGTACGAAGCCGACTCCGCCGCGGTGGCGCGCATGTTCACGGCGCTCTCGGAGGTCGAGGTGGGCGCACTGGCCGCGGCCAACCCGGCCAACCACGAGCGCCTGGGGGTGACCGGCCGCGACGCCTGGATGCTCGAGTTCCGCCTCCTCGGCGGCGAAAGCCGCATCCTGGCGCTGGGCCGGGTCGGATCGGCCTTCCAGACCGCCTACGTCCGGCTGCCCGGCTCCGACGAGGTCTACACCGTTCGCGGTGACCTGCGCGGTTCCTTCACCCGCACGCTCACGGACTGGCGCGACAAGCTCATCGTGCGCATGGACGTGGAGTCCATCGAATCCATCGAGGTGGAGCGCGACGGAGAGGTCGTCATCGTCGAGCGCGGCGACGCCGGCTGGACGGTGGCGGAGTCGGGCTCGGTGCCGGATTCGGCTACGGTCGCGAACATGCTGGACGAGGTGGACGAGCTGCGCGCCATCGGTTTCGTGGAGGACGGATCCGAGTTTCCGACCGAGGACCTGCGTCGCTTCGTGGCTCTGAATGAGAGCGGCGACACCGTCCTTACGCTGGAAATGGCGCCGGTGGACGCCGAATACTGGGTGCGCGCCGCGGGGAACGATACCCTCTACCGCCTGGCGGCCTTCCGGGCCACCCGGATCGTGCCCGAGCCGGACCGGCTGCTGGGACGGGAAGGGGGGTAGTCGCCAACCTGCCGGCGTCATTGGTACCCGTCGAACCCGGCTGGGCAATGGCCTCGTGGGTGTTGCCGCCTTGGAGCGGCCGGGGTATTAACTACGTAACGCCCAGATCACGCCACGGTGCACTCACATGCCAGGAACACGCCAGGGACTCCAGGGGCCGCACAAGCGCGGCATGGCGATGTGGCTCGCGCTTGCGGGCACGATCCTGCATCTGGCCGTCGCGGCGCCGGCCCGGGCCCAGTTGGACCCGAACGCCATCATCGATCGGGTGGACCGGCTGCTGCGCGGTGAGTCCAGCCGGGGCGTCGCGACGATGGAGATCGTGACCGAGCACTGGGAGCGGCAGATGACGATGGAGATCTGGTCGCTCGGCACGGACTATTCGCTCGTCCGCCTGCGGGCGCCGCGGAGGGAAGCCGGAACGGCGACTCTGAAGGCCGCCGAGGACATCTGGAACTACCTCCCCAAGGTCGATCGGACGATCAAGGTTCCTGCCTCGATGATGGGCGGATCGTGGATGGGATCGCACTTCACGAACGACGACCTGGTCAAGGACAGCAGGCTCGTCGAGGACTACGACATCGAACTCGTGTTCGACGGAGAGGATGCGGATGGCGTGGCCGTCTGGGACTTTCGCCTGACTCCCAGGCCGGAGGTGCCCGTCGTCTGGGGACACATCGACTACCGGATCCGGCAGTCCGACGACATGCCGGTCCGGGCGGAGTTCTTCGACGAGAACGGCGAACTGGCCAGGACCATAGAGCACGGCGACTACACCGAGTTCAGAGGGCGGATCGTTCCCAGGGTCATGAACATGTACCCGGCGGACAAGCCGGACGAACGCACGACGATCCGCTACGAGGAGCTTGAGTTCGACATCGACGTCGATCCATCCTTCTTCTCGCTCCGGACCCTGCAGCGCGGGAGGTAGCGCCGCGTGACGGGCCGGTTGTGGCGAATCGGGTGGCGCAACCTCGGCCGTAACCGGAAGCGAACCGCTCTCACCGCGCTCGGCCTCGGGGTCGGCTACTTTGCCGTGGTGTTCATGGTCGGATGGGCCGAGGGGGTCTCGACGGGACTCGTCGAGAACGCCACGTCGCTCGTCAGCGGACCGATCGAGATCCACGATGCCGACTACCGGCCCGAGCGCAGCCTGTACGAGACCATCGGCGGCCGCGAGGGTGCCGACGTGGGGGAGATCCTGCGCACCATCGAGGCCGACCCCTCGGTCGTGGCCGCCGCCCCGCGCGTGTACGCGAGCGGGCTCGTGAGTTCCGGCGAAGCGACACTGGCCGGCGTTCTGCTCGGCGTCGACCCCGAGCGCGAGGTGGCGCTGACCCGTTTTCTGGATCCCTTGGCAGCGGGCCGCCTGCCTGCCACCGGCCGATACGAAGCCGTTGTGGGAGACGAGATGGCGCGGCAGCTCGAGCTGGGCGTCGGGGACGAACTCGTCGTCGTCGCCTCGGCGGCGGACGGCTCGATGGGCAACGACCTGTACACGGTCACCGGCATCTTCCGGACCGGCCTGCTCGAGTTCGATGCCGGCACCATGGTCATGCCGGTCGCAGACCTCCAGACGCTCGTGGTCCTCGATCCGGGGCGGGTCCACGAAATCGCGGTCAGCACTGACGATCCGTCGCAAGCCGACCTGACCGCGACCCGCCTCGCAGCCTCCCTTGGAGCTCCCGAACGGGCGATGTCGGTCGCGTCATGGACGGAGCTCAATCCGGTGCTTGCCCAGTATGTCGCGCTCGCCGATGCGACGTACTGGATCTTCATCGTCCTCATCTATTCAGTCGCCAGCTTCGGCATCGCCAACACGACGCTGATGGCCACCTTCGAACGCCGCCGCGAGTTCGCCGTCATGCTGGCGCTGGGTGCATCGCCGCGGTCCGTGGTAGGCACGGTGCTGTCAGAGGCGGTCGCGACCGGCGTCATCGGGCTGGGCCTCGGGACCGGCGTCACGGTGCCGCTGCTGGTCTGGTTCTCCGCAGCGCCGCCCGACCTCGGATGGCTCTTCGGAAGTCTCACCGTGGAGGGCGTCCTGCTGACGCCGAGTCTCCGTGTGGGGACCAACGTGCCGGCATGGACCTGGGCGACCATCGGCCTGATCGTCACGGCACTCGTCTCCGCCCTCTACCCGGCAATCCGTGCGGCGCGGGTGCCGCCTGCCGACACTCTGTCGGGCCTGTAGCCGTGCTCCTGCGCGTCCTGGTCCGGCTCGCCCTCAGGAACCTGCGCCGTCATCTGCGTCGCACGGTGCTGACCGCCTCGGCGATGATCGTGGGCGGCGCATTCCTGGTCTGGTCGATGACGATCGACGACGGCAGCCACGAGCAGTGGGTCGATTCCGGTGTGCGCATGGGGAGCGGACACGTGACCGTCGAGCGGCCCGAGTACCGGCTGCGCCGTCAGATCGACAACCGGCTGACGACGGACGTCCTGCGCGCCGCGCAGCAGGCGCTGGCCTCTCCGGAGATCGCGCCGCATGTCGTGACCACGTCCGCCAGGCTCGGGATCAACGGGCTGGCGAGTTCGGCGGCCGGTGCGCGCCCGGCGCAGATCGTGGGGGTCGACCCCGTCGCCGAAGCGGGCTTCGGCATGATCGACGATGGGGTGATCGAAGGGCGCTACCTCGAGCCCGATGATCGGCTGGCGGCCTTTGTCGGCGCCGATCTGGCCCGCAGCCTGGGACTCGAGATCGGATCGCGCTTCGTCGTGCAGGCGCAGGGTGCCGACGGCGAGATTACGGGGCAGCTGCTCCACGTGGTGGGGATCTTCCGCAGCCGCGTCGCCGCCATCGACCAGGCGACGATCCACATCACGCTCGCGACCGCCGGCGAGTGGCTCGGTTCCGGGAGCGACGTGACCAACGTCGCGGTCGTCCTGCAGGGCAGTGGCAGAGCCCGGTGGGTCTCCGACCGCCTGGCGCTGGCGCTTGCAGAGCCGGTGGAACGGGGCGAGGCACGCGTCGTGGGGTGGCGCGAGGCGAACCCCGTACTGGCGGCGGGGATCGCGATCGACGAGTTCGGAAATTACGTGATTCAGGGGTTCCTGTTCGTCATCATCGCGTTCGGGATCGTCAACACGGTGCTGATGTCGGTGATGCATCGCCAGCGCGAGTTCGGCGTGCTTCAGGCGCAGGGGCTGACGCCGGGTCAGACGGGCACCGTCGTTCTCATCGAAGGCCTCACGCTGTCCGCCGTCAGCGGGCTGGTCGGCGTCGGCCTGGGACTCCTGGGCACCTGGTATTTCTTCGGCGACGGGCTCGACACGTCGGTCTTCATGCAGGACATCGACGAGTTGACATTCTCGGGTGTCGCCGTCGACCCTGTAATCGTGCCAATCTTCGGGGTGCGACGCATAGTCCAGATTGTCGCGTTCATTCTCGGCATTGGCATTCTCGCCTCGGTCTATCCGGCGCTGCGCGCCGCCCGGGTCGACATTACCGAGGCGATGAAGTTCGATCGGTAGCCATTCTCGTGCCGACCCCCTGGCGCGCAAGGAGAATCGAGGTGTGATGGCAGTGCGCGACACGGCAGCCGCCCGGACCGACGGCGTCTGGAAGATCTTCGAGCAGGAAGCCGAATCCGTGCAGGCGGTCCGCGACGTCAGCCTGACCATCGAGCGTGGCGAGTTCACCGCGCTCGCGGGGCCGTCGGGCTCCGGCAAGACGACGCTGCTGAATCTGATCGGTGGCCTGACCCGCCCCACGCAGGGACGGGTCTGGGTCGCCGGGCGCGAGGTGAGCCGCATGTCGAACCGGGAGCTGGCGCGGCTCCGGCTCGAGGAGGTCGGCTTTGTCTTCCAGGCCTATAACCTGCTCCCCGTGCTCACGGCGTTGGAGAATGCGGAATTCCCGATGCTCCTCCAGGGCGTGGACGCGGAGGAGCGCCAGGCGCGGGTCCGCGAACTCTTTGCGCGGACGGGAATGGAAGGGCTCGAAGACCGGCGCCCGGGCAAGCTGTCCGGCGGCCAGCAGCAGCGGGTCGCCGTCGTGCGTGCGGTGGCTGGCCGTCCGGCCCTGGTGCTCGCGGACGAGCCGACGGCGAACCTCGACTCGGTCACCAGCGAAGCGCTCCTCGATGTCATGGGCGAGCTGAATCGCGACCTCGGAGTGACCTTCGTCTTCGCCACCCACGACAGCCGCGTCATGGAGCGGTCCCGGCGTCTGATCCGCATGGTCGACGGCACGGTGCATGACGACGAGCGCCGATCCTGAGCGGAAGACCTGTCTCCAGGCTCCGGCCGAGTGTTCGGCACGGCTTTGAGGCTTGAGGCGCGAGTAGTGGACATCCACGAAGCGATAGCGATCACCCAGGAGCGACTGGCGGGCGAAGGTGCCACCATGCACGACCTGCTCGGGCACCTGCGAGACAGAATCTCTCCCGTGCTGATCGGGGAGCACGAGTGGGAACACCTGCTGGCAAGGGCGGGGACCCTGCCCATAACCATGGGTGCCCAGCCGTTCGGCTTCGAGCTGCCGCTGCACGACAGTCGGCCGCGGGCGGATTTCGGCGTCTCGCTGGCGAGCGGCAACCGGTCGGGCGCGTTTTTCGAGGAGAAGGCGCGACGCGACCCATCGGATCGCACGGCGGCGGCGATCGGCCGCCTGTTTCGCAGCATGGAGGCCGCGGACTCGCCCCTGCGCGCGATTGTCGGCCGCAAGTTGATGCTGGAATACGACATCGACTCGGGAGGCGAGGACGATCCGCTGCCCGGGATGTTCCTGCGGCCCAACGAACGCATGATCTTCGGCGGCGCCGGGCAGCAGCCCGATGTCGGCGTCGTGGTGGACGAACTCGTGGACTGTCACGACCTGGAACCGAGCGCGGCGGAGCGTAGCAACGCCGAGCGGGTCTACCTGGCGCAACCGGAGGACACCCGCCTCGACTCGTTCGGCCTGTTTCCGTCACGCGCGCGCACGATCCGCCTGGCTATCATGGGCTTCACCGGGCAGCGGGATGTCCGTTCCTTTCTCGAGGAGATCGCCTGGCCCGGGAACATCGCGACCGTGGAGAGGGTGCTTGCACGCTTCGGCGAGCGCACGCAGGTCGTCAGGACCGGGGTGAACGTCGACGCGCAGGCGGATGGCGTCGGTCCGACCCTCGGCCTGACGCCCATAGTCAAGCAGAGATATACGGCTGCTTCCCGGGTCTGGATCGATGGCCTGACGGATTGGCAGCCGGTGCTGGAGGCCCTGCGCCACGAGGACCGTGTAGTGTCGGAGAAAGTCGCGGCGCTGGCCGGCTGGGTCTCGCAACCGACCATTCTGTTTGGCAGAACCGGGCGGTTTGTACTGTTGCGGGGAATCCACCACATCAAGCTGGTCATCGCCGGAGACCGGGTTGAACAGATCAAGGCCTATGTCTACATGGTGCTTTCAGGTGTCATCGCGCCCTGATGTCCGCCTCGCCCGCGGCCTCGCGGATGGCGCGGGCGGGGCCGGGACATGGCGCGTCGCGTTTGCCGCGCGCTGTCGCGTTCAGGGGGCGGTGCGCCCGGGGAGGTCGCCACGGTGAAGGAACTCGGCAGCAGCTCGTGCAGGAAGATTGCCGTCGTCGGCCGCGGCACCGCGGGCGCGCTGGCCGCCGCCAGCGTATCGCGGTTGCACCCCGAGCGCGATCATGAGCTGCACCACATCTACGATTCTCGCATTCCCATCATCGGCGTGGGCGAAGGAAGTTGGCCCAGTCTTGTCCGCGAACTGCAGCAGCTGTCGCAGTTGCCCCACGAGACGATTCAGCAACGCCTGAACGGCACCCGCAAGTTCGGCAGCCGCTTCGAGGGATGGGGTCGACGCCGGCAGGACTTTGTTCACTACTTCACGCCACAACAGGTGGCCTATGCCTACCACCTGTCGGCCGACCTGATGGCGGACCTGTTGCACGCGAGTACGCGGGCCCGCCACATCGACGCGAGAGTGACCGCGATCACGCGAGTCGACGGCGGCGCGCAGGTGCAGTTCGAAGGCCGTGAGGCCGAGCGCTACGATCTGGTCTTCGATGCCCGCGGCTATCCGCGGCAACTGGATCCGCAGGAGCACATCGACATTTCCTTCATCCCCACGAACTGCGCCGCCATTCGCCGCGGCCCCCCGGTCGTCAAGGCGCCGCCGAACGCGCCGGTCCGCGAACTCACGTATACCCGTGCGGTGGCGCGTCCGCACGGATGGGTGTTCGTCATTCCGCTGACCGTGCACACATCCTACGGCTATGTCTTCAATAGGGAAGTGTCCGATCTCGATGCAGTCGAGGCGGACTTCGACGAGTTCCTTGCGGAGGACGGCGTGTCGGATTTCGAGAAGCGCGCCGTCATTCCGTTTCCCAATTTCGTCCGCCGCCGGATCTATGATGGTGCCGTGGTCCGCGTCGGGAATGCCGCCGCCTTCATGGAGCCGCTCGAAGCGACCGCCATCAGGTTGGCACAACTGCAGGTCGCGCTGGTTCTGCGCATGCGGTTCCACCGGCCGGCGGAGTATGTGCAGAGCGACGCGCCCGTCATCAACCGCTTTCTCGTCACCGATGCGCTCGCAGCCGGCTTGTTCGTGGGCTGGCACTATTGCTGTGGTTCGAAGTACGACAGTGCGTTCTGGCGCGACGCCCGGGACCGCGTGTGGCCGAACTACCGGGAGGCCGCCGATCCGCTGGCCGTGGACTGTTCCGCCTTGCGCAAGTTCGACGAGATGCTCGAACTGGTCGACGCGAAGACCCCCGATCCGGCGGATTGGGAGCGGCAGTGCGCGTTCCTTCCCGTGAGCAGCTTCGCGCAAATCGCCCACGGTCTGGGTGCGCCATTGGGGCGGAAGCACGACTCCGTGCCGACGTAGCCGGCCGGCGGCCGCCCGAGTCTGCACCGCGCACCCTGACGTGCTATCCTTGTTCGATACCTGGTGAGGAGGCGAAGCAGGGACGTGTTCAATAACCCGTTTGGTTCGTTTCACGATACCGTTGCCGAAGCAAAGCAGGAACGGGAACAACTCGACCGGCTGCTGACGGTTTCCACACCGCGGGAGCGCCTGCTCGTCGTCGCCGTCGCGCTGTGGTTGTTCATCTTCGTGACGTGGCTCTTTCTTGGCAGCGTAACCCGCAGCCTCGCGGTGGACGGTGTGCTGGTCGACCCGGGCACAAACCTGTCCGAAGCGGGCCGGTCCGTGCAGGCGCTCGTCTGGATCGACAGCGACGTCGTGCCGGAGATCAGGGCAGGAATGCCGGCGGTGATGGAACTGGGTACGGCGGATGGAGAAGCGGACACAATAAGCGTGGAAGTCGCGGCGATTTCCGGCGTTCGCCCGTTCGAGGCTCCCGCGGCCTTCGAGTCTGCGGCGCCGGGATCCATGCACCGCCTCGATATCGCGCTGGACGAGAGCCTCGACCTTGCTTCCATTGTGGGCAGAGAATGCCGGATCGTCATCGAGATCGGTACGCAATCTCCGGTCGCATTCCTGCGGATGGGGCGGTCATGATATGACGCTGATCGCCTTCAGGGGGGTTGACGACAAGGCCGCACCGAGCTTCGAGAAACAGCGCGTAACCACGCCGATTCTGTTGCAGATGCACGCGTCGGAGTGTGGCGCGGCCTGCCTCGGCAGCATTCTCGCCTACTTCGGACGCTGGGTTTCGCTGGTGGAATTGCGGGAAAGATGCGAGGTGAGTCGGGACGGGAGCAGTGCGGCGAGCATCGCACGCGCGGCCAGGCACTACGGTCTCGAATGCAGTGGACTCAGCCTGCGTGCCGGTCAGCTGAAGAGGCTGCAGTTGCCTCTGATCGTGTTCTGGCAATTCAGCCATTTTGTTGTCCTCGAGGGGTTCGACGGTCGCCACTTCTATCTCAATGATCCGTCCACGGGGCGGCGCAGGCTCTCGGCGGAAGAGTTCGGCAAGGGCTACAGCGGAATTGCGCTGCGATTCAAGCGGGGCTCCGGTTTCGAACCCGGCGGCGAGCCGCCCGGATTGTACACGCAACTGGGCACGCTGCTCACCGGATCGCGGAGCGCGCTTGCCTGGGTAATTGCCTGCGGCCTCATGTTGACGCTGCTGGCCCTTGTTGTCCCCGCATCTCTAGGCGTTTTCGTGGACGATGTTCTGGAGAACCGGGGGCCCTGGGGCGGACTCGTGACGGCCCTGCTCGGCGGCGGTGTCCTCGTATACATCCTGTCCCTGCTCAAGCACCGGTTCCTGAAACGGTTCGCGATCCGGATTGCGGTGATGGGCTACAGTCGAGGCCTGTCGCGGCTGCTGCGGTTGCCGGTGGAGTTCTTCGAACACCGTCTCGTAGGCGATCTGACGGATCGAGTCTCGTCCATCGACAGAGTCGCGAGAAACCTGACGGAACAGTTTCTGGTGCTCATTGTCGACATGGCGATGAGCGCTGTGCTGCTCATTGCCATGTTGGCCTACGATGTCCGGCTCACGCTGGTTGTGCTGTTTCTGGCCCTTCTGCACGGCGTGCTGGCACACTTTCTCAATGGGCTCAGGGCGGTTCGAAGCCAGGCGATGAGGCGCGAACAGGGGCTCTTGATCGGCGTCGGCATGCAGATGCTGAATCATGCCGACAACCTGCGCATGACGGGATCGGACGACCGTTTCTTTTCGCAGTGGAGCGGCCATCAGGCGCGCGAACTGCATGCACGCCGGAGCTATTCCGCACTGGGCTCCGTCAATACCGCGCTCCCGGGCATGATCGCCGCACTTCGCGCCGCGGCGGTCCTGGGCATCGGGGGAAGCCTGGTCATGGCCGGAGAGATGACCCTGGGCACGCTGGTCGGGTTCTATATCCTGGCCGAGATGTTTCTGGCACCGGTTGGGCGCTTCCTGGAGTTCGCCGGGCAACGCCAGGCGCTCGAAACCGATCTGCAGCGACTCGAGGATATCTCCAAAGCGGCGGAAGACCCCACCTTCCGTCGCCGGAGTTCTCAGTCGGAGTCGCTTCCCACCTTCAACGGCCGACTCCAGCTCACCGGCCGGCTCGAGCTGCGAGACGTCAGCTTCGGCTTCAACAGGAGTCGGCCCGCTCTGATCAAGGACTTCAACCTCCTGATCAGGCCGGGGCAGCGGGTTGCCGTTGTCGGTCCCAGCGGTTCCGGCAAGTCGACCCTCGCGCGGCTGATTGCCGGTCTCTATCAGCCCTGGTCCGGCGAAATCCTGTTCGATGGCCACCCCCGCGATGAGATTCCCGAGGAGGTGCTGCGGCGGTCCATCTCCATGGTGGATCAGGAGGTCGTGCTCTTTTCCGCGTCCGTGCGCGACAACATCACGCTGTGGAACCCCGCCGTTCCGGATGAAGCCATCTTCGCGGCGACACGCGATGCCCGGATCCATGACGAAATCCTGCTTCGGCCGGCCGGGTATTCGACCCGGGTCGAGGAAGGCGGCGTGAATTTCAGCGGCGGCCAGCGCCAGCGGCTGGAGATCGCCCGGGGGCTGCTGGGCAATCCGACGCTGCTCATTCTGGATGAGGCGACCAGCGCCCTCGATGCCGCGACGGAGGAATACGTCGATGACGCCCTGCGACGTCGCGGTGTCACCTGCCTGATCGTGGCGCACCGGCTGAGCACCGTGCGGGACTGCGACGAGATCATCGTGCTCGACGGGGGTGTCGAAGTGCAGCGCGGGACGCACGACGAGCTGATCGCGGATCGGGACGGCACGTACTACAAGCTGGTCAAGTCCGGCTGATGCGGGACACCGCGCCGGGGCACACGTCCATCGCGGAACTCGCCGCCCTCTCCGGCGAGTCCGTGCCCTGCGCCGGCAACCTGCCGGTGAAGCTCGACGATCCGGACACTGTCTGGTTCATCGATCAGGGCGCCGTCAATCTGTTCCTGGTCGAATTCCAGGACGGGGTGGAGCAGGCGGCGCCGCAGCATCTGCTGCGCCGCGGATCGGGCTGGCTGCTACCGGGGGTCGCGCCGGACGGGCCACGCGATGACGATGACACCACGCTCAGCCTGATCGCCAAGGGATCGCCGGGCACCGTTCTGAAACGCCTGCCGGCCTCCGTGCTGTCCGACGCCGATCCGGCGGAGCTGGCGGAACAGACCGATACCTGGCTGACCGCGATTACCGACACACTCTCGCGTTTCGCGAGCCGCCTTCCGCGTCCGACTGCGCTGGCCAAACCCGGTCTGATGCGGACGCCGGCTCCCTGTACGCTGTCCGTACAGCGCGGCGTCGTATGGGTATCCGAACCGCCGCGCGGCACCGGCCTCTTCATGGACCTGGTCGACCCGGCGGACATCGTCGAGGCGGGCGGCCCACACGAAGCGGTGATCCCTCTGACGCGGACAAGCTGGCTCATCCTGTCCGACGAGGCGACACTCTCCGGAAGGTCGACCGAGACACTGGCAAAGCAGGGCATCCTGCTCTCGGCGCTCGCATCGTTTCACGCGGTTGCCTTCGCCCTGGAGCGCCTGAACCGCCGACTGGCCGTGGTCGATGATGCGAATCTCGAGCGCGTGCGGACCACGAGCCGCCGCACGGTCGAGAGAGCCGCGCGGCAGCGGCTCTTCAATATCCATGATCTGCCGATTGACCGGGATGCCAGCGTCGAGGACACGTCGCTGGCGGACGCCCTGCGGGCGATCGGACGCCGTGAGGGAATCGATTTCAAGATCCCGGCGCGCTCGGATCCCTCCGGCGATCCAGTCGGCCTCATAGACGTTCTCGATGCGTCGGGCGTGCGCGCCCGACGCGTGCGGTTCAGGGCCGAGGAGGCCTGGTGGCGCGGCGACAGCAACGCGATGCTGGCATTCCGCGCCGAAGACGACCAGCCCGTGGCGCTTCTGCCGGGATGGTTGGGGCGCTACCGGGAATTCGATCCGGTCAGCAAGCGCAGCGTCCGCATGACGGCGGATCGTGCCGCCGCGCTGGCGGACGAGGCCTGGATGTTCTACCGGCCACTGCCGGTGGGGAACGTGAAGCCGGCGGACCTGCTGGGGATCGCGCTGCTTGGATCGGGGGCGGATCTCGCGCGGCTGGTGCTTGCCGGGCTTCCGGGCGGCCTGATCAAGCTCGTGCCGGCGCTCGCGCTCGGGTTTGTTGCGAACCAGACGGCGGCGGGCGGAACCGCCGGCCAGCTCTATGCGGTGGCGGTGGCGGTAGCGGGGTTCGGCCTGCTCGGCGCACTGCTGCATCTGCTTCAGAGCACGGCGATGATGCGGATCGAGGGTCGCTCGGTTTCCCGGGTCGAAGCGTCCTTCTGGGACCGTCTCATGCGCCTTCCGCCAAGCATTCTGCACGGTCGCCGGGCTGGCGATCTGGCCGTGTCGGGGATGACGTTCCAGAATCTTCGCGACGGGTTGCAGGGAGTCGCAGCCCACGGCCTGCTTTCGATCCTTTTTTTGCTTCCGGTGCTCGGCGTCATCTTCCTCTACGACGCCACGCTCGGGACCGTTGCCCTCGCGTTCAGCCTGGCTTCGCTCCTGGTCACCGTCGTTCTCGGGCTGCGCCAGATTCCGCTCCATGGGCGGATGATCCGCGCGGCGCGGCGCGTCTCCGGCCGGCTATTCCAGATCGTGGGCAGCATAGGCAAGCTGCGTGTGGAAAACGCGGAAGCGTCGGCTTTCGCCATCTGGGCGCAGGACTACCGGGAGCAGAAGCGTACGGAGCTCGAGCTGGGCGCGCTCGAGGGACATTCGCGGGCATTTGGCGCGGCGCTCCCCTTTCTTGCCGCCGGAATCCTGCTATTCGCGGTCGCAGCCATGGGCGACGGGAACCTCCCGGTCGGCGATTTTCTCGTCGTCTACCTCGTCTTCGCCGCGTTTCAATCCGCCGTCGCACGGCTCGGCGAGTCCTTTGGCGCGGTTGCCGCCGTACTTCCGGCGTTCGACCAGATGCGCCCGCTTCTCGCTGCGGTCCCCGAGGCCGAAGTCGAAGGAGCGCCGGTCGAGGATCTGGGGGGCGACATTTTCTTCGACCGCATTTCCTACCGGTACGATCCCGACGGCCCGTTGATCCTCGACGATGTCACGATTCATGTCCGCCCCGGGGAATTCGTCGCGATTGCGGGCGAGTCCGGCGCTGGCAAGAGCACCCTTTTCCGGCTGGCGCTTGGATTCGACCGGCCCACCGCGGGAGCAGTGTGCTACGACGGACGTGATCTGAGGAACCTGAACCTGAGACAGGTGCGCCGCAAAATTGGCGTGGTGCCGCAGTCCGTTGGACTCCATCCCTCGGATCTCTGGGACAATCTGGTCGGTCACCACGATGAGGTGGCGAGTGACGAGATATGGACGGCGACGCGAGTCGCCGACGTCGAAGACGAGATCAAGGGCATGCCCATGGGCATGATGACCATGGTCGGCACGAGCGGGTCTGTCCTTTCGGGCGGCGAGAGTCAGCGGGTTTCAATCGCCCGGTCGGTGATCGGCAGCCCGCGAATCATGCTCCTGGACGAGGCGACCAACTGGCTGGATAACGAGAGCCAGGCCAGGGTCATGCGCAACCTCACCGCTCTGACCGCCACCCGGGTCGTCATCGCCCACCGCCTGTCCACGCTGGAACAGGCCGATCACATCTACGTGCTGCAGGCCGGAAAAGTCGTACAGAGCGGCTCCTTCAACGAACTGATGGAGGCCGACGGGGTGTTCAGAGACCTGGTAAGGAGGCAGGTGGCCTGAATGGACGCGGACGGTCTCCTCGTATCAAGAGCTGAAGAAGACAGCGACTTTCGTGAACGTCTTCTCCGGAACCCCAGGGAGACAATCGAGACGGAATTCGGCGTGACGCTGGCCGAGGACCATGAGATTCGCGTGCACGAAGAGTCGTATACCGCGACGCATGTCGTGCTCCCGCCGCAGAGCAAGCTCAGCGAGGCCGAACGAGAGGCGGCGAGGACCGGTGCGGCATCGCTCGAGTTTCTTCGAAGGACACTCCACGACCCCGCGCCGCCCCTTCGGCCCTTTGCACCAAAAGAAAAGGGGGTCCGAAGCAGCGCCACCTCCGGGGCGCTGGCCAGGGCAGCGAGGGAAGGGATCCGCCGCGGGCTTGCCTTCCTGGAGTCCATGATCGACGAGAATGGGGCCTGGCACTGCATCCGGTTCAATGTGGCCGACCCGGAGATCCCAAGGCATTTCGAAAGGCCTCCTTTCGTGTCGGCTCTCTGCGCGCTTGCCCTTGAGAGCTCCGATGAGCCGCGGGCCAGGGCGATATGCACCGCTACGAAGGCGTATCTCATCGACACCATCGAATACCCCGGATTCTGGCGGTACTATCGTCACCTGCCCCCGGATCTCGACAGTACCGCGCTCTGTTCGCTCGTCATCGGGACCCACCCCTGGATCTGGCTGGGGAGGAACGTTCCGGGCATGCTGGCAAATCGCGACGAGGAAGGCCGTTTCATGACCTGGGTGCTGGCGGAAGACGAGCCCAACGTCGTGTCGCCCTTTCGTATCGAGGCCGACCCGGTCGTCAATGCGAATGTCCTCGCCTGCCTGGGCAACCATCCGGGAACCAGGGGCGCCCAGCGATGGCTGGAAGCCCTGGTGACCGAGGGCAACCTCGATGGCTCGTCGAAGTGGTATCCCGACACGGTCACGATCTACCACGCGATCACGCGCGCGCTGATTCGTGCGAAGCCCGCCCTCGATCCCCTGCGGCCGATACTCGCGGATCGTATCCTCGGCCTCCGTGACGAGAAGGGAGGATTCGGCAATGTCCTTCAGACCGCTCAGGCGGTGTCGGCGCTCCACAACATCGGAAGCCTCGAGCGGATCGACGCGAAGCGCGAGGTGGAGAGACTGTTGAGCTCGCAGCGCGGGGACGGCAGCTGGCCGGAGCTGCTCGCGTTCGGCGACCAGTCGTTGAAGTGGGGCGTGGCAGGGCAGATCGGGCATGGCTCCGAGGCCGTGACCTCCGCGTTCTGCATTGAGGCCCTGGAGTGTCTCGTCGAAGTGCTGGGGGCCTGAGCTGGATGGCAGCGGAGAAGGACGCGCGTCCCCGGCGCGGGATCCTGACCCGAACGACTCGTGCGGACCGGGGCATTGTCAAGCTTCCCGCGCTCGCGCCACACCTCCGATTCCATGAAATCGACGAGGCGCAGGTGCTTCTCGTCTCCGAGTCGTTCAATACGCTGCTGCACGGCAAGCTGCACTGCGATCTGCTGCCGCTGCTCGACGGCCGGCACCCCTGGGACGAGATTGTCGCGGCCCTCGAGGGCGCCCATGCGGCGCCCGATGTCCTGGCGGCCATTGCCGCGTTCGCGGCCAAGGGCTATCTGGTCTCCGCCGACCACGGCATGGATCGGTGCGAGGCAGCCTACTGGTCGTCGCTTGGCGCGTCGCCGCGCTGGGTCGAGGAGCGGCTGGCGCAGTCGCGCGTCACGGTTGAGGGTGACGACGGCGGGCTCGGCCGGCATCTGGAGGCGAACGGCGCCAGGGTGGGGACCGGCGAGCCGACGCTCGCCGTTGTTGTCTGCGGCGACTATCTCGAAGCACATCTCGCGGAGGTAAATCGGCGCCGGCTCGAGGCGGGAGCGCCGTGGGCGCCGGTGCGGCCAAACGGCGTGGAGCCGCTCTTCGGCCCCATCTTTCCGGCGGACAGGAAGGGACCCTGCCGGGATTGCCTCGCGTACCGCCTGCGCAGCCACCGGGAAGTCCACGGTTTCCTGCGCAACGTCGCCGGCGAGGAAGCCGCCTTCAGGCCGTTCGCGGCTCAGCCCCAGGTGCTGGAAGCGATGTACGGGCTGATCGCGGCGGAGATCGTCAAATGGCTGGTGCTGGGTGAGTCGGCCCCGATTCACGAACATGCAATCGCGATGGATTTGGCCACATTCGCAAGTTCACAGCATCGGGTCGTGCGTCGGCCACAGTGCCTGGCCTGCGGCGACGAAGCCTTGCACCGGCCGGATCGACCACCGGCGCCGGTGTCTCTGAAGGCGAGCCCCAAGGCTCATCGCACCAGCGGCGGCGCGCGTGCCGTGGCGCCGGAAGCCACCCTGGCGAAATACCGCCACCTGGTGAGCCCGATCAGTGGTGTCGTGACCTGGCTGTCGCGCACCACCGATGAGGCCGACTCCTGGCTGCACGTCTACTGGGCCGGGAGCAATCTCGGCATGAGAAGCCGGAGCCTGAGTTCGCTCAGGCGCAGCCTGCGCAGCAAGAGCGCCGGCAAGGGCAGCACACGACAGCAGTCCAAGGTCAGCGCCCTCTGCGAGGCGGTCGAGCGCTATTCGGGTGCCCGTCATGGGGACGAGATCCGTATCCGCAAGCGATTCGTCGAGTTCGCCGGCAAGGAAGAGGCGATCCACCCCAACGAGGTGCAGCTGTTCAGCGAGAGTCAGCTCGACGATGCGGCGAGCATCAACGCGAAGGGCCACCCCTACAACATCGTCCCGCCGCGTCTCGAGCCCGACGCCGAAATCGACTGGACGCCGGTGTGGTCGCTGACGCAGCAGCGGCACCGCTACCTGCCGACATCCCTCCTCTACAGCATGTCGGCCGAGGAGCGCGGCCCCGCGGATCTGATCGCCGATTCGAACGGCTGCGCCGCGGGCAACACCCTGGAAGAGGCCATCCTGCAGGGCTTCTACGAACTGGCCGAGCGCGATGCGTTCGCCATCTGGTGGTATAACCGGTTGCGCGTGCCGGTCGTCGATCTTTCCAGCTTCGACGACGAGTACGTTGCAGCGGCCTCCGACTACTACGGCCGCCACGAGCGGGATCTATGGATGCTCGACGTCACCTCCGATATCGGCATTCCCACCTTCGTTGCGCTCTCCCGCCGGCCGGACGCCCGGACCGAGGACATCATCTACGGTGCCGGGACCCACGCCGACCCGCGCATAGCAGCCCTGCGCGCGCTTTGCGAATTGAACCAGTGCCTCACCTGGCTGCCGCGTCCCGGGGCGGGGGACGGCCGGCCCAGGATCGATGATCCGCTGGCCCTCTGGTGGTGGAAGACCGCCCGGCTCGCCGACTGTTCCTGGTTGGCGCCGTTGCCGGACGAACCGCCCCGCAAGGCTTCGCACTATCCGGTGACCGAATCGGCGGACACGCGCGAAGATGTGGAGAATTGCCGCGCGCTCGTCGAGGCCAACGGCATGGAGTTCCTTGTGCTGGATCAGACGCGGCCCGATATCGGCATGCCCGTGGCGCGGGTCATCGTGCCGGGCATGCGCCACTTCTGGGCGAGGTTTGCGCCCGGGCGCCTGTACGACGTGCCCGTCAAGATGGGCTACCGTGAGCCCTCCCTCGCCGAAGCCGACCTGAACCCCGCGCCCGTGATCGCGTGAGTTATCCGGGCAGCTCGCACAGGAGTTCCTGACCGGCGGCTCGCCGGCTTACGGCGAGGCTACCAGCAGCAGCAGAGGCCGGCCGAGATGGCTTCCATCTGCTCTTCGGTGATGTGCGAGTCCGGCGGCAACGCGAGGTGCACCGTCTGCATGTCGCTCTCATGGACCCGGATGTTCATCGAATCGGGAATCGTAATGCCCAATTCGCTGCTGATCGCAGCCTTTGGATCTGCGAGAAGCTGTTCCCTGAAATCCGCGTCCACGGCGAACTTCTCAACAACTTGCGCCAGCATTTCATCGCCGCTTCTCATGGCAATTCTCCATCGTTGGAGGCTATGAACCACATGACCAACCCTATTTTGTCGCACAATTAGAGGGATTAAGTCTTAAGTCAAGTCCCGTTTACCTCCCGAGCCGGGCCATCCGCAAGCGCGGCGATGTCGGTTGCGGCTCGGGACGCGGTATCACGGATCACTTCGCTCGCGGCGGCTTCGCGCAACCCGGTCATCTCGCGGGCCGCATTCGCTCCCGGAGCGTCCTGCAACGCCTGCGCGAACCGTTCCCCGATTTCGTCATCGCCCGACACGAACACGCAACGCGCCCGCGCGAGCGCCACCCGCTCACGATCCGAACCGGGATTGCGGAGTTGTTCCTCGAACTCGGCGAGGGACTGGAGGCCCTCCATCCCGCCGCTCGGGACGGGCGCCAGCAGCAGGTTCTTGCGCTAAAGCGCACGGAGCGCCTTGCGAAAGCGGCGGCACAATGCTTCGTAGTACCTGGCCGGGCCGCCGTCGTACACGAACCGGACATCGAGTTCCGCGCCCGGCAGCGCCTCCCCGTTGGCCAGCGGTCCCAGGACCGCGACCGCCACGCCGCCGCTGGCTTGCGGCACGCCGCGGTCGGCGAAGTCCTCCTCGACCGCGGACAGGACGGTGGCGATGCAGGCTTCGCCGACGCGCGCCAGTGCCGTCGCCGCCTCGCTCACGGACAGGCTGCCGCGCATCGTGTGCACGGCGATCTGGAAGACCTTGCCGTTCGACCACTCCCGCGCCGCCGCGACCGCCTCACCGGCGTCCTGGACGGGGATGTCGTCGAGCTGGGCCCTCATTTCGGAGAGGCTGAGTTCGTACGTCCAGTAGAGGCGCGCCAGCCCGGACCGGGCGATCGCCTCGGATTCCGCGTCCGACAGGAATCCCTCCGGCAGTTCCAGGTCCGTGAATTCCCGCTCGCGCAGCGTGTCGAGGAGGGCCGGTGAGCGGTCTATCCACTCGGCGAGACCGGGGGCGGCGGCATGAATCTCCGCGATGGCGTCGAACGCGTCGGGGCGCGCCGCGAACGCTCGGCTGTCGTAGGCGCTCCAGTCGTCGATCTCGGGATAGAACCGGGCTCGCTGACGGTCGACCAGAGGATCGATGGTCTCGAACCACCGCTTTGGAAAGAGCGCCATGCCGTTCATCTCCATGTAGCTGCCCGGCAACTGCGGAGAGGCGGCTTCGCCGTAGTGCTGCAACAGCGGATATCGCCGGTTCGACGTGTGGTGGTCGGCGTGGCGCTGCATGTTGTAGTACAGCCAGTTGGTGAACTTGTAGGCCGCGCTCCAGGCGTGCCTCGGCTTGACCGGCTCGAACCTGCCGTTGGGCATGCGGATGCGCCGCAGCCCGTAGTGCTGCACGTAGTTGCTCATCTTCATCGAGAAGACCACACTGCCGCACAGGACAAGGTAGAGCAGCAGGGCCCAGGGGCCGCCCCACCAGAAGATGAGCCCGTACCAGAACGCGATCTGCACTGCGTAGCGCCAGAACGCGTTCGTGTGGTGCCACACCGGCAACTGACGGCGCGTCAGTCGCCGCCGTTCAAACCGCCAGGCTCCCACAATGTTGTTCAGCACTTCCTGCGGCAGGTATTCCCAGAAACTCACGCCCTTCGGCGCGGACCCCGGGTCCAGAGGCGTGCATACGCGGGGGTGGTGAATGTAGACGTGCTCCGTCGCATAGTGCGGGTAGGAGACGGAAGCCAGCAGGAACTCGCCGAGCCGGCGTTCCCACGGCGCGCGTCGATGAACCAGCTCGTGGCCCACGACGAACACGGTCTGCGCCACCATGACCAGTGCGCCGGCGATCAGGCCGGCTTCCCAGAGAGACAGTCGGCCGCCCACCAGCATCTGCCAGAGCGCGAAGACGAAGGTCGCGGGCCAGACAACCGCCCACACCCACGCGGCGAGCTTGTACAGGAACAACTGGCTCTCGCGGGTCGTCGCCGGATCCATGTTCCGCTCCTCCAGGCCCAGGAGCCGGTCGAGCGGGGACGCGAGCATGAAGAAGGCGAACGGACCCGCTATCCACCAGCCGCCGAACATGGCGGCGCAGACGACGAGCGGGAAGAGGAGAAGTGGAGCGAAGTGCGGGAGCGCGTTCGCGACGGAAGGCTCGACGGCCCGCCCGCCCGCAGCTATCGAGGCACCGGCACTGTGTGCTTCCATCGCGGAATCCTCTATCGCGGTGATCGCTGCGCGGCACGCATCCGATCCGAATCTATAGTCGAGGCAGGGGCGATGCCAACGACGAGGCGGATCACCGGACGGGGACGGGTTGCCCCTTCCCTGGCGAACAAAGGCTCATCGCCCGACCTGGGCCTTCCGGCGCCTCGCCCGCTTCGGCTTGAGACGCGCCGCCAGCAGCACCGCCAGCACCACCGCGGCCACCATCGGCCACAGGGTGTCCGCCTTCACCTTCCAGAGGTAGTGGAGCACCCCGAGTCCGGCGGCCACGTATACGATGCGGTGGAGGCGCTGCCAGCGCCTGCCGAGGCGGCGGATCCACCCCCGGGTCGACGTGACCGCCAGCGGGATGAGCAGCACGAAGGCGGCGAAGCCAGCGGTGATGTACGGCCGCTCGGCAATGTCTTCGAGGACGTACTCGAAGGCGAAGAACTGGTCGAGGGCGACGTACGTCATGAAGTGGGTCAGGCCGTAGAAGAACGCCGCCAGCCCGAGCCGCCGCCGGTAGCGCACCAGGTTCCAGCCCGCCCAGCGCCGAAGCGGGGTCACGGCCAGCGTCAGCAGCAGCAGGATCAGCGTCGAGGTGCCGCCCCAGTGGGTGAACTCCTCGATGGGGTTGGCGCCCAGCCCGTCCTCGCGGAAGCGGAGGATGAGCCAGAGCAGGGGCGCCAGGCAGATGGCCCAGATGACCGCGCTGGTCACCCGGGCGCGGGCTAGTACCACCTGGTCAGGTCCATCCCCGCGTACATGTGCGCCACCTGGTCACCGTACCCGTTGAACATCAGGGTCGGCTGCCGCAGGAGCTTGCCGATGCGCCGCTCGCGCGCCTGACTCCAGCGCGGGTGGTCCACCTCGGGGTTCACGTTGGCGTAGAAGCCGTATTCGTGCGGCGTCTGCACGTTCCAGGTGTTGTGCGGCATCTCTTCCACGAAGGAGATCTCGACGATGCTCTTCACGTTCTTGAACCCGTACTTCCAGGGCGCCATCAGCCGTAGCGGCGCCCCGTTCTGATTCAGCAGGCTGCGCCCGTAGAGCCCCGTCACCAGCAGGGTGAGCGGGTTCATTGCCTCGTCCATGCGCAGCCCTTCCAGGTAGGGCCAGGGGAGGATGGGGATGACGCGGCGGCGCTGCCCCGGCATCTCCTCGGGACGCACAACCGTCTTGAACTGGACGTAGTTGGCCGACCCGGTGGGCTCCAGGCGCGAGATCACGTCGGCGAGCGGAATGCCCCGCCACGGGATCACCATCGACCAGGCCTCCACGCAGCGGAGCCGGTAGATGCGGTCTTCCTCGGTGTGGGGGGCGAGCAGGTCCTCGAGCGCGTAGGTGCCCGGTTTGGCGCAATGCCCGTTCACATCCACCGTCCACGGCTCCGGCTTGAAGTCGCCGGAGTTGCGGGACGGGTCGCGCTTGTCGGTGCCGAACTCGTAGAAGTTGTTGTAGGTGGTGATGTCCTCGTACGTGTTGACCTCGCCGCCGAGTTCGTCCGTGGCATCGGAGAAATCCTGTCCGCCCTGGGCGTACGCCCTGCCGGCCTTCCCGCCCAGCGCCGGCGCTACCAGGTGGCCTCCGGCGATCGCGCCGGCGGCCGCGATGAACCTGCGCCTGTTCAGGTAGGTCTCCTCGGGCGTGATCTCCGAGGACGGGACGTCGAGTCCGGCGTTCTTCACGCGAATCAGCATGCTGTCACTTCCGTTTTGGTCTGTCCGCCCGGGCCGCGCCCCTCCGGCGCAGCCTGGTTGCGTCCGATTGGTTCCCTTCCCGCGTCTCCGGGTTGCTCAGCCTCCCGGGGTGCGGGACAGTGAACGGTAATACTCTTCGATCAGTTGTCGGAAGCCCTGCGGCACCTCGTCGGAGCCGGACAGGAGCAGCCGCTCGGGGTCGTCTTCCCCCGCAGCCCGGCGAAGTCCGAACTCGAAGCGCTTTACGCCTTCCAGAATCTGGGTCTGCAGCCGGAGGATCTCCTCCATGTCGTCGTAGACGCGGCGGTCGTCCAGCGCCCTCATGGAGCGGATGACGTCGTCGAGCTCCTCGACCCCGACGCCGGCGTCGGAGAGTTGTTCGCGCAGATCGGCCATCTCGCGGGCGCGTTCACGGTACTCGCCCCGGAACTGGCGAATGTCCTCCGGGGTCAGCCCGCGCGCCCAGCCGCTTCCGCCCGGCCCGAACCCGGCGCCGGTCATATCCCGCAGACCGTCGGGTCCGCCGCCTCCACCCTGCTGTCCGCCTTGGCCCGGCTGCCCGCCCTGGCCTTGCTGCCCGCCCTGGCCTTGCTGACCCTGCTGACCTTCGCCTTGCTGGCCGCCCTGGCCTTGCTGTCCCTGCTGTCCGCCCTGGCCCTGCTGCCCTTCCTGGCCCTGTTGGCCCTGCCGTCCCTGACCCTGCTGACCTTCGCCCTGCTGTCCCTGGGCTTCCTCGCCGGGCCGCTGGCCCAGTCCCCGCCGGGCGTTCTCGTCGGCGCGCGCCTGCAGCCGCCGATTGAGCGACTCCATGTTGCGCACCATGTCGCGGGCCTGGTCGAGTGACTCCATGGTGCGGTCGTCCACCGGCTCGCCGATCGCTTCCGACGCCTGCCGCAACTGGTCCCGCAGCTCCATCAGGTGCTCGGTGGTCTGCTGCTCGAAATCGCGCGTGAAGTCGGGGCTGCGCGCGCCAGGCAGCCCGCGCGAGTACTGGATGCGTTCCCTGATCTTGTTGTCGCGGATGTTGCGCAGGGCATCGTCGAACGACTCGGCCGCCTGCTGCTGTTCGGAGCCGGCCTCCGCCGACATCTCGTCGATCTGCCGCTCCAGGTCGGCCACCTCCGTGGACATCTCGTTCTTGCGCTCGATGAGCCTGCGCATGCGTTCCGCGGTCACCTGGTCGGCGCCGGAGATGTCCACCGATTCCTCGGCGACGTCGAGCTGCTCCTCGATCAGCTCCTCGCTCCGCTGCAGGGCATCCTGCGCGTCCCGCTCGATGCGCCCGGACTGATCGCGCTCCAGCAGTCGCCGCGCGGCCCGCAGCCGGTCGAGTGCGGAACGCGCATCGGCGGCGGCCTCGCCTCCTCTGGCGGCTGCCGCTTCGCGCATCGCGTTGGCGGCGTCCTGAAGCTGGCGCGCGGTCTCCGCCAGGCGCTGGTTGGACTGCATGCGCGAGAGCTCCTCCAGGCGCCGTGCCTCCTCCTCCACCTCATCGGCGAGCGAGCGCTGGTTCTGTGCGCCGCCCCCGGCGGAACCCTGCGAGCGGTTGGCGAGGCGCTGCTGGCGCTCGGCCTCCTGCTCCTGGCGCCGGGCCAGTTCGCGCAGGCGCTCGAGCGTCTCGTCGATCTGCTCGTCGGCCTGCTGGCGCTCGCCGCGCTGCACGCTCTCGTACTGGTTCTTGAGCTTGTCCAGCTCCAACTCGAAGAGGTCGGCGAGGTCGTCCGCGTTGGGCCCGCCGCCCCCGCCTCCGCCTCCGCCGCCCTGCTGCTGGCTCACCTGCACCTCGTCGTAGAGCGCTTCCGCGCGCAGGAGGTACTGGAGCGCCTGCTGTTCCTCGGAGAGCGCCCCTTCCGGATCGGCGGCGTCGAGCCGCTCCATGGCGGCCTCCATCTCCTCCATCGCCTGCGGCAGCAACTGGGCGATCTGCTCGAACTCGGGATCGCGCACCACGCCCCGGTTGTTGAGACGCGTCGTCAGGGTCGCAACCTGGTCGCGAAGCCTCTCCTGCGAGAGCCGCACCACGACCAGCCCCTCGCTGAACCCCTCCGGCGAGTAGCGGTCGCGGTCCCGGTTCAGGTTGAAGGTCGCCGAGATGACCTCCCGCTGCTGTTCGGAAAGCTCCTGTTCGCCGCCCATCTGGCCACCGCCGCCACCACCGCCGCCGCCTCCGGGCTGCTGCTCAGCCTGGCGGAACTCGGTGTCGAAGCGGCGGATCTGGAGGAAGTAGATGTCGCTGATGGCCTCCTGGCTGCCCATGCCCGCGTTGTCGCGCGCCTTGGCGTAATAGGAGATGATGTCGCCCGGGACGAGCTCGTACTCCTCCAGGAAGAACGTGTAGCCCGCGCTCACCTCGCTCAGGGGCGCGGCCCCGGAGCCGAACAGCTCGACGGTCTGTTCCTCGCCGCCGTTGACCGAGAAAACGAGCTCGAGTTGCCGGATGCCGTAGTCGTCGTTGGCGCGCGCCTCGATGAAGAACTCCTCGAGAGCCGTGGCGCGCGTGTCGCGGCCGGGGCGGGTGAAGGAGAGCGACGGAGGCTGGTCGTTCAGCACGTCGATGGTGTACTGGGGCGAGGCGGGCACCAGCCCGGCGCGCGCGCTCTCCATCTCGAGGTGGTAGAAGCCGTTCTGCTCCACCACGAAGGATCCGGTGAAGGAGCCGTCCTCGGCGGGCGTCAGCTCGCTCGCCAGCGCGTCGTCGCGCCACAGGTTTGCGCGCGGGGCGGGAATCGTGGGGAAGGCGCGCAGGTGGACGCGGGTTCCGCGCAGCACCGCGATGTCGCCGCCGTCGTCGATGGTGCGGTCGGGAAGCCCGGTATAGGCCGGGAAGTCGTACACCAGCTCGAGCCGGTCCACGTACGGCAGGATCTCCACATCGATTCGGTACAGGTCCGACTGCACGCCGGAGGAGCGCACGAAATACTCGGTGACGTCTTCCACGCCGAAGAGCACCACTTCGAACTCCCCGACATCCTCCTCGCCCGTGTCACCTGCCAGAAGCATGGACAGGGGGCGAAATTCACCGTCGGAGCCGGTGCGCAGGAAGAGTTCCGCGTCGACGGCGTCGAAACCCAGGTTGCGCGCCGCGATGCGCAGATCCGAGCCGCGCGTGATGGTGACGTTGCCCGGGGTCACCTCGATCGAGTAGGGGTTGACCTCCGCCGCGTCCGCCGTCGGCGAGAGCAGTGCCGAGGCGCCGGTGCGCAGGAAGGCCGGGCCGGTCAGGAAGATGATGAGGATGGCGAGCGCGATGCCGGCGACGGCCGCGGTCCAGCGGAACAACCCCGCCCGCTCGATCCGGTGTCCGCCATCCACGGCGCGCGCCTTCTTGACCGCGGACTCCATGAGCCGCTGCACCAGCGCGGGCGAGTGCGCCGTGCCCGCGGCCTCGGGGTCGGCCCCCGCGTCGATCGCGCTCAGGACCGCGGCCTTGAGGGATGGCTCGTGCTCTTCCAGATAGAGCGCGACCTGCGCATCGGAAGGCCGCCGCCAGAGCGGGCGCACGAGGAACCAGACTCCCACCACGAGCAGCGAGAGCCAAGTGAAGATGCGGAAGCCGTTCACTACCGCGGGGCTGAAGCGGCTGCCTTCCATCCCCCAGGAGGACACCAGGAAGGCGACCAGCCCGATCCCGAGCAGCGCGGCCAGCCCGCGCAGCGCGATGCGCATGCGCCAGCGGGTTCGCACGTGGCGAATGGCGTCGAGAAGCTCGAGTCTGGCGCGGTGGTTGAGTCGTGTAGGCACCTCTGCTCCCCCTTCTCCGGTGCGATGCCTGCCCGCCTACGGTGCTCCCGATGGCAGGCTGGCGGCCTTTCGTGACAAATAATTGGAGACAATCGTCTCCAGTGCCAGAAGCAGGAACGCCGCCACCAGCAGATACCACCAGATTCCCTGGCGCCGTTCCCTGTCCTCCGGCCCGAGTTCGGCGCCGGCTGCGCCTTCCGCGCCGACGTCCGGACTGGTGATGGACCCGGCGAACTCCTCGGGGTCCATCGCCTCGAGATCCGCTTCCCCGAGGTTGACGTTCACCGCGACTGCCGGTGTGCCCGGCCCTCCTCCCCCGCCCCCGCCGCGCAGCTCGTAGAAGCCCTGCTCCGCGAGCGCCAGAAAGCCGGGTCGGGCCGCTCCGCTCACGTCAATGGAACGATTGGAGGGCGAAAGCGCGACCAGTCCGTCCCTGTCGTCCTGCGCGACGCCGGCGAGGAGGCGATCGGCTTCCCGTCCTTCGCCCTGTCCCGAGAGGTTGAGCACGTCGTCCACGGTGTAGGAGGGCGTGGGAGGACGGAAGCTCCCGGCGTGCTTGACCAACTGGTGCACGAAGGGCAGGAAGATGGGCTGCAGGACCATGTCGTTCCAGTAGTTGTCGAGCATCGACGTCCACAGCAGCACACGGCCCTCGCCCACCTGCCGTTCCGCCAGCGCCACCGCGCCGTTGTCGAAGCGGGCCAGCACGCCCTCCGCCCCCGCGAGCTCCACGTTGCGGTAGCGGAAGAAGTTGGCGTCGGTGAGGTCGCCGCTGCGGGGGGCGGCGAAGAGGGCGAAGACGGGGTGGGTGTAGTCGATGCGGCCCAGCGTGCCGCCGCGGCCCTCGCGCCACTCCGGTTCCATCACCGGCCCCACCGGACCGGGGAGGAGGTCGGGCCCGTCGGCGGGCCAGCTGCTCCGTTCGCCGAGAATGACCACCAGGCCGCCGCCGTCTTCCACGAATTCGCGCAGGAGCGCCCCCACCGCCCCCCGCGGCGGCCGCGAGCCGTTGAGGATCACCACCGACCGGCCGGCCAGGTCGCCCGCGGTCATCGCACCCACGGTCGTGGCATCGACATCGAAGGCGGGATCGGTGCCGATGGCCAGCGCCTGGTCGAGGTACAGGCTCGGGTCCCTGGGCTCGCCGCCGTCCTCCACCACCAGCACCGAGAACCCCTCGCCCGGCGACAGCACGAAGTGGGCGACGTCGTTGGCGGGCAGGCCGTCGGCCGGGACCCGGACCGACCCGCGCGTGAACGGTTCGCTCAGGGTGAACGCCGGCAGCGTGACCAGCGCGGTGGCGTTGGGCCCGAGCGTTGCCGCCGACGAACCGACGGGTCTGCCGTCCAGCTCCAGGACCACCTCCACCTCCTCGACCTCGCGATCCCCGGAGTTGACGAGGCGGGCCAGGGTCTCGACCCTCTCCAGCCCGTCGCGGTAGCTTCGCTGGAAGAGGAGCTGGCCGACGGCCAGGTCGCCCTCGTACGGTCCGGTTACCACCACCGGGTCCACGGTGGTCCCCGGAGGCAGGCGCGCCCCTTCGTCGCCGTCCCATCCCTCGCGCTGGAAGTCGGAGATCACCACGGCGTGCCGGCCCGGGAGGTTCGACTGCTCCAACACGGTGCGCGCGAGGTCGAGCGCGGGGCCGAAGCGGGTGGCGCCGGAGCCCGGCTCGGCCGTATCCAGGGCGGCGAAGAGCACCGTGCGGTCGGTGGTCGAGCGAACCGCCAGGGTGGCGCCGGCCGAGAAGAACACCAGCGAGGCGCGGTCCTCCGGGCCCAGTTGGCGGACCGCCGCGCGGGCGCCGGCAAGGGCGTCTGCCCACCGGTCGCCGTAGTCCATGCTGTACGAACGATCGACGAGGATCACCACCTCGCGCGCCACCGGCGCTCCCCCCAGGGCGACATCGTCGCGGTCCATGAACGGGCGCGCGAATGCGGCGATGAGCAAACTCAGCGCCGCGAGCCGCATCAGCAGCAACAGCCAGTGGCGAATCTTCTGGCGCCGCGTCGACTTGTAGGGAACCCGCTCGAGGAACATCAGCGAGGGAAACTCGACCACCTCCTTGCGGTCCTTCTGCACCAGGTGCACGAGCACCGGCCACACCAGGAAGCCGAGGCCCAGGAGGAACAGGGGGGCGAGGAAGGCGAGGGCACTCATCGGACTCGGGTCAGCCTCTGGCGTGCGGACAGGTAGCTGAAGAGGGCGTAGTCGAGGGGCGTCCCCGTGTTGAAGAGCGCGTAGTCGATACGGTGCTCGACGAAACGTCGCGACAGCGTCTCGGTGTGGTCGCGGATGAGTTCGCGGTACCCCTCCCGGAGCCGCCCCGGCACCACGGGCAGGCGCGCCTCGGACTCGAGGTCCTGGAAGCTTGCCGGCCTCTCAAAGGGAAAGTCGAGCTCGGCGGGATCCAGAAGATGGAAGACGATGACGTCGTGGCCGGCGTAGCGCAGATCCTTCACCGCGTCCACCACCGCCTGGGGCTCCTCGTAGAAATCCGAGATCACCACCATGATGCCCCGCCGCCCGATGCGGCCGGTAAGCTCGAAGAGCGGTTCGGCCAGGGTGCCGGCGCCCCCGGCCTCGATGCGGTCGATGGCGTGTAGCACGAGGTCGAGGTGACCGGCCGCCGGCGGGATGTAGTCCACGATCTCCCCGGCGATGGTGAGGAGGCCCACCCGGTCCCTCTGCTGCCTGGAGAAGTACGTCAGGCACGCCGCCAGGTAACGCCCGTAGTCCAGCTTGGAGATACCGTCCTGCTGGAAGGTCATGGAGCGGGAGATGTCGAGGACGACGAGGAAGTTGGCGTTCGAATCCGCCTCGTAGTGCTTCAGGTAGAAGCGGTCGCTGCGCGCGAAAAGGCGCCAGTCGATTCTGCGTATGTCGTCGCCGGGCATGTACTGCCGGTGCTCGGCGAAGTCGACCGAGAGCCCCAGGAAGGGGGCCCGGTGCAGCCCGCTGATGAAGCCGTCCACCACCGTGCGCGCCAGCAGCTCGAGGTTGTGGATGCGCCCGAGGACCTGCGGGTCGATGAACCCGGTCCCCGGACCGGTCGGGCGGACGGCGGTGCGCGCCATGCTACATCCCGGAAGAAGGCGTGGGGACCTGGGTGATCAGCTCGTCGATGATCTCGTCGGTGGTGATCCCTTCCGACTCCGCGTGGAAGTTGGTGAGCACGCGGTGCCGGAGCACCGGCTTCGACAGGGCGCGGATGTCGTCGAAGCTCACGTGGTAGCGTCCGCGGGTGAGCGCCCGCGCCTTCCCGGCCAGGATGAGGTTCTGCGCGCCGCGCACGCTGGCGCCGAAGGAGACCCACTTGCCGATCACTTCCGGGCTGTCGCCGTTCGGGCTGGGGCGGCTGGTACGTCCGAGCTGCACCGCGTAGCGCAGCACCGCGTCGGACACGGGAACCTTGCGCACCAGCTGCTGGAAGCGGATCAGGTCCTCGCCGGTGACGGCGTGCGAGAACTCGATGTCCTGCAGCGACGTCGTCTCGCGCACGACCTCCAGTTCATCGTCCTCCGGCAGGTGCTCCATGATGATGTGGAACATGAAGCGGTCGAGCTGGGCCTCCGGCAGCGGGTAGGTCCCCTCCAGCTCGATGGGGTTCTGGGTGGCGAAGACGAAGAAGGGCGGATCCAGGTCGTAGGTGCGTCCCTGGATGGTCACGCGGTGTTCCTGCATCGCCTCCAGCAGCGCCGACTGGGTCTTCGGCGGAGTCCGGTTGATTTCGTCGGCGAGCAGGATGTTGGTGAACACGGGGCCGGGAGCGAACACCATGGTGCGCCTCCCGGTCTTGGGGTCCTCCTGGATGATGTCGGTTCCGGTGATGTCCGAGGGCATCAGGTCGGGGGTGAACTGGATGCGCGCGAAGTTCAGGTCCAGCACCTGCGCCATGGTGTGCACGAGCAGCGTCTTCGCCAGCCCGGGCACCCCCACGATCAGGCTGTTGCCGCCCACGAACAGGGTGAGCAGGACCTGCTCGATGACTTCGTCCTGCCCGATGATGACCTTGCGCAGCTCGCTGAGGATCTGGTCGCGGCCGGCGGTCATGCGCGCGGCCAGCGCGACGTCGTCCGTGTCTTCGAGGGACGGAAGGGCGTCGGCGCCGCCCGGTGCGGGTTTCTTGATGAAGGCCACTCTGGTTTCTCCGGGAGCCCCCGAGGGGGAAGGGATGGGATGGAACGGAGGTCAGTGCGTCATCGCGTAGATGATGTAATTGACACCGAACTTGTACGCTTCGTTGGTCAGATCTATGGGGAGCCATCCGGAGTCGGAAAACTCCCAGTAGTCTCCCAGGTCGTTGTTGTAGTTGGCGACCACCATCAGCCGCTTCGCGGGATCGTTGTCTTCGAAGATGCCATGGTACTCTGGCCAGCCGCCTCTGTAGGGAGGCGCCAGCGCCTCGGGATCGGAGATCTCGAAGAACGAGTCGAAGACGGTCGGCAGGGGGTCCAGATCGGGGAGGTCGTAAAACACCCCTTCGGGAAGCACCCGCATCATCTGGGCCTCGAAGTTGGCCCAGTCGCGCGGGCCACCGAAGTCGTCGAAGATCACGAAGCCGCCCTTGAGGAGATAGCTCCTGAGCCCCTCCTTTTCCGCCTCGTCCATCTGCCAGAAGCCGGGCTCGGAGACGTAGGCCAGCGGGTAGCTGTGGAGCTCAGGGTCGTCGAAGGTGAGGATGTTGCTGCCGCCCTCGTAGGTGTTCAGGAGGGTGGTCGCGGTCAGGATCCTGGCCAGGTTGCGCTCGGCCCTCGGGTAGTCGTGCGCCCAGGGCGGCTGACCCCAGCCCCGCCGGCCACCCGGCAGGAAGCTGCGAGGCATCCCCCGCCCCCCGGAGACGTCGGTTCGGATGCGCACGAAGGTGAAGCGGCCGTCGTAGGGGATGTTCGCTTCCTGGACGGGGGCCTCCGGCGAACCGGGCGCCGCCGGGGTCGCGAGGGACGGGCGAGCTTCCGGGGTCGGCTCGTTGGCCGCGATGTCCGAACCGGTTGCGGCGGCCGCGAGCAAGCACGCGGCGGCGGTTGCTGCGAGCCCCGCCATCCCTACCAGCGCCCGCGTCACCATGGTTGTGTCTCCGGGCTGCCGCGCAGGGTCATCAGCAGGTCCTGGGCGGCTTCGAAGTTGGGCGCCCGCTCCAGCGCGCGCAGCACCGTGCGGCGGGCGCTGGCCACGTCGCCGGCCTGGTACTGCGCCAGTGCCAGCTGGTAGAGCGCCCCGGCCATGTCCACGGGATCGAGCGCCACCAGAGCTTCGCGCGCGCGCACCGCGACGGGATGGAGCGCCCGACCGGCGGCCAGTTCGGCCAGCCGGCCGTGGGTCTCCTCGTCGAACGGGTAGATGTTCACGGCCCGCTGCAGGGCCTCGATGGCCCCCGTCCCGTCCCCGGCCGCTTCCCTGAGTTGCGACTCTTCCAGATTCGCCTCCAGGAAGGACTCGTCGATGCTGGTGAGGGCCTCGAGCTCGCGCAGCGCACCGCCGCTGTCGCCCCGCTGGATGTGGATGCGCGCGAGCAGCCAGCCCGGGCTACCCGGTCCCGCGTACTCCGGGAACAGGTCGCGGGCGCGGGCCAGGTACTCCTCGGCCTCGTCGAACCTCTCCTCGTCGAAGAGCTGCGCACCCATCGCCATCTGCGCGATGAAGTTGCCGGGGTGAGCCGCCGCCAGTCGCGCCACTTCGTCGGGAGCGCGCGAGCCCCGTTCACCCAGCGCGGGCAGGGGCTCGACCGCCGCCAGCGACCCGGCAAAGCGATCCTCGAAGTAATCCGTGAAGATCCGGTCGAAGCGCTCGATCTCCGTGCCCAGCACCCGTTCGAACACCTCCTCGGTGGTGGCGCCCGCCGCGTACTCGCGGAGCATGGCCACGAGCGCCTCGGGCCCGTGATCGCGCGCGATCAACTCGCAGACCAGGGACGCCTGGTAGTAGGAGTGGACCACCTGGTCTCCATAGCTCGGGCGCACGAAGCCGTTGTTGAGTTGGCTGACCGGCAGGACCCGCCCCTGGTTGTAGGCGATCAGAAAGCCCGGGTTCAGGTTGTGTCCCCAGGAGGGCGCCCCGCGGCGCTGCTCGTAGACGGCGAACCCCTCCGCCAGCCAGCGCGGCACGCGGTGGTTGGAGAGCGCGAGATGAAAGACGTGTGCGATCTCGTGCCAGAGGGTCGACGCCCAGTTGAACTCGCCCCGGTCGCGCGCGGACGGGGAATCCATGGCCACCACCGAGCCGAAGCTCACTCCCAGCGCCCCGAGGCCGGCGAGCCCGACCGTGCGCACGGAGAAGTCCGCATGGCTGGGAAAGAGTTCGAGCCGGATCGGTGTGGGCGGTTCGTACTGGTAGCGCTCGGCCAGGGCCTGGTAGGTCTGCTCGGCCAGCTCGGCCACCAACGGGGCCAGCAGCTCCGCTTCCCGACCGTCGATGGCGATGATGAAGTGCTCGGTCTCGGTGATGCGATAGCGCTCGAAGGTGTCGAGCAGATCGAGGGTGTTCTTGTACCACGGGTTGAAGGGATCGCCCGCGAAGGCCCGCTCCAGTTCGGCCTGGCCCTCCTCTATCGCGCCCACCCGCAGCTGGTTGATGCCCAGGATGCCGCGTGCCTTCCACGAGTAGGGATCGATGTCCACGGCTTCGGCGGCGAGCGTGACCGCGTCCGCGTAGCGGCGGGTCTGCACCGCCATGTCGGCCACCGTGGTGAGAAGACCGGGGTACTCCGGGTTCAGCGCGCGCACCTGCTCCCGCACCGCCCCGAAGTCTTCGTGGCGGTCGCGCAGGAAGAAGGTGGCCGCGAGCACCGAGAGCGCCTCCAGCGACGACGGGTTCACCTCCAGGGCGGCGCGCGCCTCCTCCTCGGCCGCCGGGTAGTCCTCCAGACGCAGATGCAGGCGCGCCAGCAACGTCCGGGCCGGGACCAGGTCGGGGTTGATTTCGAGGGCGCTCCGCGCCGTGCCCATGGCCTCGGGCGAGCCGTCGAATTCGTGCGCCAGGGCCATCCCCAGGATCGCCTGCGGATGACGGGGATTGCGGGCGAGCACCTGCTGATACGATTCGCGTGCGTCGGGACTCCGGTAGGTATCGAGGAAGAGCTGTCCCGTACGCAGGTGCGGTTCCGGGTTGGACGGGTCGGCGGCCACGGCCTCGTCGTAGGCCCGCAGCGCGTCCTGCAGCAGTGGCGATTCCTCGACCCCCAGATGGCGCACGGCGATGCCCACCGCGGTGAGCTCGGCGGACGACAGCGAGGCGGTCCGGTTGTAGAAGTCGATGAAGGCGTCGAAGGTGCGCATGGCTTCGTCGCGCTGGCCGGTGCGCAGCTGCAACTCCGCAAGGTTTACGCGGGCGGTGACCTGGTCGTCGGCCCCGCCCGCCATCGCCGCGCGGAAGCTGGCCGCCGCCTCCTGATGGCGCCCCAGTTCCACCAGCACTTCGCCGAGCACGTTTTCGAGCGCGGCACCGTAACGGTCGCGGCCGTCACGGGCCGCTTCCTCCGCCGCCTCGTATCGTCCCACCAGGGCGAGTGCTCTTGCGAGCGCTCGATGCACGGCCACGGTGGCGTCACGGCCGCGCGCGAGCCGCCGCAACTGGCGGATGGCGTCGTCGTACTCCCCGCTCTCCAGCGCCGCGAGCGCGCTCGCCTCGGCCTGCGCAGCCAGCGGCGCGGCCACGGAAGGAGCAATCGCGAGCGCCAGCAGGAACGCGGCGCGCATCAGCGACCGCGGCTGGAATCCGGCCTTCACCGTCTTCCTCCCCCTTCCCGCTCCCGGATCGCCCGCGTGGTCAGCGTCAGCTCCACCAGCAGCCCCTCCAGCTCCGCCTCATACTGCTCTGCATCCATGGTGTCCTTCAGCGCCGTGAGCGCGGCGATCTGCTCCTCGAGGGCCTGCCGCTGCCCGTAGAGCGCCGCGAGCTCGGGGTCCGCCGCAATCTCGGCCTCCGTCACCCGCCCCCCGCCCCGGGAGAGGAACACGGTGCGCGCGAGCGCTCCGTCCAGATCGCCTTCCTCCTCGAAGCCGCTCCCCACTCCGTCCCCGTTATCGTCGAGCAGGGCGTGCTCCGTAGCGAGCAGGCCCTCCTCCTCGAAGCTGCGCTCGACCTCCCTGCGGGCGTAGGCGAAGGCCTCGAGCACCGACACCCGCTCGTCCTTGTCGGTGTCGGCCACCTCGCCCGCGAAAGCGTCGGCGAAGAACCCGGCGAAGCGGGTGGCGTTGCCCTCCCGGGGAGAGCGGGTCGCCGTGATCACCGTACGGTTCGGACCGGATATCTCCGTTATGAAGGCGCCCGACGCGCTGGCCGTGTTGACGAACACGACGTTCCGGGTCCCGAACCGCTCCACCAGAAAAGCGAAGTCGGTGGCGCTCAAATCCCTCCCGGGCACGTTGAAGCGAGACTCGCCCCCGCTCGAGGTGCCGTGCCCGATCAGCACGATCATCACGGCATCGTCCGGGCCCGCCCGCCCGCTCAGCTCCCCGAGGGCGGCCTCGACGTTCTCGCGCCGGGACGGCCCGTCGATGAGCGGATCCATCTCGGGCCGCTCGGCCAGCCAGATCACGTCGTCCGGATCGAGCCCGTGCTTGTCCACCGCCGCCTGCACCACCGTGAGCCCCCACTGGTGGAACCGCTCGCGGAACTCCGGGGCTCCGCTCGCCCCGCTCACGACCACGAGGTGCGTCTGCTGGGCGCTCGTCTGCACGGGCGAGACCGCGACCACCAGCCCCACCGCCGCGGCGATGGCCCGCCATCCCGTGCTCCGGAGAAAACCCCTCACACCAGCCCCCGCACCCGGCGGTAGCCCCACTCGCCCAGGATCAGAACGAGCAGAAGGAGCAGCAGGATCGGCATGTCCCACAGGTCCATCTCCTCCACCAGCGTGACCCCGGCGCCGGTCACGCGAATGTCCTCCGGCAGCGCCGCGACCGTCTCCGGCGTGTAGGAAATCCCGCCGGTCTCGTCGGCGATGCGCTCGAGCAGCGGCGTGCGCGCCCCCGCGTCGAAGTACTCGCTCCGCTGGGGCGCCACCTGGAAGTACGCCTCGTCCACCCCGATCAGGTCGTCTCCGTCGTAGGCGCGCACGGTCAGCGTGTGGAGCCCCTCCTCCGAAGGCGTGAAGTCGGCCTCGTACTCGCCGGCGTCGCTGTCGACCGCCCAGTCCATCCCCAGCTCCACCTCCTCGCCCAGCGGAGTGGTCACGGTGGCCTCCACGACGCTGTTGCTCATACCGAGATAGCTGGAGTCGTTCACGATCGCGGTTAGGGCCACGCTCTCTCCGGGCTCCGCGCGATCCCGCGGCACTTGGCCGGTCACCTGGTCGGGCACGCCATCCACCAGCCAGCGCAGCAGCTGCCGCCAGAAGGTCTCGTGGGTTTCGTCCTCGAGCGGAAGCTGCATCTGCCAGATCCAGGTGTCCTGGACGGCCAGGCTCAGGCTCTTGCCCGCTCCGTAGCGCTGGAAGGCGAGCGCCACATGGTCTTCCGGCAGATCATCCGCGATTCCCCGGAGCAGAGTCGTGGCGCCCGGCTTTATCCGGTGCAGCGGATTGTAGGTGAGCAGGTGGGGCAGTTCCGCCCAGCGCGCCCCGGATTCCTCCTCGGTGCCGGCCAACTGGAGCGCGGGGACGCCGAGCCCCGCCTGGGTGGGCTCGATCCTGACGAAGTTGTGATAGCCGTCGGGACGCGCGTCGGCGTCGGAAAACACCACCGGCAGCACATCCGCGACCGGCGTGCCCGCGTAGCCGCCGCGGGCGAAGGAGTTGCGTCCGCCCAGCGCGAGCAGGCTGCCGCCGCGCTTGTCGACGAAGTCGGCGATCATCTGCAGCTGGTCGCCGGTGAAGAAGCTGGCTTCCACCGTCCCCAGAATCAGGCTGCGGTAGGCGTACAGCTCCGCCCGGGTATCGGGGAATCCGCCCTGCAGCTCTTCTCCGTCGTCGACGTTCAGGCGCAGGAACTTGTTCTCGGCGGTGCGCTGCAGCACCACCAGCTGCAGGTTGTCGTCGTCCGCCACCGCCCGCCCCAGGAAGCCCACTTCGTAACGCGGCTCGCCCTCGAAGTAGAGAATCTTCTCGCGCCGGTCCTCGACGCTCACCAGCGCGGTCTGGCTGTTGTTCTGCGTGACCTGCTCGTCCACGGCCACGGGAATGCGGAAGGTGTAGGCGCGCGCGCCCGGCGTGGAGGCGGTGAAGCGAACCGGAACCGTGACCGGCTGCCCTTCGTCCGGCAGCTCGACCTCTTCGGTGCTGACGATCTGCCCCTCGTCTTCGACGATCAGGGACACGGTCTCGCCCTCGTAGCCCATGTGGGTGACCACCACGTCGACCACCACCGACGAACCCGTGAGCACGGTCCTGGGCGGGTCGGCGCGGCTGACCTGGATGTCCCGCTGGAAGCTCTCTTCGCCCACGCCCACGGTGTAGACCGGAATCCCCTGCGCCTGCAGCGGCATGAGCGCCTCGGTGAGCTCCTCGCCCGAGTTGTCGGCTCCGTCGGTGACCAGAACCAGGCCCGAGAGCGGCACCGAGGCCAGTTCCGAGCGGGCGCGCTCGAGCGCCGGCCCGAGGCGCGTGCGGCTTCCCATGAAGCTCATCTCGGAGAAGTCCTCGATGCGGTCCGTGCGTGAGGAGAAGCGGAAGTAGCGCACCGCGAAGCGGTCGGACAGGGCGGAAAGAACCGGCGAATCCGGCGTGCCGAAGGTCTCCTGCAGGAAGGACCCGCGGGAGCGGCCGCCGAAGTCCTGGATCTCCATGCTGCGCGAGTCGTCCAGGAGCACGCCCACGAAGTTCTGCTGGGGCACCACCGTCGAGACCACCAGGGCCGGCCGCAGCATACAGAAGGCGAGCACCGCCAGTCCCGCGAAGCGGAGACCCCCGAGCACCAGCCGGTCCAGCGGCCGGGTCTTGCCGCGCACGCCGAGGTAGGTCAGAAGCGCGAACCCGGCGATCAGGCTCGCCACCACCGCGCCGGTCGCGACGGCACCCGCCACCCCCAGGGAGAAGTCGCCCTCCTGGAAGACGACCGGGCGGTACTTGAAGAGGAACTCGAAGAGGCTGGTCAGCACGTCCGGGGTCCGGTCAGTGGCTCATGGCGTAGATGATGAAGTTGACGCCCATCTGGATGGCGTAAGTCGAGTACCTGAGCGGATAGTAGGGGTCTTCCGCCCACTCCCAGGCATCGCCCAGATCGGTGTTCCAGTTGATGATCACCATCAGCCGGCCCTCTTCGTCGAAGATGCCTTTCACGAAGGGTTCGTAGCCGTCCCGCTCGTGGGTGCGCCATCCCCCCCTGCCGTTGTTGACGTTCGGTACCTGGATGATCTCGTCGATGTCGTAGAAGGTGTGGAAGATCTCGTGATCGAGCGGCACGTCGACGATCGGGTATTCGGGGAGGACCTTCTGCATCTCGTATTCGAAGATCTCCCACTCGTACGTGCCCCAGAAGTCGTCCACCACCAGGAAGCCGCCCCGCAGGAGGTAGTCCCTCAGCGCGGTGGCCTCCTCCGGAGTCATCGACATGCCGCCGACCTCCAGCGCGTAGAGGAAGGGGAAGCGGTTGAGGTGCTCGTCGGTGAGAGTCCGGGGATGTTCCTCCATGAACATGTCCAGCCCGGTGAGGCGCTCCGCCACGATCAGGAACTGGCGGTCCGACTTGGGATAGTCCGTCGCCCACGACTGCCGCCGCCAGCGCCGGAAGCCTCCGCCTCCGCCACTGTACGCCGCGCGGGTGAAGTAGAACTCGTGCATGGGCAGGGGGCGTCCTTGCTGCGCTTCTTCCGGGAGCGGGAGCCGGGGAGGCGCGCCCGGGATCGAGGCGGGTGCGTCGGACGCAAGTCCGGTCGGGGTGGGGAGCACGTCCCTCGTGGACCCCAACGAGGGTTCGTCGACGAGCAACGCAGCGGCCGAAATGCCCCCTGCGGCGAGCGCGATGCCAATGGCTCCCCGCCTCCACCCGCCCCCCATCTGCTGCCAGCGTCGCTCTCGACTCACGTCACACCCCAGGTTTGAGAGCTGCCCTCGCGCCTTGGCCGGCGCGAGCACGGAACGCTCCTATCGCTTCATCCGGCGGAAGGTTCCTGAATGGGTCCGCCTCGGCGGGCTGCTTGATCGAGGTGGCCGGGGACACCTAGAATGCTGCGCCCGGGCTCCGTCCGGGCCACCGCCGAGCAACGCGCCGCCGTTAGCGCATTTTGCGTGGAGGAGAAAGGTCTTGCAACCATCCGGCTGCCTGCGGACTACCGTAAGATGGGTCGGGATCCTCGCGCTCATTCCGCTTGTGGGTTGCCGGGGACCACTGGAACTGGCTCCCAGCGACGCCGATGACGTCCTCGCGCGTCAGCTTCTGGAGGCGCCCGATCCCGGGCGGCGCGGCCCCCACGAGGTGCGCACCCTCTACTACGGCAGCGGCTCCGACAGGAACCGGCCCGAGTACCGCGACTCGGTCACCTACGTCACCGAGCCCGTCGACGCGTCGAAGCTGGTCGATCTCGGTTCGTCGGCGGAGAGCCGCAACAGCTACTGGGGCTTCGAGCCGGATCGCTTCCCGCTTAACGCGCGCGTCTGGTATCCGGTCGGCGACGGCCCCTTCCCGCTGGTGCTGGTGGTGCACGGCAACCACAACATGCGCGACTTCTCGGATCCCGGCTACGACTATCTGGGAGAGCTGCTGGCCAGCCGCGGGTACATCCTGGCCTCCGTGGACATGAACTTCATCAACGGCGGAATCCGGGGCGAGAACGACGCCCGGGGCTGGTTCCTGCTGCAGCACGTGGGCGTGTGGAAGGAGTTCAACGAAGACGAGGACAACCTCTTCCACGGGCGCGTCGACATGGAGCGCATCGCCCTCATCGGGCACTCGAGGGGCGGCGAGGCGGTGGGGCACGCCGCTGCCTTCAACCGCCTCGAGCGCTACCCCGACGACGCCTCCCTCGAGTTCGACTTCGACTACGACATCCGCGCGATCATCGCCATCGCGCCGGTGGACGGGCAGTACCTGCCCACCAACCGGTTCGTGCCGGTGGAGAACGTGAACTACATGGTCTTCCACGGGTCGCACGACGGCGACGTGACCAGCTTTCACGGCCTGCGCCTGTACAAGCGCGTGAGGTTCACCGATGGGCAGCCGCGCCTCAAGACGGCCGTCTGGGTCTACCGCGCCAACCACGGGCAGTGGAACACGGTGTGGGGCGCGCACGACAACGGGCCGCGCAGCGGACGAATCCTGGACCTGCGCGCGCTCATGCCCGGAGAAGACCAGCGCCGCTTCGCCGAGATCTACATCTCCGCCTTCCTGGAGACCACGCTGCGGGACGACCGCCGCTATCTGCCGATGTTCCGCGATCACCGGGTGATCGGCGGCTGGCTGCCGAAGACCATGTATGTGACCCGCTTCCAGACCGAGAGCTTCCGCACGCTGGCCGACTACGAGGAGGACATCGACGTCACCTCGGGAACCCACGCCGGAGTTCGCATGCGCGGCGACAGCCTGTCGACCTGGCGGGAGGGGCGCATCGGGTTGCGGTCGAGCAACCGGCCGGAGACCTCGGCGTCCCAGGACAATCAGGCCGTGTGGCTGGGCTGGAACAACCGCATCGCGGGCGCGGACACGCTGGGCCCGGCCGCGGCCTACGCCATCGTGCTCCCCGCGACGCTCGCCGGCGAGTGGGATCTCGGGCCCGAAACCTCGTTGGAACTGTCGCTGGCGGTCACCCGGGCGACACCAGGGCCGCGGAGCGCCGGCGACGAAAGCGAGGAGAACGCACGCGACGCCGGCGATTCCGGAGATGACGTCCGCGACTCCGGGGACGAGGACGCGGACGATGCGCCACCCGACCTGAGCATCGTCGCGCGGGATGCGAACGGCGCCGTCGCCTCCGTGCCGTTAAGCCGCTACGGACCGGTGCGCAGGCCCCTGGAGATGCGGGTCCTGCGGCGCCGCGACCTCGAGGACGACCGCTTCGCCAATCTGTTCGAACTGCTGCTGCAGAGTTACTCGATTCCGCTGGCGGACTTCGTCGAGGCGGCCCCGGGTCTCCGGCTGGACGCACTCAGGGAAGTCGGGCTGATCTTCGACCGCACGGTCGCGGGCGAGGTGGTGCTGGACGACGTGGGGTTCGCCCGCATGGACCCGGCCTACACGGCGGTGCGGGTGCCCTGATCCATCGTCCCGGCTGAGCTGCTACCGCCAGCTCAACCCGAAGCGGTGCGCCCCCTCGCCGCCCTCATAGCGCTGCCAGGCGTAGTCGATGGCGAGCCGGTCGCCGTTGAACGCCCCACCGAAGGTGACCGGGCGTCCGAAGCCGTTCGGCGCGCGCCGGACGCCGAAGCGGGCCGTAAAGGTCCGTCCGCGCACGGGCCAGTACGCGATCTCCATCCCCGCCCCGGGAACGACCGCGCCATCCGCCTCGCGGGAGACCGCGGCGGTCCAACCCAGGTCGAGCGGTCCCACCGGGATGGCCGGGGTCGACCCGCCCGCCGTGACCCGCCAGGGCAGTGGGACCTCGACTTCGCCCAGCGTGAGCCCCGGCCCCAGGTTCTGCACGGCGAGCCCCAGCCGGGCAGGCCCGGCCCCGACCGCCACCCCCAGGTCGACGGCCCCGGTGGCGTCGTGGTGACCGCCCAGGCGCTGGTCCAGCAGCTTGCCGGTGATGCCGGCCCGTATGCCCCGCACCTCCCGCGCATACCCCACCGAGACGGCGACCTCGGCCGTTCCCGTCTTCCAGTTGGTGAAGAGCGACTGCGCGTCGTGGGACAGGACGGCCGCACCCCGGTCCGGTACTCCATAGCTCAGCGTCTGAACCCCCACGGCCACGCTGGCCGAGGACCAGTCGGCGGCGCCGGATACCGTGGCGAGCAGGCTTGCGGTCCCGAAGCGCTGCATCGCCCCGCCGATCACGCCGTTGCCTCCGATCAGGGCCGGGTTGTGGAACACGGCGTCGCTGTCGTTGCCCACCGCGTAGAAGGCGCCGCCCAGCGCCAGCCCGCGGGTGCTGGCGGGCAACTCGAGCACCAGCGGCCCGTGTTCGGCGGACTGGGCCTGCCCGTCAGCGGGGCTGAGGGCCCATGCGGCCGCAATCGCGAGCGCGCCGAACACCGCGGCGCCGCTCATACGGGCCCGTCCTCCCACGGTCCCCACATCGCGTAGGTGGCGCTCGACCGGGTGCTGCCCGCGCGGCGCCCGCCCTGCTGGTTGAAGAACAGCACGCGCCCGTCCGGGCTGAAGCAGGAGCCCGCGAACTCGCCGGCCGTCCCTCCCTCCGGCCCCAGCGGCGCGCGTGCCAGGTTGACGATCCTGCCCTCCCGGTCGAGCGCGCGCACGTGCTGCTCGCCGCTTCCGTCCTCGCACATGACCAGCCCGCCGCGCGGGCTGAGCACGATGTTGTCCGGACTGTCCAGCACCTCCGGCGCGGGCGACTCGAACACGAGCGTCAGCTCGCCCTGGTCGGCGGAGGTCGGCCGGTAGTGGAAGACCTGCCCGGAGGTTGCGTCGCCGCCGTTGGTGGAGACCACGTAGATGCCGCCGTCCCCATGGAAGGCCCCCTCCAGGCGGGCGAAGCGGGCTCCTCCCTTCGCGAGCCCCTGCCGGAACACCGCCAGCTCGTCGCGCCCGGCGTCTTCGGGATCCGGGTCGTCGATGTCGACCCAGTGGACGGGCAGGACCGTACCCGCAGTCTGGTTGCGGGCGGTCAGGTAGCCGGGCTCCCCGGTGACCGCCATCATCTGCAGTCTCCCTCCAGCGGCAAGCACCCCGGGCTCGCGCGGAATGAACCGATAGAGCCCGGCGCCGGGCCGATTGGGGACGAGCGGCACGTACCAGGTGTCCTCCGTCTCGTACACGATCCCCGTCTCCGGATCGACCGCCACCGCCTCGTGCACGAAGCGGCCCATGGCCGTGAGGGGCACCGGATCCACGGGGCCGGTGGCGTCGACGGGCACTTCGAAGATGTACCCGTGGGGCCTTTGGAAACCATCACCCCGCCCCTCCGTGGTTTCTTCGCACGACAGCCAGCTTCCCCAGGGGGTCGGACCGCCCGCGCAGTTCACGCGAGTGCCCGCGAGTGACGCAAACTCGTCCACCAGCTCCGCGCGCAGGCCCTCGCCCTCCCCGGTGATGCGCACCTCGAGCGAAGTCGTGCCGCCGCTCCCGGCGTCGTCGTAGGCCGGCGAGCCGATCGGCCGCGCCGACTCCGGCGGGTCGGTCATCTCGTGATTCCGGATGAGGCGCACGTTGCCGTTCGCCATCGGGAACGCCGCCATCCCATCGAACGCGTTCGGGACCAGGAACCCCTCGCGCACCGGCGAGGGAACCCCGCCCGAACTCAGCCGCACGCAGTGAAGGTGCTCGGCGATCTCGAGTTCGGGGCAGTCCGGAGAGCGCACCAGCGGGCCGTATGGCTCGATGATCCACGAACTCGGGTCAACGGCTTCACCCCGCCGTTCGCTGCCGCACGCAACCAGCCCCGCAAGGGATGGCGCACACGCGGCAAGCCCCCCGGCGGAAGCCAGCCGCGAGAGAAAGGTTCGGCGTCCCAGAGTCATCTCGATTCCTCCCTCATCAGATCAGCCGCAACTGCTCCCCGACGGGCCGCAGAAGGTCCGGGTCGTCGTTCCGAACACTGTTGACGCGCGCGCTGACGGGCCATCGTTGGTACGGCCCGGGATTGGGGGTGCTCAGTCGATCGAGAAGCTCGTGGGCCTGACTGGAAGGGTCAAGCCACTCTGCGAACCACTCCGGATCCACGATGGCGGGCTGCCGGTGGTGGATGTCCGTGAGTGCGGTCGCCGCCGGCGTGGTGAGGATCGCGAAGGACTCGACGACTTCCCGCCGCGCCTCCCAGCGTTCCCAGATGCCGGCAAAGGAGATGGGCCCTCCGCCGACCAGCGTCAGGTAGAACGGCTGCCTCGTCTGCGACGGCCCCTGCCATTCAAACCAGCCGTTGGCGGGAACGAGGCAACGCCGCTCGCGAAAGGCGTCCGCGAACACCCGCTTCTCGCGAATCGTCTCTGCGCGCGCGTTGATCAGCGGCGGCCCCGCGCCAGCGTCCTTCCACCACGAGGGGACGAGGCCCCAGCGGAGCTCCGCGATGTGCCGGCTGCCGCCGTCATCGACACGGCAGACCGCGAAATCCTGCGTCGGAGCGCCGTTGTAGCGGGGATCTCGCGCCAGCGAAGGGGGAGGTCCGGTCAAGCCGTAGAGGTCGTAGACTTCCCGCGGCGACGCCTTCTGGGTGAAGCGTCCACACATCAGTCAGGTGTTCCCGGTCCCGTCCTCGACATCGATGTACAAGAGAATCCCGATGTTGCCTTCCAGGCACCCCCGGTTCTACCGTCCACTGTGGGATGATGGGTACCAGAGGTCCACCGGAACGTCGTCATCTGCAACCTGGCGGACATGTTCAAGACGGGCTACATCCTGAATCGCCGAGCGGACATCGTCTGGTTCCTCGGGCTGCCTTTCTTCGCCGTCGCGCTCGCGCTGGGCTTCCAGGCCTGGCTCCCCTACGTGGCGGTGGCGTCCATCAATCTGTGGATCACCATCCCCCATCACTACGCCGGGTGGGTGCGCTCCTACGGGATGCCCGACATCTGGGAGCGCTTCAGAAACCGGCTCATCGCCGGCCCGATCGTCATCGTCGGCTTCACCGTCCTGGGCCTGCAGTTCGCGCCCATCACCCTGCTGCTGCTGGTCACCGCCTGGGACCATCAGCACAGCCTCATGCAGCAGCACGGGCTCGCGCGCATCTACGACTTCAAGGCCGGCGCCGGGCTTCCCTCGACGCGTCGCTTCGACCTCGGCCTGCACTGCGTGCTGTACGGCTACATGTTCATCAGCGCACCCATGTTCCGCTTCCTGTGGATCCGGGAGCTGCACCGCATGCACGTGCCGGTGTCGGCGGGCTTCGTGGACGGGCTGCTGACGGTCAGCCAGATCGTGCTGGTGGGATATCTGATCGTCTACGCGCTGCACCTGCGGCAGATCGCGGCCGCGGGCGGAACCATCAACCCCATCAAGTACCTGTTCATCGGGGCCAGCTACTTCCTCTGGTACTTCGTGGCCTGGCAGACCACCTCGATCCTGCTCTACGCGGTCGCGCACCGTCTCATGCACGGCGTCCAGTACATCGTCATGGTGTATTCCTACATGCGCCGTACCGCCAGCAAGGGGACCTCCAGACCCGGCTTCTGGTCGCGGGTGACCGGCAAGGGCAGGCTGCGCTGGTTCCTCGTGGGCGGCGCGGCCTACGCCGTCCTCTTCCAGCTCCTCATCAACCGTCCGCTGGACGAGTTCGGGTTCGGGGTGGTGAACTTCGCCCCCTATCCCGCGCTGCCCGAGTTCGGCATTCCGGCGCTCGACTACTCCAGCGGCTACGCCCTCTTCTCGCAGATGATGGTCTACGCCTACGGGCTCATGCACTACTACCTCGACTCGTTCATCTGGAAGGTGCGCGACAAGCAGACCCAGCGGGGGCTCTAGTGGCCGACTGGTACAGGCGTTATCGCATGCTGATCGGCATCTACGTGATCGCCGTCATCGTGGGGGGCCGGGAGTACCTGGTGTCGCGCGGACAGGAGCCGGTCGACTTCCTCAACGAGAAGTGGGGGGACATGACCGATGTCGTGTCGGTCATCAACCCCGGAGACCCGGATACGGAATTCCTGGAGGCCGTTCAGGCGCTGCAGCAGGGCGACGACGAGACCTTCCTGGCTCTCCTGGAAGAGGCGCTCGCCTCGGACGTCAAGCACAACGATCTGCTGCTCCAGTCCTACGCCCAGCACCTGCTGAACACGGGGACGGACCACGAGCAGGTGAACGCGGCCCTCAACCGCTGGCGCGAGAACCATCCCTTCTCCGTGGAGACGGTGTGGCTTCCGCTCGCGACCGGGCCGCGAGGCGCCACGGATCTGTCGGATCTGAACCGGGCCTTCTCCGAGGTGCAGTGGGTGACCGACACCAGGATCGAGTCCTACGGGGACGGCAGCGCCCAGCGCTGGCGCGCCACCATCACGTTCCGACCGGGTCAGCCGGTGGACATCCGGGACGCGGTCGCGGCCGCCAGCGTGCTGGCCCTCCCCCCGGGCCAGCGGCATCTCTACGAAGTGACCTGCGTGAACCTCACCGACTGCAGCGCCGAGCGGCGGTAGCCGGGCTCGCTTCAGCCTACCGTCCCACGGGTACAGAGATCAGCGGCACCATCAGATCCGGGTCCGGATCGGGCGGCGCGGGCTCGCCCTCGGACTCCAGAATGAAGCTGAGGATCGCTGCCACGCCACCGGCGACGACCCCCACGAAGGCGGAAGTGGCGAGCCCGTTCAGGGAACGGCGTTCCGTCGCGAGTATTTCGCCCTCGGGGATGCGCAGCGTCTGCTCGAGCCCGACCGCCTGGAAGCCCACCTGCCTCCGCGCGACCTCTACCATCAGCAACAGATCGCCGGCGTCCCGTCCGACAACCGTCCCGCGCACCCTGGGCAAGGCCTAGTCCACCTCGTAGACCTCCCGGAAGTCCTCTGCGCCGGCCTGGGTCACGTAGACTCTCACCGGCTCCCCGGGCGCCGCCGCCGCCGTTTCCATCGGCACGTAGCGGTAACACGCGGAGAACAGCAGCAAGGTCGCGACAGTGCAGATGGCCTGTCTCGCGTTCGTCCCTCGCATGGCACCTCCCGGCCGGCCGACGACGGGCTCGAGCGAGGCACCGTGTCGCGCGCAAATCGATGGGCGTTCGGTTGACGATTATCGCGCCGCCGCGGACGCGCGCAACCCCCGAAAGCCTCGACGCCGGCTCCGGTCTCCCAACTGCCGCCCGCGCGGCTGCTTGCGTGACCCCCACTCACGGCCAATTCTACACGTTTGCGGTTCGACCCCTCTATTCACCAGCACCAGCGTCGTTTGGGACGGCAGTTCGGTCAACGCGCGGTCTGGGAGTTCGTCCCAGGGGCTTTTGGCAGGAGTCTGTTTCTCGGCGCACCGGGCGCAACGCCGGTGACTTGCGTCGCCGAAGGAGGGCTCCATGTCCCGATTGTCCCTGTTCTTTCCACACAGACCCCGCGGGCCTGGTCGATTGGAAGGAGGGTTGGCCGTTCTCATTGTGGCGGGTCTCTCGATGCTCTCCCCACTGCCCGCGCACGCCCAGAACGGCCGCATCACGGGAATCGTCACCGACGCCCAGTCGGGCGCTCCGGTCGGCGAGGTGCAGGTGTACGTGGTCGGTTCCACCCTGGGGACGCTGACCCGGTCGAACGGGCGCTACCTCATCCTCAACGTACCTCCGGGTTCGTACGAACTCCGGGCGGAGCGCATCGGCTTCCAGACGGTGACCGAATCGGTCGACGTGCCCGTTGACGGCACCGTCACCCGGGACTTTGCTCTGACGACGGAGGCGCTGGGGCTCGACGAGATCGTCGTGACCGGGGCGGCGGGGGCCGCGCGCCGGCGCGAGATCGGCAACGCCATCGCCCAGATCAACCTCACCGACATCCCCGAGCGCGAGGCCAACGTGTCCGACCTGCTGCAGGCGGCCGCGCCCGGCATACAGGTGATCGGCGGAAGCAGCGAGCCCGCGCAGGGCAAGCAGATCCGCCTGCGCGGCAACTCCAGCGTGGCCATGTCGAACCAGCCGATCATCTATGTGGACGGCGTGAGGATCATGGACGACGCCTTCCCGGTGGTGGCCACCCCCGGCACCGGGCTGGGACGTCCGTCGCTCATCACGGTGACCCCGCTCGACATGATCAACCCCAACGACATCGAGCGCATCGAGGTCATCAAAGGCTCCGCGGCGACCACCCTGTATGGCACCGAGGCCTCGGCCGGCGTCATCCAGGTCTTCACCAAGCGCGGCTCCGCCGGCGCGCCGGTGTGGACCGCGGAGATCCAGCAGGGCACGGGATGGATGCAGCCGTTCGGCGCGCCCGGCGGCGACTTCATCCAGATGGAACACTACATGCGCGACGCCTGGTGGGGCGGCGGATACGAGGGCGGCCAGTATTCCACGGACTGCGTCACCGACGACGACCGCTGGAAAGGTGTGAACTCGAGCGCCAGTGGCCCGTGCAGCTTCCCCGGGTCGGTGTGGTTCCAGAACTACCTGCTCTCGGTTCGCGGCGGCGGCGAGGCTTTGCAGTACTTCATTTCGGGCCAGTATCAGGACGACAGCTACGTGCTCGCCAACGACGAGCTGGAGAAGTACAACTTCCGCGGCAACTTCACGATGACGCCGGTCGAGGATCTCCAGATCCAGTGGAACACGGGCTATACCAGCCAGTGGCTGAGCGGGACTCCGTCGGGCAACAACGCCGAGGGAATCCAGCTCAACGCCTTCCGCCAGGAGCGCAACTACGTGGGCTCGGCCGATCCGCGCGAGATCGGCAAGCTCCTGGAATACGAGTTCGACCAGCGCAACGAGCGCCTCAACTCCGGAATCACGCTGACCTACACGCCTCAGGCGCGGCTCACCAACCGCTTCACCTTCGGCTACGACTACTCCAACCAGGAGGGTGAGAACCAGCGCAACTTCGGTTTCTTCCTCAAGCCGCTGGGTTCACGCACCAACGATACCTTCCAGAGACGGGTGCTCACCTTCGACTACGTGGGGACGTACAACCTGCCGATCACGTCCACCATCAACTCCAACTTCTCGTGGGGCGGCCAGGCGATCGGCGACTCGCAGGTGCGACTGCGCCTGTTGGGCGAGGACTTCCCCGGCGCAGCCGAACCCACGGTGAGCTCCGCGGCCATCAAGGTAGCCGAGGAGGACCGCGAGAAGGTCTGGAACGCGGGGTTCTTCTTCCAGAACGTTTTCGACTTCAGCAACAAGTACTTCGTCACCGGCGGGATCCGGGTCGACGGCAACAGCGCCTTCGGTTCGGGGTTCGGCCTCCAGGTCTACCCCAAGGTGAGCGGCACCTGGGTGATGAGCGACGAGGACTTCTGGGATCCCGGGCTGGGCTCCATCAAGCTTCGCGCGGCCTACGGCCAGTCCGGCCGGGCTCCGGGAGCATTCGATGCCGTTAGAACGTGGTCGCCCGCGGGGTATGCGGGCACGCCCGCCTTCACGCCGTTCAACCTGGGGAATCCCGATCTGGGACCGGAGGTGTCCAGGGAATGGGAGTTCGGCTTCGACGCCTCGTGGCTCGACGACCGACTGACGGCCACCTTCACCTACTTCGACCAGCAAACCACCGACGCGCTCATGTTCGTCAGCGCCGTCCCCTCGCAGGGATTCACGCGGAGCCAGCTCCAGAACGTCGGGACGGTCGGCGCCAACGGGATCGAACTCCAGCTCGACGGGAGGCTGTTCCAGAGCACCAGCTTCAGCGTAGACGCGGGGCTGGGGGTCAGCACCTACAATTCGGAGGTGATGAGCTTGTGCAAGGGCGAAACCGAGCCGAGCGAAATCGTGCTCGCGCGCGATCCCGACGCCCAGTGCATCTCCCGCTTCGCCGATCTCAACGGGTGGATCATCGAGGGCCAGGCGCTTCCCGTCGAGATGGGCCGGCGCGTCATCAATCGGGACGAGATCGCCGACCCGCAGTTCGCGGACAATCCGGAAACTCCGGCGGCGCCCGGCAGGACCGGAGAGAACGTCATCATCGGGCCCCAGCTGCCCACCCACACCATCACGCCGTCCCTCGCCGTACGCTTCCCCGGCAACATCCTGCTCTCCGCGCGCGGAGAGTACATGGGCGGACACGTGGCGTACATCAACGAGATCTCCATCAGCCGTTCCGTCCGCTCCCCGCTCTGCTTCCCGTGGTACGTCACTCCCAAGACCTCCATCGAGCTGAAGCCGGAGACGCCGGCCATATGGCGCGAACGGTGCACGCCCGGGTTCTCGCGCGACTACTGGTTCGATTCGGACTACTTCAAGCTTCGCAACGTCAGCCTGACCGTGCCCGTGGACGCCGTGTTCCCGGAAAGGGTCTCGAACGCCACGTTCACCGCCACCCTGAGCAACTTCTACGACTGGTACCGCGAGATTCCCTGGTACGACCCGGAGTCGCTCGGCAACACGCCGGCCCTCGATGACGGAATCGGAAACCAGACCGAGCGGGTGCCGTCCCCGGTCACGTTCCGCATGTCCATGCGGGTCACCTTCTAGGGGAGGGCTGAACGATGACAGAGAACAGAGGAAACAACTACGGAATCCGCCTCCCCCGGGTGCTTCTCGTCGCCGCAACCGCCGGGCTGGCGGCCTCCGGCTGCGAGGTCACCAACCCCGGACCCATCCAGGACGAGTTCCTGGCCCAGCCGGCGTCCCAGCAGGGGCTCGTCAACGGCGGCGTGCGCCGGCTGGCGGAGCTGCTCACCTACGGCAGCTACACCCATGCCATCCTGGCCCGGGAACTCTTTCCGGGCGGCCAGACCGGGTTCATGGGTCACGACCCCATCACCCAGTCCGGGCACATCCTGCCCGGGAGCTTTTCCAATCGCTGGAACGACGGGGTGCAGGCCCGCTTCATCACGGAGACGGCGATCAGCCGCTTCACGGAGGTCGACGCGCCCAGCAACATGCTGTACCAGGCGTACCTGTGGAACGCCTTCACCTACCGCACCATGGGCGAGTGGTGGTGTGACGCCGTGCTCGGTCCCACCGATCCGGACGATACCACGCCCGGATCCTATGAACAGGGATCGACCGGGAACTTCAACCGCGCCATCGACAGCTTTACAGCCGCCCTGGGGTTCGCTGCCACCCCCGACGAGACTCACGCGGCAAGGGGCGGTCGGGCAGCCGCACACGCCTGGCTGGGGGACTGGAGCGCGGCCGCAGCCGACGCCGCGACGATCCCGGACGACTTCGTCTTCTGGATCAACTACGACGACGAGCTGCAGCCCTACTACAACACCATCTTCGAGGCCAACGCGCGCCAGCCGGCGGGATCCTACTCCATCATCTACACCTTCGTCGAGGACTACTACACGGAGACGGGAGACCCGCGGACCCCCTGGTTCGAGGACGCGAACATTCCCTACGCCACCGCGAGCCTCGACACCTACGGCCAGGTGGAGTGGAAGAACCAGGCCAAGTACAACAGCCGCAACGACGACCAGCGCATCGTCAGCGGCTGGGAGATGCGGCTGCTGGAAGCGGAGGCTGCGCTGAACGCAGGCAACTGGCAGGCCGCCATGACCATCATCAACCGGGTGCGTACGCGAAACATCAGCGATACCACCGGCGAGCCGCTCGATCCCTGGGTCGCGATGAGCATGGAGGAGGCGTGGACCTTCCTGAAGCGCGAGCGCTACATCGAGCTCTGGCTCGAGGGACGCCGGCTGGGTGACGAGCGCCGCTGGGCGGCGACCAACACGCCGGGAGATCTGGATACCCCCGACTGGGAAAGCACCGCCTTCGCGCCCGGTTCCCGCACCACCATGTTCACGCGCAACCCGAGGTCGTATTGCTTCGACATTCCCGAGTCGGAGCGCGACCGCAACCCCAACGTCCCGCCGATCAGCTGAATCGAGGGGAACAGGACAAATCCGGGCCGCGGGGGTGGTCGCCCTCGCGGCCCGGATTTTTCGTTGTCCCGGCTGAGATGATCCGGTGCACGGTCGGGCGCCGGTGACCTGCCGGCAGGCTTCCGCGATCTACCAGAGGTAACGGTAGTCGCGCAGGTTCACGGTGAATCGGGTGCCCCGCCTCAGCCAGACCCTCCTGATGCGATTCCGCCATTCGACGCCTGTCGGGTCGAGCGCGCTGCTCGCCGGGCTTCCAAAGGCGTCGGCAAGTCGAGGGGTGATCACCGAGGACATGTCGGGGTCCAGGTAGATGAGCTGGATTCTTCCGACCCGACCCCGCTCCGTGTCCATCCCGACGGCAATGGAGTCGGTCGTCCCGAACAACCCGTCGGTCCGGCCGATGACGGTCAGGGCGCCGGACCTGCGGGGCAACGTCTCCAGCGACTCGGGAAGCGGCTCGCCGAGGGTGATGGTTGTGCCCCCGACCAGTTGAACGGCACTCGGAACCGAACGCATCACGGAGCCGGGGACGGGAGGTGGAGAGTCGCATGCGACCGAGGTCAGCTCGACCCGCCGAGTCCAGCTGCGATACGGGAGGTTATCCGAGAACGTGGTGGAAGCTCCCGCCCAGATACCCCCGTCATCCGGCTCAAGGCGCGCCCCCACGCCGTGGAAGCCCGTGGAGAACCAGAGTCGCAGTGTGCTGCCTTCGACTCCCCAGTTCATGTACACATGAGGCGTCGGCAGAGCGCCTTCCGGAACGACGATTTGCCCGGCGCTCCCGGGAAGGGTGGCATCAGCGGGCGGACCGGCCAACCGAAAGCGGGGCGGAATCTGCAGGTACGCGGAATCCAGGCCCAATGCGCTCGGCACGGGCTCGCTCTGCACCTCGATCGTGTCGGTCAGGAGTTCGCCCCCCGCAAACATGAGCCCCGCAACGCGCCCCTCGAACCACTCTCCCTCGGCTACGTCGTAGCAGCCAAGCAGGTCCGCCTCGGTCAGCTGAGCCGACGTTGATACCGACCAGGCCCCGGATGCCAGTAGCAGCCCGACCACGTGCACGAAGTGATTTCGCATGGCGTTCTCCTGAGCGTGCGGCGCAGTCGAAAAGTAGATGTCCGGGGGCTGGCGGGGCGAACCAGGCGAGCCGAGGGGGGCCTCGGCGACCAGGTTACTAAGGATGTAGTTGACAGATCGGGATCCTGCTCTCCACTATGCTACTATACCATTAGTAGCCGTCTCTGAGCCTTGGCGGACGAGATTTCTCCGTCGAGCCTGGACGACCCGTCACACGGTTCCGGAGAGCCCGGCCCGAAAAATCCAGCTTGAGGAGGAATCCGTGACCGCGCTCACCGCCCGCGAAATGGACGTCATGTCGGTTCTGTGGGACCTGGGGTCCGCTACCGTGAACGAGGTCAGCGCCCAACTGGACGACGACCTGGCCTACACCACCGTGCTCACGGTGCTGCGCATCCTGGAATCGAAGGGCCTCGTCGGCCACGAGCGGGAAGGGCGCGCGCACCGCTATCACCCCTTGCTCGCGCGCCGGGAGGCCGGCCGGTCGGTGCTCGACCGGCTCCGGGAGAAGGTCTACTCCGGGTCCACGGAGATGCTCGTGGCCAACCTGGTTTCCGACGAACGGCTTTCCGCGAAGACCATCAGGCGCCTGCGCAGGCTGCTTGACGAGCGTCTCGAGAAGGAGGAACGAGGATGATCGCCGCATGGATGCTCTGGTCGGCCGGTATCGGCGTGTTGTTCCTGGTCGCGGGCCTGGCGGCCGAGAGGCTCCTCACCCACGGCGGCCGCCCGACGCGATGGGTCTGGATCGTCGCGGGCGCTGCAACCACCGCATTGTCGGTGCTGCGGATTCCGGGGGCCCCACCGGAACCCGCGGTCGTCCCTCCACCGGGGTTCGCGCCCCCGCTGCTGGAGCCGCTGGCGGTGACGGTCGCCCGCGACTCGATGCTCCGCTCCCTGGACGATCTGCTCGTGCTGGGCTGGGTCGTGCTCTCTTCGCTGCTGGTGGTCACGGTCCTGTTCGCCTTCGCGCGCCTGGTGCGGGAGGGAAGGTCGTGGCAGCCCGGTTCGCTGGGCCATCGCTCCGTGTTCTGGTCCAGGGACACGGGCCCGACCATCGTCGGCCTCCTGCGGCCGCGCGTCGTGCTGCCGGCGTGGGTGCGCGCGATTGGCCGGAGGGAGCAGGAACTGATTCTTGCGCACGAAGAGGAGCACATCCGCGCCGGCGACGCGCGGCTCCGGTTCCTGATGACGCTGCCGCTGTTCGTCTTCCCGTGGAATCCCGCCCTCTGGCTGCAGCGCCATCGCCTGAATCTCGCCGTCGAACTCGACTGCGACCGGAGGGTGATGCGCCGGATGCCGGGACACCGCCACGCCTACGGCAACCTGCTTCTGCGCGTGGGCGCGGGACAAAACGGACTGCATCGCGTGGCGCTCGTGGCATTGTCCGAGGGGCGGTCGCAGCTGGAGCGACGCATCACCAGGCTGGAGGAGCAGATGCCGCGCGTGCGTCGCCTGCAGGGTGTGCTGCTCGTGTTGGGCGCCGCAGCCATCGTGGCGCTGGCGGTCCTGTTCCCGCGCGTTCGCGGAGAAGATGCACCAGCGTCGGACGAGCCGGCCGACCTCATGGCGGCGCCGGTGTTCACCCCCTACACGGTGCGTCCCGACCTGGTGAACGAGATGGAGGTCATGCGGGCGCTGGAGGCCGAGTATCCCCCGATACTGCGCGACGCGGGGATCGGCGGCACCACCAACGTGCGCTTCTTCATCGACACGCGTGGCGTGGTGCAACGGGTTCTCGTAGCCGAGACGTCAGGCCACGAAGCACTCGACTCGGCCGCCCTGCGGGTCGCCCGCACCTTCCGGTTCACGCCAGCGCTCAACCTGGACGAGATCGTGTCCGTGTGGATTGCCATCCCGATCACCTTTAGCACTGGCGCTGCGGGGGCGGACGGAGTGCCTGACGAGGTGCGCGAATTCGCCGACAGCATCGCCCGCGAACGGGGGGACGACCCCGGCGATCCCCCGGCGGACCCCGAAGCCCGACAGGAAGCATCGCTGGCGGACGGCATGCAGCAGCCGACGTTCACCCGGTACACGGTGCGTCCGGACCTCGTGAACCAGCGGGAGGTCCAGCGGGCCCTCGAGAGGGAGTATCCTCCGGTCCTCAGGGAGGCGGGAATCGGAGGGACGGTCAACGTGCAGTTCTTCATCGACGCGGAGGGCAAGGTGCGAAGGACCCTCCTCGCCGCGAATTCGGGTCACGCAACGCTTGACGAGGCTCGCCTGCGGGTTGCGAACGTCTTCCAGTTCACGCCCACGCCCAACCTGGACGAACCCGCGCCCGGCGCCCCCGTGGCCGACACCCCAACCGCCACGCGCTACACGGTACCTCCCAACCTCCTCAACGAGGAGGAGGTCCAGCAAGCCATCGACGACGAATACCCTCCGCTGCTTCGGGATGCGGGGATCGGAGGCACGGTCCACGTGCAGATCTTCGTCGACGGGGAAGGTGTGGTGCAGAACGCCGTCGTTGGCCGGTCGTCAGGCCACGATCCGCTCGACGAAGCAGCTCTCCGCGCCGCCCGCGTCATGCGATTCACACCGGCTCTGGACGTGGACGAGCCCGTGCCGGCCTGGATCGCCATACCGATCACGTTCATCGCTGACGGCAGGGTGTACAGAATGGCCGAGGGTGATATCCCGGGGAGCCCGTAACATCCGGAACGACAACCATCTCCGGGTTGTCGGCACTCAGGGTTGGAACCGACTGGGGCGGGAGGGCTCGAACCTCCAACCTCCTGGTTAACAGCCAGGCGCTCTGCCTATTGAGCTACACCCCAACAAGGCCGGTATGCAGATTTGGCGCGTCCCCGGGAAGCCGGGGTCGGCGCAACTGCAAACGAAGCCATTTCGGCCCCCGCGTGTCAACACTGCTTCCCGGCTGCGTGTCTCAAGAGTTAGGTTACCGGGCTTGCGCGCGCACGGGGTCATACCGTCCCGAGGCGGCGTTCGCCGCGTCCTTGCCACAAGCCAGGTGTCATCCGAGAGGGCTCATCTCCCATGATTCTCAAGCTGCTCGCCGTACAGGCCATTCTCGTGCCTGCCCAGGGCGATGTGCCCGAGCGCCCGCCCGCAGTGGCCGAATACGATGGCGCCGCAGGGCAGCTCGAGATCGCCACGCCGCGGCTTGAAGACCCGGACATCAACATTGACGGCAGGCTCGACGACGCTGCCTGGGAAGGCGCGGCGCTGCTGCGCAACTTCAGCCAGTACGATCCGGTCGAGGGCATCCCCGCGGTGCAGCCGACCGAGGCGCTCGTGTTGGTAAGCGACGACGCCATCTACTTCGGGGTTCGCGCCTACGACAGCGATCCCGGCGGGGTTCGCGCCTCCCTCAGCGAGCGTGACAGCTGGGGCCGGGCCGACGACTACATTCGCGTCGTGCTCGACACCTTCAACGACCGGCGGCGCGCCTACAACTTCATGGTCAACGCCTACGGCGTACAGCAGGATGGGATCTGGGTCGAGGGCGGCCAGGGCGGAGGCGGTGGCGGCCGGGGCGGCCGCGGAGGCGGTGGCGGTGGGGGTGGCGGACGCCGGGGCGGCGGATTCGGGCCTCCGCCGGTGGACTACAACCCCGACTTCATCTGGGAGTCGGACGGCCGCCTGGACGACCAGGGGTACACGGTCGAAATGCGCATCCCGCTCAAGAGCATCCGTTTCCAGAACGTGCCCCGGCAGTCCTGGGGCATCAACATCATGCGCCGGGTGCAGCGCACCGGCTATCAGCAGTCCTGGGCGCCGCTCTCGCGCGACAGGGCCAACCAGCTCGAACAGTCCGGAACGCTGGACGAACTTCAGGATCTGGATCCCGGCCTGTTCCTCGAAATCAATCCGGTCGCCACCGGCAAGCGCCTGGGCGCATACGACTCCGACGCGGGCGCCTTCCAGCACGACGATCCCGTCGGCGACTTCGGCTTCTACACGACCTACGGGCTTACCTCCAACCTGACCCTCGACGGTACCTACAACCCGGATTTCAGCCAGGTCGAAGCCGACGCGGGCCAGATCGCGGTCAACGAGCGCTTCGCCCTCTTCTTCCCCGAGAAGCGTCCGTTCTTCCTCGAGGGAATGGACATCTTCCAACTGCCCAAGCAGCTCGTCTACACCCGTTCGGTCGTGGATCCGATCGCGGGCGCGAAGATCACCGGGAAGGTGGGGAGCTTCAACGTCGGCTACATGGGCGCCGTCGACCAGGTCGCGTCGAGCAGCTCCGCCAACGACGCCGTCGTGAACCTGGTGCGTCTTCGCCGCGACCTGGGGACCAGCTCGACCTTCGGGCTGACCTACACCGACCGTACCCGTTCCACCGACGTCTTCAACCGCGTCATGAGCGCCGATTCGCGCCTGGTGATGGGTGGCCGCTACACCTTGCAGCTCATCGGAGCGGGCAGTGTCCGGGGCCTGAGCGAGGGCGGCTCGGAATGGGGTTCGCTGACCTCCGCCAGCTTCGCGCGCACCGGACGGACCTTCTCGTTCAACGGCGAGTTCGAGAACATCGAACCCGCGTTCGAAGCCGCCAGCGGGTTCATCCGGCGGGTCGGGCTGACGCAGATACAGGGGAACGTCTCGCTCAACAGCATCGGGCGTCCGGGCGATCTGATCGAGCGCTGGGGGCCGTCGCTCTCCGTGCGCACGCTCTGGGACCACGACACCTTCTGGGACGGCGGCAAGACCGAGGAAAGCGAAATCCGCCTCACGGGCACGGCCTCGTTCCGCAACAATATCACGCTGTTCCTAACCGGAACGCGCACCGACTTCTTCTTCCCCGCGAGCGACTACGGGGGGCTCTTCACGCGTGAGCCATCGGACATGCTGGCCCCGCTCTCCGTGAGCCAGTCACATTTCGAGGGCTTGTACGGAGGCAGCTTCTTCCTGATGGCCAGCTCCTGGAGCAAGGTGCGCGGCAACATCCGCTTCAGTTGGGGGGAGACGCCTCTGTTCTACCGCACGCTCGACGTGCCGATCGAAACCGCGGAGCAATATTCCGGCAGCGTGAGCCTGAACCTCTATCCCTTCACCTCCCTGCAGGCGGAAGTCGGGGTCAACCACGAGACCCTCATCCGCAAGCGTGGCGGGGGCCGTTATTCATCGGCCACGATTCCGCGCATCAGGGCACAGTATCAGTTCACCAAGGCGCTCTTCCTGCGGAGCATCATCGAGTACGCCCACCGCCATCAGGAGCCGCTGCTGAACCCGGTCAGCGGGCTGCCTCTCGAGTACTGCCCGGCGGATGCATGCACCGCATTGTCGACATCCGATGGACACGACGTCCACGTCGAGGTGCTGCTCAGCTACGAGCCTTCACCGGGTACGGTGATGTACATCGGCTACTCGCGCGAGATGGAGGACTCGGGCGCCTTCCGATTCCAGCGGATGAGGCCCCAGGCGGACGGCCTCTTCGCGAAGGTGAGCTACCGGTTCCGGCTGTAGCGTTGTCGCTGTTGCCCGCTCGAGATCGGAACCGGAGCGCCTTCGGGGTCGAGGCCGGAGGCGAGGCACGGGCGCGGAGCCGTTATTTCCGCTCGAGCACCGCGGTGCGCCGGCATCGCTCGCACATCAACCAGACGCGGTCGCGCACGTACGAGACATCGGAGCGTGGACGCACATCGCGCCGAACCATCGCTGATCGGCACCTGGGGCAAAGAAGCGGCTCGCCGCCGTCCAGGCGCTCCTTGAGGAGACGCTCCTCCCCGGGTGTGAAATTCATGGCGGCCCAACTCCCCTGCGCGGCAGGCGTCGCGTCACGGGGCTCGGCTCCAGCGCCCTCCCCTTTGTCACGATAAGAGGCCCGCTCTTGGCAAAACAGGCAATCGAAATCGAAGGAACCGTAATCGAAGTTCTCCCCAACGCGACCTTCCGTGTCCGTCTCGAGAACGGACACCAGATCCACGCCTATCTCTCCGGCAAGATGCGCCAGCACTACATCCGCGTGCTGGAAGGCGACCGGGTGAAGTGCGAGATGTCTCCCTACGACCTTTCGAAGGGACGCATCACCTATCGGTACAAGTAGTTCGGCCACATGTCCCGAGTCAGTCGGCCCCGCACGTCCTGAGTCGGTCCGTCCCGCACGTCCTGAGTCGGTCGGCCCGGCACGTCCCGAGTCGGTCCCCGTACTGACCCCGTCCGCGCAAAAGCCCGCCGGTCATCCCCGGCTGCCATCCCAACGCCCGCTCCGATGGGCGAGCTTTATGGCGGCACAACAGCGAAGTGCACCGGACGGCGCGCCTTGGGGGACGATGCTCGGTATCGCGCAAAGCATCAAGCGGGAACTGCTCGGGGAGAGTGCGCAGATCGAACGCGTCCGACATCTGATCGCGCGCGCGGCGGGCGTGGAGGCTCCCGTGCTCATCACGGGAGAGACCGGCACCGGCAAGAGCCTTGCCGCCCGGCTCATCCACGGGCACAGCGCGCGCCGGGGGGCGCCGCTGGTTCCCGTCAATTGCGCCGGAATCCCGGAGGGTCTGTTCGAGAGCGAATTCTTCGGTCATCGCCGGGGCGCGTTTACGGGAGCCGTGGAGAGCAGGCGCGGGCTCTTCGAGATTGCGGATGGCGGCACCCTCTTTCTGGACGAGATCGGGGAACTTCCCTCGCCCCAGCAGGCGAAGCTGCTGACCGTGCTTGAAGACCGCGAAGTGCGCCGGGTAGGAGATGAACGGCTTCGCTCCCTGGACGTGCGGGTCGTCTGCGCGACCTCGCGCGATCTGTCGGAGGCGGTGCCGGCCGGTAGCTTCCGAGCCGATCTGTTCCACCGCATCGCCGTGCTCCGAATCGCTCTCGCGCCCCTCCGGGAGCGGCCCGGGGACATCCCCGTGTTGGCGCACATGCTTCTTCAACGGCTGATCGAGAAGTACGGCGTGCGCACGAAGACGCTGCCGGTTCGCGTCGAGGAGATCCTGGTGGAGTATGCCTGGCCCGGGAACGTGCGGGAGCTGGCGCACGTGCTCGAGGCGGCCGCCATCTGCAACTCCCGGAAGCGGATTTCCGCGAGCGGCGTGGAAGAGGTGATCCGGTCGCAACCCGGGCGCGCGCATGGCGCCTGACACTCCGCCATAGGCGGGCCACGGTGCGGTCATAGCCTGGCGGTCGGCGCCCGGCACTGCCCTGGCGCCTGCCCGGGCTCATGCCTCGTTGGACAACACCCGGTGTTGCAATGGCTACGGCGCGGATCTACCGTATCCGCTGCCAGGTCTGCCAGTTCAGCGCCGGTCGGCGTGAAGTCGTCCAGTCAGCCCGCGGAGGTCTCGATGGGTAGGGGTATTCCAGCAGTCGCCGTTCCGGTCCTCTGGTTGTTCGCTGCGTTTCTAGCCGGCGCGGGCTCCGCTCCGGTCGAAGCGCAACAGCCGGGTGGACAGGACGCGGACGATCCCGTCCGCGAACTCGTCTCGCGTCTCACCCTCGACGAGTACAAGACCACGCTCAAGGGCCTTACCCAGTTCGGCGACCGCCGCCAGGGCACGCAGCGCAACCGCGACGCCGTGGACTGGATCGAGGCCACGCTTCAGGACTTCGGCTGCACCACCACCGAACGCGTCCACTACCAGTATCCGCCCGCGGGCGCACAGCCGCGACGTTCCTTCGCCGACCCCTTGCCGCGGCCGCCACCACCGCCGCCCAACGAGAATACCGGCACCCCGACCGGAGGCGATGTCGGCCGACGCGGCCCCGGTCCCGGAGGCAGCGTCATCTTCGGCTACCGGGCCCGCACGGGCGTGAACCGCGACCCGATGGCCCAGCCCGACGAGCGCATCCGCGAGCTGAACCGCGAGGAGCCGGTGGACGGGGACCGGTCGCAGGTCTACTGCACCAAGGTCGGCGCGACACGTCCCGACGAGATGTACATCCTCGGAGCGCACATGGACGGGCACGGTGTCAACGAGGCCGTGGACGACGACGGTTCCGGGACCGCGCTGGTGATGGAACTCGCGCGCGTCTTCAGCTCCCCGGACGTCCAGACCGAGCGCTCGATCCGCTTCGTGCTCTGGAACAACGAGGAGACGGGCCTGAACGGCGCGCGCGCATACGTGGAGCAGCGCGAGGCGCTGCAGGGCGTGGAGGATCCGCCCGGGTCCGGCAGTTATCCCGAGCCGCGTTGGCTTGGGATGATTCAGCACGACATGATGCTCTGGGACCACGGCGCGCCCGACCGCGCCGGACGGGTAAGCCGGGATCAGCGCCCCGAGGCCGACGTCAACATCGAATTCCAATCCAACGCCGAGCTGGCGACCGAAGCCATGGAGCTGGCGTTCTTCTTCAAGGCCGCCAACGAGCAGTACGCGACCGATTATCCCGCCACCGTCGGTCCGCACATGACCAACACCGACTCGACGCCCTTCATGCACCTCACTCCCGCGATCAGCCTGCGCGAGAACGAGAGGGGGGCGCAGGTCGGTGCCGGCTGGAACCCGAACTGGCACCAGCCCACCGACGTGTGGACCACCTACACGGACGACGACTTCCGCCTCGGCCTGAACGCCGCCCAGACCACGCTCGCGGCGATCGCGCAGTTGGTCGGCGCGACCGTCGAACGGTGAGAGAGGAGCGATCATGACGATTGGAACGAGGGTCCCGGGTCGGAGTTGCGATGCCGGCATGGGACGGTGGCGGCGGTGGTCGGCTCGGCGCACCGGACATGCTGGCCGAAGGCACGTGGCGGGCGGACGGGCGATCGCGGCAATCGGTGCGGCTCTGACCGGCGCGGCGTCCGGCACCGTCGTGGCGCTCTTCGCGGTATCGGCGCTCGCGGCTCAGGGCACGGCATCGCCATCGAGCGGACCCTTGGTGGAGGACGTGACCTTCAGCCGGGACATCGCGCCCATCCTGCAGCGCGCCTGCGTCCGCTGCCACCGGGACAACGGCGTCGCCCCCATGTCGCTCGTCACCTACCGCGATGCGCGCCGCTACGCGCGCCGAATCGCCGAGCGCACCGGAATCCGCGATCGGGCGGGCGCCATGCCTCCGTGGTACGTCGAGAAGGACATCGGCATCCAGCACTTCAAGGACGACATGTCGCTCGACGATTGGGAGATCGCCGCGATCGACGCGTGGCATCGCGCGGGCGCGCCCGAAGGGGATCCGGCGGACATGCCTCCACCCCTGGAATTCGACGACGACATCGTATGGACGGCAGGCGAACCCGACCTCATCGTCCGCCTGCCCGAAGTGCTCGTGGGGGGCGACTCGCCCGACTGGTGGGGCGAGATCGAGAGCGTCCCGACCGGCCTCACCGAGGACCGGTACGTGAAATCCGTCGAGATCCGCGAGGTCAACGACGTGCCGTCGACGCGGACCAGCACCGAACACGAGGGGCGCCACACGGTCGGAGGACGGTTCGTGGTGCACCACATGATCTGGAGCACGCGCGTGCTCGAGGGCAGGGAATCGGGGGTCGGCTCCGAGCGGGCTTCCACCGATGTCGGCTGGCCGGTGCACGAAGTCGGGCGCGAACCGGACATCTTCGACGAGGACGCCGGCCGGCTGCTTCGCGCCGGGTCGTCGGTCGTGTCCAACTCGGTGCATCTTCACTCCAACGGCCTTGATACGCGCGCCCACCTGGAGATCGGCTTCCGCTTCCATCCTCCGGATTACGAGCCCAGGTACCGGCGGGCCAGCTTCGGACTGGGCAACGGAAGCGACATCGACATCCGCGCCGGAGAGTCGGGACAGGAGCTGCACGCGTACCGCGTCCTGAACCAGCACACCAAGATCGTCACCTTCGAGCCCCACCTGCACGCCCCCGGAATGCGCATGTGCCTGGAGGCGATCTGGGGCTTCAACGTCGAGACCATCAACTGCGTCGGCTACGACCACAACTGGGTGCGCGGCTACACCTACGCCCAGGATCACCAGCCGCTCCTGCCCAGAGGGACGATTCTCCACATCGTCGGCTACATGGACACCTCCGAGGAAAACCGGAACGTGCCCGACACCCGCAACTGGCAGGGCTCGGGCAACCGGTCGGTGGCGAACATGTTCATCGATCTCGGGATGCGGGTGCAACTCACCGACGAGCAGTTCGTGGAGGAGATGGCGAGGCGCAGGGAGCGGCTGGAGCTGGGTCCCAACGACCACGTGATCGGCTGCCCGCTGTGCATGGTCGTTCCGGAGAACGGGAATCCGCGGTACTACGCAGATGCGGATGCGGCGGCTGCGAACGGCGAGCGAGCCGGGTCAACAGGCAATCCGCCCCCGGGCTCCCGCAATCGATAGCGCCGTGAAGGTGGGCATGAGTGCCCGCCGGGGTCGCGTGACGGGCGGCAGCGGGGCCGGGCTTCGCGCCACCATCCCGACGTGGTCGGCGACATTTGGGAACGTTCGAGCGATGCGTGGCATCGGGACCGGGCTCCGAGCCGCATCCAGGGTGAGCCGTAGCGTCGCCGCGCTCCGCGCCGTAGTCAGGCTAAGGTGTGGCGTCGCGGTGCTTGTGCTCGTCGCCGCCGCGTGGGCCTCCGACTCCGCTGCGCAGACCTATTCCCACGGGCAGAACGTGGCTCCGGCGTTCGAGGGCTGGGAGAGAAACGAGGACGGCTCGTTCAACTTCCTGTTCGGCTACATGAACCGGAACTGGCTCGAGGAAATCGATGTGCCGATGGGGGAGGACAACGCGTTCTCGCCCGGCCCGCCCGACCGCGGCCAGCCGACCCACTTCCTCCCCCGCCGCAACCGCTTCGTGTTCAAGGTCCGCGTCCCGTCCGACTGGGGCGACCGGGAACTCGTGTGGACCCTGACCAGCAACGGGGTCACCGAGCGCGCCTACGCGACCCTGCGGCCGGACTACATCGTGGACAACACGGTCGTCATGTCCGAGACCGGCGCCCTGGGGGCCGGCTCCAGCAGTCCGGAGATGCGCGCCAACCAGCCCCCGACCATCGCGCTCGAGGGGCCGGATGTTCGCGAGACGTCGGTGGGACGGCCGGTCACCATCACCGTGCTCGTCGAAGATGACGGCCTGTTGCGCCCCCGACGCCGCCAGGCGCCCCCACCCCCCGAGACCGCGGAAGACTCAGCACGTGCCGACTCGATCTGGAACGCCCCCCCGACCTTCAGCCGCCGGCAACTCGCGCCTCCCTCCCGCGTCACCGTCCAGAAGGTGAACGGCCTCTTCATGTCGTGGTTCCTCTACCGCGGCGAGGGCGCCGTCTCGTTCGACCCTCCCCAGGTGAAGGTGTGGGAGGACACCCGCACGGGTGCCAACTCCCCTTGGGCCCCGCTGTGGTTCCCACCCGACCCACCGGAAGACGGCCGTTGGACCGTGAACGTGACCTTCGACCAGCCGGGCACATACCTCCTTCGCGGCCGGGCCGACGACGGCGGGCTGTTCGCAGACGTTGAGCTGACCGTGTTCGTGCGGCCCGCGACGAGCTGAGTTGGTCCACGACCAAACCCGATTGGCTTCTGCAGCCAAAGCACGAGTGGCCCAGGCCCGGGAGTCTCTCCCGGGCCTGGGAGCAGCCGCGCCAGGACGAAGTCCGTTGATTTGCCGGCTAGTGGCGAAGACCTATAGCAAGAAGCTGCTTACCAAGTCGACGCCACAAGACACCCTGTCGATGCCCCACTTCATCCCGCACCCGGCGCGACTGAAGAACGTGCGGCCCCCGCACTGAGCCATAGCGTCGTCAGCGTTGGCAAGACACCGGTCGAATTGCTCGCTGGGTGTACATTCCCGCGGACTGCCGTACATGGTGTAACACTCCGCCAGCAGTGGTCCAGCTCCAAGAGCCAGAGCCGTTGCGAGCGCGAGACCGAGTCCGGTGGTTCGCACTAGGGGGTTTCTTGCGCGCATCATGTTATTCTCCTGTGGGTTTGAGGTGGATGACTAAATGGAGGCCGTCGCATCTTTGCTCGGGCCAGATCGATACAGTTGTCCGCGCTGGTCGGAAGCACGACCGGCACGATCAGAAGGAGATCAGTGGTCAAAAGACGCAATCCACCGCGTCCAGGAACGCTACGAAGGAGCAAGTGACACGGTCCCAGAAGCCCTTCGCCTGCCTGAGGCATTCGCCGTAGTCCTCTACGGCTTCGCCCAGGCACCCTGGGAGTACTTCCCCCTGCGCGGCCAGCACCGGTCCGGTGCCCAGCGCCAGTGCGACCATCAGAGCGAGGCTTGCCCCGGTCAAGCGGACAAATCGTTTGGTTTTGGCGATCATGGCTCTCTCCTCGTATGGATTTGACTGTGCGGGCCGTCTTGTCGGCCTGCGTGAGCGGACCAGCCGATTCGCGCGAGTGGGCGGGATCTCACCGCAGGTGGCATCTCGAGAGCTGTGTCACGGTCGAGTTCGAGGTTGGGTTGTATCGACATGGTGTGCTCGTTGAGGTCGCGGCCAGCGCGGCTCCTTGTCGCGCTGTTTGCGAGTGAGATCGGAGTCCCTCATCCGCGAATCGGTGCCTGTTCGCGGGTCACTCATCCACGTCTCGTACCGAAGCGCGGACCCCGGGCGAGTCAATGGCGGGATGTGCCGGTGTCCCTGAATCGGGCCGGTGCCGACGCATCGCAGCGGCGTCGAGACCGGATAGAGGCGTTGCCGACCCGACCCTGCCAGGGCCGGAGACGTCGGCGAGGGACGGACGCAAGCCCGCGGACACGGAACTGGACGAACAGAGAGGGAAAGGAAGACGTTTTCTCAGCTGCCTGCGGGGGAATCACTGCGGTCCTGCTTCTGAAGGCTGCGGCCTTCGCCTTCGGGTTCAAGCTGCTGCTGATCGCCGCAGCCGTCCGGCTCGTCTGGACGCTGCTCCGGAAAAGCCGGTGGTGCCGAACCTGCGACGAGGAATAGGACGGCTCCTCCAACTTCCTGTTCGGCTATATGAACCGGAACTAGCTCGTGTGGACCCTCAACAGCCTCGGGATGACCGAGCAGACCTACGCGACCCGGCGGCCGGGACCATCGTCGACAACACGGTCGTCATATCCGAGACCGGCGCCCTGGGAGCCGGTTCCAGCAGCCCGGAGATGCGCGCCAACCAGCCGCTGGCGATCAACGTCGAGGGTCTTGATGTTCGCGAGACATCGGTGGGTCGGCAGGTACCATCACCGTGCTCGTCGAGGGACGGACGGCCTGTGCGGGTTCCCCTACTGCGGCGAGGGCCACCTTTGCGGCATCCAGCATGCTCAGGACTGCTCCGCGTGGGGCAGCCGGCCTTTGTTGACCGTGTACCAGACGCCGAGCGCACCCAAGGCCGTCCAACCGATGCTGTATGCAAGGATTTGTGCAGATGGGATCCAGATGGCATCGGATCCGCCGACAAGGAAATCACGGAATTCTCTAATGGCGGGAATCGGAACGAGTAGTGCTTCGACCAGCCAGTTCCAAGGCCGTCCAAGCAGGTGGGTCGAGCCCGTTTCACGGGCCAGGGCTCCCGCCGCCACGAAACCGATCGCAACCAGCGTCGATCCTCTCGATATCCAGGACGAGAAGCCAAACACAACGCAAGCGAAGATGAGCACATATGGAAGGTAGCCGAGCAGCCGACTGATCTCGTCGGGTTGACCCAGCGCCGCGATCCCCAGGCGCGTTGCACCAAGCGCGAGAAGCGCAAACACCAGCGAGACCAGCAGCCCTTCCAGGAACCTCGACAGATAGAAGTGCACCGGTCCGATTGGCTTCTGCAGCCAAAGTCGTGCCATACCGCGTCGGAAGTCACCTGACACAATACCGGACGCGAAGACCAGCGGAAGAGCGAGACACAAGATTGCGAATATGTCACCGAGACCTACCGCGAGCAGGCTGGGCTCACCGCCGATGAGATTGGGCCACTGGATGATTCCGATGGCGAGGACCATCAGTGTGAGAGCTTTGACACGCGACCGAACCAATAGGATGACTCGTCTGCTCAAGGGCATATACATAATCATTCTCCAGTTCCCGTAAACTCAGCTTCCAGTATCGTGTCGGCGGGAGCGTCGCCAGGGCTGAGGACGGGGCCTGGACGGATGGTCCCATCTTCAAGAACGAAGGCGCGGTTCGCCAATCGTTCCACTTCCCCCAGTTCGTGGCTGGCCAGCACCACAGTGGCTCCCCGATTCCGCGCGCCAATGATTTCTGCTCTAAGGGCGTGGCGTGCGGGTGGGTCGAGCCCCGCAAAAGGCTCATCGAGCAATACGACCGTGGGTTCACCGATCAGGGCGTAGGCCAAAGACAGCCGTCGCTTCATGCCTTTCGAGTACCGTCGGGCGGGGCGCAAGAGGGTGGCGTCGTCAAATCGGGTTCGCGAGATGGCTTTCCGGAACGCGCCATGCCGGTCATCCGGCGAGATCCCGCTGAGGTCGACGCCGCGCCCGAGCACATCCCGGGCGTTCCACAGTCCCGGAAAGTCAATCGTCTCGGGCTGATAGGCGATTCCCTTCCGCTGCCGGTACTCCATGGGCGGCAAACCACCGATGAGGCACTTCCCCGCGTCGACCGGCAAGAACCCGAGCAGGACACGGAACAACGTTGTCTTCCCTGCTCCGTTAGGGCCGACGATCGCAGTGATCTCACCTGATCGTGCGACAAAGTCGATCTTCGACAGCACCCGACGACGTCGGGAGAATCTGCGGTAGGATACGCTCGCCCCGTCGACAACGATATCCGCCTGTGTAGCACCCATGTCAGCGACCCTCCAGCGCGTAGGTGGTGAGCCGAACGCCTTCGAGATCGTCCCAGCCCAGCAAGGCCGTCCCCTCATGTACAAAGGCGTATCTCGCACGGGGAACGAGAAGCCTGATCGAGTCTTGTCGGCCAGGTGCGATCAGTTCATAACTCTCGGGCTGATCGGAAGCCAGGACGCGGTAGATCCATATGCCGTTGCGGGTCACAAAGACTTCTGCAATGGGATAGAACTGCTCAGGCAGCGTCCACCGCATGTCTGTCCGAGCGGACAGTGTGGAACGCATCTGTCTGATCAATTCCCTTGGTGTCGCTACCACTGCGAGCCAGTCATGGCAGACGGACTCGATCGCCTCTCCATCGAGCCGATAGACGCCGAGGCATGTGTCTTGCGCGCTACCGAACACGAATCCCTCGGGATGCAAGCTCAGGATCGGCGGAGTGAGAGCGTCGAGCACGACCGGCGCGTCAGACTGGGGAAGGCGCGCAGCCACCGTCCGGTTGAACCCGTCCCCGGCCTCCAGGACCACGCGTGTCTCCGTCCTTATTCCGTCGCTTCTGCATCTGACGAGCAGCAAAAGGCCGAGCGGCGTGGAAGCGAGATCGTGGATTTCGGGCAGAAGGCATGCGTCGAGGCGAACCAGTCGGGTGGCCAGCACAGCGCCTTCGGGCGAATACAAGTTCACCTGATTATTTGTCCGCTCCGTCACCACGATCGAATCGCCATGCGCCGCGATCGCAGCCGGGAGTGCTCCGAATTCACCCGGCCCGCGGCCTCTTCGGCCGAAACTGCCCAATAACGCCCCGGCGGAGTCGAGGCGGTGAACCCGGGCGGCCCGCGCGTCAAGGACGAACCAGTCTCCATCGTGAAAGACCGCGTCGGTGGCGGAGAGTACATTCTCCAGGAGGGGCACGTCCAGAGGCACCTCCAGGGGTCTTCGCTCCTGGTAGACCTCTACTCGGTCAGCGTTGGCAGCCCCCCGTGCATCCATGGGGCGACGGTCCCGTAATGTCTGTACGACGCTCAGGAACAGAACGGATGCGGCTGCCGCGAAGGCGATTCCGACCACCCATCCGGCCGATCCGGCTACAGATCCTCCTGCCTTGGGAATCATGAACATCCTTTCTTGTTATTGGTGAATAATTCAGGCTCTTGCCATTCTCTCCCGAGCGATGCCGCAGCCAGCAAACGCCGCGGGATGCAGGCGGCCAGCACGCCGGTTCCGGCACGCCTTCCAGAGTGCTGCCCGCCGCAGGGCTACGCCATGGCTGGGTGGGAACACATGGTGTCAGATGGAAGCATATGCCGGAGTACGAGTTGGCGGGACGGCATTTCGGCGGCCGAAGAGCACGAGTCGCCCCAGGCCCGGGAGTTTCTCCCGAGCCTGGGAGCAGTCGCGCCGGCCCGCGCTGGTCGGAAACACGACAGGCTCGATCAGAAGGCGTTAGTTATTGCGTCGCTGACGCAACCCAACCCGTCCAGAATCGCTACGGCCCTGCAGCCGACACGGTCCCAGAAGCCGTCTGCCCCCTCCATGCATTCGACGAAGTCCCTCGCGGCTTCGACCAGGCACCCTGCGAATCCTCTCTCCTGTGCGGCCACCATCGGTCCGGCTCCCAGTGCCAGTGCGACCACCAGCGCGAGGCTTGCTCCGGTCGAGCGGACGAGTCGTTTGGTTCTTCGGATCATGCCTCTCTCCTACTATGAATTCGACTGTGCCGGCCGTCTTGTCGGCCTGCGTTCGCGGGTCACTCATCCACGTCTCGTGCCGAAGCGCGGATTCCGGGC